>NZ_JBLFFJ010000005.1:0-200158 GCF_051400735.1 Chryseobacterium hilariae
GCGACAAGCGGGAGAGTAGGCCGCCGCCAGTTTTTATTAAAAGTCTCATACAACACAGATTGTATGAGACTTTTTTTGTTATATACTCAAAATAAAGATAAATGATCAGTAATAAGCAATAAACCCTATCTACAATCTCTGTGGAAATATGAGTAATCTGTGGTTACCTTATTATCTCCCATCTTAAAATATTCTCAATATTAATCAAGATTATTTTTATTCATAAAAATTAAAATAGATTAAATCTCTTAAAGGCCTTTTATTTATGTTGTAACTTTATTTCATGAAAGAGCATATTGTGAGAGGGTTCAGATTTGAAACTTACAAGGCACAAGAACTATCTGTATTTGATCGACTGCTGGAAATTTTTACGGATTTGTTAACCCATACCTCGGGAGATTTTGATGAAGCGATTGACTGGCTTCGAATGTTGGATGAAGAATACCAGCTTACTACTCCGGAATACACTATTGACGATTTTATTGAAGATCTTAAAAAGAAAGGATATATCCGTGAAGAAGTAGATCCTAATGGTGGAAGTGGAATTCGCCTGAGCGCAAAAATGGAACAAAATATTCGTAAACAAGCGCTTAATCAAATATTCGGGAACCTTGGAAAAAGTGGAAACGGAAATCATAAAACCAATAAAAGCGGAACGGGGGAAGATACAACAGGGGAATTTCGTAATTATAACTTTGGAGATCCGGTAGAGAAAATTTCTATTACCGAAAGTCTTAAGAATGCCCAGATCAATAACGGAATCGGAGATTTTCATCTTACTGAAGATGATTTAATTGTTGAAGACAGTATTCATCAATCTCAGATGAGTACGGTTTTGATGATCGACATCAGCCACAGCATGATTTTATATGGAGAAGACCGCATCACTCCAGCCAAAAAGGTGGCTATGGCGCTTGCAGAGCTTATTACAACACGTTACCCGAAAGATACTTTGGATATTATTGTTTTTGGAGACGATGCATGGCCTGTTAAAATTCAGGAGTTACCTTATTTGCAGGTTGGACCTTACCATACAAATACGGTTGCCGGACTTCAACTGGCGATGGACATTTTACGGAGAAAAAGAAATACCAACAAACAGATTTTCATGATTACCGACGGGAAACCAAGCTGCGTTCGTCAGCCAGATGGTACATACTACATGAATTCTTATGGTTTAGATGAATATGTTGTTCAGAAATGTTATAATATGGCGTCTCAGGCCAGAAGACTACATGTTCCAATTACTACTTTTATGATTGCGCAGGATCCCTATTTACAGCAATTTGTGAGTGAATTTACAGAAGCCAATCAAGGGAAAGCTTTTTATACAGGACTTAATGGATTAGGCCACATGATTTTTGAAGATTATGAAACTAACCGTAAAAAAAGAATTCGCTAAAATTCATTATTCATAAAGATATATTTCAAGAAGTTAATAAATCAGATTTTAAATAAAATGACTGAAAAGCCAACTATAAAAACATTAGGCTCATTAAGAGCATCAGGATACATATCAAAAAATATCAAAGACGAATTAAGAGATAATTTAAAAAGTAAAATTCGCAATAAAGAATCTGTATTTGAAGGAATTTTCGGATACGAAAATACGGTTATTCCTCAATTGGAGCATGCCATTCTAAGCCGGCATAATATTAATTTATTAGGATTAAGGGGTCAGGCAAAAACTAGGCTGGCAAGAATGATGACTTCATTGTTGGACGAATGGATCCCTTTTGTTGCAGGAAGCGAAATTAATGATGATCCATTCAACCCAATTTCTCGTTTTGCAAAAGAATTAATTGAAGCAGAAGGCGATAATACTCCGATAGAATGGCTTCACCGTGATGAAAGATTTTTCGAAAAACTGGCAACTCCGGATGTGACTGTTGCCGACCTGATCGGTGATGTTGATCCTATTAAAGCTGCCAATCTGAAACTTTCTTATGCAGACGACCGTGTGATTCATTTCGGAATGATTCCGCGTGCGAACCGTTGTATTTTTGTCATCAATGAATTGCCGGATCTTCAGGCGAGGATACAGGTTTCCTTGTTTAATATTTTGCAGGAAGGAGACGTACAGATTCGTGGATTTAAGGTGAGAATGCCTTTGGATATTCAGTTTGTTTTCACAGCGAATCCTGAAGATTATACAAACAGAGGAAGTATTGTGACTCCGCTGAAAGACCGTATCGGATCGCAGATTTTGACACATTATCCTGAAAACATCAATATTGCAAGAGAAATTACCAGGTATGAATCCAGCTTAGACGGACGTCAGAAAAATGGAGTATATGTTCCTTCTTTGGCTAAAGATCTTTTGGAGCAGATTGGTTTTGAAGCTCGTGACAGCGAATATGTAGATTCAAAAAGCGGAGTGAGCGCACGTATGAGTATCACTGCTTTTGAAAATCTATTAAGTACTGCAGAACGCAGGTCTTTATTAACGGGTGATGAAACAACATCTGTAAGATTAAGTGATTTTGTAGGTATAATTCCTGCGATTACAGGGAAAGTGGAGTTGGTATATGAGGGCGAACAGGAAGGCGCGGAAGCAGTTGCTCAGTTATTAATTGATAATGCAATCAGAACTTTATTCGCATTTTATTTTCCAAAAGTGGAAAAGCTGGAGAAAAAGAGTATTGATGGACCGTTTAGCCAGATTACGGATTGGTTTTTGGAAGACGACGGCTCTTTGGAAATTACTGATGAATCTTCGGATGAAGTCTATGCAAAATCTCTTAACAGAATTGCACCTCTTGACCAGATCATTAAAAAATACCAACCGGATACTTTGCCAGAAGATATTTTATTCTTAAAAGAGTTTATTCTTTGGGGGCTGGCAGTTAATAAAAAACTGAATAAAGAGAGATTCAGAACGGGAGTGTTCTTTTCTTAGAATTCAAAAATTTCAACAGGATAAAAACAAAAGATGTGGAAAATCCATTCCACATCTTTTTATTTTTAGGAAAACCAATATGATCAAACCTGGATAACTCCCAGATTGAATTTTTCAGTAATAGGAGAATGATTGGCAGCTTCAATACCCATAGAGATCCATTTTCTTGTATCTGTAGGGTTGATGATAGCATCTGTCCAAAGCCTGGCAGCAGCATAAGTAGCTTCTGTCTGTTTTTGATATCTTTTTGTAATCGTATTCAGAATCTCATTATGTTCTTCTTCAGTGATCTCTTTACCTTGCTTCTTTAAAGTGGATTCCTGAATCTGCACCAAAACTTTTGCTGCCTGCGATCCGCCCATTACAGCAAGATCTGCCCAAGGCCACGCTACAATTAATCTGGGATCATAAGCTTTACCGCACATTGCGTAGTTTCCTGCTCCATAAGAATTTCCTGTAATAATTGTAAATTTTGGTACCACTGAATTGGAAACGGCATTCACCATTTTAGCACCATCTTTGATAATACCTCCATGTTCAGATTTTGAACCTACCATAAATCCTGTAACATCCTGAAGAAAAACTAAAGGAATCTTTCTCTGGTTACAGTTGGCAATAAATCTTGTTGATTTATCGGCAGAATCCGAATAAATAACGCCACCGAACTGCATTTCACCCTTACCGCTCTTTACAAGCTTTCTCTGATTCGCTACAATTCCTACAGACCAGCCGTCAATTCTGGCTGTGACGCAAATGATGCTTTTTCCATAATCCGGCTTATATTCATCATATTCTGAATTATCAACCAAGCATTTAATGATTTCGTATGTATCATACTGTTCTGTCCTGGAAACAGGAACAATTCCAAAAATATTATCAGGATTTTCCTTTGGAGGAAAACTTTCTATTCTGTCAAATCCTGCTTTTTCATTAGTTCCAATAGATTTCATGATGGTTTTGATCCTGTCTAAAGCATCCTTATCATCTTTAGCCTTATAATCTGTAACTCCCGAAATTGAACAGTGCGTAGTAGCTCCTCCCAGGGTTTCATTATCAATGCTTTCTCCGATAGCCGCTTTTACAAGATAACTTCCGGCAAGGAAAATAGAGCCGGTTTTATCAACAATCATTGCTTCATCGCTCATAATCGGAAGATAAGCACCTCCAGCTACACAGCTGCCCATAACAGCCGAGATCTGGATAATTCCCATAGCGCTCATTTTAGCATTATTTCTGAAAATTCTTCCGAAATGTTCTTTATCAGGGAAAATCTCATCCTGCATAGGAAGATAAACACCTGCAGAGTCTACCAGATAAATGATAGGAAGCTTATTTTCCATAGCAATCTCCTGTGCTCTGAGATTCTTTTTTCCGGTAATAGGAAACCAGGCCCCGGCTTTTACAGAAGCATCATTAGCAACAACAAGACATTGTCTGCCGGAAACATATCCCATCACTACCACAACTCCTCCACAAGGACATCCGCCATGCTCTTCGTACATTTCATAACCGGCAAATGCACCGATTTCTATGGAATCTGAACCTTTGTCGAGAAGATATTCAATTCTTTCTCTTGCTGTCATTTTTCCCTCATCACGAAGCTTTTGAAGCCTTTTTTCACCGCCTCCTTTTTTTATTTCAGCGAGCAATTGATTGATATCAGATAATTTTAATCTATTTTGATCTTCCCGTTTATTAAATTCAAGGTCCATAAAATTTCAATTTTTTACGGCTAAAGATACTATTTTTATAATGAATGACGTTTGAAGTAAAGCAAGTGTTTAATATATTGGTTCTCAGAAAATTGTGAAATTTTTAACAAAAAAATATTTTCAAATTACTGATATTTTTTCTAACTTTACTTCAGAGTAAAAGGAAGAATATTCCTTGCTAATTACTCTAAGTTCCTAGTTTATTTTTTTAATAGTTTATTATTTGAAGGCCCTGAACGTTGAATAAATTTTCAGGGTTTTTTTGCGTATATATTGAAGACTGGAAATAAGTTGAAAATATTAAACTGAATAATATTTTCTGTATTCTACAATATTGAGAAATGATGATGAGCTTTTATTTTTTTGATATTTTTTGAAAGGAACAAAGCCTAATTTTTCAGGTATATTCCTACTGGCTATATTTTCCTGATCAACTGGATACATGATGTATTTGAAAGTAAAATTATTTTCTAAAAATTCAATAAGACTCGCTATTATTTCTGTTCCCAACCCAAAGCCTTGTGCGCTTTTTTTTAACCATAATCCAAGTTCTACCGATTCTTCTGTTATATTATGGATACCACAGCAACCCATAAAATTATTATTATGATCAAGTACCACCATTACCAGGTCTGTATTTTCTAATAATAACTTTTTTGATTCTTTTACGAAAGCTAGAATGTCATTTCTATTTCCATCCGGGTTAAAAGGCATATACCTTGTAACTTCTGCAGTGAAGTATGTATTGATATCGTCAACATATGATTCTTCTACAGGCTGCAATATCATCCGATCTGTTTTAATTCTAATATCTTTATTGAGTATCATCAGTTAAATTTATAATTTTTTATCAAGAAAAGACACTCTATGAATTGCAACTTCTTTTATTGATATAAAATTTTCATAGGATCCTTCTTTTTTAGCTAATTTGCAAATAATTATTTGGGAAAAATAAGGCGAATACGTATTAAGTATTTTTTTATTAAACTATTATTTGTTTTTTTATCAGATTTGTAAAAGCCTATTTGTAAATTTGCCTGTTAAAAATTTACAGAAGTTAAAATATGCAAAAATTAGCACTTTTCAGGCTGCACTTAATTGTTTTTTTATGGGGTTTCACTGCAATTTTGGGAAAACTGATTCATGCCAATGCCCAGATCCTTGTATTTTACAGAATGCTGTTTGCTGCTGTATTTTTATTTGTATTTATCAGGATTTATAAAAAGGAGAGCATTAAAGTCTCAAAGAAGATATTTTTTCAGCTTGCTGGGATAGGCTGTGCTATGGCACTTCACTGGTATTGCTTTTTTTATTCCATCAAAGTTTCCAATGTTTCTATAGCATTAAGCTGCCTGTCTCTTTCTACGTTATTTGCCTCCATATTAGAGCCTGTTATTTTTAAAAGAAAGATTGATATATCAGAAGTTGTAATGGGGGTAGTGATTGTTGCCTGTATATTATTAATTTTTAAAACCGAATTTCATTTTAAAGAAGGTATCATCTACGGGATTCTGTGTGCAGTATTCGGAACTATTTTCTCTGTTTTTAACGGTAAAATGTTTGGGAAAACGAGCTCAGGAAATATTATATTCTATGAGATTTTTTGTGGATGGTTTGTTCTGGCGATATTTTATATGTTTACAGGACAGATTTTTCAAATGAATGAAATAAACTACAGAGATCTGGCGTTAATATGCTTACTGGCAAGCGTTTTTACAGCTTTTCCGATGCTGGAATCGGTGAAGCTTATGAAATATATTTCGCCTTTTACTCTAATTTTAACAGTTAATTTAGAACCTGTCTACGGAATTATACTAGCTTTTTTTATCTTTGGAGAATCAGAAGAAATGAGTCCTATATTTTATGTAGCTTCAGGCGTTATGATATTGGCTATTATTGTAAATGGATTAATAAAAGCCAGAAAACAAAAAAACTTTAACTAAGCATCAAATTTATATGATGAAGAAATATTTTTTACTTGCATTTTCACTGCTGTTTGGGCTGTCTCAATCTCAGATTATAAGAAAATATTCCAATGAATTTTTAAATATCGGAGCCGGAGCAAGAGGTCTGGCAATGGGAGGGGCTGTAATTTCCAACCAGGATGATGTATATTCACCCATGTGGAACCCGGCTGGTTTAATGGCTATTGAAAGGGACTGGCAAGGAGCAGCAATGCACGCAGAATATTTTGAATCTATTGCGAAATATGATTATTTGGCTTATGCAAAAGTCCTGGAAGAAGGTGTGTTTGGGGTTTCAATAGTAAGATTGGGAGTAGAGAATATCCTGAATACAACCCAGATGATCGATGCTGAAGGTAATATTGATTATGATAAAATCACAAAATTTTCCCAGTCTGATTATGCTGCTATTCTTTCCTATGCCTTCAACCCGGCAGGAAATACCAAACTGGATGTAGGGGTAAATGCTAAAATTGTTTATAGAAATGTAGGTAAATTTGCAAGCGGTTACGGTTTTGGGTTTGATATAGGAGCTATTTATAAGGCTGATAACGGATGGAAATTCGGGGGAATGCTGCGTGATGCAACGACTACGGTAAACTTCTGGAGTGTTAATCAGGGAGAACTTTCAACGGTTGTAAATGGCGAAGAGTTCAACCCGGCGCCAAAAGATAAAATGGAACTTACGATGCCTAAGCTGAATGTAGGAGCAAGTAAAATATTCAATATCAACAGCAGTGTGTATGTATTGCCGGAAGCTGGGATTAATGTTGATTTTGCTAAAACAGCAGCTTTGATATCTACAGATTTTGCAAGTATAACCCCTTATGCGGGTGCTGAACTTGGATATCAGAAAATGATCTTTGTAAGGCTTGGAATTAACAGATTCCAGTCTATTACAGACATTGAAGACCTTAAAAGAAAAGTTTCTTTCCAGCCGAGCGCCGGCCTTGGGATAAGATACAGAGGACTTACACTGGATTATGCGATCACCAATTCAGGGATTGGAGGATCTAACTTCTATTCTAATTTTTTCTCCCTTAAATTAGATATGGGAGCATTCAGAAATGATTAACTTTGAATTAATTTAAAAGCAATGAAAAAGATTTCGGTACTCACGTTTATGTTGGCAGTAACTGCTGTTTTCGGACAGAAAGTTTCTGATTATAAATATATTTCTATTCCTCAGACCTTTAAAGATTTCGAGAAAGAATCATATGATCTCGATAATTCTTTAGCCAAAGCTTTAAAAGCAAAAGGATACGTAGTTGTCCAGGAAGGTAAAGACCAGTGGCCTTCGGAGATTGAAAAAAACTCTTGCAGTTTTGCCGTGGGTAATATCCTTAATAAAAGCAGTTTTCTGAGAAATAAAGTAGAGCTTGAGTTTAAAGACTGTAAGGGAAGTGTGGTATTTTCATCAAAAGGAAGTTCGAACATTAAAGAATATAAAGAAGGCTATCAGGATGCTCTCAAGCTGTCTCTGGCTTCACTTCCAGCTTCAAATCCGGTGGCAAATCTTCAGGTTACAAAGGATGAAAGTCCAAAAGAAAATATCGTGATAAAAAGTGAAGAGAATTCATCTGCACCTGTTACCGAGAATAAATCCGGGAAATATACCAACGGTAAGGTAAACCTTCAGAAAATTCAGGTGGATACCAATCAGTTTATCCTGACAGACAATGGAAGTTCTGTACCATTTGCTGTTTTTAAAACTTCTTCCAAAAAGGATGTTTTTAGAGTAAAACTTTCGGATGGAACTTATACTATCGGATATTACGAAAACGGGAATATTGTGATTGATATGCTGCAGTCTAACGGAGAATATTCTAAAGAAGTATTTTCAGCAAAATAATTACCGATTATAAAATAACACAATAATGATCCTTAACTCAGACGTAAAGATGAATTAAGGATTTAACCTTATTATTAATGAAAAAAATTTATGCTTCTCTATTGGTATCTCTATCAATATATTCAAGTGCACAAAATGTATTCAATGCCAAGCTGCATGAAATAAATTTCGGCTCTTCCAGTGACCCTAGCAATTTAATTCAACTGAATGATCTGATCATTTTTCCAGCTACAAGATTTAGTGATGAAGGAAGAGAGTTATGGTGCTTTAATTCTGTAACTCAAAAATCTTTATTGTTGAAAGATATTTTTCCGGGTCAGAACAGTGGTGTGTCCGGTTCTCCATCTTTTGTAAAAGTAAATGGAAAAGTATATTTTATTGCCCAACAAAGCTTTTCAGGGTATCAGATCTGGGCAACAGACGGAACTGTTGCCGGAACGATGAAAGAGAAAGATCTTATTTCAAACTATTCTATAGGTAATCTCGTTGTCGCCGGAAATAAAATTTTCTATTATGTACAAAATGAATTGTGGTCATATGACACAGTTTCAAAGGAGTTGTTGAAAGTGAAAACTTTTGTATATTCCGGGGATGTTAAAATGTTTTCATTTAATAATGAATTGATCTTAGGGGCTGATGACGGAGTTCATGGAAAAGAAATTTGGAAATCGGACGGTACTCTAGCCGGTACTGTTATGCTGAAAGATATTGCCCCTAATGCAGGCGGAAGTATTTCAGGAGATTTCAATATATTACTTCTTAATAATAAATTTTACTTCATTGCTAATCAGGGAACTGAGTATGCACTTTATGAAAGTAATGGAACTGAAGCCGGAACAGTTTCAGTAAAACCTTTACGGGTCCCACGTTTGAATGGAATTTCTGCGGATAACTATTTTATATTTGAAGGATTTGATCCCGATGCAGGAGGCATGGAACCTTGGATCTCCGACGGAACTTCTGCAGGAACCAAGATGCTGAAAAATATAATGCCGGGAAATACAAGTTCTATGGCGAACAGCAAATTTATAAGGCTTAACAATAAAATATATTTTGACAGTAATGCCAATGGAGTAAGTCCGGCTTACGGTGATTATGTTTGGGAAACAGATGGTACCGAAGCAGGAACTGTTTTATTCAATACCCCACCTGAAACTGAATTATATGGAAAAAGTTCAAATAGCAAGTATTTGATCCTTACTAAACCAAATTATGGCAACAGGTATTGGGTAGCGAATGGAAACTCATCTCAGACATTTGAAATTACAGATATCGGGATGCCTTATAACAACAGCTTTATTGATCTGAATTCTAAAATTTATCTTACAGGATATAATCCAAAGAATGGAACAGAGCTATTCTCCGTAAACCCGGTTTCTCAAAATTCTTCTTTAGCCACTGATATCAGCCGGTTTGAAAGTTCTGCACCACATTCTTTCGATGTTCTGAACAATGAACTCATTTTTGTTGCTGCTGATCGCGAATACAATAGGCAGTTGTATAAAAGAAACAAAAATACTAACCAGCTTGAAAGACTTTCCAACTTTGGAGGATCTTCATTTGTAGGAATGTTTTCCAGTCCTAATGATACTTTCTTTAAAGTAGGAAATTATTTTTATACCAAAAACGGAAGTCCTAACCCAATGAATGGATTATACAGGACAGATGGTACAGCAGCAAATTCAGTGGCATTGTCTACATCTACAGGTACATCAACCTATGATAAATCTTTTTATGTCAATCTAAATGACAATGTCCTACTATTTTCCGGATACAACAATGTACTGGGAACCGAACTTTGGAAAATTGATAATACCTCAGATACTGCGGTTTTGGTAAAAGATATTTCGACGGATGATATGGGAAGCATGTATAACACGGATTCACAAACAGCGGTTCTGAATGGGTTTGCCTATTTCATAGCCAAAGAAAATGGAAAACTGGGAATCTGGAAATCCGACGGTACGTCTGCCGGAACTTCAAAAGCCATTCAGTTTAGTTATCAGAATGGAGGAGATGGTGATATAAAGGTATTAAAAAGCTTTAATAACAAACTTTTCTTCACAAAAAGAAAGGAAAATTATTCAAGCTCTTCCCAAAATGAACTATGGGCTTCAGATGGAGATCAGGTTTCTGCGGTTCTATTAAAAGATTATACGATACCTTTTGGTGATGCTAACATTTCCAGAGAAACTGAAGTTTTAAATAATAAACTGTTGTATATTACTACAGGATATTTCGCCGGTCTTCACTCAACAGATGGCACTGTAGCAGGAACTACTGAAATCTTAAGCAGTAATTTTTTTAGCGAAACTAAATTTAAAAAATGCGGAAACCAGTTGTTTTTTACCAATAACAATAGTACTCAGCTTTGGAGAACGGATGGGACCGCTAGCGGTACGTTCAGTTTATCTTCCAATTTATCTTCTGTAAAAGAAATGATCTGTGCCAATAACTATCTGTACTTCCTGAACGGGGATTCCCAGAAAGTATGGAAAACCAATGGTACGGTCTCCAATACAATGCCGATGGACATTTTTGTAATCAATGATGACAATCAACTGCTGCCTAACGAAAATATAGAAAAAATAGCAACAGATGGAGAAAGATTATATCTTTCCATTGCAACAAAAAATCATGGTAGTGAGTTGTACGAAGTTACGGATACTCTGCCGGTATATTTAGCAACTGATGATATTCGTAGAACAGCCGAAAAAAACACCAATGTAGATATTCAGGTCTATCCTAATCCTGTTGTAGAATATTTCTCGGTAAAGAGTAAAGGAAATTATAAAATCGAAACAGTGAAAGTGTTTGATGCTGCCGGAAAATTGATAAAGAATGTAACAAACACTAATGATAAGATCAATGTATCAGATCTTTCTTCAGGTATCTATTTCATTCGAGTAAAAACTGAAAAAGGAGAACATTTGGGTAAGGTCATTAAAAAATAACTATATAAAAGGCTCTTAAAAAAGAGCCTTTTATATTTGTTTATGTGATGTTGCTGTTAAAATAGTCGTAAATAATCCTGGCTTTACTTTTCCCCAAAATCTCTTCCAAAGTTTCCAAACTCGATTCCTTGATTCGCTTAACAGACTTCAATTTAGAAAGCAAAAGCTCAATTGTTTTCCCTCCAACACCCGGAATTTCTTCCAGTTCAGATTTGATGGTAGAGTTTTTTCTTCTCGTCCTATGGTGTTTTACCCCGAAACGGTGCGCTTCGTCTCTTACCCGCTGTAGAATCTTTAATGTTTCCGATTTTTTATCCAGATATAAAGGAATAGAATCTTCAGGAAAGAAAATTTCCTCGAGCCTTTTTGCTATTCCTACAATCGTGATTTTGCCGTAAAGACCCAATAATTTTAAACTTTTTACAGCGGACGAAAGCTGACCTTTTCCTCCATCTATAAGAATCAGTTGCGGTAGGTTTTCCCCTTCATCCAGCATTCTTTTATAGCGGCGGTAAATCACCTCTTCCATCGTGGCAAAGTCATTGGCTCCTTCTACTGTTTTCGGGTGGAAAATTCTGTAGTCAGCTTTACTTGGTTTTCCGTCTTTAAAAACCACACACGCAGAAACAGGGTTTGTCCCCTGGATATTGGAGTTATCAAAACCCTCAATATGTCTGGGCTCCACCGGCATTCTCAGTAATTTCTGCATTTCGGACATGATTCTGTTTGTATGTCTTTCCGGATCTACAATCTGGACCTGCTTTAATTTTTCTAAACGGTATTCCTTCGCATTTTTCTCCGAAAGTTCCACAATCCTTTTTTTATCACCCACTTTTGGAACAATTAGCTTTACATTCGGGATCTCCACAGAAAGATGAAATGGTAACAATACTTCTTTAGAATCAGAGCTAAACTTCTGGCGGATCTCGATCAAAGCTTCTTCCATAATATCTTCATCCGTTTCCTCAAGGATCTTTTTGATTTCCGTGGTAAAACTCTGAATGATATTTCCATTTCTGATCTTGAAGAAATTCACATAAGCGGCCGCTTCATCGCTGGTCATTCCAAAAACATCTACATCGTCAATATTTGGATTTACGACCGTATTTTTAGCCTGATAATCCTCCAGGATATCCAGTCTTTCCTTAATGATCTGTGCTTCTTCAAACTTAAGATTGGAAGCCATTTTCATCATCTGATTCACCAGATACTCTTTTGCTTTCCGGAAATCCCCTTTGATAATTCCTCGGATGGCATCGATCTTTTCATCATAATCCTCCTTGCTTTCCAGATCTTCACAGGGACCTTCACAGTTTTTAATATGATATTCCAGGCACACCTTGTATTTTCCTTCTGCAATTTTAGCAGGTGAAAGATTAAGATTACAGGTTCTTAGCTTGTAAATATGTTTGATGGTATCCAGCAAAATCTTTGCAGGGCGCACTTTGGCATAAGGCCCATAATATTCAGATCCGTCTTTGATTACATTTCTGGTAAGGAAAATTCTTGGAAAACTTTCATTTTTAATACAGATCCATGGATATGTCTTATCATCCTTCAGTAATACATTGTAAAAAGGACGGTGTTCCTTGATCAGGTTGTTTTCCAGTAAAAGCGCGTCATATTCGCTGTTGACGATAGTTGTTTCAAGGCGTACGATCTTTCCTACCATTATTTTGATACGGTAGCCGGGAAGATTTTTATTGAAGTAGGAGAGAACCCTTTTCTTTAAATTTTTGGCCTTTCCTACATACAGCAATTGGTCGTTTTTATCATAATAACGATAAACGCCCGGTTCTGATGGTAAAGTTTTGAGCTGTAATTCTAAAGAAGGATTCATACAACAAAATTACGGAATCCATCCGGGATTTAAAAGAACAAAAACTGCAGCGTTTTTTCTGCAGCTTAATGATATGATTTAAACCTTTATGAGGTTCCGTTTTTTTAATAGAGTTGATGTCTTCTGCGAGAAGACCTATTAAAGCTTTCATTAAAGAGATAGGTTTCCATTTTTTCAATCTCTTCTTTGGAATATTTACCTCCTGGTAAAAGAAAAACATAATACTGTGAGATTTAGCTTTTCCAATTATGGTTAAATCCGTAATTTTAAGCAAATTTTTAGAAATGATATACGGTGTAGATGTTTTTACTTTCCATGATGTTCTGGAAATCTGTAAAAAGCCAAATAAAGCTAAACTTAATAAAGCAGCCAAAGAACAGATCCTAAAATCCCAGAAAAACGTTCAGAAAATAGTAGAGTCCGATAGATGTGTTTATGGGATCAATACGGGTTTCGGACCGCTTTGTGATACTAAGATATCAGCTGACGAAACTGCTCAACTGCAGTACAATCTTATCATTTCTCATGCGGTAGGAGTAGGAAAGCCTATAGACAAGGAATTTTCCAAAATCATGATTATTGCTAAAGTTCATGCTTTGTCTAAAGGATTTTCAGGGGTTTCTTTGGAAGTGATTGAAAGGCTGATTCTGATGCTTGAAAAAGATATTATTCCAGTAGTGCCGGAACAGGGCTCAGTAGGGGCTTCAGGGGATTTGGCGCCTCTTGCCCATCTTGTACTTCCGTTGCTCGGATTAGGACAGGTTTGGGAAGGAGATCAGATTTTTGAAACTATGGAAGTTTTGGACAGACATGGCCTTGAGCCATTAGCCTTAGGTCCGAAAGAAGGTTTAGGATTGATCAATGGAACTCAGTTTATTCTGGCTCATGCAATCAAAGGTCTGGAGAAATTTGAATACTTATTAAACTTAGCGGATATGACTGCTGCAATGAGTATTGAGGCCTATAGGGGCTCTGAAAGTCCATTCAAAAAAGAACTTCACGAGATCAGACCTTTCGAGGGGAGCAAAAAAGTAGCGGCAAGAATGGTGAAGTTTTTAAAAGGTTCAGAAAATATGAAAGCGCATGAAGACTGTGAAAGAGTTCAGGATCCTTATTCTATGAGATGTGTTCCTCAGGTGCACGGTGCCAGCAGAAATGCTTTTGAACATCTTAAACTGATGGCTGAAACAGAACTGAATTCTGTGACAGATAACCCAATTGTCTTAAGCGCTGAAGAATCTATTTCCGGAGGAAACTTCCATGGACAGCTGATGGCACTTCCTCTTGACTATGCTACATTGGCAGCTGCTGAATTAGGAAATATTTCAGACAGAAGAAGTTATTTATTATTAGAGGGAAAATACGGACTTCCAAGATTACTGACGGAAAGCTCAGGACTGAATTCAGGATTTATGATTCCTCAATATACTTCAGCGGCTTTGGTTACGGAAAATAAAACGTTGTGTTTCCCGGCATCGGCTGACTCTATCCCAACAAGCTTAGGACAGGAAGATCATGTTTCTATGGGAAGTATTTCCGGTAGAAAATTCAATCAGGTTTTAGGAAATCTGGTTAATATTTTATCTGTGGAATTAATGTTTGCAGCGCAGGGATTAGAATTCAGAAGACCTTCCAAATGTTCGAAAATTATTGAAGAGAATTTTGCCATCATCCGTTCTAAAGTTAAAAAACTGGAAGACGACAGATTGATAGGAAAAGATATGCTGGCGATTGCAGAGCTGATCAACGATAGAAAATTTAATGTTGACGCATAATTCAAATGAATTAAAAGCAAATAAAACCCAAGCTTCCTCTCACAGGGGAAGCTTTTGTAATTTTGAGCTTACTCTTAAATCATATTAAAGCTTTAAATCAAACAAATAATGACTACCAAAAGAACAGATTCTTCCAATATAGATTTCCAGAATTTAGTCAAACTCCTGGATGCCGATCTTGCTGTACGTGATGGAGAAGATCATGAATTTTATCACCAGTTCAACTCCATTGACATGCTTAAAAATTGTGTGGTAGCTTACTCTGATGATATAGCGGTGGGCTGCGGTGCCTTCAAGCCTTTTTCTGAAGATACTGTAGAAATAAAAAGAATGTATACGGATACAGAAAAAAGAGGGAAGGGTTTTGCTTCCAAAATATTGAATGAGCTGGAAAGCTGGGCTAAAGAAGAAGGATATAAAAAATGTGTGCTGGAAACAGGGATTAAGCAACCTGAAGCTATTGCATTGTATGAAAAATGCGGCTATATAAGGATTCTTAATTACGGGCAATATATTGGTGTTGATAATAGTGTATGCTATGAGAAAATATTGTAAACTTTTCAAAAATTAGAAACAACTATTAATATTCAGATAATACTAAATTCATTTTTTCTAAGCTTTTAAATCACGTCAAAGTGTTATATTGTGGTTCCAAACCATAAAATTAAAACTATGAAAAAAAGAGTATTTTACCTCTTAGCACTGTTCTTTGTTTTGAATTCATGTACCAGAGATGAACTGCAGAACGAAAATCCTGTAATTGAAGCTGTTCAGAAGGATCCTTTGACGGGAAAGCAGATCAATGCAGAAATTAACAGCACGATCAAGAATACCGGATCTTTCAATTGGAAAAATGCTTCAGATCATCTGCTTTGGAGTGCGATTTTGAGAGGAAACAGAATGGTATCCATCGGATTTGGCTCTTCAAAGAATGATTTTGACAGAAGCCTTTCTCCTGACAACAAAGCAATGGAAGCAGAAATTTTAGATCTGATCCAGCAATATGAAGGTGTTGAGCAGAAGAGATTTTTGATTTCTTCCGATCAGTATCTTAATCAGATGGATGTTGTCATAGACAAAGAAGAAACCATTACAGCGTTAAGAAAGATGAAAAATATCCGATATGTGGAGCCGGGAGATTATCATTATTTTGAAATAGAAAACAGTCTTAATCCCAATGCAAAATCCAGCAGTGGTTCATCGGGATGCGGATTTGAATCAACGGCTTTAAATGTTGCAGATTATTCCACCACCACTCCCAATGCCAAGGTACCATGGGCATTTACGAAGCATAATATTCCAAATGCATGGAGCTACAGTACCGGAGCAGGAGTTACCATAGGACTTATTGATACCGGAGTTTCCCCCGAACAGACATTGCTGGGAAGCAGTTTTAATACGGGAGCATCTTCCGGAAGAACAATCAGTAAATTTGGATCATATGTCAACGGATCCACTAAAGACGGTCCGGCTGACCAATGCGGACACGGAACGAAGATGGCCTCTGTGATGGCGGCACCAAAAAATAATGCAGGACTGCCTGTAGGAGTTGCCTACAACGCGAATCTCATCACTTACCGTGCGGCCTCCAATGTGGTGCTGGAAACTTCCAGCGAACAAAACGGAGTAAAAACAGCATTTACGGATCTGGCTAATAATACCAGTGTAAAGATCATTTCCATGTCGATGGGACATATTTTCTCGGTAGGAAAGATCGAAGACGGGGTAAAGTATGCTTATTCAAGAGGAAAGCTGATCTTCTGTGCGGGAGGAACTTCTACCAGTTTTACCAATTTTGTGGGCGTTATTTTTCCGGCAAGCATGTCTGAAACACAGGCTGTAACCGGAGTAAAAGAAGGAACTTCCAACCAGAAATGTGATGTCTGCCATTCAGGCAGCCAGATTGATTTTACTTTCCAGATGGAAAGAGCCAACGGGAATACCGTTCCGGTTCTAAGTTATTATAACAATCAGGCAGATTATGTGGGCGGTTCATCAGTAGCAACGGCTGCTACAGCCGGAATTGCCGCTCTTGTCTGGGCTAAAAACCCTTCATGGACACGAGATCAGGTACTCAATAAAATGAGACAGTCTGCCACGTATTATCCAACGGTGAATTCAAGCTACGGCTATGGAAACATCAATGTCCTGGCAGCTGTACAATAATTGTTTTAAGTAAAAAGATCAGGGAATATCTCGGTCTCCCAGCTGGTTATCAATCAGAATATATTTTCAATTCTTTGAAAATCACCTTCGTTGATGAGCTGTCCGGATTGGTGATATTCCCTTTTTTTAATCTCAATATTGTCGTCAATTGCAAAAAGAGCTGCAGGAAGAGTTCTTAGTGATAAAAACTGTGAAATAGCTTATCCTATCCTTACACTGGTCATGCTTAATGATCCACCAATCAGTTCATCATTAAATAAAGACAGACTTTCAGCCTGATCTTTTAAGCCTAATGTATAGATCAACGGAAGATAATGATCCGGTGTAGGAACTGCATATTGAAGAAATGTTCCCTGTTTCTGATAATTTATAATATTCTGGAAATTTCCGTTCAGAAGCCAGTTATTTGTCTTTTCTCTGGCTTCCACAGCCCAATCCCAGCCGGCGCCTACCGTATCGATATTTTTCCAGTCGATCAGGCGAAGGTTATGCACAATATTTCCGCTTCCGATGATCAGGATTCCTTTTTCACGAAGCTTATTCAGCCTTTGGGCAAGATCAAAATGATACTGCGGAGGCTTGGTATAATCTATGCTCAGCTGGATCACAGGAATATCAGCATCCGGATACATATGTTTAATCACCGACCATGCGCCGTGATCTAATCCCCAATTATGATCTTCCTCTACCAAAACAGGTGATAAAAGTTCAGCTGTTTTTTTTGCCAGTTCCGGATTTCCCGGAGCAGGATACTCTACATCAAATAAAGCTTTTGGAAAACCTCCAAAATCATGGATCGTTCTTGGCATATCCATCGCAGTAACATAAGTACCCTGTGTATACCAATGTGCAGAAATACACAGTATGGCATTAGGTTTAGGAATCTCCTGCGCTGCTTTCCTGAATCCCTGTACAAACTGGTTTTCTTCAATAGCATTCATCGGCGAGCCATGCCCGAGGAATAAAACGGGCATTCTTTGGGTATTTCCAAAATTGGCGCTGATATTTTGCAGATCATTAAGATTCATAAGTTGAAAGTATTAAAAAAGGTCCAAGGCTTTTAGAAAAATCCCTGAACCTTTTTATGTTTTAACTGGTTTAGATATTTTTGAAGAGACTATCCAAAACTCATTTTTATATTATGCCTGTTTTACAAACTGTAATTCTCCGGCAATTTTCACTTCGTCGCTTACCATTACACCTCCTGCTTCAAGAGCTGCATTCCAGTTCAGTCCGAAATCTTTTCTGTTGATCTTGCCTTCAAAAGAAAAGCCTGCTTTCGTATTTCCCCACGGGTCAACATTGATTCCTCCGAAGTCAACATCTAAAGTAATTGGTTTTGTAATACCGTTTACCGTAAGGTTTCCTGTTACTTTATCATTTAAAGCCTGAGATTCGAATGTAATGGAAGGATATTCTTCTGCATTGAAAAATTCTGCGGATTTTAAGTGGTTGTCTCTGTCTGTGTTATTGGTGAATACAGAATCAGTCTGGATGGTAGCCGTTGTTTTAGCGTTGCTAAAAGTATCATCTTCAGCTTCAATTTCAGCATTGAACGTTCTGAAGTTTCCTTTAATATTAGAAATCATCATGTGTTTTACTTTAAAAGTAATTTCACTATGCGTTGGGTCTAGGTTCCATTTTGTTGCCATTGTATTGTATTTTTTGTTTGTTATTAATACTGCAAATGTAGGACGGAGAACATATATAAGTCATTGACTTAGGTTAAGAAATGAAATAACTCTAATTTTATGTCAATAGTCAAATAGTCAATTTGCTTCGCAAGTAAATAGTGGATTATGGCAGATATAAAAATTCACTATTGACACTTCACCATTCACTCTAATTCTCCTACCATTAAGTTAAGAATTTATTTTTATCAATGCATTAATCCTGTTTTATGAATGTTTTATTTAACATTTATTAACGGATGACTTTTATTTCTTATTTTTGATGGATTCAATTTTATACGATGAAATTACATAGATTTTCTTTATTGATGCTGGTTTTGGGTAGTTCTGCAATCGCGCAGACCCAAAAATTTACAATGGCGGAGGCTGTAAATGGACTGAGAACGAATCTTGCCGTGAAAAATATTTCCCAGTTTTCATGGGCTGCGGATGGTAAATCTTATATCCAGGCTGTGAAAGGCGGTTATCTGATCACCGATCTTAAGACCAGTAAGCAGGATACTTTAGTGTCTTTGACTCAGCTGAACAAAACATTCTCTGATGCTAAACTGAAGGCTGTCCCACAGATTAAGTTTACCAGCGGTTCAAACGGTTATTTTAATTCAAACGACAAAATGTTCTGGATCGAAAAATCAGGAAACGACTGGAAAGTAAAAACGTCTGCTGCAGTCGATGAGAACGCTTCCAATATGAAAATGTTCGGAGATAACCAGACTTTTGCCTTCACCGTAAAGAATAATTTATATGTCAGCAAAAATGGTAAAACAATAGCTGTAACCAATGATTCTGATGAAAATATCATCAACGGAGGAGCAGCAGTTCACCGGAATGAATTCGGAATTGATACAGGAATTTTCCCTGCACCGAATTCAGAAGCTGTAGCGTTTTACAGAATGGATCAGACGATGGTAGCAGATTACCCTGTTATTGACTGGTCTGTAACTCCGGCTGTAAACCACAACATCAAATATCCGATGGCAGGGCAGAAATCCCACGAAGTTACTTTGGGAGTCTATAATATCAAAAATCAGTCAACCACTTTTCTGAAAATTGAAGGCGAAAAAGATCAGTATTTAACAGCTGTTACGTGGAGCCCGGATTCAAGATATATTTTTGTAGGCGTTCTGAACCGTGGGCAGAATCATTTAAAAATGAACCAGTACGACGCAGCTACAGGAAATTTAATCAAAACTTTATTTGAAGAAACCAGCGATAAATATGTTGAGCCTCAACATCCGCTTACTTTCTTCCCGAATTCCAATACAGACTTTATCTGGCAGAGCCAGAGAACAGGATACAATCATCTGTTCCACTATAGCCTGGAAAAAGGATTGGTTGCCCAGATCACCAAAGGAGACTGGCTGGTAACAGATATTTTAGGTTTTAATGAAAAGAAAAAGGAGATTTATTTCACTTCTACCAAAGAAACACCTCTTGAAAAGCATTTATATAAGATCAATTGGACGAATTTTAAAATGCAGCGGATGGACGATGCGTCAGGTGTACACACAGGAATCCTGAGCAGCGACGGAAATTATCTTTATGATACCTATACTAATGCAGGTACACCAAGGTCTGTGAATATTATCAATACCAATACTGCTAAGTCAACCAACATTCTTACAGCAGAAAATACGCTGAAAAATTATCAGAGACCTGAAATTAAAAATGTAGAACTAAAAGCTGATGACGGGACGCCACTTTACGGAAAGATCATTCTCCCGACAGATTTTGACGCCAATAAAAAATATCCGGTAATTGTTTATCTGTACAACGGCCCACATCTTCAGCTGGTGACCAATACTTTTCCGGCATCAGGAAACCTTTGGTACGAATACATGGCTCAAAACGGATATATTATTTTCACAATGGACGGAAGAGGTTCTGCCAACCGTGGAATGAAATTTGAGCAGGCTGTTTTCAGAAACCTGGGAACAACGGAGATGAACGATCAGATGAAAGGGGTAGACTATTTAAAGTCTCTTCCTTATGTAGACTCTCAGAGAATGGGGATTCATGGATGGAGTTTTGGTGGATTTATGACGACAAGCTTCATGCTTCGCCATCCTGATGTTTTCAAAGTGGGTGTTGCCGGAGGTCCGGTAATCGACTGGAAAATGTACGAGATCATGTATGGTGAAAGATATATGGATACACCGCAGGAAAATCCTCAGGGATATGCTACCGCTAATCTGTTGGATAAAGTTCAGAATTTAAAAGGAAAATTACTGATGATCCACGGTGCACAGGACGATGTGGTAGTGTGGCAGCATTCCATTAAATTTATTAAGGCTGCAGTAGATAACGGAGTTCAGCTGGATTACTTTGCCTATCCGGGACATCCGCATAACGTAATCGGGAAAGACAGAGTCCACCTGATGCAGAAGATTACAGACTACTTTGATCAGAATCTTAAAAAATAATAATAAAAAATCCAGCCACCTTGGCTGGATTTTTTATTAAAGATAATCTCCTTAGATTTTTTTATAAGTCAAAGAAATCTTATTTCCTTTGTTTACGAGAGAAATTGTTCTTTTGTTTGCATCGAAATAATCAACCTTGAATTTTGTTACATTCTTTCCAGCTGTTATATTCAAAATCTGCACATCATTTTCCTTCGTTAGTTCCCACTTTCCTTTATTGGTTTTCCCTCCGATAATTGCTTCAAAACTTGAATCTTCTTTAAAATTCTGAAATACCGTATCACTCCCAAAGGTAGATTTTATATCCTTCGGTTGGTCGTTAATCTGAGCCTCAACTAGTTGCCATTTGCCTATTAATTCTTTTGAAGTTTGGGCTTTAAATATGCCGGCTAAAGAAAGGCATACAATTAAAATGTACTTTTTCATTATTTGATTTTTTTAATTACGAGACAAATATACAATTAATTTTCATTTACAAACGCGTAAGTCGTTGATAATTAATAATTTAAATAATTTAAATTGAATGATATGAATTGTTATTGAAAATCTGAAAAAAAGCAGGATTATTTTTTTTCTTCCATGATATTTTGTTGATTTTTTAATTTCTGGAAATAGAGCCATGATCGGATCTTAACAAACATCAACGTTTCTAATGTTTCATAATGGTAATTTTGTATATCTAAAATCTGAAAATATGGAATTAGGAATAGGAATGTTTGGTGATCTGGCTTTTGATCAGGCAACCGGAAAATATAGAGATGCAGGAGTGAAGATCCGTGAAATACTGGATCAGGTAAAATTGATGGATGAGGTAGGAATTGATGTTTTTGCGATGGGAGAGCATCACCGTCCGGATTATGCAGTTTCGTCACCGGAAATGATACTGGCAGCAGCAGCAAGTATCACTAAAAATATAAAGCTGGCAAGTGGTGTTACGGTTTTGAGTTCTTCAGAACCGGTAAAAGTATATGAAGATTTTTCAACATTAGATTTGATATCAGACGGAAGAGCTGAAATATTTGTAGGAAGAGGGAGCTTTATTGAATCTTTTCCGCTTTACGGCTATTCTCTGAATGATTACGAAGAGCTTTTTGATGAGAAATTAGAATTGCTGCTAAAGATCAATTCAGAGGAAAATGTAACCTGGTCAGGAAAGCTCCGTGCACCGATGCAGAACCAGACTGTTTATCCAAGAGCAAAAAACGACGGAAAGCTGTCTATCTGGAGAGCGGTAGGCGGAACTCCACAATCTGTTTTAAGCGCTGCAAAATTAGGAATGCCTTTAGTGGTAGCTATCATTGGAGGAATGCCGGTACAGTTTAAGAATCTGGTAGAGTTTTATAAACAGGAATATCAAAAAGCAGGACACGATGTATCCGAAATGCAGATTGCCATTCATTCGCACACCTTTGTAAGTAATGATCAGGCTGTTGTGGACGGGTATTTCAATAACTATAAATCTCAGATGGACAGAATCGGGGCAACCAGAGGCTGGGCTCCTTATACCAAAATGCAGTATGATGGCGGAAGAGCACGAGAAGGTGCTTTATTTATTGGAAGCCCCACAGAAGTTGCGGATAAAATTGCTTACATGAAAGAAATTTTCGGAATTACAAGATTCATCGGTCATATGGATATCGGTGATCCTGCTCACGATATTATGATGAAATCCATTGAACTGTTCGGTGAAAATGTAAAACCGGTTATTCAGGATCTATAAATTATAAAAAGACCTCCGCTGATTGTTTTGCGGAGGTTTATTTTATAACCGGTGAAGAATCATTTACTGAAAGAAATTGCTGTCTTTTTTATTATTAAAATGTAAAAAAAGAAGGTGGAAATATTTGAAATAATTGCGATTGAATTTACTGTTTTCTGATAAGCAGTTTCCGAGATACAAGGTGAGATTTCCATATCAACATATAATATTCTACTTTTACAAAAAAATAACAATGCAGGAACAGTCCAAAGATCCTTTACACGGAAAAAGACTCGATGCCATTCTTGAAGAACTGATAGAATACTACGAAGGCTTCGAGAAGCTTGGCGAGCAGATCAACATCAAATGTTTTACAGATAACCCGAGTATTAATTCCTCTCTGAAATTTTTAAGAAAAACAGATTGGGCCAGAGCCAAGGTAGAAAGCCTGTATCTCTATGTATTGAGACAGAAAAAAAGAAACGAAACAAAGCACGGGAAGTGATAAGGTATACTGTATTGAGATTTTTGTTTTTAAATATCTTTCTCACAGTCAATCATTTCAAAAATAGTATATTTGTGCTGTTAATCGTGAAAAAATATCACGAAAAAAAGAAAAAATATGACAATTGAAAACAACCATGTTGTAGCAGTAAGTTACATACTTCACACGATCGAAGAAGATGGAAGTAAGATTCTTGTAGAAGAAACAACAGCAGAAAATCCTCTTACATTTTTATATGGGGTAGGAAGAATGATTCCAAAGTTTGAGCAAAATATCCTGGGTTTGAAAGCCGGTGATAAAGCTGCTTTTATCATTCAGGCAGAAGAAGCCTACGGAGAAAAAGATCCAAACTCAATCGTGCAGTTGCCTATCGATATGTTTCAGGAATCAGGAACGCCGCCTTTGGGAGCTATTCTGCCTTTGTCTGATGGTCAGGGAAATAATTTCCAGGCATTCGTATTAGAGGTAACACCTGAAGCAGTAATAGCAGACCTTAACCATCCAATGGCTGGGAAAGTGTTAGATTTCCAGGTAGAAATTATAAATACACGTCCTGCGACAGAAGAAGAACTGGCTCACGGTCACGCTCATGGAGCTGACGGAACAGAAGCTCACTAAACTATAATAAATGTCCGGATTTTTTCGGACATTTTTTTATTTATTCTAAAAACTCCCCGCTTACATAAAACCATCGGTTTTGAATCATTTTGAATTTTGATAATTCATGATGGATTTGCTTGTGGCCCTCTTCATCAGTATAAAAGGCCTTAAACTCAACTTTGCTGGAAGAAGGTTTATCTATAATTTCCAGTTTTGTCCACTCATTAATTTCTCCCCATTCCTGCAGATCTTCTGTATTGTGAAATTTTCTTTTGGCCGGATATGTAGTTTCCATCAGGTATTTTCCGTTCGGAATCGCAAATGCAGAAAAGCGGGAACGCATCAGTGCTTCTGCAGTAGGGGCATGTTTTTCTCCGCTGTGGTAAGGCTGGCAGCATTCTTCGTACGATTTTCCTGAACAGCAGGGACAATCCATATTTAATTTATTTTTGAACCACAAAAATAAAGATTTTATTGATAGAACCGGCCTTAGCCCATGACATAAGGAACATCTCAAAAACTAATTTATTCAGTAAAAATGGGTTTAAGCCCATTTAAATAAGATATACAATCATTCCACGGCTTCAGCAAAAAAAGAAGCACCCAATCGGATGCTTCTCTATACAAATTATTTTATAAAACCTCTGTTTCTTAATAAAGGCTTGATATCCGGATCATGACCTGTGAAATCTCTGAATGCCTGATTAAGATCTACAGAATTTCCTACAGAAAGAATATATTTTCTGAAACGATCACCGTTTTCCCTTGTCAGTCCTCCGTTGTTTTTAATCCATTCCCATGCATCATTATCAAGGGTTTCAGACCATAGATAAGCATAATATCCTGCCGAATATCCGCCACCCCAGATATGAGCAAAATAAGGAGTATGGTATCTCGGTGGAACGGTAGCTAAAGTGAACCCGTGGCTGGCTAATGACTGTTTTTCAAAATCAAGAACCTCAATAAGCTGGCTTTCATTGGTTACAGTATGCCAGTCCATATCCAGAGCTGCGGCAGAAACAAGTTCTGTTGTCATATATCCCTGGTTGAAAGTAGATGCTTTTTTAATTTTTTCAACTAAAGCCTGGGGAATCGGCTGTTTTGTTTCATAGTGGATTGCATAATTTTTTAAAACAACAGGATCTAAAGCCCAGTGCTCATTAATCTGAGACGGGAATTCCACAAAATCTCTAGGAACACTTGTTCCTGAAAGTGATGGGTATTTCTGGCTTGCAAACATCCCGTGAATGGAATGTCCAAACTCATGGAACATTGTAGAAACATCATCGTAGCTAATCAGTGATGCCTTTCCAGGAGCCGGTTTCTGATAATTATAGCAGTTTACGATTACAGGTTTTGTTCCTAAAAGATAAGACTGCTCAACAAAATTACTCATCCATGCACCTCCGTTTTTAGAATCTCTGGTATAGAAATCAAGATAATAGATTGCGATAGATTTTCCATCGTGGTCAAAAACTTCATAGGTTACCACATCAGGATGGTAAACCGGAAGATCAGTTCTTTTTTTGAAAGTAAGTCCAAAGAATTTTTCAGCAGCATAAAAAACACCTTTTTCCAGAACAGTAGTCACTTCAAAGTAAGGCTTGATCTGGTTCTCATCAAGATCATATTTCGCTTTTCTTACCTGCTCGGCATAAAAATTCCAGTCCCATGGTTCTACTTTGAAACCACCTTTCTGCTGATCGATCAGATCCTGAATATCTTTTGCTTCACGTTTTGCCGTTTCCACTGCGGGAGTGGCGATCTGGTTCATCAGCTTGGTGGCTGCCTCAGGTGTTTTAGCCATCTGGTCCTGGAGCTTCCATTCAGCAAAGCTTTTCTTGCCTAAGGTCTGAGCTTTTTTAAGTCTCAGTTTAGCTAATTTTTCAATAGTTTCACGGGTGTCGTTTCCGTCGCCTTTTTCAGCTCTGAGCCAAGACGCTTTGAACAGTTTTTCTCTTGTAGTTCTGTTTTTCAGATTCTGAAGAAGAGGCTGCTGCGTAGTATTTTGCAACGCAAGAAGATATTTTCCCGGCTGTCCTGCAGTTTTAGCATCAGTGGCTGCAGCTTCAATCTCGTCGGCAGAAAGCCCGTCAAGTTCTTTAGCATCAGAGAAAAATACACCTCCCTGCTTTCTTGCTTCCAATAATTTATTGGCATATTGCGTAGAAAGTGAAGCCAATTCCTGGTTGATCTGCTTTAATTTTTCCTTATCAGCAGAAGAAAGATTTGCTCCTGCAATTTCAAAATTTTGTTTGTAAAACTGTACAAGTCTTTTTCCTTCGGAATCTAAGCCGTCTTCTTTAATGGACTTGATTCTTTTATATAGATTTTCATTCAGGTACATTTTATCAGAATGTGCTGCAAAAATGGGAGCGTATTCCTCATCCAAAGCCTGAAGAGTAGGGTTTGTATTGGCGCTTGTAAGGTTGGAAAATACAATAGTGGCTCTTTTTAAAACCTCGCCGCTTTTTTCAAGAGCTACAATAGTGTTTTCAAAAGTTGGGGCTTCCGGATTGTTGGCGATCTTCAGGATCTCAGCATCGTGCTGTTTTAATCCAAAATCGAAAGCAGGTTTAAAATGTTCATTTTTAATTTTATCGAATTCCGGAGCCTCATATTGAAGCTTGCTTTTCTTCATAAAAGGGTTTGAAGATAAGGATGGATCGGTAACCGGAGCCTCCTGTTGAGTATCGGTTTTCTTCATTGTAGTACAAGATTGATTAAGTGCCAGCGCAGAAATTAACAATACCGATGAAATATTTTTCATAAATTAGTTGTTATTAAAGTATAAAGATATTAAAAACTTAATTTATAAAAGCAGTAAACATGAAATCGACAACTCTTTTTGTATTGTCAGCCTTCGCGCTGATAACCTCATGCAACGAAAAACATGATAGAAGAAACCATGAAAATAATGACCGTAATAATGATAACGGATGGGTAGATAAAGTGATCGACACAGATAATGGTCCGGTCAAAGAGAAAGTATTTAACGGAGATTTTGACGAAATAGAAGTTTCCCAGGCTATTGATGCTGAGATAATTAAATCCGAAACTGAAAAAGTTGTCATTTCTGCTCCGGAAAATATCCTTAATGAAATTCTTGTGGAGAACAGTGGAGGAAAGCTTCATATCCATTATAAGCGTGGCATCAGGGTTATGAACAGTCATAATGTGAAAGCCAAGATTTACACCAAAGATTTTTCTAAACTTGTTGCCAATTCTGCAGCAAGCGTTGCCATAAAAGATAAATTCACACAGGAAAAAATGAATGTTGAAATATCCAGCGCAGCAAGCGTTTCCGGAGATCTGGAAGCCAATGATTTGGATATTTCGGCAGACAGCAGCAGCAGCTTCAGCGGAAAGGTGTGGGCGGTAGATCTTGATGTTGATGCCTCATCAGCAGCAAGCATTACTATTTCAGGAAAAACTAAAAATGCAGATATTACTTCCTCATCAGGCAGTAGTATTTCAGGAAAAGAAGTTATTGCCGATTATGTAAAAGCTGAGGCATCCAGCGGAGCAAGCGCTGAGATCAGTGCTGTTTCCTCACTGCATGCAGAAGCTTCTTCAGGCGGAAGTGTAAATGTTTCTAAAAAGGGCGAGCTTAAAAATGTAACCAAGGAAGAAAGCAGTGGCGGAAGCGTCAGTATTCAATAAATCAATTAGGAATTTCCTCGTCATTTTCTTCATCTACTGACGAGGAATCTTCCCAATTTTTATTGTCAAAATTAAGATTGTCATAAGCCAGTAATTCCTCCTCACGCTGAAGGATTTCTTTTGTGGTGAACAATAGGATCTCGTCATCATCCTTTGCTTTGGCCAGCCTTCTGATAGATGCTTTGTCTATGGCCATAAATCTTTGCCCCATACGCCTTGCCGCATATTTTCTCATGCCGGTTTCATGAAGAACATCTACAGCCATATCTACTGCGGTTCCTAATGTTTCCCTGTAAATGTTTTCAATACCGTTGTTGAGATAATTATAGGCGTCAATTCTATTTTTTGCCCTTACAAAGATCCGCACCTTCGGATAATGTTCCCGGACCAGTTCAGCAATGAATTTATTATCATCAGGATCATCAAGACAGAGAACCAGGATTTCTGCATCTTCAATTCCTGCAGCCCTTAAGATGGGAATTCTTGTAGCGTCTCCGTAATAAACCTTAAAACCATAACTTCTCAACAGTTTTACACGATCGGAATCCCTGTCCAGAACCGTTGCTGAAATTTTATTGGCTTTTAAAAGACGTCCCACCGTGCTTCCAAAATGTCCGAAACCAACAATGATAATCTTCTTCTGAGCTACATTGTTGTCC
Source organism: Chryseobacterium hilariae (assembly GCF_051400735.1). NCBI lineage: Bacteria > Pseudomonadati > Bacteroidota > Flavobacteriia > Flavobacteriales > Weeksellaceae > Chryseobacterium > Chryseobacterium hilariae. Next base: position 28,403 of record NZ_JBLFFJ010000005.1, read on the forward strand.
AGAATGTTAAAATCACTCTGTTCATCAGGAATTTCTTTAATGAATTTAGGGGTAATGAACCGGTCGTTTATCATCAGGAGGATAGGAGTGATGCACATCGTGATCGCAGTAACAGCCATCATTTGTGCATTGAGTTCCGGGCTTAAAAGATAAAGATCCGAAGCATAATTGATCAGGACAAAAGCAAATTCCCCCACCTGGGAAAGAGCAAATGCATAAAATAAACTCTGCGGGGTATCAATCTTAAAAAACTTTCCGATGGCATAGAGAACTACAAATTTTACGGCCAATACTGTAAAAACAGTAGAAAAAATAAACAGAGGATCCTGTTGGATAATATTAAAATTGATCGTAGAGCCTACGCTTACAAAAAATACAGCCAAAAGCAGTCCTTTAAATGGATCGATCTGTGCTTCCAGCTCATGCCGGAATTCACTGTTGGCAAGCATTACCCCGGCCAGGAAAGCTCCCAGAGCCGGCGAAAGTCCTATTACCACCATCAGCTCAGAAACTCCTATCACAAGGAACAGTGACGAGGCAGTAAGCAGTTCCGTCATTCCCGACTTTGAAACATATCTTAAGAAAGGAACAAATACATATCTTCCCAAAAGAATCAGGATAGCAACTCCTAAAATCACTGTACCGGCCTGCAGCCATTCCGGGAGTTTCTGGATCAGAACCTGTATATCATTGTCATGAGCGCTTGCCTTATAGTTGGCAATGATCGGAAGAATAGCTAGAATAGGGATTACGGCAATATCCTGAAACAGAAGGGTAGAGAAAGATGCTTCCCCGGCCATGGTTTTCAGGTTATCCTTTTCCTGTAGAGTCTGCAATACAATTGCTGTGGAAGAAAGAGCAAAACATATTGCAATGGCAACGGCCTTATCTATCCTCCATCCGGCACTGATGAAAACCAGAAAAAGCAGGGAGATGGAAAGCAGCATCTGCGTAAGGCCAAGTCCCATGATTTTCTTACGCATTTCCCAGAATTTCCGGGGTTCCAGCTCTAGTCCCACCAAGAAAAGAAGCATAATCACTCCAAACTCACTGGCGTGCATAATGTCGTTAACATCCTTTCCGGTAAACCTTAGAACATATGGGCCAATGATGATACCTCCTAAAATATACCCGATAACAGAACTCAGCCCAAATTTCCTCGCCAGCGGAACCATAATAATGGCTACACCCAGAAAAATTAATGTATTCATTGCTAAGCTGGACTCCATATGCTATTGGTTAAGTAGTTCTGCAAACTCTTTTTTATGTAAAATAATGTCTTTTTTGCTGAGTTTATTGGCCTCATAAACAATCTTGATATGTTTGATGTCGGCTTTGAAAACTTTTAAGGATACAATCAGTCCGCTGATCAGTTCTTCTACGGTATACTGATAAGTTCCGTTTTTACTGAAAGATCTTTCCTTTCCTCCGGTTGTTATCAGAATATAAATCTCTTTACCTTCCAACGGATTGGTTTTTCCTTCTTTGAGCCAGTCCCTGTCAAAAACCTCATCAATCCATAATCTTAATAAAGGAGGTATTCCGAACCATATCAACGGGAACTGAAAAATAAAGCGGTCATAGTTTTTTAGTCTTTTTCTCTCCCTGAATGCGGCAATATGAAAATCAGGATACTCCTCGTAAAGATCTCTAAGGATAAACTGCTGGTGGCGGACATAGAAATTGATAAGCTCCACATTTGAATTGGAGTGCTCTAAATAGGGATGTGCAAAAACTACCAGCGTCTTTTTCATAATCCTGTTTTTAGTAAATGTAATAAAAAAAAATTGAATAAAAAACAGATTTTGTGAGGCTTTGTTAACTTTTTAATACGAAAGTTTAAACTTAACATTAAAATAAATCAAAGAAATGACCTGGTTTTGATATATTAAATAAAAAATCGGGCACTCAGCCCGATTGTATTGAATTTTGTTATCTTTTAAATTACCATCCGCCTGAGGCGCCACCTCCTCCGAAGCTTCCTCCGCCACCAAAACCGCCAAATCCTCCGCCTCCTCCGGAGCTGCCGCCACCAAAACCGCCGCCACCGAAGCTGCCAGGGAATGGGAAAAACCCGCCGGGATAATTTCTGCGTCCTCTTCTGGTGATGATCACATCGTCGTCGTCATTATTACCACCGCCACGTCCGCCGCCTCTGCCTCCGAAGATAAAGGCCAGAATGATAAAGATGACAAATGCGATAATAAGAATCTTAAAAGCACTTCCATTACCTGAAGGTGCTGAGGTTTCCATAGGTTTGAATTTCCCCTGCACAGCCTCCATGATCGCTGATGTGCCTCGGTTGATGCCTTCATACCATTGCCCCTGCCTGAAATTAGGAGTGACAATGTAATCAAGGATCTGCCCTGCAACAGAAGCTGTAAGGTATTGCTCTACGGCTCTGCCCTGCTGGATAGACATGGTTCTGTCTTCAGTAGCAATCAGGAAAACAACTCCGTTATCCACGCCTTTTTTTCCGATTCCCCATTTTTCTCCGAACATGGTTGCCAGAAAATTCACATCTTCTCCTTTAGTGGAAGGGATAATGACCACTTCAATTTCCGTGGAAGTAGAGTCTGCAAATTTGATCAGCTTATTGTTCAGTTCGTCTTTTTGTTGCTGTGTGAGCAGACCTGCCTCATCAAATACAGGATACAGAACAGCCGGTTTTGGCGGAACCGTGTACTGTGCTGATACAAAAGTGTAAAAGCAGAAGAGTATGAATGAAAATACAGGTTTAAGAGAACGTAATTTCATTAGACAGCTGATTGGGATTTTTTCCTTCTACAGGAAAATATTTTTTTAATTCAAGACCGGTTTCCAGGATGCCGCTTTTTAAAGCTTTATAATAATTTCCTTTGGCAAATTCAGCAGTGATATAGTCGTGAAGGTGATCCCAATACGACTGGTGTACTTTATCATGGATTCCGATGTCACCAATGATGGTCAGATATTTCTGTTCAAAATTGACATGAAAAAGCACGGCGTTTCTGTCGGCGGTTTTATTCATACAGAGTTCTTTGAAAACTTCAAATGCGGTCTGTGCATTCTCTGTTTCCGTGTTCGAGTCAATGTGTACCCTGATCTCGCCTGTAGAATGTTCTTCTGCCGACTGTATGGCTTCCACAAGGGAAGCGATCTGCTGATTTGTCAGAAAACGGCTCATTATTTAAATACTTCTGGTGCTTTTTCTGCACCGGCCTCAGCCTTGAAGAAAGGTTTTTCTTTAAAGTTTGTAAAATTCGCCAGAATATTATTCGGGAATGTTTTAATCGTTGTATTGTAATCTTTGGCCGCATCATTATAATAAACCGTTTCGGTTCTGATGCTGTTTTCTATCGCCGTAAATTCTCTCTGGAAATTAATATACTGCTGGTCCGCTTTCAAATTAGGGTAAGATTCCACTACAGCCATTAACCTGCTTAATGCTCCGGACAATTCTCCCTGTGCAGCCTGGAATTTCGCCATATCAGCTTCCGTCATATTCGTAGGGTCGATGTTGATGGAAGTTGCTTTGGAACGTGCTTCAACCACTTTGGTTAATGTTTCCTGCTCAAATTTAGAATACGATTTAACAGTTCTTTCCAGATTGGGAATAAGATTGGCCCTTTTCTGATAGACGGTTTCTATATTAGACCATTTGGAATTTACGTTCTGTTCTTTCGAAACAAAATTATTATACCCGTTTTTACCCCAGAAGAATATTACACCTACAATGATAAGCAGTGCAATACCGATAGTTCCTGCGCTAAGGCAGCCTTTATTTTTCATAGTTTATTTTTTTTTAATTTTTTGTGCTAATCAAATATACAAATTATGTGCTAATTTTGTAAAAAATTATTAGAATGACAACAATAGTGGTGGCCATGGGAGAGAAGAACGAGATCGGTTTTGAAAATAAATTGCTGTGGCATCTTCCTAAAGACCTGAAACACTTTAAAGATATGACTTCCGGACATCCTGTTATTATGGGAAGAAAAACTTATGAAAGTATAGGAAAACCGTTGCCTAACCGTACCAATATTGTAATTTCCAGAAAGAAGAACTGGTTCGAAGAAGGAATCCTGATCGTAGGAAGCATTAAAGAAGCGGTAAAATTTGCCAAAAAGATTGATGAAGACATCTTCATTATCGGTGGCGGAAATATCTATGAGCAGACTATGGAAATTGTTGATAAATTGGAGGTTACCTTAGTGAAGGCCGATCTTGAAGCCGATACATTCTTTCCAAAGATCAATCCGAAGGTCTGGAAAAAAATAGCAGAGATCTGCCATGAAAAAGATGAAAAAAATCAATATGATTTTTGCTTTCAGACATTTGAACGGATCAAGAGCGAATAGTTATGAAATTCTAACTCCTTACCTCTAGCTTCTAACCTGTAAATTTTCTATCTTTGCACTTTCTAAAACTGAACAATGAATAAGTACATAAAAATTGTAATTGCAGCAGTTCTTATCCTTTTAGGACTTTATATGATGATTTTCACAAGAAGTCTGGGCTGGGGAATTGTAGTATTCCTTCTTGCAGCACTGCCTATTATACTTTTCATCAAGAATGAATATATTCTCCTAGCCTTCTGGCAGCTGAGAAAACAGAATATGGAAAAAGCCGCACAATGGTTAAACGGAATCACCAATTATCAGGCGCAGCTTCATAAATCCCAATATGGATATTTTCACTATTTGCAGGGACTTACCCAGGCTCAGGAGCATCCGGCAAAGGTGGAGCCTTTAATGAAAAAAGCTTTGGAATATGGTCTGAATATGAAGCATGACAGAGCGATGGCAACATTGAATCTTGCAGCAGCAGCCATTTCTAAAGGAAGAAAACAGGAAGGGCAGAAGCTTCTGGATGAGGCTAAAAGATTAGACACTGCAGGAATGATGACGGACCAGATAAAAATGATGAAAGACCAGCTGAAGATGCCTTCCATGCAGAAACACATGCACAATCCGAATATGAGACAGAGAGGAAAATTTTTCTAAGAATAGCATACGAAACTAAAAAAGCACCTGAATTCAGGTGCTTTTTTTATTATATGTGAATACATTACTGCTACATCTCAGAATTCTGATCATACCCATAAAATTTGGGCATTTGCCAGTGATATTTTACAGCGAGAGTTCTGATCGCGACAATGAGGATAATGGTGAATATCTGTATAAATGTATAGGAAAGCGGGATAAACTTAGTCATCAGAAGAAATGCAGATCCTCCGACAATACATGCTGTAGCATAGATCTCTTTCCTGAAAATCAGTGGAATCCTGTTGAGGAGGATATCCCGTATGATCCCTCCGAAACAGCCGGTTATGGTTCCCAGCGCGATACATATCAGGGGATGAATATTTGCATTCAATCCTTTCTGAACTCCGATAATGGTAAATAATCCCAGCCCGAAGCTGTCAAAAATAAATAAGGTTACCTTGAAGTTCTTTTCAATAGACTTGAAGACCATGGCGAAAATACTTGTTCCTAAAATCAGTGCACATGTTAAAAGGTCGTGCATCCAGAAAACAGGAATGTCCAGGAGAAGATCTCTTACAGTTCCTCCGCCTACAGAAGTGACGAATGCAATAATCAGTACCCCGAACGGATCAAGACGTTTCTGCATTGCTGCAAAACTTCCCGACATCGTAAAGGAAATGGTTCCGAGCACCTCTATGGCAAAATTGAACTGTTCGTGCATATATGTATGAGTAATAGGTAATGGGCAATGAGTAATAAAAATTATGCCATTTAAAGTTGGGATAATCTAAACTTATATTTAGTCATAACCTTTACAAGTTCTTCACATTCTGATTTTAAATGAATCATTTTTTCAGGACTTAGGTATTCGAGTTCCTTAATGATCTCAAGCCAAAGTTGAGTTTCATCAATTTCTTCTACAACAATACAGAGCTTGGCAAATTTTTCTTTTTCAGATCTTGCTCTTGAAACAGCTCTGTAGTTTGCAGCTACTGAAGTAGAAGATCTTATAATTTGCTTTCTTATGACCGAAACATCATCTGAATAAGGTAATGATGAAAAAGATTTAATCACAAGAATGGAAAAATTTTTAGTTCTTTCCCGAAAAACTTGATTGTAATCCATATTTCCCAAATTACTCATTACCTATTACACATTACTTATCGTTCTACCCTGACGGCTTCCGGAACCAATAATTCATATTCTCCGTTATGGTTGATGATCTCCCTTACAATGCTGCTGCTGATGAAAGACTTTCCGGATGAGGTTAATAAGAATACGGTTTCCAGTTTTTTATGGGCTAAAGTTCTGTTAGTGTGGGCTATTGCTTTTTCAAATTCAAAATCGGCGGGATTTCTTAAGCCTCTCAGGATGTATTGTGCATCTTTTTCAAAGCAGTAATCTACTGTTAGTCCTTCAAAAAAGTCAACTTCCACATTGGGAAATTCAGCGACGGAATTTTGAATAAATTCCATTCTTTTTTCCAGGGGAAACATATATTTTTTTTGGGAGTTCTGTCCGATCGCAATAATCAGTTTGTCAAAAAGCGGAGCCGCTCTTTCAATAATATCATAATGTCCCAGGGTAATAGGATCAAATGATCCGGGGAAAACAGCAATTTTCATGTTTTACGTGTTATGATGAGTTATGGTTTGCGAGTTACTGGTTAGGTCGTGAGTTTCGGAGTAGAGGGTTTTAGTGTACTGTTACCTCTATCTCCTGTCTTCAATCATTCTCTAACCTCTGATTTCTAACTTCTATTATTTATTCAATGCTTTTTCTACTTCGTTTCCGCAAAGATCTGTGATGGATATTCCGTAAATTTTTGCCTGCTGAGGAAGAATGCTGGCAGGGGAGAACCCCGGATTGGTATTCATTTCAAGCATATAAGGAATACCGTCCATAAGAATGAACTCACTTCTTGAAAAACCGCTCATGCCAAGGGAATTGTAAGCCCTTTTTGAAATTTCCTCTACTCTGATTCTGGTTGCATCGTCAATTCTTGCAGGGGTAATTTCTTCAGAAGCTCCTTCATATTTGGCCTCATAATCGAAGAATTCATTGGTCGGTACGATTTCGGTGATTCCTAAAACGATGGTTTCACCTTTGAAATCTATGACGCCTACAGAAACTTCCATTCCGTCCAGGAAGCTTTCAATCAGGATCTCATCATCTTCGTTGAATGCAATTTCAGTTGCGGCAATTAATTCTGACTTTTCCTTTACTTTCGAGATTCCCAGAGATGATCCGGACTGGTTGGGCTTAACGAAAACCGGAAGACCAAGAGTTTCAACGATTTCGTCTGTATTGATGTCTTCTCCTTTTCTTAAATAAATGCTTTTAGCAGAAGGAATTCCATATTTTGACAAGACAGCTAATGTATCTTTTTTATTAAAGGTTAAGGCGCTTTGATAGAAATCACAACCGGTATATTTCTGCCCTATAGCATCCCAATAAGCCTGAAGGATCCCGTTTTCACCCGGAGTTCCGTGGATAATGTTGAAACAGGCATCGAATTTCAGTTTTTCATTACTATCTAATGTCACCGAAAAATCTCCGCGGTTGATTTCATATTTTTGATCATTTTCTCCTAAAAAATACCATTCATCTTTAAGGATGACCACTTTATATACATCATATAGATTTCTGTCCAGAGAATCGTAGATCAACTGACCGCTTTTTAAGGAAACCACATATTCATCCGAATAGCCTCCCATGACAACGGCAACACTTTTTTTGCTCATAACCATTATAGTATCAATTAGGGCAAATTTAATCATTTTATGTAATGCAATAAGGGAAATTCAGAAATTTTAAAATTGAAATGAATTGTGTTAAATAAAAGTACATTTAAAATTATTAGCTATATTTGCCGTTATAATTAAAGTATTTTTAAGTATGCTTAAATCACTTTTCAATTGGAAAGTTTTACTGAATTTAGCAGTAGCCATCGGTATTTTTGTGGGGTTAGTGTGGCTTACTTTCCGCTGGCTGGAATACCATACCAACCACGGTCAGGAAATTCCTGTGCCCAATGTCATTAACAAATCGGTTTATGATGCCGTAAAAATATTAGAGGATACCGGGCTGGAATATGAAGTAGACAGTGCTGAGTACAATCCTAAATATAAACCTTTCCAGGTTTTGAAAATGCACCCTCTATCAAGTTCTCGTGTAAAACCGGGATCGCTGGTAAGAATTGTAGTTAATCCCAGAACATGGGCTCCTATTACGATTCCTGATGTGATCAATAAATATTCAGGACTGGCTTTCCAGAGACTGGATCAGGTGGGTCTTAAAATAGGTGATACTATCTATGAACCGAGTATTCAGAAAGATGCTCTTTTAAGAGTATTATATAAAGGTAATGCAGTCAATCCGGGATCACGTCTTCCGAGATTCTCCGTGATTGATGTTGTAGTAGGCTCAGGTCCTATGAGAAATATTTCAATTCCTAGTGTGGTAGGTCTTTCCGTAAAAGAAGCCAAAGCGGTTATCGCAAAAAGTTTATTCGAAGTAGGTCTGGTAGAACACGAAGATGGAAGTAAAGATGAATCTGATATTATTTATTACCAGGATCCGGCTTCCGGAGATGTAAGGGACCAGGGAATGCAGATTGACCTTTGGGCAAGTAAGAGAACACCTGCTGAGCTTAGAGCTAAAGTAGAACAGCTGAACTCTATTTACCGAATGAAAGTAGATACATCACTGCCTCCGGTACATTATGATGAAGTTCCTAGCTATCCGGAACCAAGCTATGATCCACCTGTAGTGCCTGTACCCAAAAAAGAAACTCCTAAACCTGAACCGGCAAAGACTGAACCAGCCAAAACCGGTACAGCTACCGGAGCCAAGACATCAGGAACGGTAACAGAAAAACCTAAATCCACTGCAACAAGCAGCCAGGGTTCGGGAAGTAAGCCGGCAACAACGACAGGAAATGCAACACAGCAGCCGGTCCAAAAGCCAAAGGCTAAAAAAGTAGTGGTAGAATAATCACGGTTTATTATATAAAATATAGGCTTCAACTGCAAAATGTTGAGGCCTTTTGCGTAAAAAAATAAAATAATGGCAGAAGATAACGAAGACTTTTTAGATGAAGAATTATTGGATTCCGACAGTTTGGAGAACATCGATATTGATGAGGAAAATAAAGGACTGTATGAGCATCTTAATATCAAAGTCGATAAAAACCAGGAGCCGTTAAGAATTGATAAGTTCTTATTAATATACAGACAAAACTCTTCACGGAATAAAATTTCACAGACCTGCAGAGCCGGAAATGTGGTTGTAAACGGAGCTCCGGTAAAACAAAATTACCGTGTGAAGCCCGGTGACCAGATTTCGGTGCTTCTTGCCCATCCGCCGAGGGAAAATGTGATCATTCCTCAGGATATTCCTGTAAATATTATTTATGAAGATGATGATCTGGTAGTAGTAGATAAGGAACCGGGGATGGTGGTGCATCCTGGTCATGGAAACTGGGACAAAACATTGGTAAATGCATTGGCTTTCCATTTTGAAAAGAGCGGGGAGAAATCTGATCTGGACAGAGTGGGGCTTGTCCACAGGATTGATAAAGATACCTCCGGCCTTTTGGTGATCGCAAAAAACGAATATGCATTGAGCTTTTTAGCGAAACAGTTTTTTAACAGAACTACAAAAAGATTATACTGGGCATTTGTCTGGGGAAACCCTCAGGAAGATGAGGGTACAATAAGAGGCCATATCGGGAGGCATCCCAAAAACAGGATGCAGATGTCCGTTTATGAGGATGGAAGCCACGGAAAGCACGCCGTGACACATTATAAAGTTTTAGAGCGATTTAAATATATGACCTGGGTAGAATGTAAACTTGAAACAGGAAGAACGCATCAGATCCGGGCTCATTTCAAACATATTGGCCATACTTTGTTTAATGACGAAAGATATGAAGGGCATACGCCTCTCAGAGGAGTGAATCTGCCTAAGTATAAGCAGTTTATAAAAAATGTTTTTGAAATTCTTCCTAGACATGCACTCCATGCCCATACTTTAGGGTTTATACATCCAACCACTAAAAAGGAATTATATTTTGAGAGCCCAATGCCCAAAGATATGGCGGATGCCGTAAAAAAATGGAGAAATTATTTAGAAAACTAAAAATATATTGAGAATTTTTTTATATTTGTTGAATTGAAATCAAGATTTGTTATGAGAAAACTATATGCTATCGTATGTTTAGCTCTTTTGTCAAATGCATACAAAGCACAAGAATCACTACCATACTATCAGCAATATCTTTTGGATGGTGAATTCCTGTTCAACCCAGCTCAGTACGGAAAGACCGATTACGTGCAGCTTAATGCCAATTACCACAAACAATTTGACAAGTTCAGCGATTCTCCAAATACGCAGTCTATAGGAATCAACGGGAACATTTTCGACAGAGTGGGAGCAGGGCTCTCTATTTTCAGAGACAGCAATGGCCCTATTTCTGCAGGCGGTATTACAGCGGGAGCTTCATACTTTATTCCACTAAGTAGTGAGGGAGACAGAAAAGACCAGTTCTCTTTCGGTACCAGTGTTTCATTTTATAATATGAACTTCGACTATACTTCAGTGAACGTTGAAGATGGTTACGATCCTTTGTTGATCGGAAAAGAAGGAAATATTTTTATGGCTTATGCCAACTTCGGTGCAGCAGCTACCTATAGAAATATCTTTGCAGGAATCTCTGTAAATGATATCGCATTAAGTAATGATAAGGCTATCGTAAACGGAATTGAGCCTTCACCAATTAAATTCTTCTTAAACTTAGGATATGACTGGCATTTTGCTGACAATATCTTCGTAACGCCATCAGCGTTGATCAACCTGAATACCAATTCAACAAGAATGATCGACTATAACCTAATGGCTACTTTCTTTAATGACATCAATTCATTCTCTGCCGGGGTAAGCTACAGAACGGTACAGAACAGATTTGACAGCCAGCAGCTTCAGGTTGCACCGGTTGTTAAAGTAAGATTTAATAAATTCATGATCGGAGCAACCTACAACATTGGAATGTCTGATATCCAGACCTATGGAGGAAACAGCTTTATGATCAGCTTAGGTTATAACTTTGATAACTTTATTAATCATAGAGGATATAGATATTAATCTGATTTAATTTAAATAAATTTGAGCTCTGAAATTTTCAGGGCTTTTTTTATGATATATATTCACATCCCCTTCTGCAAACAGAAATGCAGCTACTGCAATTTTCACTTTTCTACCTCTTTAAATTTTAAAGATGAAATGATCCGTGCGATGAAGACCGAAATCAGGCTTAGAAAAGACGAGCTGCAGACTAAAAGTTTAAAATCCCTGTATTTTGGAGGCGGAACACCGTCTATTCTTTCAGCAGATGAAATCAATTCTCTAATCGATGAAGTCCTGAAATACTTCAGTTTTGACAATGATATTGAAGTTACCCTTGAAGCCAATCCCGATGATTTGGACAAAAGTTTTTTAAAGCAGCTTGCCCAATCTCCGGTCAACAGGCTTTCTATTGGTACCCAAAGCTTTTTTGAGGAAGATCTGAAACTGATGAACCGTGCACATAATGCTTCCGAAGCAGAAGATTCGATTAAAAGAGCACAGGATTTCGGGTTTGAAAACTTAAGCATCGATCTGATTTATGGCTCACCGACTTCTAATCTGGAGATCTGGAAAGAGAATTTAAGGAAAACAATTGCCCTTGAAGTACCTCATATTTCTTCCTACGCCCTTACTGTTGAACCCAAAACAGCTTTAGAAAACTGGATTTCGAAAGGAAAAGTTGCCAGTCCTAGAGAAGAAGAACAGAATGAAGAGTTCTATTATCTGTCAGATTTCTTAAAAAATAACGGTTTTGAACATTATGAAGTTTCTAATTTTGCGAAACCGGGCTTTTATTCAAGGCATAATTCTGCCTATTGGAAGTACAAAGAATATCTTGGAATCGGTCCTTCCGCACATTCTTACAACGGATTTGATGTCAGAAGCTGGAACGTGGCCAATAATCAGCAGTATATTAAAAAACTTCATGCCGGAATTCTGGCCAAAGAAGAAGAGCTGCTTTCACAGCATGATCAGTTCAATGAAATGATTATGATTGGTCTCAGGACAATTTGGGGAGTAGATCTTGAAAGCCTGAGGAATAAATTCAATGATAAGATTCTTGAACATTTCCAAAATGAGATAAAATCTAAAATGGAAGAAGGTATTTTAATCACTGAAAACAATCATTTGAAAATCCCGGAAAAACATTGGTTTATGGCGGATGGAATTGCTTCGGATTTATTTATAGTATAAGTAAAACATTCTTAAACATATTTTGATTATGTTTAAGAATGATAATGTTAGCTGATTTTAAATTAAATTAGTATTAGAGATGTCATGCTGAGCGTAGTCGAAGCATAATTATGAAATTCCTATCTAAAGTTAAATTATAATTGATCAACTAAAAGTTTAAGAATTTAACTTGCTTAGTATTTCAATAATAAAGTCCACAATCTAGAATACGGAATCTAAAATCTTCGTATTTTTGTATAAAATTTCAGTTCACTTGAAAACTAAAAAGCAAGATTATTCCCATCTTTCACCAAGCCAGCCTATCGGTATTTTCGATAGCGGAGTAGGAGGACTTACCGTAGCCAAAGAGATCAAACGGCTTCTTCCCCACGAAGACCTGATCTATTTTGGAGATACCAAACACCTTCCGTACGGTGAAAAGTCGAAGGATGCGATTATAGAATATTCTACCAAGATCACCAATTTTCTGCTTCAGCAGAACTGTAAAGCAATTGTTATTGCCTGTAATACGGCTACAGCAAATGCTTTAAACGAGGTCATGCAGTCTGTGAATGGAAAAGTTCCTGTCATAGACGTTATTAATCCCGTTGCTGAAAAAGTAGCGTATGAGATCCACAATAATGTTGGAGTTATTGCTACAAAAGCAACTGTCAATTCAGGGCTTTATAAGAAAAGCATCAGGAAACATAATAAATGGATCAAGGTTGATGAGCTCGCTACTCCGTTGTTGGTTCCTGCTATTGAAGAAGGCTTCAAGAACCATCCGATTACACATGCCATCATTTACAATTATTTAAGCAATAATAAGCTTAAAAATATTGAAACCCTTATTCTAGGATGCACACACTATCCTTTGCTGATCGATGAGATTAAGCAATATTATGGTAACAGGGTCCGTGTGATTGATTCTCCAAATATTGTGGCCAATCACCTGAAGATCATACTGGATAAATACCATCTTCTGAATGACAATAATCCAAAGCCGAATTATCATTTTTACCTTTCGGATCTGACGAAAAATTTTGAGAAGATCTCTAAGAAATTCTTTGGGAAGACAATAGACCTGGAATTGAAAGTATTATAATACAAAAAGCTGTTTCACCTGAAACAGCTTTTATTTTAAATGAAGTCTGACTGTTAAGACTCTAAAATAACCATTTCACTTTTTAGCCTTCTTTTAGGAGTCGTTTCAGAATGATTGCTGTCATTTTCGTCTCTTTTCCCGATGGCTACTGCAAAAAGTGTTTCATAAGAATCATTTTTAAGGATTTCGTCATATTTTTCAGTTTCAATACCTTCCATCGGAGTGGAATCTATTCCCATAGCAGCGCATGCTGAAAGAAGAATGCCCAGTGAAAGATAAACCTGATGTCCCATCCACGCCCGGATGCCAGCCTCGCCTTGTGGTTTTACCATATTCTTGTAGTAATTAACCGAACCTTCAGGAAGATTTTCTTCGATCTGTTTTTCAAAATCTTTAGGGTTTTTTATCACCTGGAATACAATGATATGGCTGCTGTCTAATACCTTTTCCCTGTTAAAATAAGACGCTTCTGCCAGCTGTTCTCTAAGTTCAGGCTTATTAACGAAAATAAAGTTCCATGGCTGGCTGTTGATCGAAGAAGGACTCAGATTAAGGATTTCCTTCAATTCTGCAATCTGTTCTGCACTGATTTTTTCCTGTGGATTATACTTTTTTACAGTATATCTTTTTTTCATTTGTTCTAAAAAGTTCATAAATTATTATACTATCATTTTTATAGTTACAAAAGTAATTTAAGTTTATTACCTTTGCAATAACGGTAAAAAAGGATAGTATAGAATGTACACAATAGATAACAAAGAATACCCGTGTTGCACCAGCGTCACCATGAAGTTTATAGGAGGAAAATGGAAAGCTGTCATTTTATTTCATCTTACAGACGGCGCCAAAAGATATAATGAACTGAGGAAATTAATTCCTACCATCACTGAAAGAACATTAAGCCTGCAGCTGAAACAGCTAGAGGAAGATCATATCGTCAACAGAAAGGTATATACTGAAAAACCACCATTAATGGTAGAATATACACTGACGGATTTTGGAAAGACATTGCTGCCCGTCATTGAAGCTATTACAAACTGGGGAATTGCTGCACCGGATCTTTCCGTAAAAAAAATAATCAGGAATTAAATTTCCTGATTATTTTCTTTATTCGCTTCGAAAAAACTGAAACTTACATTTCCGTATTTTCGGGTGTCTATTAGGTTGGGATGCTCCAGCTTCATTCTGCTCTGATGTTCTACAATCAGAACGCCGTTCTCTTTAACGAATTTATTGTTGAGAACCAAAGACAATAGCTCGTAATACTTCTTCTCTTCCATTTCAAATGGAGCATCGGAAAATATGATCTCGAAACTTTTTTTATTTCTGAACTTTTTAAGCCAGTCAAAAACATCACCTCTCTGAACATTGATCTGCAGTGACATATCAAGCTCTGAAGCCGTAGCGTTGATAAAGCTGGTATGCTTTGGATTCAGCTCAACCGAAGTGATATCCTGGCATCCTCTGGACGCAAATTCGAAAGTGATGGAGCCAATACCTGCAAAAAGATCAAGTACGGAAATCGACTGCATATCATATTTGTTTTCCAGGATACTGAAAAGCGCTTCCTTGGCAAAATCTGTAGTAGGTCTTACATCAAAATTTTTAGGAGCGGCTATTTTTTTGGCTTTCCACTTGCCTGAGATTATTCTGAACATATTTTTTAGGGTTTAGGTGATAGGAATTAGGGATCAGGGAAGGTATGTCGGGCCTAAGCCCTCATCCCTAATTCTTGGTCCCTTTTAATTAAGTATAAAATTCTTATTGGGAATATTGTCAAAAACAATTCTCATATTTTTGACGAATTTCTGAAGTTCGGAAATGAAGGTTTCATTTTCCGTGGTTTCGCCATAGGCATAAAAGTTGGTTTCATTGATTCCAAAACCTATTTTACTGAGTGTAAACATCACGAAATACAGGAAATCTACTTCAGAATTCACATCCAGATTGTTGTATAAAATAACTTTTTTGTTATCAATAGCAAAAAACTCACATTGATTATGGTATAGATTAATGTGAATCTCCTTATTGTTTTTATTGTTGAGTGAATTCAAAAACTTTTCTCCCGAGAAATTAAAATGAACCGGAATGGCCAGCTCCTTTATTTTTTTGTAAAAGTTTTTAGGAAATGTATAATAAAACTGTACCCCGAATTTCTTATTGACAGAAAGCATGAGCTCTTCTTTTTCCCTGTCAGCCGGAGCATTGAATGCAATCAGCTCAAATCCTGCCTCATGCTCAGAAAACCCTTCAGGCATCAGGGTGAAATGGTTCAGTGCCGAGATCACATGGATTTCGTCAAACCTTTGTTTAAGAAGAATTTCATCCAGTTTATCTTCAATAAGGTTCTCCGGAGTTTCTTCAGTAACGAAATAAGACTTTTCTTCCTGAATGCTTTTATTTTTTGCAATCTGGTAGATTAATCCGTCTTTGGTAAAAAGTAAATTAAGTACGTTCATATTTCAATTGCTGCAAATTTAGTGAAATTCTATCATAACGGCACCCGATTGATGATGAAGTATTTCCTTATTATAAAAATCGATATCTCTCTGGCTTTCCAAAACATCCATAACCATTCTCTGCAGCGTTCCGTCACCAATACCGTGAACAATCTCCAGCCTCTTCAGATGATGCTTTCTACAGAAGTCAAGAACTTCTATTAATTTCGCTTTTTGGATAAAGAGCCTCTCAAAGCTGTCGTAATCACTGGGATTTCTGACGAGATTATGAAAATGCAGATCCAGAACCATATGATTTTTCTGATGTTTTTTGGAAGTTACTTTCTTCGGTTCCGCTTTTCTGACTACCCGGATATTTTCATAAAGCTCTGCGTTTTTCGGAACCAATTTCTCTTTCGGATATTGGTAGGTAAATCCGTATTCGTCCTTAAAAACAACAATATTGCCGTTCACGGAAGTAATGATCCCGTTTAAATCCTCATCTACTACAGAAACTTTGTCCCCGATTTTCATGTATTTTGCTCCTTCTTTTATTATTTCAAAATTAAATCTTAGGTCCCAGTTCAATGATTTCCAGATCTTTGATCTCTTCACCTTCCACTACGAAACGCATCATTGTTCTTGTCTTATGCCATCCCTGTTTCCCACAGGCGCCGGGATTCAGATGCAGTAGGTTGTTCTTTTGGTCAAACATAGCTTTCAGGATATGAGAATGTCCTGAAATAAACAGCTTTGGAGCCTTTGTAGAAATTTCCCTGTTCGTCAGCGGTGTATATTTTCCGGGATATCCACCGATATGGATCATCAAAACTTCAAGATCTTCGCAGAAAAAACGGTTTACTTCAGGAAACTCGGCGCGGATCTTCGCGTTGTCTATATTACCGTAAACCCCTTTTAGAGGCTTTATTTTTTCCAGTTCTTCAATCACTTCCATACTTCCGAAATCCCCGCAGTGCCAGATCTCATCAGCCTGACGGGCGTATTCTAAAATCCTGTCGTCTATATAAGAATGGGAATCGGAAAGGAGAAGAATTTTTGTCATTAAGATCTGAAATTTTTTTGCAAAGTTAGGAAAGATTTATTTTCTTTTAAGGATCAGATTATTTTAAATACACAAAGTTTTACAGGAGAAGCCGGCATCGCCTAATATTTACTAAATTTGAGAAAATTTAAAAAATGAAGCAGAAATTTTCTCTTTTACTTTTTCTTTTAGCAATAGGACTTTTCAATGCCCAGGTTGAAGAAAAGAAATTGGATGAACTGATCCAGAATACTTTAAAAACCTTTGATGTTCCGGGAATGTCGGTGGGAATCATAAAAGATGGAAAAGTAATTTATTCCAAAGGGTTCGGACAGCGTTCTTTAACTACCAAACAACCTATGGATGATACTACATTGGTAGGAATTGCATCCAATTCAAAAGGGTTTACCTGTACTGCACTGGCTATTTTAGCCGATGAAGGAAAATTAAACTGGGACGATAAAGTTTCAAAATACATCCCTGAATTTCAAATGTATGATCCCTATGTTTCCCAAAACGTAACCATTAAAGATCTTGTAACGCACAGAGCTGGATTAGGCTTGGGGCAAGGCGATCTGATGTTCTTCCCTGAAGGTGGAAACCTGACAGTGAATGATATCGTTCACAATGTAAGATATCTGAAACCTGAAAATCCCTTCAGAACGACGCTGGACTATAACAATATTATGTTCATCGTAGCCGGAGAAGTGATCCACAGGATTTCCGGTCTGAGCTGGGCCGAATTTATTGAGCAGAGAATTATGAAACCTGTCGGAATGACCTCCAGCTTCGGAAGCTACAGCAGAGCTAAGGCTGTATCAAATAAAATCGATGCACATGCCCCTGTAGATGGGAAAGCTGTTGCTGTTCCCCACGACTGGAATGAAACAGGAAATGCCGCAGGAGGAATTATGAGTAATATTAAGGATATGACCATCTGGGCTGACTGTCTTTTAAATAATTTTACAACTAAGGACGGCAAAAAATTGGTTTCAGATAAAAACGTACAACAGTTATGGAGCTTACAGATCCCAGATAGGGTTGCTTTAAAAAATCCTTATGATACAAGCTTTTACGGATATGGATTAGGATGGTTCCTGAGTGACGTGAAAGGACACAAACAGATTCAGCATACGGGAGGTTTAATAGGAACTGTTACCCAATTTACACTGATTCCGGACCTGAAATTGGGAATTGTAGTATTAACAAACCAACAATCCGGGGCCGCTTTTAATACAATTACTAACACGGTTAAAGACTCTTATCTTGGAGTAGCAGACAGAAACTGGCTGAAAACCTATGGTGAAAGAATGGCAAAAGTAAATGCTGAATATGATAAGCAGAAAAAAGAAGCTTTCGCCAAATCAGAAGCCTTTAAAAAAGAAAAAAATCTTCAGCCGAAAGCCGAACAGTTTGTTGGAAAGTATAATGACCAATGGTTTGGAGATGTAGAAATTTCTCAACAGGGAAATACCTACAGAATCTCCTGCCAGAACTCTCCAAGATTAAAAGGCGAGCTGCTTCCCTATTCCAGTAATTCCTTCATTATAAAATGGGATGACAGAAGCTATGATGCCGATGCCTATATTATTTTCAATTATAATGAAAATGGAAAAGCAGAGTCTGCAAAGCTAAAACCAATATCAGATATTACAGATTTCAGCTTTGATTTTGATGATCTTGATCTTAAGAGAAAGTAGGCAGATGATGAGGTGAAATTGTAAACTAAAAAATAGATAATTCAATAGTAGCGGGCTTTAGCCCGCTTTTTTATGAATAAAATTTGGCTTTAGCCCCAATATATATCAATATAGTTCTTTTCCTTTCTAGCACACCAAAAAAGGAATAGAAGCAGATAGAAAGATATAATTATATTTTCCCCGGCTCATAAAAGAACAGGAGTTTTTTCTTGGCGCCATCAAATTCAGACCATGAATTACAGTCTATTTCAAAACCGGCAACTCCACAGGTTGGAAAATGGAAAATATCTTCTGAAATGGAATTCGCAAAATTGGAAATTCCGTTGTTATGAGAGAAAAGAGCAACAGAGCTCACATTGTCATCCAGGTCATAGATCACAGATTCAAAATTTCTTTCCGAGGGATTATAAAGCTTATCCTCTGTAGAGACATTAAGCTGATAAGTTTGGTTAAAGATTTTACACGTATTCAGGGCACGTACAGCCGGGCTGGAAACAAACTGATCAATAGAAATATTATTGCTTTTCAGGAATCTGGACATGTTCATAGCATCTTTCAATCCTTTGTCTGCCAAAGGTCTGTCGAAGTCCTCCGTTTCTTCCGGCCAGTCGCTTTTTGCATGTCTTACGAGGATGAGTTTCTTCATATTTTCGTTTTTTTGGAAGATTAAAATTATAAAAAAAATAATGGAATAAAACATGATTTTTATAAAAAAACTGCGTTATGAATAAAATCATTAAATTTTACTAAATTTGCACACTTATGGGACAGATCCTTGCAATAGACTATGGAAAGGCACGCTGCGGTATCGCTGCAACAGATGATATGCAGATTATTGCAAGCGGCCTGGATACCGTTGAGACCCGGTTTTTGATGGATTTTTTAAAAAAATACTTCACTGAAAACAAAGTGGATGATGTGGTAATAGGCCTTCCTACAGATTTGAAAGGAAATGTTTCCGAAGTGGAGACAGATATTTTAAAATTCATTGAAGAATTTCAGAAAGAATTTTCAGCTATCACGGTCCACCGTTTAGACGAAAGGTTTACCTCCAAAATGGCTTCTTTTTTTATCTCCCAAAGTGGAAAAAGCAAAAAAAAGAAACAGGAAAAGGGGTTAATAGATAAAGTAAGCGCAACGATTATATTGCAGAATTTTTTAGAACAAAGAATAAGATGATTTTACCGATAAGAGCTTTTGGGGATCCTGTTTTGAGAAAAGTGGGAAAAGATATAGACAAAGATTATCCCGGTTTACAGGAACTTATAGATAATATGTTCGAAACGATGTACAGTGCGAATGGCATAGGACTTGCAGCACCGCAAATCGGGTTGGACTTACGCCTGTTTGTGATCGACGTGACTCCGCTTGCAGATGATGAAGATTATGAAGACATCAAAGACGAGCTGGCTGAGTTTAAAAAAGTTTTCATCAACGCTAGAATTCTTGAAGAATCCGGAGAAGAATGGAAATTTAATGAAGGATGCCTTTCTATTCCGGACGTAAGAGAAGACGTGAAGAGAAAAGGAACGATCGTTATTGAATATTATGACGAAAATTTTGTAAAACATACAGAAACTTTTTCCGATATTAGAGCCCGCGTAATTCAGCATGAATATGATCATATTGAAGGCGTGCTGTTTACCGACCACCTGAGCGTATTGAAGAAGAAACTCGTAAAAGGTAAGCTGGCAAAAATCTCACAGGGTGATGTAAGCATCAGCTATAAAATGAGATTTCCAAAGTAATTTAAACAAGGATTAAAAAACAAAATAATAAAAGCAAAAAGCCAAGTGCTGATTGCAGAATTTACAAAAAATAAAATTATGCTGTTAGAAAAAATAATTTCAATTTCTGGAAAGCCAGGACTTTTCAAATTAGTTTCTCAACTAAGAAACGGTTTTATCATTGAAGATGTTACGACTAAGAAAAAAGTTAGCATTGGGAACTCAAGTCAGGTGAGTTTATTGGATAATATCGCTATGTTTACATTTGATAAAGAAGTTCCTTTGTTCGAGGTTTTTGAAAATATTGCTAAAAACTACGATTATAAAGAAACGATTTCTCACAAATCTTCTGACGATGTTCTGAAAGAATTCATGACAGCTTCTCTTCCTAACTATGATACAGAAAGAGTATATGCTTCAGATATCAAGAAATTGGCTCAGTGGTATAACCTTCTTCAGAAAGCAGGATACATTACTCCTGAGAGCTTCGTAAAAGCAGAGCCTGAAACACTGGATGGTGCAAAGGAAGAAGTGAGCATTGAAAAAGAAGCTCCTAAAAAAGCAGTTCCAAAAGCAGAAAAGCCTGCAGCTCCAAAAGTGAAAGCTACTTCTGCAGCCAAAGCAGCTCCAAAAAGTACACACACTAAGAAAGGATAATTATCCTGAATTATAAATATAAGCCCTGTCAAGATTATTTGACAGGGTTTTTATTTTAAGACAAACTCTTAAGCTTTATAATTAAAGATTTACCCTAAATTTGCATCACTTTGAATTCTCAATTATGAATACCAGACAAGAAAAACTAGAAGCTTTCGGAAGATTATTAGACATCATGGACGATCTGCGCGAAAAATGCCCGTGGGATCAAAAGCAGACCCTGCAGTCGCTCCGTCATTTGACTCTTGAAGAAACCTACGAGCTTTCGGATGCTATCCTGCAGGAAGATTTAAAGGAAATCAAAAAAGAGCTGGGTGATGTTCTGCTTCATCTTGTTTTTTATGCTAAAATTGGGTCGGAAAAAGAAAGTTTCGATATTGCAGATGTTATCAATTCTTTAAACGAGAAATTAATTTTCCGTCATCCTCATATTTATGGTGATACAGAAGTAAAAGATGAAGAAGAAGTAAAGCAGAATTGGGAGAAGCTGAAGCTGAAAGAAGGGAATAAATCTATTTTGGGCGGTGTTCCGAAAAGCCTTCCGAGTTTGGTAAAAGCCTACAGGATTCAGGATAAAGTAAAAGGAATTGGGTTTGAATTTCATGATGCAGAAGATGCATGGAAAAAAGTAGATGAAGAAATCCAGGAATTCCATGCAGAAACTGATCTAGATAAAAAAGAGCTGGAGTTGGGCGATGTATTTTTCTCACTCATCAACTATGCAAGAATTTCAGGACTGAATCCGGATTCTGCGCTGGAAAGGACCAATTTAAAATTTATCTCAAGATTCCAGAAAATGGAAGTGCTGGCAGAAGAATCAAATCTAAAGCTGGCCGACATGTCTTTGGAAGAAATGGACGTATTGTGGGAAAAAGCAAAACTGCTGTCATAAGTAAAGCCCTGACATAGAAGTATTCCGAGAATCCTTATTGGAATAGGTTTTGCATGGCTCATCGTGTTCTTTGATCTTGCAAACCGATTAATTCTTAACGATTGATGGAACCCAAAAACAGATCTCGTTATCAACAAGATTATTTAATACCTTAGAGAAAAATATACGGTACTCGTATTTTCAGTTTAAAAAATTAAAAAAATAGCTATGTTGCGTATTCTTACCTTATCCGCTTTTTTATTGTGGAGCTGTAATCCGAAAGCTCAGGACACTCATAAAACCGATGAATTGACAGTGGAATTTACTCTGCCGAAAAAATTGAAAGAAGTTTCAGGAATCGTTCTGTCTCAGGATAAAAATACCATTTGGGCGATAGAAGACCAGGGAAATAAAAATGTAGTTTACGGTTTGGATAAGCAGGGCAAGCTGGTAACAGATGTTCTGGTAGAAAATGCTGAAAACAATGATTGGGAAGATATTACCAAAGATGCCCAGGGAAATATTTACCTTGGTGATTTTGGAAATAATGATAATAACAGGCAGAATCTGGCCATTTTAAAACTGGATTTGAAGGATGCTTCTCAAAAAACAACAAAAGCTATTCAGACTACAAAATTTCATTATGAAGGACAAACTGAATTTCCTCCAAAGAAATCGAACTGGCTATATGACTGTGAAGCTTTCGTAGAAATGAACGGAAACTTTTATCTCTTCACCAAAAACAGAAGCAAAGGTTTTGACGGAACTTTCCTTGTATTCCAGATTCCTAATAAAGAAGGCGATTTTGAAGCCAAATTGATAGGGAAGCTTAAGCTTGCAGGGAAGTACAGCGATGCTGCCATCACTTCGGCAGCCATCAACAGTAACAATGATAAAATCGTTCTGCTTACCCATAAAAATATTCATGTGCTTTCCGGATTTACCGCAGATAATTTTAATACTGCTAAAATTGAGAAAGTATCTTTAAATCATAATTCGCAAAAAGAAGCTGTTGTTTTCCTGGATGATAAAACTCTGCTGATCGCAGACGAAAAAGATAAGGAAACAGGAGGAAATGTATATAGATTTGAATTTGACTCCAAAACTAAATAATGTCAGCTGCAAAAGCTTATATCTGGCATTAATAAAAAACAAGAGGGACAATTTTTTGTCCCTCTTTTGTATAATTAATATAGAATTAAATATAAATAAGAAAAATTTAAAAAGTCATTCCTACTCCCGCAGAAATCCTTCCTCCGTCAGAGCCATAAAAATAATTCAGTCTTGCGGAAAACATCTCTACAACACTCATCCAGAATCCTGCTCCTACGGACTGATGCCACTTTTTAGAATTCTCACCGTCATTCCAGACACGTCCAATGTCATATCCAACCAGAACACCCATATTGGCAGGAATAATATTATTTCTTACCCTTCCGAAATCCCAGCGGACCTCAGAATTGTTGGTGAAATAAGACTTACCTGAAAACCTGTCATTCCGGAAAGCCCTCATCCCATTGTTGCCACCAATGCTTGCTGCCTGGTAAAATTCGAAATTATTATTGCTGATCCACATCGCATTGCTGGAATTTGCAAACACAAAATTTCCTCTTTTGTCAAGCCTGTGGTCTATCGTCAGTGTTCCGTTCAGGGTAAAGAAATTTTTGTTGGTATCGGAAAGATTAGTTTTCCAGTCTGCGTTCATCAGTAATTCCAGTCCTAAAGTAGGAAAGGCATTATTATCCAGATTCTTGAAGCTGAAGGTATAATTGGCCCCTGCAAACTGCTGGCTTTTGAAAACTTCAGGTCTCACATCAGGTGACTGGTCTACAAAACGGTCACCGTTTCTTTGTACTTTATTGTCCTCAAAAGTCAACTGGAACTGATGCTGAAGGTTCATCCAGCTCTTTTTAGAGATAGAAGGGGCGAAATTGAACTTGGAAATTCTTGCCCTGTTGTATTCTCTTTCCGTGTTCTCCTTGTCGTATTCACTTTCATTAGACAATCCGAAGAAGTTCTTGGAAAAACGGGGTGTTGTATAAGCTGCATCAAGATTGAAATCCCATCCGGATATTGCTTTTTTAAAAATTCCTTTATAAGCCGCATTAAATCCTGCGGTTGCAGTATAAAAATTTAATTTAAGACTATGCTTTTGGGTATAAGGGGCGCGGATGAAATTATTAACCGTATAATTAGCCAGAACCCCTAAGATCACACCATCATCCGGATTGTAATCAGCATTCGGATAACCGGCATAGAAATTATATTTCGGATGCTTATAATTGTAAGTATTGATGTCGTAATCATCAGAAATATTTTTTGTTCCGGAGCCGTTGTATGTATTTTTCTGACTTTTAAAATCATAAATCTTCACACTTTTTCCGTCCGCAATATTATAAACATCATGATTGTAACCGCCAATCAGCCTGATGTTCGTCTTAGGTCTTCCTTCTCCGGACACTTCATAAATATCATCATCTTCAAGACCGTAAATCCAGAGCTCCTTTGTTTTGGAATCCTCATACGTTTTTTCAAAAACCAATTCAGGATTCTCTTTGTTTTTATCTAATTTATACTGCTTTACATTGATAGAATGGGCCGTTTTTGTAATGACGAACTTATCAGGATTCACCGTCCCGGCAAGAGGAACCTTTTCCTGCAGCACATCATAATATTGGGCAGCGTAATCCTGCAGCTTTGTTTTTCTGATTTTTAATTTACGCTGGATATCAGCAATGGTTTCATCCTTTACTTCTTTAGGAAGATTGCTGAATGCATCATCGATATCCGCATCAGTAAGATGTTCCTGGATATATTTTGCTTGCGCAGTCCATTCTTCCTGTGAAGATCCTTTTAAAAAGATAAGGTCCAAAGGATATGGCTCCATATTCATCCACTTTACATTTTTGATCTCTTCCTTAAAGGTCTTCATATGACGGATAGCCGGAACATTCATAATGAGCTTGAAAGCAGCGCCGTCATATCGGCTGAAAGCCTGATCTCTGTCTTTCGGGACCGGTTTGTAAACAACTTTGTCACCATCCTGGTATTCCGCCCATTTCCACTGATCCGAATGCCTGTCCCAATCGCCAATCAGCATATCAAAGATTCTTGCTCTTATGTACGATTCACGGTCTACGGAATACTTATAGTTTTTGGTGAAATTTTTTAGAACATCATCTGTAGAAACAATATCTTTAGCATTGTCCAGCCAAGCCAGCGTTTTAGGATCAGAAGAAAAGCGTTCCTCAATCATGTACATTTCATCGCCATAATTTTTATTATATTCTCCCAAAGTATATTGCTTCGGAATGTAATATAATTTCGGATTACTATGGAAAATGCCGAGTTTATCAGCCATGTTTCCTACTGAAAATGGGGTAAACGGATGAGTGGTCGTATAAAAGTCAAGCAGAAACTTTTCAGGAAACGTATTATTCAGCTCATTCCCGAAAGTACTCTTTTTGAAAGCCATATTATTCAGAAAACGGACGGCACTTTTTTTCACGCCCCGCATCACAAATTCCTGCCCGTCTGCCGCTTTCAGTCTTAAGCTGTTCGACTGGTTTCCTCCACCTTCCCGGAAAGGGGTAAAGCCGCCATTCAGGGAAGCAAGGTCTGCCGTAGGCGCCTCAATTGGAATTCCGTAATACTTCCTGTAATGCTCACCCCAAAGCCAACGATAAACAGGTCCTTTTTGGGTAAGCTTTACCGGATAAATGCTTGAAGTGGCCGTGGCCGGAAAATCTTTTGGATAATTATTCACAAAAACATCCGGTTTTGAGATCACAGAAATATGGGCAAGCTTTTTAATGCTGTTATCTTTTGTTGAAAAGTATTCTACATCAGTACTCTGGTCTTTTCTGATATTCAGAACGGCAAATCCACTTCCTCCGTAGGAAAAATCAGTTTTTTCAGCAATAGTGGCAGGATCCGTTTTAGAACCCGCGCCGCTGATGATCTGCCTGATATTCCTTTCTTCATGATACTGCAGGTTATGATCATGCCCGGAAACAAAAATAATATTTTCCTTATCCTGAACGATGCTCTTCAACCTGTTGGCTAGATCTGCATAATGCTGATTATTAATGTCTTCTAAACTTGCTCCTGAAGAACTTCTCAAAATATTGATCACACTTGAAACCACCGGAACCGGAATCTTACTTTTCAACGGATAAAGATGGGCTTTTGCAGAATTGAATCCTGCATGTGTTCCACTGCTGATCACAGGGTGATGCAAGGCAACAATAATCCTTTTATCCTGGTTTTTGGTAACAAGATCTTTAAACTCTGTGAAGAAATCTTCACGCGTTTTAATCGTACAGTTTTTATTGATTCCGGGATATTGATCCCAGTTTACAAGTGCCCATTCACTATCGATGACGATAAGTTTAATATCTTTCGAAAGATTGATATCATCAATTCCGCAGGAATTTTTAGGGAGAAAAGCTTTCTTGTCGTTAAAATAGGCTTTCACCAGGTCTTCCTGAGCCTTTAATCCGTCCAGCCCGCTGTTCCAGTCGTGATTTCCAGGAATAACCAGTGTTTTTCCTTTGAAATTTCTGGTAATGGTAAGCTGGTTTTCCAGTTTTTGCTTAGCCAGTGCATAATCTTTATCAGATTCTTTAGGCAATCCGTTGGGATAGATATTATCACCCAGAAAGATCAGCATGGAGTTGCTGTCTGCCGAATCCAGTTTGTTTTTGAGTAAATTTAAGGTGTTCTGAGCCTGAGGATCATCTGAATTTCCGGCATCCCCGATCAGGAAAACTTTAAAATCATTCTCAGATTTTACATCAGAATTTTTAACTTCAAATAAGTTTTTACCCTTTTTTACGTTATATGTTGCGCATGAATAGAGAACTCCTGCAGACAATACTGTTCGAAAGGCAATAGAAGTTTTTTTTAAATGAGTTTTAAAGGATAAATTCATAAATTTACATTAACAAAAATTCAGGATGAATATTTTACACAAAGCTAAAGATTATGTAGAAATCTTATTCAAAGATAAGTTATCTTCTGTATACTTTTATCATAATTTTATTCACACGACCTACACGGTAAATAAGGCCGGAGAGATCATGCGGAATACACCTGTTTCCAAAGAGGATCAGGAAAAGGTGCTTTTAGCATTGTGGTTCCATGATACAGGTTATGTAGAATGTGCACAGAATCATGAAGAAAAAGGAGTGGCCATCCTTACCGATTTTCTGAAGCAGGAAAATTATCCTGAAAGCTTTATTGAGGATGTTTCTCAATTAATCTTGGCTACTAAAATTACCTATGAACCGCAAAACCTTCTGGAAAAGATTGTAAAAGATGCGGACTGCAGTCATTTTGCCAGCCACGATTATAATGATATTTCCGATGCGCTGAGAAAAGAATGGGAGCTTACCAACGTAAAATGTTTCTCCAATGACGAATGGAACGCCGGAAATCTTGAAATGCTGAAAAATAAACATCATTATTACACGGAATATGCCAAGGAGAACTGGGAACCTCTGAAAAAGAAAAATATAAAGAAAATAGAAAAAAAGCTTGAAAAGGAAGAGGATAAAAAAGAAAATGCAGATAATAAAAAAGAACCCAAAGATCCAAAATCTGACCGAAGCGTAGATACCCTGTTCAGAGTAACGCTGAACAATCACACAAGGCTAAGCGATATTGCTGACAGTAAGGCGAATATTCTTCTCTCGGTTAATGCCATCATTATTTCAGTTTGTCTTTCCGTACTGGTTCCTAAATTGGATACCCCAAAGAATGCGCACCTTATCATTCCTAGTTTTGTCCTGCTTACTTCAAGTGTTCTGACCATTATATTTGCGATCCTGTCCACAAAACCGAATGTGACCAAAACCAATTTTACGGCTCAGGATATTGCAGACAGAAAAGTAAACCTGCTGTTTTTTGGAAACTTTCATCAAATGCTGTTCAATGATTATCATGATGCTATGAAAGATCTGATCAAAGACAGAGATTATATTTATGATTCTATGGTGAAAGACCTTTATTTTTTGGGGAAAGTTCTTGACAGGAAATACAAGCTTTTATCTGTAACCTATAAGATATTTATGGCAGGAATTATTATTTCCGTACTTTCTTTCGCCTATGCTTTTCTTTCGCTTTAATATAAATAAATACAAATTGTAAGACAGCGTACAATTAACTGAAAATGTTGTTTATACGGAGAGGCTCCGTATTGGAGAAAATTGTTGTTAAGCTGGGTGTTATTTTAATATTTGCTGATCTATTTTTTAAGGAAAGATTTTCGATTATAAAAGTACATCTTAATCCTACTATTTTACATTGATAGCTCTTGTGCTGAACAGTATGTGTAGAACGATTGAGTACTTTTTCGGGCAGGCGGGAATGCCACAGGGTGAGCTAAAAAACCGGATTCTTATTTTATAGATTAATCATTAATCTTGGGTAAGAGAGATCCTCAATGCCAGCAATCCCGTAATTCCCTGAAGATCTTCCACTTTTAAAAACTCTATATCATTCTGCAGAATTCCTTTTTTCTGAAGCTTATTGATGTACTCCAGGTATTCTTTCTGGTTTTCCATACCGAAATAAACGATGGTAATTTTTCCGGGGCAGGTAATCCTTTCCGCAGAATCTTTGACATGGGCTTTGTCCAGGCGTTTTTTTACAATTTCATAATACGAATTGTAGGCACCGTCTACATCAAAACGTTTTTCATCCATTCTGAAGCGGATATCTATCTTCTCGTTATAGACGAAAAGCAGTGATGCAATATCAAGCTGTATCGGCAGGTTTTTTTTAAAGGTCTGGAATTCGCGTTCCATGCTACAGATTGTCTTGAGCTGCCAGTATCTTAATTTGTGGACTACTTTGGAGGTATAGCTGAGATCCGGAGCAATAGTATGTCCGATATACAGATTGTGCTCTACACCATCAGATTTAAACCTCTCGTAATAGTGCGGAAATATCTGCTGGGCTTTGACCTGGCTTTCATCCAGCATATCGGCCAATTTTCTGTTGACCAGCGTTATAGAATCATCTAAATTTTTTCTCTTGGCATAAAATAGGTCGGTTTGGGTAAAAACCTGTACAAAATAATCTTTGATCTTATTTTTTATTTCCCTGTCGGTTTTCAGTTCCAGTTTTCCTTGCAGGTAAGGGTGGATTTCCTCTCTCAAAAGCCTTTGAAGGCGTTGTTCCGTATCAGCTTTGATCTCGTTGTTCAGTTCATTTTCAAAAACATCAAGAGCCAGAAGGTATTTTTCTGAATCGGAATTGATGAGTGTGAAAATATCATGAAGGCTTTCAAGCTGTTGGTTGAGGTCTTCAAGCATCAGATTAAAACGCTTTTCTGAAGATGAACGGATATCCGAGAACCCAAACAAGGGTGTCAGGTTTTTGAAGGAGATCTGTTTCAGCGTATACATTTTTTTCCCCAACGAAGCATTGAAATATTTTTCGGCTTCATTTCTGAATTTCCAGACCACGCTGTCGTGGATGGAAGTATATTCACGCTGGATGATGGCTTCTATCTGGTAGTTTTTTTCAAAGCTGAATCTGTTCAGTGAGAACAGGATCATATCGGTGAAAAATTCCATTTTTTTCAGCTTTAAACCGTTGAAACTATTGGCTTGCGGAGAGGTAAATTCCATGATGGCCAAAAGCTCGTTATCTTTCATGATCGGGATTACCATGAAGCTGTTGATATTGTTGTCTCTTAAAATACTGAAAGAAGGTAGTTCTTTGATGTTGTCCTCCAGATTTTCAACATTCGAGATGACAATCGGCCTGGAATTATGATTTAAATTGGTAAAAGTATTTTTCCGGGTTTCTTCATCAAATGCATTGATCCAGAAATCCAGAACATGATGGGTGAAAACATTTTCGTAGATTGGAAGTTTGCCGAGTTTCTGATCTTTCTTATCGAAAAGCATAAGCCCGAAATTGAGTTCCGGGACATCGAAATAGGATTTAAAAATTTCCACAAGATTTTCATCCGGGCTCAAATCCTCAGGATCAATTTCTATCATGCTCGATTTAAGGTCGGACAGGGCCACTTCAGAAGTACAGTCTACCAGGGAAACAATCGTGAAGCCTTTTAAAACCCATGATTTTGAAGGGAAATATTTCTTCCAGAGTTTAAAATCGTCCAGGTTTTCCAACAGCATATCCAGCACATCATCGGACGGGATTTTTGCGTTTTCAGTAGGATATATTTCTGTAAAATCTGAGTTGACTGTGATCTTATAATGTTTCATGATTCCCAGTCTGTTCGGAATATCATAATAAAGAGGCATGCTACTCCTGATGTCTCTTTTGAAATAGCTCTGCAGGATGAGACAGCAGCAGAATACATAAAATTCATCGTCTCCGATATTCCTCAGCGCTATTTCAAAGTCCTTTCCTGCATCTTTAAGTATACCTTTAAATCTTTCGGTATAGTTGAAAGTGGTCTTGGAAAGCGGAACACTGGCCGCTTTGATCTCATTGTGTGTAAGGCCGGTAGGGAAGAGGTCTGCAAGAATCTGCCTGATGAGGTCTTCATGTTTTTTGAGAAGGGCTTCATCCAGAAATCCTTCTCTTAGCTCAGGAAATTTTTTTGTCCTTTCAATTAAAGATTCAGCATAATTAACTCTATACTCCAAACGGTCGTTGTAACGGATATGTTCCAGCACATCCAAATATTTTTTGAATGATATAAGAACCTGAAATGGAGCGTCTTTTTTGTAAAGGTTGGCCAATGGCTGAAATTTAAAGTAAAGTTATGAAAAAAAGATCACTTCCAACTGCATTGCAAATTAGTGAAAGGCACATTTATAAGGGCTTTTGTTATTTTTCCTAAACAAAATCCGGATATAGGTAAAGCATTATCTGTTACTTTTTTTCTTTATGAAAAACTCTGCAGTTTCTTAAATTAAACGCAAGGATAGATATGGCTTTAAAAAACATTCATTTGATTTTTAAGATAGACGGAGCCGTTGCACTTATTGGTAACAAAAAAAGCACAACTGAAAAAGTTGTGCTTTTATATATTTTATATTGGGATGTTATAATCCGAACTGTCTTGCAAACAGATCAGGGAAAACTCCTAACACAATAATTGAAGCAATGACAAATACCGCTACGATATTATAAGTAAGGGTTACTTTTTCTGAAGATTTAAATGTAGAATCTTTGAAGAAGAACATTGAAATAATCAGTCTTAAATAGTAGGCAATAGATACTGCAGAACCTAATACAGCTACCAATACTAAGAAAACTCCGTGCGTTGAATTCATTGCCTGGGAGAATAAAGCAAATTTCCCCATGAAACCGGCTGTCAGCGGAACTCCTGCCATTGAAAGCATAGAGATTGCTGCCACTGTGGCTAATAGAGGTTCAGATTTTGCCAATCCTTTGAAAGCTCCGAAAGAGGTTTCTCTTTTTAATTTTTCAACATAAATTAAACACATGAAAACTCCCACGGTTGATAAAGCATAAGCAAATAAATAGAATGCTAAATTATAAGTAGAAAGGCTCGTCATTCCGAAGAAAACCAACCCGATATATCCGGCGTGGGAAACAGAAGAGTAGGCGAGCATCCTTTTTGCATTGGTCTGGGCAAGACCCATAACGTTAGCTAAAAGCAGTGTGATGATCAGGAATACACCAAACACATTAATCCATTCTTCAGTAACACCACCGAACCCGATGGTCATTAATCTGAATAAAGCAAAAAATCCTGAGATCTTTACCACACTCGCCATAAATGCTGTGATGAGTGAAGGAGCTCCATAATATACATCAGGACTCCACATGTGGAAAGGTGCTAATGCTACTTTGAATGCCAGGGCACAAAGAATAAGAAGAACTCCTAAAATGAACATAACGTCTTTAGGATTTTTAACTCCGAAATCCTGGATCTTATATAAATCAAAACTTCCGGTGCTTCCGTAGATAAATGCAATTCCAAACAGTAAGAAACCTGTTGCAAAAGCACCCATCAGGAAATACTTGATCGAAGCTTCGTTTGATCTTAAATCAGTTTTGTTGGCTCCCGCCATTACATACAACGGAATGGAAAGGATTTCTACCCCTAAGAAAAGAGTAACCATATTCTGGAATCCAAAAAGAATAATTCCTCCGCATAATGCAAAAAGCATCAGTGCATATAATTCCGACTGGTGGCTTCTGTGATTGCTGAACGCAAAAC
The DNA here is from genome assembly GCF_051400735.1 of Chryseobacterium hilariae. Classification (NCBI taxonomy): domain Bacteria; kingdom Pseudomonadati; phylum Bacteroidota; class Flavobacteriia; order Flavobacteriales; family Weeksellaceae; genus Chryseobacterium; species Chryseobacterium hilariae. The sequence goes on from NZ_JBLFFJ010000005.1 coordinate 60,386, forward strand.
CTCCCAGGAAGAATAACAATAAGGTTGTTACAATAGATATTTTGGTGAATAACGCTGTATTTGCAGTATATTCATACATGTGTCTGTACTTTTCGAAGAAAGCACATTCAGGTAAGAAGCTTACATATAAAGCGACGATCAATCCTAAAATCCCAATGTATCTTGCGAATTTTCCCTGTTCGAAAACTCCTGAAAATAACGCAATAACTGCCGTTAGGAAAACAATAATTAAAACACTCATAATATAGATTTGAGATGTGAGATTTTGAGTTGAGAGTTTAAAGCTCAAGGTTTAAAGTTCAGTGGAATAATCTCCTGTCTCTAATCTCCTTGTCTCTTTTCTTTTACTCTTCTCTGATCTCTTAATTTTTTAATTTTTAAATCTTTTAATTTTTTTAGCTGGCCATCGCTGTGTAGATAAACGTCAGCGAACTATTCACCATATCGATTATCGGTTGCGGGAAAATACCAAATACAATCACAAAAACCGCTATACTTGCCAATACGGAAAATTCTACTGCAGATAAGTCTTTTACGGAACTTAATACTGCATCATTTCCCTGTCCGAACATTGCTTTTCCGTAGAATCTCAATAAATATACAGCAGCAAGGATTACCGTAAGACCAGCAATTACTGCTGCCAAACCGTTGAAATCATATACCGATTTCAGCAAAATAAATTCTCCGATGAATCCGTTAGTCAATGGAACACCCATTGAACCTAATATAATGATCAGGAACAACACGGCAAATTTAGGGGCAACTTTCGCCAAACCTCCCATTTGTCTGATGTCTCTTGATTTAAATCTCTTGTATAAGATATCACAGCAGTAGAACAATCCAACTACGTTGATACCGTGGGCAAAAGTCTGAACCAATGCTCCTTCAGCTCCTTCAATATTAAATGTTCCTCTTAAAGTGATCACAGCAGAAGAGAAGATCCCTGCCACCATTAACCCTACGTGAGAGAAAGAAGAATACGCAATAATTCTCTTCATATCTGACTGGATGATTGCGATAAGCGCACCGTGAACAATTCCTATGATGGCCAAAATAATGACGATCTGTCCCGAAATTCCGGCAATTGGAAGCGGAGTGATAGGAAGTAAATAACGGATGACACCGTACACTGCCATCTTCAGCATGATCCCTGATAAAAGCATGGATCCCTGAGTAGGAGAGTAAGTATACGTATCCGGCTGCCATGTGTGGAAAGGAAATACCGGTAACTTCACTGCGAATGCAAAGAAGATAAACCAGAATACCACTGTCTGCTGTACCTCGTTAAGCTGAGCATTGTATAAATCTGTTAAAGCAAATGATGCAGAGTGATTGTACACATAGATCAATCCGGCTAACATAAATAATGACCCAACGAATGTATAAACGAAGAACTTCGTAGTGAATTCAAATCTTTTGTTTTCCTGGCCCCAAAGTCCGGCAATGAACCAGATAGGAATAAGAGTTACTTCCCAGAAAATATAGAACAACAGCCCGTCTAAAGAAGTGAACACCCCAACAAGACCGAACTGCATCAGCAGAATCAGGCCGTAGAATGTATTTCTGTAGCTTACATTTTCGTTGAAAGATGATAAAATAATGATCGGCGTTAAAATATTGGTCAGCAATAATAGAAGCAGACTCATTCCGTCTATTCCGAAATGAAGTGAGCTTTTAATGAATTGCGACCAAGGATAATTGATCTCGTGCTGCAGTACACTGTCTACCGTTGGATTAAAATCAAAATCCGCCGTGATGTAGAAAGTAATAAGCATCTGGATCAATGCAATTCCCAACGCCAAATATTTGCTGGATTTATTTTTCCATGCAAAAACTAATCCCGAACCTACTAGAGGTAATAGTAATAATGTTAATAATAAACCAGACATTATTGTAATATAAAGTTAACAATCAGTATAATTCCCACTGCTAAAGACATGATAAGAATATAAGTCTCTACATTTCCGTTCTGGATACGCTTCATCGCTTTTCCGCTGTCTTCAGCGCCTTCGCCCACGAAGTCTACAAAACGGTCTAAGATCCCTTTATCAAACATCTTTCCTCCGCGTCCTAATCCTTCAACAGTTTTTACAATCAATGCATTGTAAAGTTCGTCTACATATAATTTCTTAGCAGAAAGTTTTTCCCATCCGGTATAGCTTTCTTCTGCCAGAGCCATTTTTTTCTTTTTCACGTAGGTATTTTTTACGATAAACCATACGGAGAAGAACATCAGCACTGTAGCCCCTAATAAGATCATTTCAGTTCCAAACGGAACTCCCGAAAGAGTCGCTTCCATTTGTTTGTAGCTCTGCTCTGTAAGAACAGGCTTCAGCCATTCCATTAGTTTCGCATAATGACCATGTCCGATGAAGTGAGGAAGGTTAATAAAACCTCCAAGCACAGAAAGGATAGCCAGCACGATCAACGGAAGGGTCATATTAGACGGGCTTTCGTGTAAGTGATGTTTCTGATCTTCCGTACCTCTGAATTCTCCGTGGAACGTCAGGTAGTACAGTCTGAACATATAGGTGGCAGTCATGGCCGCTAAAACAAATAAAATCACCCAGTAAACAGGGTTTTTAGCGAAAGCTGCTACTAAAATTTCGTCTTTTGAGATCATCCCTGATAATAAAGGGAAACCTGAGATTGCCAATGTTCCGATAAGGAAAGTAGCGTGGGTAATTGGGATGTATTTTTTCAAACCTCCCATGAAACGCATATCCTGTTCGTTGCTCATCGCGTGGATCACAGAACCTGCTCCAAGGAATAATAAAGCCTTAAAGAATGCATGTGTCATTACATGGAACATCGCTGTAGTATAAGCTCCCAATCCTAAAGCAATGAACATAAATCCAAGCTGTGAAACGGTAGAGTAAGCCAATACTTTTTTGATGTCGTTCTGACGAAGTGCATAGAATCCTGCCAAAGCAGCTGTTAAGAATCCGATGAATAAAATTCCTCCCTGAACCGTAGGTGCCAAAGTAAATAAGAAGTTTGATCTTACCACTAAATAAATACCTGCCGTTACCATCGTTGCCGCATGGATCAACGCTGATACAGGAGTAGGACCGGCCATCGCATCCGGTAACCATGTATATAAAGGAACCTGAGCAGATTTACCGGTAGCCCCGATAAATAAACTGGCTGTAATAAAGATAATTACTGTTCCGTCTAATTCAAATTTTGAAGAGTTCTGTGCTACCGTAAGGTAATCCACCGCATTAGTCTGAGCAGCGATCATAAAGATACCAATCAATAATGCAAGGTCACCAATTCTGTTCATGATGAAAGCCTTTCTTGCTGCTTTACCGTATTCTTCATTGGTATACCAGAATCCGATCAACAGGTAAGAACAAAGACCTACACCTTCCCATCCGATGAACAGGATCAGGTAGTTGCTTCCCATTACTAAAAGCAGCATGGAGAAGATGAAAAGATTCAGATAAGTAAAGAACTTATAGAAACCTTTATCGTGGCTCATATATCCAATAGAATATAAATGGATCAATGAACCGATCCCTGTGATGATCATCACCATCATTAAAGAAAGCTGATCGATCTGGAATCCGAAATTGATCTGAACCCCGTTTACTGTAAACCACTCAAATGCTTTTACGATGATCGGTTGGCTTTCAGAATCAAATTTCATGAAAAGACTTACTGCGATGCAGAATGATCCGAAAACCATTGCTGTAGCCAGAGAGCCTACAAATATTTTTGGAAGATTTTTTCCGAATAAACCGTTAATAAGAAACCCTAAAAGTGGTAAAAGTACTATTGCATACACTAAATTTTCCATTCCTTATCCTCTTAATTTATTAAATATACTAACATCTACAGAACGGGTATTTCTATACAGCATAGCAATAATTGCCAGACCTACCGCTACTTCAGCGGCGGCTACCACCATAATGAAGAAAACTAAAAGCTGTCCGTCTCCGTTTCCTTTATAGGCTGAAAAAGCAGCTAATAAAAGGTTTACAGAATTCAGCATAAGCTCTACACAGCCCAAAATAACAATAGCGTTTTTCCTCAACAATACTCCCAATACTCCCAAAGAAAACAATACTGAGGAAAGAATGATGAAATAGTTAAGAGGGACGCTTTGTATAAATGTATTTACTTCTCCCATAATTTTATAAATCTTTTTTACCGATTAATACCGCACCTACAATACCTGCCAAAATCAGGATAGAAGCAAGCTCAAACGGTAAAACATATTGATTAAACAAAAGTCTGCCCAGATTTTTAGTAAGACCTACACCCTTGTCTACATTCTCAACAACAATGTGATTGTCCTGAACACCTCTGAATACGCCTAAAACTCCAATTAATAAAAGGCCGGCTGTAAAAACTCCAACAAATTTTAAAGTATTGTTCTTCTTACTTTCGTCTTGTTTATTAAGGTTAAGCATCATCAGGATATAAAGGAATAATACCATGATGGCTCCTGCGTACACTATAATCTGAATGATTGCAAGGAACTGGGCATTCAGAAGAATGTACATTCCCGCAATTGAAAACATCGTAACAATTAATGACAGAATAGCATAGAGAGGATTTCTTGCAAATACAAAATATACTGCACTAGCCACTGCTAAAAACGCCACCAAGAAAAATAAAAACTGATCCATTATTTTACCGCATTTTTTTGTTTCTCGGACTGTCTTGTCGTAATATCAATCCTTTCATTTATTTTTTCAACCAATTTATCTTTTCCATAGATGAAAGATCCTCTGTTGGTTTCTACATCCACTAATCTGTCTGTAAGATAAATAGCAGATTTTGGACAGGCCTCTTCACACATCCCGCAGAAAATACATCTCAGCATATTAATTTCGTATACTGATGCATATTTTTCTTCTCTGTAAAGACCTTTTTCCTCTTTTGTTCTTTCTGCAGCCGTCATGGTAATGGCTTCTGCAGGACAGGCTACAGCACAAAGTCCGCAAGCCGTACATCTTTCCCTGCCTTCTTCGTCTCTTTTCAGAACGTGCTGACCTCTCCAGATGGTAGTTCTCGGTTTCTGTACTTCCGGATATGAATATACTGCGGGAGCACCTTTTATCACGGTTCTTACAGCATGCTTAAATGTAATCCCCATCCCTGTAAAAATAGCAGGAAGGTAGATTTTTTCAGCAAGGGTCATTTCTTTTTTGGAAACAACTTTTGATCTGTTTGTAAGTTTCATTTAATTATAGATGTTAGATGTTAGACGTTAGATGTTAGAAGATGGAAGTGGGCTTTTGTTCCCGCATCACCATATTATCACATCATCACATCATCTCATTTTCAAATTATTCTAGTTGGCAAATGCTAAAATTACAGCACCTGTAATCAATAGGTTTACTAATGCCATTGGGATCAGAGTTTTCCATCCTAAGTGCATCAATTGGTCATATCTAAATCTTGGAAGCGTCCATCTGATCCACATAAAGATCAGAATTCCGATTACCGTTTTTGTTAAGAATGCTACGATACTCAAAATTCCTGCAGCGTTTTCACCCCAGTTCTGAGTTACCCATTCAATTCCAGGATAGTTATAACCACCGAAGAAAAGAACAACCATAAAAGCATTGGAGATAAACATGTTCACATATTCACCGAACATATATAATCCCAGTTTCATGGAAGAATATTCCGTAGAATATCCTGTTACCAGTTCAGATTCACATTCAGGTAAATCGAAAGGGTGTCTGTTGGTTTCTGCCAAAGCAGCTACAAAAAATACAAGGAAGGCAATCGGCTGATAGAAAATATTCCAGTTTAAACCGGAAACCCAAGGAATAACTCCCCATAACTTTCCATTAGTCTGACTTTCCGTAATTTCTTTTAAATCCAAACTTCCCGTCATCATGATAATAGAAAGCAATGCTAATCCCATCGCCAGTTCGTAAGAGATCATCTGCGAAGAAGCACGAATAGCACCTAATAATGAATATTTGTTATTCGAAGCCCATCCTCCGATCATGATTCCATATACACCGATGGAAGCCATTCCGATGATGAAAAGTACACCAACATCAATATTTGCTACTTGTAAATCATAAGAAACTCCACCAAAATTCAAGGTTTTACCCCAAGGAATAACCGCTCCTGTGATTAATGATATAAACATTACCAAAGCAGGCCCCAATACGAAAAGGAACTTTTCAGCATTGGCAGGGGTAAAGTCTTCTTTGAAGAAAAACTTTCCACCGTCGGCAAGAGGTTGCAGTAATCCGAAAGGTCCGGCTCTGTTGGGACCAATTCTGTCCTGCATGATAGACGCTACTTTTCTTTCTGCCCAGGTAGAGTAGGCCGCTATTGTAAGAGACAACAGGAAAAGCGCCAGTACAAGTATAATTTTAAATGTTAGTAAATCCATTTTATTTTAATTTAGATACTAGATGTCAGTTGCCAGATTCAGATTTAAAATCTGATGTCTGATGTCTGAAATCTGATGTCTTAAAGATTAATTATTTTTCGTCTTTTTCACTGATTTCTTTCGCCATAGGATTGTCTAAAATTCTTAGCTCATCCTTAGGTTTTTCGTAGTGGTTCAATGAAATTACTGAGTGTCTGTCGATATGTCTAGGACCTTCAATATTCCAGTCAGAAAGCTCTTTTCTTTCAAAACGGCAAGTGTCGCAGATAAATTCTTCCACTTCTCCCCACTGATCTTTTCTGGCAGTAACTCTTACAATTTCGTCACCTTTCATCCAAACTACGGCTTTTCCTGAACATTTATCACATTTGCAGGTAGCATTCATTGGTTTTGTGAACCAAACTCTGCTTGCAAAACGGGAAGTTCTGTCTGTTAAGGCTCCAACCGGGCAAACATCAATAATGTTTCCGATGAAGTCGTTATCCAAAGCTTTATTTAAATAGGTGGAAATTTCGGCATGATCTCCTCTGAATAGAATCCCGTGCTCTCTTTCACCTGTTAACTGGTTTGCAGCCAATACACATCTTGCACAAAGAATACAACGGTTCATATTCAGCTTGATATTCGGACCAAGATCGTCTGCTTCGTAAGTATTTCTTTCAAACTCGGTTCTGGTTTCAAGATTTCCGTGCTCATAGCCAAGGTCCTGAAGATGACATTCCCCAGCCTGGTCACAGATAGGACAGTCCAGAGGGTGGTTCACCAATAGGAATTCGGTAACGGCTTTTCTTCCTTCCTGAGCTTTTTCAGACGAAAGATTTTTTACTTCCATACCGTCCATTACGTTAGTTCTGCAACTAGCGACTAATTTTGGCATAGGGCGCGGATCTGCTTCCGATCCTTTTGAAACTTCAACCAAGCAAGTTCTACATCTCCCTCCGCTGGTTTCCAATTTGCTGTAATAGCACATTGCAGGAGGTACAGACTTTCCACCGATTTGTCTGGCAGCTTCCAAAATAGAAGTTCCAGGCAAAACTTCAGTAGTCTGTCCGTCTATAGTTATTTTGAATTTTTTAACCTCTTCGCTCATATTCTATGCTTTCGCTTATGCTTTTAAGGCGTTAAGCTATATTTTAATTATACTTCTTCGTGTTAAATGTATATCCGACTCCTGCAAGGACCTGTCCGAAAACAAAATCCTGACGGGCTTTATCCGGCTTGTTATTTAATGTAGTTTTAATATCCCACATATTGATATATCCTGCTTTTGCCTCTGCTCTGATCATCCAGTTTTTCCAGAAAACCATGTTAAGACTGGTTCTAAGGTCGGTTCCCATCCCTGCAACGTGAAAACGGTCACTTCTTTCATTCCCAAAAAGCCTTACATTACTTTTAGGAAACATTACCCCGATTCCTGCTCCATAAGACCATACCAAATCTATATTTTTCTTATGAATAAGATTTCTATATTTCTCAAGACCTAAATTTTCATAATTAAGTCCGTCTGTATGCTCGAAAGTAAGGAACTCTGTATCTGCTAGATTTACCTGTCCGTTATGTACCATCGCTGCATATTTAGGATCTGAAATTGTTCCTGAAAAATCAACCGTCTGGTCCTGCTTCATTACATATTTCATATGATCGATTCCTAAAACAAGGGCCAGGTTATCTTTTATAAAATATCCTATTCTGAAATTGTACTGCGTTACGGTAAACCAGCTTGGATCAAAATAAACGATCCCAAATTTTGTAGGTTTATCTCTTGCCTGTACATTATTCAACTGAAAATCATAACCGTTTCCGGTAAAATGGATATCCGAGTTACTAAAAGCTCCTCTGTTCCAGCCAAAGAAAACAAACACTTGTCCTTTCTTGCTCAAAGGATTGGGTTTCTGTTTCTTTTCAGTTTTATCTTTATAAGGAGCTACCTCCAGTTTATATTCTTTATTTAATGTATCTTTTTTTACTTGCCCAAAAGCAACAAGTCCCGACATCATTAAGCCGACAACCAATAACTTCTTCATCAATTTTTTAACTACGCATTTTTTTCAACAGCCGGAATTGGGTCTGCATAATTTGCCAATCCATAATTTTGTGTTTGTGATAATTCCGGGTTTTTAATATGCCATTCAAATTCATCTCTGAAATGGCGAATTGCTGCTGCAACCGGCCAAGCTGCTGCATCACCCAACGGACAGATCGTGTTTCCTTCGATCTTTCTCTGTATATCCCAAAGAAGGTCAATATCTTCCATTTTTCCTTCTCCTTTTTCAATTTTTTTCAAGATTTTGTACATCCATCCTGTTCCTTCACGGCAAGGTGTACATTGTCCACAACTTTCGTGATTGTAGAATCTCGCTAAAGTCATGGTGTGCTCCACAATACACTGATCTTCATCTAAAACGATGAAACCTCCTGAACCCATCATTGTTCCGGTAGCGAAACCGCCGTCAGCCAATGATTCATAGTTCATGTATCTTGGTTCTCCGTTTACGGTTCTTAATAATAGGTTGGCAGGAACAATCGGAACAGAGCTTCCTCCCGGAATACAAGCCTTTAGCTTTTTCCCGTTGGCAATACCACCGCAGTATTCATCAGAATAGATGAATTCTTCAACAGTAATGGTCATGTCGATCTCATACACTCCAGGTTTGTTAATGTTTCCACAAGCCGAAATTAATTTCGTTCCCGTAGATCTTCCTACCCCGATTTTAGCGTATTCTGCTCCTGTAATATCAATGATCGGAACGATAGCTGCGATAGATTCCACGTTATTAACCACCGTTGGTCTTTCCCAAAGTCCTTTTACAGCCGGGAATGGCGGTTTTAATCTTGGGTTTCCTCTTTTACCTTCAAGAGATTCAAGCAATGCAGTTTCTTCACCACAGATATATGCTCCTCCTCCTCTCTGAACGTAAATTTCACAATCGAAGCCGGTTCCCATGATATTTTTACCTAAAAATCCTGCTGCTTTGGCTTCTTCAATCGCTTCTTCTAAAATATCAGGAATCCATGAGTATTCTCCACGGATATAGATATAAGAAACGTTTGAACCTAAACAGAAAGAGGATATAAGCATTCCTTCGATCAGTAAATGAGGAAGGAATTCCATCAGATATCTGTCTTTGAAAGTTCCCGGTTCAGATTCATCAGCATTCACAACAAGGTGCCTTGGCACGCCTTCCGGTTTGGCCAGAAAGCTCCATTTCATTCCTGTCGGGAATCCAGCTCCACCACGTCCACGAAGTCCTGAAGCTTTTACTTCTTCAAGAATTTCATCGGGGGTCATTTTCAAGGCTTTTTCTGCTGCAGTGTAACCTCCCTGTTTGCGGTAAGTTTCAAAGTAGCGAATGCCTTCTATATGTGCATCTTTAAGTAAAAGTTTTTTACTCATCGTATATTTTAATTAATCTAAAGCAACCTGTCCCTGTCTGCAAAGATCAAGGATTTCGTCTACTTTTTCTATCGTTAAATTTTCATGAAAGAATTTTCCTAACTGCATCATTGGTGCGTATCCGCAGGCTCCAAGACATTCAGCAGGTTTTAGGGTAAACATACCGTCTTCAGTAGTTTCTCCGTCTTTAATATTCAGCTTGGTTCTGATATGATCAAGGATCTTTTCGCTTCCGCAAACCATACAAGGCCCCGTTCTGCATACTTCCAAAACATATTTACCAACCGGCTTCATATTGAACATGGTATAAAAAGTAGCTACTTCATATACTTCAATTGGCTTAATACTTAATAATTCAGCAACATAATCCATCACAGGAACGTCTAACCATCCTCCGAATTCTTTCTGTGCTAAGTGAAGTACAGGAAGAAGAGCAGATTTTTGTCTTCCCTCAGGATATCTTGCGATAATTTTGTGTACCTGTTCTAAACTTTCCGGTTTAAAAGCTATTGTTTCGCTCACTTTTTTAAATTTTAAATTTTGAATTTTAGATTTTGAATTCTAAAAAATTTCAATTTTTATATTAGTTTGGATTAATCTAAAATTCATAATCCAAAATTTATAATTTTTATTATGCGTCTAATTCCCCCGCAATGATATTCATACTACACATCGTAACAATCGCATCTGAAATTACAGAACCTGTGATCATTTCAGGATATGCCTGGTAATAGATGAAGCATGGTCTTCTGAAGTGAAGTCTGTACGGGCTTCTTCCTCCGTCGCTCACTAAATAGAAACCTAATTCTCCGTTTCCGCCTTCTACAGCATGATAAACTTCTCCTTTTGGCACATCGGTTTCTCCCATAACGATTTTGAAATGGTAGATCAAAGCTTCCATTTTCTGATAAACATCTGCTTTTTCAGGAAGATAAAAATCAGGAACATCCGCATGGAATGGTCCTTCAGGAAGGTTGTCGTATGCCTGATTGATAATTTTAAGGGATTCCCAGATTTCCTGCTGACGAACCATGAAACGGTCATAAGTATCACCTGCAGTTCCTACCGGAATAATGAAATCGAAATCTTCGTAAGAAGAATAAGGCTGCGCAACTCTTACATCATAATCCACGCCTGCCGCACGTAAGTTTGGACCTGTAAAACCGTAGCTTAAAGCTCTTTCCGCAGAAATTGCTCCTGCTCCGATGGTTCTGTCCATGAAAATCCTGTTTCTTTCCAATAAAGTACAGAATTCTTTAAATCTTGGCGGGAAGGTTTTCAGGAAGTCTTTTAATAACTCATGGAATTTTGGGGTGAAATCTCTTTCAAAACCTCCGATTCTTCCCATATTGGTCGTCATTCTCGCTCCGCAAATCTGCTCGTACATATCATAAATACGTTCTCTTTCGATGAACATATAGGTAAGACCTGTAATAGCTCCTGAGTCCATCCCGGTTACCCCGTTACAGATCAGGTGATCGCCGATTCTGGCCAATTCCATTAAAATAACACGCATATAATCCACACGCTTTGGAACTTCAACGCCGATCAGCTTTTCTACTGTCATGTGCCAGCCAAGGTTATTGATTGGTGCTGAGCAGTAATTCATACGGTCGGTAAGAGTAGTGATCTGAGAATAATTTCTTCTTTCAGAAATTTTTTCAAATGCTCTGTGGATATAGCCTACTGTTTGCTCCGCGTGAAGGATTCTTTCTCCGTCCATCGTTAAGATGTTCTGGAAGATCCCGTGGGTTGCAGGGTGGGTAGGTCCCAAATTGAGGGTGTAAAGCTGCCCGTCAATCTGTTCCTTACTTTCGTATTGGTTAAGTATATTAGATAATGAGTTATCTTTCATAATATATAATTGATAATCGATAAGCGATAATTGATCATAAACCAATCATCATTAATCATTTATATTTTTTTATCTTCCGAACATATTATCATCCTTATCTGTTCTGGTACCATCTTCAAGACGGTATTCCTTCAGCATCGGGTGGTATCCGAGATCTTCCATATTCAGGATCGCTCTCAGGTCAGGATGTCCTTTAAATTTAATTCCGTAGAAATCAAACGTCTCTCTTTCCATCCAGTTGGCTCCGGCAAATAAATCTACAAGAGAATCTACTTCGATATTTTCTCTGGACATAAAGATCTTCAGACGTAATCTGACATTAGCCATCATATTGTGCAGATGATACACGACACCGATTTCCTTGTCCGGAAATTCAGGATAATGGATACCGCAGATATCGGTAAGGAAATTGAATCCCAACGATGAATCTTTCAGATAATGAATAATCTTTTTGATATCATCTTTTTTTACTTCAATAGTTAACATTCCATAAGGCTCTGAACTAGAGATTACAGATTCCGGAAATTCTCTTGTGATTGCTTCTAATACAAATTCGTTCGTCATTTCCGTTTTAGTTGCTAATGTTGTAAGAATCTAACAATTTTTGGTATTCAGGCATATCTCTTCTTCTGATGCTTTCGCTTTCTGCCAAAGCCTGAACCTGCATTACGCCTTCAATAATCTGCTCCGGTCTTGGAGGGCATCCCGGAACATAAACGTCAACCGGAATAATTTTATCGATTCCCTGTAAAACAGAGTAGGTGTCAAAAATACCACCGCTGGAAGCGCAGGCTCCAACAGCAACCACCCATTTTGGCTCAGCCATCTGAGTGTAGACTTCTTTTAGGACAGGTCCTAATTTTTTAGATATAGTTCCGCAAACCATCAGCATATCCGCCTGTCTTGGTGAGAAAGAGTTTCTTTCCATACCAAATCTTGAAGCGTCATACGTTGGGTTTAGGGTAGCCATAAACTCGATACCACAACAAGAGGTTGCAAATGGTAACGGCCAAAGAGAGAATTTTCTGGCCATCCCGATTACACTGCTCAGTTTCGTTGCGAAAAACCCTTCTCCTTCAAATCCTTCGGGAGCAGGTGCATCTGTTCTTATTACTGGTTTTTGATCTGACATTTTTTTTGATTTAATGATTTTAATTTAGATTCTAAATTGGTGTTAATGTTAACTTAACTCTAATTTTCCTGATCTAAAATTGTCATTTAAAATTTCTATTCTTTATTTATCCCAATCTAATGCACCGCGCTTCCAGACATAGAAAAATGCCATGAAGAAAATTGCCACGAATGTAAGTACAGCAAGGAAGCCTTCCATTCCGAATTCTCTGAAGTTTACAGCATATGGATAAAAAAATACGATTTCAATATCGAAAAGCACGAATAATACCGCCGTCAGGAAATATTTAATGGAGAATGGCGTTCTCGCATTTCCTTCTACAGGAACTCCACATTCCCAGCTTTGGTTTTTTACAGAATTTCCTTTTTTCTGTTTTGGTCCCAGAAAATGGGCTCCAAGCAAAGAAACGGCTACGAATGCGATAGCTACACCTGCTTGAATAAGGATTGGAATATAACTTTCAGGTAAATTCATTTTTGCATTATTATCTCAATTTGCAAATTTAGCGAATAAACAAGAAAGCATGAAATTAATAAGCTTAAAAGTGGGATTAAAATAGGGAAAAGCGGTAATTTAGAATCAATAAAAATAGCACTTATTTCTTCATTTTTTTGAGGAGAGAGTAGGCCATGAACGATATGTATCCAAAAAGAATGCTGGCAAGTGTTATATTAACTACGGTATTCATCCGGTCGTCTTCGATCTGAAAGAAGAAGTTGTAAGCGATAAATATTGCAATCAGAACAGCAAAAACAATAAGATGTGGTTTCATAGGGTAAATTTACGAAAAGAATTCAGGCTTTCAGGTACATTTTTAAAGCGGAAAGTATGAGTTATCAGCTTCCGGTTTAAAATAAGTCACTAATAACTCATTTTATCACTGATCATTAATCGTTAATGAATAGGTTCTTCTTCTTTTGTGATTGACTGGGTTGTAGTCCTGCCAAAGCACCTGAACGCTTTTATTTTCTTCCAGTTCGGGATTGGTTTCGGCAAAATCAATTCCCATGCTGGTAAAACGTACAAAAATTTCTTTGAATATAATGGCGGTAACACCTCGTCTTTGATATTCGGGATGAATTCCGATCAGGTAAAAGTTCGCACGGTCATTTTTCTTTCCTGCCTGTAAGAAGTGCCACCAACCGAAAGGAAAAAGCTTTCCTTGAGATTTCTGTAACGCTTTTGAATAAGAAGGCATTGTGATGGCAAATGAAACCAATTCGTTATTTTCATCCACTACGCAGATTACATAGTTTTTGTCTATAAAAGGAAAGTATTTTTCCCTGTAAGTCTGTATCTGTTCGTCCGAAATAGGAGTGTAGGTTGAAAGGTGCTTATAGGTTTCGTCAAGCAGCTTAAACATAGGTTCTACAAACGGAAGGATCTCCTGTTTTGATTTGAAATTGAGGACTTTAAGTTTGTATTTCTGTGCAATTAACCCACTGAATTTTTCTACTTTTTCCGGTAAAACCTTTGGGAAATTCATTTCATATTCCACCCATTCTTTTTCTTTGGTCAGTCCAAGATCTTCCAGGTGTTTTGGGTAATATTCATGATTATAGATTCCTATCATGGTGGCCAGCTTATCAAAACCCATGGTAAGCATTCCTGCTTTATCAAGATTCGTGAAGCCCATTGGACCCTCAATTTTGTCTATGTTGTTTTCCTTAGCGTAATCTATTGCTTTTTGAATCAGTGCCTGAGAGACTTCTTTATCATCAATGAAATCAATCCATCCAAAACGTACTTTTTTGATGCCTAATTCCTTTTCTTCCTTGTGATTGATGATTACGGCTATTCTGCCAACCACTTTATTATCTTTTAGGGCAAGAAACTGCTTGGATTTTGAATAATTTAAAGCCGGATTTTCTTTTGCGTCCCAAATCTTAAATTCGTCTTTGATAAAGGAAGGGACATAATAAGGGTTATTTTTATAAAGATCCATTGGAAACCTTACGAATTTTTTTAAATCGCTTTGATTTTTCACTTCAATAACTGAAACTTTAGACATAGATAAAAGGATAATTAGAGAACAAATATAGATAATAAAATGTAATACTTTGGCACAGTTTTTACATCATTATGCTTAAAATTTAAACACAAAAATCTATATAAAATGACGGGTTATTATATCATTATCGGTCTTTCAATGCTGATAAGCTGGTGGGTTTCGTCCAGATTAAAATCGAAATTTAAATACTATTCCAATGTACATCTTAGAAATGGGCTTTCAGGAAAAGAAATTGCAGAAAAAATGCTGAGAGATAACGGAATCACTGATGTACAGGTAATTTCTGTTCCCGGTCAGCTGACGGACCACTATAATCCGGCAGATAAAACTGTTAACCTTTCAGAAGGAGTCTATATGCAAAGAAATGCGGCTGCTGCTGCAGTGGCAGCACATGAGTGCGGACATGCAGTGCAGCATGCGGTAGGATATTCGATGCTGAATCTGCGTTCAAAACTGGTTCCTGTAGTTAATATAAGTTCAAATCTGATGCAGTTTGTCCTTATCGCAGGGATCGGGATCATGGCAGCAACAAGATCAATCGATGATCCAAATGGAAATACCACAGTTCTGGCGATAGGTGTGGCAATGTTTGCGATGACTACACTTTTTGCTTTTATAACTCTTCCTGTAGAATATGATGCAAGTAACAGAGCAATGAAATGGATTAGGGATACAGGAACAGTTACTCAGGAAGAATTTGTCGGGGTACAGGACAGTTTGAAATGGGCAGCAAGAACTTATGTTGTGGCAGCACTCGGATCGCTGGCTCAGCTTCTTTATTGGGGTTCGTTACTTCTTGGCGGAAGAAGAAATTAATCTTTAAATTCAAATGAAACATACTGCATCTCGGATAATTTATCCGAGATGCTTTCTTTTTGGGCTAATTTTAAAGAAGCGGTGAGGATGCAGTTTTCATCGGCATCAAAATTCAAAACCTTAGCATCAAATTTAGAGAGTAGAGTGAAAATAGTATTCTGCTGATTGAAGTTGAACTGGATTTCAATTTCTGTTTCAAGCTCTTTTGTAATGATACTGGCTTCTTCCAGGGTAATCTTTGCACATTCTTTATAGGCTTTTACAAGTCCTGAAACGCCGAGTTTTGTTCCGCCATAATAACGGACCGATATAACCAGAACATTGGTGATTTCATGGGCTAAAAGCTGATTGTAAATCGGGAGACCGGCACTTCCGGATGGCTCTCCGTCATCATTTGCCCGGTAGTTTTCACCTTCCAGGCCCATTCTGAATGCATAACAGTGATGGGTAGCCTTAGGATGTTCGGTCCGGATTTTTTCCAATGCTTCTTTCAGCTCCCTTTCGTTATTGACTGGAAAGGCAAATCCGATGAACTTGCTTCCTTTTTCTTTTAATAAAATGTTCTCTATGGGTTTTTCTATGGTTTTATACTCGAACGTCATTATAGCCGGCTTTATAAATGCAAAAGTATAAAATGCTTTAATATTCTGCATCATGATCATAAATTAAGCCGTCAAATCTTGACGGCTTATCTATTTTTTAAATGTAAAATCTTATTTTTAAATTTCAGCTCCGCACAGATCGATTGGGATCAGGCACATATAGCTTGTTGGGCCGCAAAAATCCTGAGGACACTTGTCTCTGCATCTGGTAGGTTCTCCATTAGGTAATGTACATGTTACAAAAACACCTCCTTTAATGCTTTTCATATTGGCTCGGGATACTTTTTTCAAATTTTTCATGGTAATATTTTTGTTTGATTAATTTGTACGATTTAATATTAACATGGAAATGTTCCTTCTATCCACGGTGGCGGGCAGCTCATACTTGATGGAGTTGCACAGCAGTTTTGTAATGAAGGCGGATAGTAAGAACAGCATTGAGGAGAAATACCACCCTGAACTGTTTTAAGTTCTTGTCTTGAAACTTTTTTTAGATTTTTCATAGTATTATTTTTTTGTAAAACTAATGTAAATAAATTATTTCAATTGACGGTGATAAAATGATTTTATTTTGCTTTAAAAATTGATATTGTATTATCTCTCAAACTTTCAATTCTGTTAGCGATATAATTAAATTCTGGCGCTTTTGTTCCGTTTTCAAGTTTCAGATTTTCATTTTTAATGACAATGGCTTCATCCCAAAGGTTAGCATTAATAAATTGCTGTAATGTAAAAAGGCCGCCTTCAATAATAACAGACTGTATATGTTCATTGTATAGTGCTTCCAGTAGTTCTGGAATGAAATTATCCCTGTTAATTTTAATAAATTGGATATGCCCTTCGGTACCTTTTTTTTCAGAGTTTACAACCAGTGTTTTTGCTTCACTATTGTAAATATTGAAACTGCCAGGAATTTTTAAATCAAAATCAATAAGAATTCTGACAGGGTTTACTCCTTCAGCATTTCTTACGGTCAAACTTGGATTGTCATTTAAAGCAGTTTGTGTCCCAATTAAGATAGCATGTTCGTCCGCTCTTAGTTGATGTACAAATTGATTGACCAAAGAATTTGAAATAGCTGTTG
This sequence comes from Chryseobacterium hilariae, assembly GCF_051400735.1. Taxonomy (NCBI): domain Bacteria; kingdom Pseudomonadati; phylum Bacteroidota; class Flavobacteriia; order Flavobacteriales; family Weeksellaceae; genus Chryseobacterium; species Chryseobacterium hilariae. The sequence continues at coordinate 77,650 of NZ_JBLFFJ010000005.1, forward strand.
GTTTAAAATCTTTATCTAAAAACCCGTCTCCTGATTCTGCCCATTTTAAAATGATGTATGGCCTTTTCTTTTCATGATAAGTGAAAAATCTTTTATTCAGTTCAATACATTCTTTTTCCAGTATTCCTGAAACAACTTCTATGCCTGCATCCTGAATGATTTTTTTTCCTTTGCCGTTCACCTTATCATGAGAATCCATAGCGCCAATGACAACTTTCCTGAAACCAAGTTCTTTAATTTTTAAAGCACATGGCGGCGTTTTTCCGTAATGGGCACACGGCTCCAATGAAACATAGATAGTAGACTCCGGTATAAGATCTTTATTTTCTACAGAATTGATCGCATTAATTTCAGCGTGGTTTTCTCCGGCTTTATGATGGTATCCTTCCCCGATGATTTTTCCGTTATGGACGATCACGCTGCCTACAAGAGGGTTGGGGTAGGTTTTGCCCAGTGCTTTTTGAGCAAGCTCAATACATCTTTTTATGTATAATTCGTCGTTGTTCATAATGTAAAAAGAAAAAGCGAAGACAAATTTCTTTGCTCCGCCTTTTTATATTGTTTAATAGATTAATCTCCGGCAATGATATTGTGAAGATTCTGTCTTAAAGTTTCCAGATGAGCCTTCTTCTCGTCGATTGTATTGAACGTATCTCTAAGAAGAGGATTTTCTCTTGACGGCTTGTTAAAGAATGCCAGGTTATTTTCAAGTTTTACAATCTCACCTTCAAGATCAGAAATCTGGCTCTTGATCTTTCTGGCCTTGTCTGTAAGCTGGTTTTCCGTTAAGCCTTCCTCTTTCAGCTCAAGCTCGTTGATCTTATTCAGCTTCAGCTTTTCTCTTAACGTTCTGTTGAACTCGGTATTGATTGAGATTTTGTCTCTGGGTACTTTTCCGATATTGTTCCAGGCGGTTTTTATTGCTTCAATTCTTTCAATACTGCCTTCGTCATTGGAAACGGTTTTCAGATCTTCAAGAATTTCTTTTTTCTGCTTATAGTTCTCTTTCCAGTTATCGTTGGAAGCATTGTTTTTCTCTCTGTAATTGTTGAAGAACGTATTGCATGCATCACGGAACTCGTCCCAGATTTTATTGGTCATGCTCTTTGGAACGTGCCCGATTTTTTTCCAGTCTTCCTGAAGCTTTTTAAACAGAGGAACGGCGATGTCCCATTCTTCATTGTTCATATTGTCCTGAGCAGTCTGGATCAGTTTTAATTTTTCTTCCAGATTGGTTTGCTGAGAACCTTTGAGCGATTTATAATAGTTATTTTTTGTTGTATTGAAAGCTCTGAGTGTTGTTTTGAAATCATTCCAGTTCTGATTGGAAAGTTTTCTTGGAACGCTTCCTGTTTTTAAAAATTCTGTGCGAAGATCTTCAACTCTTTTGATGGAATTCTGCCAGTAGCTGTGGTTAGGAGTTTCGGAAGGCTCAGACAGTTTTTTGATCTCTGCGATGATCTGGTTTTTCTTTTCAAGATTATTATTCTGTTCACCTTCAATAGCTGCAGAAAGTTCAGATTTTCTTTCGTGGATCTTGTTGGAGATTTCTTTGAACTCTTCCCATGTTTTTTCACGGAATTCTTCTGCTACAGGTTCAGCTTCTTCTTTCCAAAGCTTGTGAAGATACTGAAGCTCGTTCAGGGCTTTCTGAATTACAGGCTCACTTTCCAGTTCTTTAGCACGCGCAATGATGTGCTGTCTTTTCTCTAAATTATGACTGAATTCCTGCTCCAGAAATTCTTTATTCAGGTCCAGCATCTGATAAAACTGGTTCAGATGGTGGAAATAATTATTATTAAGGATCTTGAATTCAGATTTTGCAACCTGGCCGGCTTTTGACCATTCTTCTTTGATTTCACGAATGGATTTGAAGAGATTGGTTCCTGGTTCAGAATTGGTATAAAGATTTTTAAGTCTTTCTATAATGCTCTGACGGTGATCCAGGTTTTTCTTCTGCTCTTCATCCTGAGATTTCTGGTAGCTGTCATGTTTTTCCCTGAAAATATTAACTAAAGCAGAGAATTTGGACTGTAAAGGATGCTCGTAGCTGAAATTCTCAGGAGCATTTCCGCCTTCTACATATTCATGCTTTTTGTCTTCCACCTCATCATGAATGTAATGATTTGCTTTTTCTTTTAACTGATTGAATCTTTTGAAATTCTCGCCGGCATTAGCCGAGTTGATGATGGTTTCCATTTCTTTTAAAGCATCAGCCAGAGAAATATCATCAGCATGATCCTCTTCCAGGTGTTCTGCATCATCTTCATGAGTGCTTTCACCATGAGATACAGGTGTTTCGGGTGTTTCTTCTGGAGATAGTTCGTTAGAATTTTTGTTTTCTTCGTTTTCAGAAAGATTGTTTTCTGTAATCATAGCAAATCTTTTATGTGAGTGGCGTTAATATCCTTTTGTATATAGCAGTAAAGCCAATTAAGGTACTAATTTAGTTTATTTTTTTTGAAAATTCCAAATTTCCCAAGCTTTTTCTGCTTGCTGTTCAAGCATATAATAACCATTAACTGTTTTGGCTCCTTTTTCGGAGGCTTTAATGATGAATTGAGTGTAGTTCGGGTTGTAGATCAGGTCAATAATCAGATGTTCCGGGGTGATTCCTTCAAAAGGGAATTCCAGGCAGTCTTCCACATTCGGGAATGTACCTACAGGAGTACACTGGATGATGATCTTATGGTTCAGGACCGTTTCGCTATCCAGATTCTTAAAATTGATTTCGGAATTTCTGGAAATGGTAATTGATGGAATTCCATGCTTATCCATAATATATTTCACAGCTTTTGCGGCACCTCCGTTTCCCAGAATCAATGCTTTGTCCTGATGGGATTTTTTATGGAGCAAAAGTGTTTTTTCAAAACCGAAAGCATCAGTATTGTAACCTGTTTTTTTACCATCTCTGATCAGCACACAATTGACTGCACCAATCTTCTCTGCTTCATCGCTGAGTTCGTCAAGATAATCAACAATTTTTTCCTTGTAAGGAATGGTAACATTGAACCCTAAAAGCTCCGGATCGGTAAGGAGATGTTCTATTTCATTAATTTCATTCAGGTCAAAAATATCGTAAGTAAAGTCTTTCAGCATCAGCTTCTGGAACTTGTCTTCAAAGAATTTTTTAGAAAAGGAATAGGAAATATTCTTTCCTATCAGTCCTAGTTTTTTATTGGAATCCATGTATCAAAAATAAAAAAAAGACCGAATAAATCGGTCTTTGTTATCAAATATTTTTTACAGTTTAGTCTACAATGAATTTTGTAGAAAAACGGTCTGTTTTCAGAATGTAATTTCCTTTAGTAAGTCCTTTAATATTGATCTTATCTGAATCTTTAAACGGATTTGCAATTATTTCAATCAGTTTTCCTGAAAGGTCATAGATCTCAGCTTTTAAGATTTTGCTTAAGTTTTCACCTTTTACAAATAATTCGTTGTTTTTTACCGGGTTAGGGTAGATGGTGAATTCAGACTTGTCTTTCTTAACATCAGAGGTTCCTAATGTACCTAAACATGTCCATGTAAGGTCATCTAATGCCACTCTGTTTCCAGTTTGAGGTAATGGATTGATAATTTTAATCACCACATTTCCACTTACATTAATATTGTTGATCGTGGTAGTGGTCTGTGCTGTACTGAAAGGAATAGTTCCTACATTTACATCGTTTATCTGAACGGTAAGATTTCCGGCAGTTCCTGAATATTTCAGCTGAGTGGTTAAGGTTAAACTTTGAATTCCTCCTGAAATGGATGAACTTGTTAAGTTTCCGTTTCTGATAGTAATTGCTTTTCCGTTAATGGTTTCGTCTGTTCTAGCATCCGTTGCAATCCATGTAATACCAGCGTTTGTCCATGTTCTGGTTCCATATCCGCTTGCGGTAGGGATGTTTGAAAAGTTTTCTGTCCCGCAGCTGGTATTTCCAGGCTGTCCTGCCAACGTAGTTCCATTTGCATTGTTACTTGGTGGAGAAGAGTTTCCCGAAGCGTCTTTAGCAATGACATAGAAGGTATAAGTAGTAGACGGTGATAGTCCCTGAACAGTTGCTGTAGTTCCTGCAACTGTAGTTTTCAGTATTCCATTAGCATAAACATCATAAGCTGTAACACCAATATTATCTGTAGCAGAAGTCCAGCTTAAAGAAATAGTATTCGAAGTTGGGTTCTGAGTAATAAGATTAGTGGCAGCAGTTGGAGCCTGCGTATCTATAACCGGTGTTCCCCAGATCTGTTCAGCATAAGAAGGATTGTCAATAAATGGATTTCTGTTTCCCTGATAAGTATAAGATGCATTGTTTCTGGAAATCTCTTCAGGAGAAACAGGATCTATTGCATGCCATATCAAAAGCTGGTTCAGCTCCCATGGCTGAAGCCCCGGATAGGTAGATCCACCCAGCATATTCCCGGTACTGAAACCTGGAAGTCCAGCTTCATATCTCGTAACAAAATAGAAGATCATTCTGGCTACGTCACCTTTAAAAGCATCGATAGGTTCAAATACAGTTCCTCCATATCCAGGAGATATTGAATTTCCGAGTTTAGATCCGTTTTCTGATGTAAAAGAGGCAATTTCTACTTTACCGAACGGGTAGTTTGATCTCATACCATTCACTTTTCCATCAGTTGCGCGGATGAAATGAATATCTGATACCATTGGATTGGCTTCATCGAACAGGCTTTGAGGTACGATATGCTCTCTGTTGTAGCAGTCTCCTTCGTTGTTATACCCACTACTGCCACATTGGTTTGTACCTAGAGTGTATGTGTAAGGGTCCGGACTGTTTGGCTTTTCAGAATAAATATCCAGAATAGTTCCGTCATTTTCGTAAAAAAAGTCACGATCAGTCGTTGCGTAGCCTGTCCATAAGCCACCGTAACCATTGTCCTGATGGCCTTGCTCAATTATGCCTTTAAGTGCAGTTTTAAGTGGAGCACCCGTATGTCCGGCAGCTGCATTATAATAACCGGGAGGAGCCTGTGCTGAAGCAAAAATAAACATAATACCCAGCAGAAAAAAAGATAAAATTCGTTTCATTTAAAAAAAATTGGGCCGTAAAGGTACAAAAAATTGAAAATGGACTGATTTTATTTCAAACGGGATATGTTAACTTTTAGTAATATAGTCTTTGCTGATTTTGGAAAAGAACCACGAAATGATAATTCCGAATAGGGAAGCGGTAAATGCTACAATAAGATAATTTTTTCCAACGATTTTTACAGGGAAAGGGAGTATTTCATTAGCTCTGAAAAATTCCGTATAAAGTTGGAAATAACAGAGTAAGGTTCCTGCAATTAACCCAGAGATCACTCCGGAAATCACTATAAGAAGTCCGGTATAGAAATAAGTCATTCTTAGATGACTGATCGGAAAACCTAGTGAAATAAGGGATCTTGACTGCTCTCTTTTGTCAAGCTGAAGAATGATAATTGCTCCGGCCAGATTGAAGGTCGTAATGAAGATCACCAATGCAAAGATGAGATAGATGAACAATTTTTCTGTATTGATCATCTTCCAGAATGCTGCATTTTCTTCTTCCTTGGTTTTTATTTCAATATTCTTCCCCAATGAAGTAAGAAGACTCTGCTTTACGGCATCAGCATTTTCTGGATTTTTTAATTTGATTACAATCTGGTACGCTGATTTTTTTGGAAGGCTGAGTAATTCTTCGGTAAGTTCTATTGGTGCAATGATATAACTGTCCAGCTGCTCTTTTCCCGGAAAAACTCCTGTCACGAGAAAGTCTCTTTTATTATAGATGTCTTCCTCCTTGTTAATGATACCTGTTCCCGGCTTGGGCATAAAGATTGTAGCGTAGTTGCTTGTAGAATCTATGGGAATCGAAAGCCTGTTGTGCAGGTTCGTTTCCATCAATACTTCATTGGAAAATTCGAAACTTGGGTAAGTTCCATAGAATACATCTTTATCAATAGGATTAACTCTTATATAAGCGGAATCAACTCCTCTTAAATAAGCAATATCACCTTTGCCTTTATAATTGACATATACTTTTTCCTCAATGACCCGGGAAAAACTGCTGATTGCTTTGTTGTTTTTTAAAACTGTAGTAACCTTATCCAAATCTTTCACTGTTTTTCCTGAAATACTTTTCAGGGTGAGATCAGCGTGAAGGTTGGAAATCAGGTCTTTGTTCAGGGTTTCAAGGCCTGAGAACACTGAAATAATCACGAACATTGCAGTCACGGCAACCGTCATGGCACCTACCGAAAGCCACGTAATAAACGTCACGGCGGTGCTTCCCTTTTTAGCCAAAAGGTACCTGGATGCTATGTAAAATGCAATATTCTTCAAGATCTATAAAACCGGATTGTCGCCTTCGCCTCTTAGTTCTCTTTCTAATTTTTCAACATCATCAAGAGCGGTGTCCAGATAAAAGTTAAGCTGCGGAATTATACGTACCTGTTTTGCCATTTTCTGGCCGATAAAATTTCTGTACTGAGGCTTATTCTCTTCAATTTCTTTCATCACCGCAGAACGGAATTCCTGCGGGAAAATGCTTAAATAAATTTTAGCAATACCCAGATCTGCCGATATTTTTACATCTGAAACGGATATCAATATACTCTGCTTGCTTTCTGAAGCCTGTTTGCGGAAAAGCTCTGCGAAGTCTTCCTGGATGATCTGTGCTACTTTTCTTTGTCTGTTACTTTCCATAAGTTATGCAAATTTAGTACTTTTGTTTGAATTGATACCTTTGAAATTCAGCTCCGGGCATCAAATTTACGATTTAATTATATTTATTACTATTTATGAAGCTAGAACATATCGGTATTGCCGTAAAATCTTTAGGAATTTCAGACGACCTTTTCTCCAGATTATTAGGAAAAGAATCTTATAAAAAAGAAAGTGTGGAAAGAGAAGGGGTAGTTACTTCTTTTTACGGAACGGGAGAAAGCAAAATCGAGCTGTTAGAAGCCAGTAATCCGGAAAGCCCTGTTTCAAAATTTATTGATAAAAAAGGTGAAGGTATCCATCATTTAGCATTTAGTGTGGAAAATATCCTTGAAGAGGTAGAAAGATTAAAAAAAGAAGGTTTCCAGTTTATCTCCGAAGAACCTAAAGAAGGAGCTGATAACAAATTAGTTGTCTTCCTGCACCCAAAATCCACGAATGGAGTTCTTGTAGAACTTTGTCAAGAAAAGCAATAAAAAGTTTTGTGGTGAAAGAAATTTTGCTATTTTTGCAATCACAAAATTTAACCAAGTTTTGAGGTCCTATAGCTCAGTTGGTTAGAGCACCTGACTCATAATCAGGTGGTCCCTGGTTCGAGCCCAGGTGGGACCACGGTTTTGAAGATAGACAATTCTTCGAAAATTTCAGAAGCCCCTATTTTAGGGGTTTTTTTATATTTATAAGTTATTGTTTGTAGACAAAAATAGTCATCGTTCCCAAGATGACTTTCCCCTATCGTTTCCCCCTCAGATTAAACAGCAGTATTTTCAAAAGAAATGCTATTACCTGATTCTGGTATAATATGACCTATTGTCAATTTAGGTTGAAAAATAAAAATAAAAACGTAAAATATTGATTTTCAGTAAATTAAATTTTAATATTTGAAATATTATACCTAAATTAGCTGATTTTTTCTTCTTCAAAATCTCTACTATAGTTATTGAGAATATAAACAAACAAATATTTTCGTTATGAATAACTATTCAATCAAAATTGTCAGAAGAACTGATAAACAAAATGCTAAAGGAGAAAATCCACTGATTTTACAAATCATCATTAATTCCCGTTCAAAGAAGATAGGTTTAAAAGAATCTATTGATCCTAAGTTTTGGGATGATAAAAACTCCAAAGCTATTGGTAAAGGATTTAAAAGTTTAAATGTTAAGTTGAATAAAATAAAATCAGACTTAGAAGCGCATTGTAGCTTAAAAGAAGCTGGAGGAGTATCTATTACGTTTGATTTAATTGATCGGTATTTCAAAGGAAAAAGTGACAATGATTTTTATCAACTTTTTGATGAAATTGTCAAAGCTAAAGGGCTTAAAGAAGCTACATCTTATAAATATTCGTTATTAAGAAAAAGACTTAAAAGTTATAAGTCGAATATTTGTACTTCAGATATTGACTATAATTTTGTGAAAGGCTTTGATTCATATTTGAAAAAGTTGGAACTGAAAGAAGGTGGTGCTGTTTACAACATGCACAAATGTCTGAAATCTATTATTAATCAAATCTACTTAATGCAGAAAATTAGTTTTTCTCCGTATAATAACTTTAAGTTTAAAGGTCCAAAAGTGAATGATGAGTTTTTACACGAGGAAGAGGTCGTACGTTTAAGAAATCTAGAATTGGATGAAGAACAAATTAAAAAGTATAAATTAACAAAAGATATGTTTCTATTCTCTTGTTATACTGGATTGAGATTTAGTGATTGTGATCAATTATTAGTTAAAAATGTTGATTTAAATAATTCGGTAATTTCAATCGTTCAAAAGAAAACTGATGATATTTTAAAAGTTCCTTTTAGCGCACAAGCTAAAAAGGTCTTATGTAAATATATAATCGGTAAAAAGAAAGATGAGAAGATTTTCCCCAGTATCACTAATCAGACTATTAATAATAAATTAAAGGATTTAGCTTATTTAGCTAAGATTAATAAAAGAGTTCATTTTCATCTCGCCAGACATACGTTTGGGAGTAGCTTAGTAAATTCGTACAATATTCCTTTGCCTTTAGTTAGTAAATTATTAGGTCATAAAAATATTTCCAATACTTTAATATATACTAATTCTAATTTTTCCATACTTAGAGATGCTATGAAAAACTTTAGTTACGGTAAAAAATCGTAATTTCGTAGAAGATAAAAATATAATTAACATAAAAGCGTAAGCTATCGCATTGGTACAGGAAAACCGCTAAACTTCTTAGATAACCAAATTCGATAGGCTTACGCCCGTGTCATCTATTGGCGTGGGCGATAAGTCATATCTGGTTATCGGGTTCTTAGCGGTACCTCTTGTACGGATTGGCTTAAAGTTCCACGCTTTTTCTATGAATTAAACTGCCGTTTTGGAACTGAATGGTTACTAATAATCATGGGAAACTTTTCTTATCTGATTCAGAAAAAATTTCGAGAGCTGAATTCAGAACAACAACGAATCTTCATTAGCGAATTTGAAAGACGAAAGAAATCTGTAGGAATATCTTACCTACTTTGGTTTCTTTTAGGATGGCACTACGCCTATCTTAAAAAATGGGGTTGGCTGATATTATATATCCTTACCGCAGGAGGTTGTTTTATCTGGGCAATTATTGACCTCTTCAGAATTCCTAAAATCGTTGAACAATACAATAATGATCTTGCCTTAGAGATATTACGGGATATTTCGATCATGTTTCCTGATGAGGTTCGGGATTTAGGTGATAAAGATGTTAATAAAAAGGCTGTAAATGACCTTTACATAACTCAAAAAATACAATCGGGAGAAAGTTATTCATTTTATATAATCGTTGGTGTAATCATCTTGTTTAGTGTTTCTGCTTTTTTCTTAAAGCCTGATCGGGCTAAAATGCAGAATGCTATTGTTGATAAAATATTACTACAAAAACCTCAGATTTTTAAAACGATGAAAAACTTCTTTTTAGGAGAAGAAATGACGGAGAAATATTCCCAAAACTTTATTTCCAATACACTTTCTAAAAAAGGGTATTCCAATCTTGGGATATATGAGGAAGATTTTGTTTTGGTAAGAAAACTGGAGTATCGTAACGAGGATTCCAAAGAAAACCTAATTACGGCTTACGGGTTTTTAGGATTTACAAAAGTCTTTTTCAGTGATGAAAACCTGGCAGAGGATAACTTCAGTAATAAGCAAAATAAAAATATCACAGATCACGATTCCAAAAGAACTGATATAACAAGGGTCGAAAGGTATAAACCTAGTACGGGATATAATTATTATGAAGAACAAGCTAAAATTAGAGAAAAAAATAAAGTATCCCAGCACTCTGAAACTGAAATTAACGCTCCCAATCAGCAGGGAGATTCAATACAAATCAATTAATCATGAAAAAATTAATAACATTCATTGCATTCATTAGTTATGTTCTAATTTTTAGTCAGAAAAATATTAATCAGGAACTCGAAGAAGCTGAGAAGTTTGCCAATAACATAATAGAAAATAATCCCGATAAAATCCTAAGCTATTATAAACTGATTAACGGTACTCTTAAAAAAACTAACCCTAATAATGAGAATGAGGACGACGATAGTGAAATCATGATGTCATATAGAATCATTAAAAATAATAATAAGATAATTTACATCAGCAAATCTGATAGCTTTTGGGGCATGGGTGACTGGAATAGTTCGCAGGATTTTTATTTTGATGAAAAAGGAGTTTTGCTCGGAGCTGTAAAAAAAGAGGATTGGTTTTTAGATAATAAATGCGCATGGCAGATCAGATACCGTGGTATTTATAAAAATTATGGAAATCTCAAATTATATAGAATTGATAAGTTTTACAATGAAAATGATAAAGAGGTGGATTTAGATTCTCCCAATTGTAAAAAAAGTAAAAAGGAGGCATTAGAAAATGCTGAAAGAACTGATAAAATCACCTTCAGAAATTTGGAGGGATTTATGAAAGCTGAGAAAATCAAATATTACAAATAAGGTTTGAAAGGAAAAATAAAACAAGAGGAAAGCAAGTAAAAACATGATATTTTGGCACTGAAATAATCAAGTAAAAGCATAAGTCAGAATGCAAGAAGAAGCAAGTAAGGGTATCTAAAAAGGCACTATGAAGTCCGAAAGGGGAAAAGTCCTGATAATAGAGGAAATCGCAACTTTTAAGTCTATTAGAGACTAAGCAATACAAGTGAAATGTTTTAAAAATGCTGAAAATTTATTTTACGATATTATTTAAAAATATCTTGATAACGAATATGTCATTGAGTATTTGGAATGTCTCGAATATCATTTTAAAACTTACTTTAATAAATTTATTTGACCATTAAGAAATTTTAATTAATTTTTACTATTGAAATTTAGCCAATTGTAAAAAGCTAATAATAAAAAAACTAAACTATGAAAAGTTGGAAAACTTTACTATTTGAGAAATCAGATAGTTATTATCTTGAAGAAAACGATCAAATTAAGCCCTTAGAATATCTCCCTTATATAAATAATATAAATATTTTTATAGGAACGAATAATAGTGGGAAGAGTAAGTTTATGAGAGATATTATGTCTCTGCAAGAATTGATCATCCTTGATGAAACCGTTTTTAGGAATATTAATTCGGAAATTGATAGCTATAATAGGTCTCAAAAAAGGATGTCTAAATTGAAAAAATATCCTGGTGTAATTGGAGACTTTGAATCTCTTAGAAGTATGCTATACTTCATTGATAGAATTGGAAGTGAAGCAAAAATAGCTGAAAAAATAAAGCCTAATTTTTATTATATACCTACTCTAAGAACTGCCCATTCTTTATTTGAACAAGGAGAATTAGTAAAAGATGAATACGGAAGGGATGCTTACAAATATCATAAGATTGAGAGTGATATATTTTTGCAAACTTTAAAGAAAAATTATGGTTTAGAGGAAAATGTAAATATTTTTACTGGAATTGATCTGTATAAAGATATATTAAATGCTAGAAACTCTGATAGATATAATAGAGAGTTGTTTAGTAATTTTGAAGATTTTGTAGGTAAGTACTTTTTTAACGAAAAAAAAATAGATATTGTCGCAGAATTTAATTTGGATTATAGCAGAAGTGGAGATAAAAGTCGAGAAAATATAAGAATTCATATTGAAGGAGAGGGAGATTTATATTTATATCAGCTAGGAGATGGCATTCAATCCTTAATAGTTTTGATGTATAAAATTTTCATGGCAGAGAAGAACTCGTATTTTTTTATAGATGAGCCTGAAATAAATCTTCATCCAGGAATGCAGAGATTATTTTTAGAACAAATCACTTCTAATCCTAATCTGAAAGAGAAAAATATTACTTATTTTATTTCTACCCACTCTAATCATTTTCTTGATTTGACTCTTGAAGAAAATGATATTTCTATTTATTCATTTTATTCAAAATTAGATTCTGAAGGTAAACAATTAATAATTAAAAATGTTAATGCAGGAGACAATGATGTTTTAAAAAATATAGGTGTAAATAATTCATCTGTATTTATGGCAAATTCAAGTATTTGGGTTGAAGGAGTCTCTGATAGACTTTATATTAAAGGTTTTTTAAAATCTTATTATGATCACATTGGGGAAAGATTTCCAAAAGAAGATATTGATTTTGCATTTTTTGAATATGCTGGTACTAATTTAGATCATTATTTCTTTGATGAAGGTGTAGATGGGGAAGAAACAAAAATTGAAGAAGAAAAAATAATAAATAACATTAAAGCGATGTCATTATCAAATAGAATTTTCTTGCTTGCTGATAGTGATAATGTAGACCCAGATTCTAGTAAAGGAAAGAGACTTGCTAGAATAGAAAGTGCTAAATCTAATAATTTTTATCCCGAAATAATTAGAACTCATCGAGAAATCGAAAATTTTTTACCGAACGAAGTTTGGGAAGATGTTTTAATTTCACTATGTAATAAAACCCTTGTTAATAGAGATGATTCGATAATTAAAGAAAGAATCAATGAAACTCTAAAAAATGTAAATAGTAGTGATTATTCTACAAGATATATTGGAGAGTTCTTAAATGAAATCAGGGCTAATATGGGAAAAATTGATGGAAAATATATTTTAAATCAGTCTGAATATGAAGTAGGCGAGAAAGGCAATATAGGGACTTTAAAGAATAAAAGGGCATTAAGTGAATTAGTAGCAAAGAAAGAATTTTCTTGGGAAATTCTAAGTAAAAGTGAAGCCATTGAAAAACTAACTCAAAATATTTATAAATTTATTGAAAACAAATAATTATGAATTGGATTGAGAGGTTTTTAGGGTTCAGATTAGATGTCAGAAACTTTTATACTCTAATTAAAGAGAACATAGCTTTAATTGTAGTTATCCCTTCTGTATTAGGAGGGTTAGAACAGTTGCTTAGGTTATTTATGATTCAGCCTGAGATGGTGAGATTCTTTTCTGTTTCTCAGGTTATTCCTGATGGATTGGCTATAATTATAATGACAACATTATTATTTATTATATTTTATCTCTGGATTAGGCTTTATTATATGCTATTATTACTATCTGAGAAATTTAAAATTTATTCAATAGGAATGTTTCTTTTAAGTTTAAGTATACTTCTTTTCTTGATTGGAATTGAAGATTATGTTATGGATAATTATGTATTTGTAAATGCGTTCAGAAATCTAAAAAAAGAATTTAATTTAATTAATATTTTCTTCGCTGTACTTGCTTCTCCTATTGGTGTATTGGTAATCTATTTTTTATCTACAATAAGTCAAATACGCCCCAATTTTCATTTTCTTTTTAGTAATAATAATTTTGTCAAAATAGCTTTTATATTTTTAATGACTACAGTTATAGCTTTCCCACCTATCTATAATTATGATTATTTATTAAATTTTGCTTTTTTAAAAAATGACTTAAAAGATACTTATAAAAACCTTAAACATCTTGAGTCTATTGATATTGAATATGTAAATGATAAATATGTTATTGTTGAATTAACAACCACGGACTATTGTAATTGTGGTAAGAATCATTTGTATAAAGTTTATTTATTAGATGATGTAATTAAAGGTGATGCGAATTAATATGGAATTTAAATTACCTTATGGATAAAAGAAAGAATGTTTAAATATTTCTTTTGGATTGATACTCACTAAGATTCTACCTAAAAAATTAATTGAGTGTATTTTTTTTGTTGATTTCTCTATTTATTGAGCTTATAATAGCCAATTAGCCTTATCTAGGTATAATATGACAAAGCGATCATTTGGTCGCTTTTTTAATATGAAATTTTTGTTACTGAAAATCAATGTTTTCTGTTTTTGGTATCAAATGACTATATGAAATAACTATCGTTTTAATGTTACTGCAGTTAATTAAAATAAATACTGTTTAACAAAAAAAATTAAGGCAATGGATAAAAAATTAGCATTGTATGTATTCAAACAAAATCGAAAATTAAAAAAAGAAATTAAGCAGCTCAGAAATCTTATCAATGAAAAATGTAATTTTAAGGAATTATTGACAGTGAAAGAAGCCTGTGAGCATTTTGGGTTTAGTCACAAAACTTTTTACCGATACAAAGATATGGGACTAAAGACCATTCAGAAAAAACCTAATGCGAAAATTTATGTAAAAAAAATCGATGTTGAAAAATTCTTAAATAAATAAAAAATGGTTGATAGAATAAAATTTGTTGTAGATAATGCAGCATTAAGCGAGGAAATTCTTAGTAAAAAATTCTTTAAAAATAAACCAAATAAAAACGGTGATATTGTTTATACTTATCGGAATAATTATATTCAAGATGATGATATTAACGAAGATGAATCGAATGACGATATGGGAGTTTTGCCCAGTAAGTATAGCAAATATTTATATATTCAGTATGTTCAATATAAAATCTCGAAGAGATTACCAAATGTGGACTATAATGTCAAAAATAAATTAATTATTCACAGAAATATCAGAAAGGATTGGTATGGAATTGGAGTATTGGGCGATTTAGCCTCTAAATCGTTTGAGAGAATAATTAATAGATATGGCAAAGAATTTCAAATAAATAATAAATTATTATGGAAAGCTAGAATTACCCAAATTGAACTAGGTGTAACTCTTCGCTTACCCGTAAAAATGAAAGGTATATTAAGTTGCTTTCAAAGTTTTGAGGGGCTGACCGAAAAAAATATATATAGTGAAAACGGAGTAAGTTTTATTGGAAGTAATTTTTCAGTTTCGTTCTATGATAAAATAGTAAAAATGGAAAATAACAATGAATTGTTCGTTAAATCCAAAAACAAGAAAAAATTAAAAGATAAGGTAACTAAGAAAAATTATTTCTTAAGATTTGAGTTAAAAGTTGATAAAGTAAGTGGATTTTACAATAAAAATTTTGATGATAAGATTAACAATCTATTTAAAATAAAAGATAATTGGAATCATCTTTTGTATTCGATAGCACACTTATATGAAAAGGTAAAATTTATTGATGTCGTATCTCCAGAAGTTATGGATCTGATTAAAGGCGAAGAAAAAAAGCCGATGGATAATCTATTGAAATTTCAAGGAATTAAAAATATTACACCAGATGTTTTTTTCGAGGAATTGTTGCCTCAGATGAAGAAGGAAAAGCAATCAAAATTTAAAAAAGAGTACAGAGACTTTTATAATAATTATGAGCGCAAATTCAGACATGGTTTCAAGGAAGAATTTCGAGCTAAATTAGACGAGAAAATTGATTCATTACTCAGAAGCTCTTAGTATAAAGAGTAATATAATACTTAAATTAGGTATAAAATATAATATATAGGAATAGGGTATAAGGAAGCAAGGAAGTTTCTTGTTTAATCAAGTAAAATAATATTGGGCTATCGTTTAAAGAATAAGATAGGGGATTTGCAATAGCTCACTAATTGATTTACTTTTCAAGCTATAGCCAAATTAATAACCATGATGACGTTAATTAATAAGGCAAATTTCGATGTTCTTTTTTTAGTAATATATTTTCCTATTATGGTATTTAAAAGAGAATTTTCGACCATTAAATAAAATATGTCATAATTAGTTTTCTGATTATGACATTTTTCATTTATTCGTAATTTAATTAATCCTGAATGATAATGTTTGATTGTAATTCAAAGTTGTCGATAGCAAATTGATTAGAAAGGAAAGTGTCATTAATTCCTAATTTTATTGGATGAAATAGATCTTTCGGGGTTTTTATACCATTATAGTATTGATAGGATTTGTAAGAATTTTGTGTAGAGTACAGACCTCTATTTTCCAGCCTACCCTTATTTATATGTCCGCAACTTACCAAAAAATCTGATATTTTATGCTTGATATTTCCATTGAATTTATCTCTAGTGATGAGGTAATAATCCTTAATGTAAAATGTTCTAATATTTTCAATTGAAATTGAATTGTGCTTGTCAATTAGAGAAACTTTCTCCAATTCGCAGATTATTTTGAAGACTGATTTAATATCAATAAAATATTTTTCATCAACTTTTAATTTTGCAAAATTAGCATATGCACCATGGAACATTTCAGAAATAGTTTCTCTATCTAACGAGTATGCTTTTTCTTCTTGGGAAAAAGACATTTCAATGCCATATTTTTCAGGATTTTTTATAATTTTTTTATAGTTTCCCTCTGTTACCAATTTTACCATTTAATATTTTTTTAATGTTCTCTATAATGGACTTTTATTCTGAAGTTTCAATGTTTCAACTATATCTTTAGTTGTATGTAATTCCGCAATTTCTTCCAAGCTTCCAATCGATATTTTTATAGGATCTTCAGATTCACGATGAATATAAAATCTAAATTCTTTTTGATACTCAAATTCTAATGGTTTTTCAAATAATGTAATTTTCTTATTTACTTTTTCCCTATCATAATAATCAATTAATCCATGTTCGAAATCTAATTGCATTTCACCTAATTTTGCTTTAATTAAACTCATGAATTTAGGGAGATCTTTGATCATTACGCAGTGAGATCCAAAATCTTTATTTCTTCGATCAATTTTGACATCATTAGGGTTTTTCCAACCATGAGAAGAAATACAATACAAACTATAAATGTTTCCTAAAACATGTTCATAGGATTCTCTCAGGTGCATTGAAATATAATTTCCTTTGTAATTTAATTTAGGAATTTCAATTGTACCTGATGGTAAATTTCGTATAGAACTTACTCCTTCGTATTTATCTCCTCTTAATTCATTGTCTTCAAATTTTCTGAAAAATTGAATAGAGTTGAAAAAAAGATCACCATTGTAAAATAGATCTTTCATATATTTTTCCTGCCCAAATTTTAATAACAAGATAATGTTATGTGAATTTGTGTTAATGGAATTTTGCATAAAATTTTAAATCTTTATCTATTATCTATTGTTTCCAAATCGTAATATTTTGGAGGGGCTCCCATGCAGTCCCATTATAATGTTCTATCAAATCAATTTCATTACTTGGTAAAGAAATATTGTGCTTGTTAACATTAACTATGTGATGGTGGGTTTTATTAATAGCTTCAGATATGGATTTATAATAATAATTTTTGTCTTTTTTACTAATATCTCTTTTGTATGTAGATCTACCATCGGTTATGCTTTCAAGTTTTATAATATTGCATTTCGAATTTGTAATTCCCAAAGATCCATTAGCATTTTTATATATTAATAAAGATTCTTGCAATTTAAATTCGTAATAAAAAATTTGGTGAGGTTGTGCACTTATAGTAAACCCCATTCTTAAACGACTATTTTTACCTTTTATACATTGATATTTTTTATTTATCTCTAAAGTTTTTAGCTGTTCTCTCAGTTTATAAAATGAATATTCAACTGATTCTAATTCTCTTTTATAGATAAGTGTAGTTATTTCATGATGAGATAATGGGTGCAAAAGAGTATAGAGATGACTGTTGATTGTATCAATATGAAGTGTGCTATTGTTTATCTTTTTTAAAAAATCATGACAAATAGTAATTAACTTAGTTAGTTTATACTCTGGTATTCTTGTAAATTCATTGTCAACTAATTCATAGCTAGGTAATTCAGTTCCGAGTAATTCTTCTAAAGCTTTTCTGAAGTAATTTGCAGCAGCAGGATAATCAGGTTGAGTATCATGATGTAGATAGTTGGTTCCACGTTCATAATAAGATTTTCCTTTATTTATAATAGGTTTATTAATTTTAATTCCATTGGCGTCAATATCATGTCCAACAAAAATTTCTAAATAGCTCCAAGATTTATCACTGAAAATTTGAAATTGACGCTTCGCTAGTTCAAACCAATGACGATCATAAGTTGAAATAAAAATTTGGTATTGCGAAAAATCATCTTGTAATATTTTCAAAATAGGAATTCTATTCCCTGAATCAAGACCAATAAATACATCATCTAAGTATAAAATTTTAATATCAAAATTATTATTTGTTATGCTTAAAGATGATAGATACATGCAAATTGCTATCGCTGAAAGTCTAGCTTCATTTAGATAATCACTATAGCCGTCATTATAATCCAAACCATTTTTTTTAACTTTTAACTTTAGATCAGCATCGGTATACCAATCAGATTTATAATATTCATAATGGAAATTTAATGGTAATAAATCGTAGCCTAGTTCAATATTAAAATCAATGAAATATTTTTGTAGATATAAATTTGTTTTTTCGAAAATGTCATCGAGAGTTGATTTAAGATGTGTTTCGAATGTAGGTAAAAGATTAAGCGCGGTTTTATGTATTGCATCATTTCGGGT
Organism: Chryseobacterium hilariae; assembly: GCF_051400735.1. Classification (NCBI taxonomy): domain Bacteria; kingdom Pseudomonadati; phylum Bacteroidota; class Flavobacteriia; order Flavobacteriales; family Weeksellaceae; genus Chryseobacterium; species Chryseobacterium hilariae. The sequence continues at coordinate 96,071 of NZ_JBLFFJ010000005.1, forward strand.
ATAGCAATTCAATTTTAAATCATCCTGAAGTTGATTCCATCTTTCCTTAAATTTAAAATTACCTCCACTACTGACTGGTATATGATCTCCTAAAATTGTTAAAACAATTAATTCAAATAAGTTAGGATTAGGATCGTCATTAAAGTATATTTTTAATAAATCAGTATAATCAAGGAAGCCTTTTATTAAAGCAGCATCTTGAATAAATTGAATCCTATTGGTTGAGGTATTATTTGTGAAATTGTAACTTACTTCCGACGATTCAATAACTTTTGAATTTATAATGTCGTAATCAGAAAATTCAATTTTTATTTCTCCATCTTCTCCGTCTTTATGTTTATTTTTTGCAAATATAATTGAATTATCTCTTGAACTTAGAAAGAAATGGTTTATTGCTTTATATAGAGAGCTTTTTCCGCTACCATTCTCTCCATATATTAATACATTTTCACCATTATTTAATGAAATTGGTTCATATTCGCCAAAATAACCTTTGTAATTATTTAAATGAATTTTTGTGATCCTTTTTTCCATAATTATAAACTAGATTCAATATCATTAAGATTTGCAATATTCATTATTTGAATTAAATGTGCACCTAATAAATGCTGAGGACTACTTAATTTTTCATAAAAATCAATTATATTTTGTTGTATGTCAATGTAATCTAGGCTGCTAATATCTGTAAGTTCAGTTATATACTTTATGATGTTTATATTTAAACCCTCAAATTCGTTTTTGTAAAATATTTCATAAACCATAGCATCTAAAACTCTTCTATAAAATAAATTAATTTTAGAATTTAATTCACTGTTTTTTATATAATCAGTTATTAATTTGAAGGGCTTTTGCTCATCTATGCTCAATATAGGTATTTCAATATTATTAATATCTGACATAGTTAATTGAATAATATTTGAGTTTGTACCACTTATTTTGTTTTTGAAATATCTAAAATAATAGTACTTACTACTTAGTAGTGCCAAAATAAATTCTTGTAATATAGAAACCCTATGAACTACAATACCTACTATTTGATTACTAAATGCAAGTTTTTCATTAACCAGAGCAACATTAAAACGATCTGTATAGTTATAAATTCTTGATAAAAGTATTTTTGATTTTGAATCAAAAATATTTCTTAAACTCGAATCTTCATCTATTTTTATTTGACTTAAATCTCCCTCATTAATTTTTAGGTTTTTAAAGTCAAGGTTATATAAATATTTATAATTAATTGATGGGTGAAGATTTTTGTTATCATCAATATCTCTTTGAGGCATAAGTCCCAAATTAATGTGAGCAATTTCTTTCAGATATGCAGTGATTTTGTTTGTTGTATAAGTTTCCTGATAAAATTTATTTTTAAAATTCTTCACATTTTTTTCGAAAGTAGATTTATCTTTAATACTACTCATATTTGCGAATAAGTTTTTGAGATAATTACGTATATCCGCCTTGTTGTTGATGATATTTTGTATAGGTATATCAAACAGAAAATACCATAATGCATAGAAACTTTGTTGAGTTCTTCTAGCATTTCCAATCATAAATATCTCATCAAGATTTTTACTGAGAATTAAGTTTGAACTTTGATCGTCATCAGTTAATAGTATTTTTAATTTTTTTATAAAATCAAACTCTAAATAGTTTATTGCCTTGATAAAATCTTCTTTGGCATCTATATTTTCTAGGACTCGTGTGATTTCGACCTTGGATTTTACTCTAAAATTTATTTTACTTCCAACTTTGTATATATCAATTTCATCAGGATAGTAATTATTGAATAAATCTAAAGTGTAATCGATATTATTATTCCAGCAATATTGAAAATATGCTAAGGCTGTGTATATATTTTCATCTTCCATTCTGGAATTATTTTTTCTAAAATAAAACCACGGTGAATGGTTGTGATGAACAGACTTTATAGTACTGATAATATCTCTTGATATATATGAGTTCCACATTTCAAATGTGTCATCTTTGATTGGGTAAGGCTTATTGTTTAGTCTGACAAATAAATCAACTGGTTCAAAGTTTTTATTATTTTTATAATCAATTTCTATTACCCAAAGATCAAAATTTTTAATTTTTTCTTGATTTTCTGTACTTAGTGCTTGAAACTTTTTTCCATGCAAGTCTTTAAGGATTTGGTTTTTTAGATTTAAAGTAAAGCCATTTTTATTTGATTTCCTAATCTTATTATTCTCGTCAAGATATGTCTTTTCCATAAAAGCTAATATGCTTAACAATCTTTGTTGACCATCTAAAACCTCGGAAATGCCATCTTCTCTCTTGTAAACAAATATCGGAGGGAGTTTTATACCCAAAATAATACTTTCAATTATTGATGAAGATTTTTTTTGATTTATAACTTCATTTCTTTGATACGGTGGACGGATAAGAAATTTTTGCCGTTCCATTTGCCTACAAACATCCATAATTGCTATTGAAGATGGTTCGGGTTTATTAATTCTTAATTCATCAAAGCTTATTCTTTCCTCATTTTCTGGAGAAATATCTTTGTTACGTTGTTTAAAGTCTAAGGAGTAATCTAAATAAATTTTTAGATCTAAATTGAAACGTGTTTCGAGAAATGATGCAAGAGAAGAATATCTACTATATAGCTCTTTTGAAAAAGAACTTCTATAAGTATCAAAAACTGCTATATTATTAATTACGAATCTTACAATGTCTTTTATAAAATTGTTATTATTAATCTTAGAATGTTCAACTTCTTCATTTTCTAGAATAGATAACCCCCAAAATAGGGATTCCGATATTAGCCTGTTATATGTTTGATCTGTAACTTTATTAAACTCTTCCTTTATTCGAGTTAATAAATTAATTTTGCTTATGAAGCTAGCATAAATATGTTCTATTTGTGAAATATCAATTTTATCAAACAATCCATCATAAAATTTTGATATAATTGTTTGTTTTTTTGTTGAATAATATTTAATGGGAATTTCATGTTGTACCAAAAGCTGTCTTATTAGCTTTAACATGACCTCAATATTGTTTTTCTCAAAATGAAATATATTGGAAATATTCCTATAAATAATTTCATCATCTTGCAATTTTCTTTTAAAAAATGAGTTTACATCATCATCAAAGTAGACCGCATTATTAATTTCGGTAGGTTTAAGAGGTGTAATCCCAGAATTATATCTTTTAAAAATTTCCTTTTTTACAATTTCCTCAATATCATCATTTATTCCCTCTCTGGAATGAAAACTAAATTCAATGATTCTTAACTTTGTATCACGGAAAAGATCCTGTAGTTCCATATCAATATCCTTAAAAAAGATATTTGCAACCCCTGAATTACCTAGTTTTTGTAATCCACCTTTTTTAAGTTTCAGAGTATTATTTTTATATCTTAAAATCGTCTGATATCTCTGTCTCCCGTCGATAACCTCTATTTTATCGGAATTTCTAAAATATACAAGCGGTGGAATTTCAGTACCAAGTAAAATACTTTCAATAAAATATGTTGCTTTTTCATCATCCCAAACATAGTTCCTTTGGTACGATGGACTGAAGTCTGTATTTTTAACTCGGTCAGGATTATAAAATAGGCTGTCGATTGACATAACTTTTGCCTCAATTTTAATTTTATTTTCAAAAATTTCCTTTATATCCATAAAAAGTGTACATATTAATTGCTAATAACAAAGATATGAATCATCTATCAATGTTTTTATTAAAGTAGGACAATTTAGTTAATACAAACTAAAATTATTTATAGGAAGAAGTTGAAAAAATGACTACATTTTTAATTACTAAATATTCGTTTTAAATCCACAACCGTTATTATGATGAATTCAAAATAATATTTAATTAATAATGGAATATTTCCCCTATACTTTCCCCTTTGTAAAAATAATTGCTTGAAATCCCAATAAATAAAGGGAAAAATAAAAAATATTCGAGCCCAGGTGGGACCACAACAAAAAACCGTAATACTTTTATTAGAGTATTACGGTTTTTATTTTTCTATGGAGGAATATTTAACTTTTCATATTCAATCTTTCCTCCTGAAGATCGAGTAAGCGAAGATGTTTTCTGATGATTTCTTCATCCAGCAAAAGTTCTTCGCGGTTTTTATTAATAAGCCAGATTCTTTGAGTTTCAAGAATGTCAATATAAATATTTCTGTACTCAGTGTAATTAATGATAATTTCGGAACTGCTCAGTTGTTTTTCGTATTTCTGTAATTGATCTTTTAATGCCGGGAAGCTTTCTATTTTATGAGCATAATCTTTACGAATTTTATCAACGGCCACTTGGGCAAGGCTGTTCTGAATTTCGTAATCGATTTCCTTTTCGCTTCTTACAAAATCACGGTCTATAGGTGGGAATTTTTTTAATAAAAAAGGAAGCGTAAGTCCCTGAACAAGCAATGTTAAAAGAATCACGACAAATGTGATGAAAAGAATCAGATTTCTCTGTGGGAAAGGTGTTCCGTCATCTAAAGTCATGGGAATTGAAAGTGCAGCAGCCAGAGAGACTACGCCTCTCATTCCCGTCCAGCCAATGATCATGGGCGTTTTCCAGCCGGGAGATTGTGCATCTGCAACGGTGATGAAATTTCTCATAATTAAGGTTGTAATCACTGCTGCATAGCCGGCAAAAATTCTTACAATAACCAGAACTGCAGTAACCGCAACTCCATAACCGATTGCTGTGTAAATATCGGTGTCACCTAAACCGGAAACAATCTCGGGAAGATCTAAGCCAATAAGCATAAAAACAATTCCATTTAGCAAAAAGCAAAAACTTTCCCAAACGGTTACAGTGCGTATTCTGGAGGCACTGCTCAAAAAATCGTGGCTGCGGTAAGAGAGGAATAAGCCGCCACTAACCACCGCCAGAACTCCGGAGGCGTGAAGCTGTTCTGCTGCCAGATACATCGAAAAGGGCGCAATAAAAGTCAGTAAAATATCAGTGTTTGAATCGGTGGGTAAAATCTTGTGCATTTTCAGAAAAATATATGCGATGATAAGTCCTATTCCTACACCGCCAATGCACATCCAAACAAAACTTCCTGCTGCCTCATGCCATACAAATTGTCCGGTTGCAGCAGCAATCATGGCAAACCGAAAAATGATTAAAGAAGAAGCATCATTCAGTAAACTTTCGCCCTCTAGAATGGAAGCCAGTCTTTTGGGTACTTTTACAAACTTTAAAATCGCACCGGCACTTACTGCATCGGGTGGAGAAACAATTCCACCCAATAAAAAGCCTAGAGCTAAAGAAAATCCCGGGATGAAATAATTAGCGAAAATGGCAACCGATAACGCGGTGAAAAACACGACTACGAAAGCAAAACTGAAAATAATTCTGCGCCATCGCCAAAGTTCTTTCCATGAAGTTGACCAGGCTGCTTCATACAATAAGGGCGGTAAAAAAATGATAAATATTAATTCCGGTTCTATTTTTATGGGTGGTACGCCCGGAATAAAACTTATTAAAAGCCCCGCCAACACAAGCAAGACAGGATAGGCGACCTTAATTTTTTTCGCCAGCATAATAAGCATGGTGATGAGCAGAACCAAAAAAAGATAGAATTCGAAATTTTCTAACATGTGTAAATTTTAGATAAATATATATCAAATTTTTAAAAACATTTAGAGCATGCCTAAAATTTAAACAGACAGTAAATGTTGAAGATATATATGTTACCGATTAATTAAGCTGTTTCTATTTATCATTTACAATGGCCTTTCATGAGCTTTTTAAAATCCCTAATTAGTGATATATATCATATTGTTTTACTTTTTTCACCATGTGTTGAATATTACTTTTGTTGAAAATTTTAATAACTATGAAAAAACAAATTTTACTTTGCTTCAGCACATTGCTGTTGCTTTTCATGGCTTCATGTTCTTCGGAAGAGTTGAATACTGAAGTGATATCTGAGAATCCTGGAAAAGAGAGTCGTATAGCCGCCGGAAAATTTGCAGGTGATGGGCAATATGATGTTCTGGGACACGGTTATAATGCCGCGGGTGAATATGCAAATGCGAGTGCAGCAGGTTTTAAAGTAATTGATATTGACAGATTCAAAGCTGAGCAAGGTCCCAGATTGGTTGCTGAAAATACACTTTCACAAGATTATGTTGAAGAGTATGGTGAAAATGCTGAATCCTATTCTAAAATGGTGTCGACCAAAGTAGATGTAACGGCTGGTATCCCATTATTTAAGAAAACACTTTCGGTAGGCTTTAATTCTGCAGTGACTAACACCAATAAGTTTGATGCAAAATATATTTATGGAAGTTACAATCTTTTAATCAAACAAAGAAGATTGAGATTCAATGCAACAACAGATATGTTGGGAGACTACCTGACTCCTGAATTTACGCAGGATTTACAGACAAAAACACCTCAGCAAATTGTCCAGGATTATGGTACACACGTAACGGTAGACATTTATACGGGTGCTAAAATGGATGTTATATTCCAATCTGAAACAACTAATGAATCCCGTGAACGTGCAGCCAGAATCGGTGTTAAAGTTGGGATGAAAGGTATCTTTGATGTCAACGTAGAGAATGATGTAAATACAGCGGAATCACACAAAAACTTCTCCAGGAAATTATCGTATAGAACAAGAGGAGGAGATCCTTCAAAAGGCCTGATCGGTGAATTGAACCTGGACCAATCCAATCCTAAAATCAATATTGCCAACTGGCAAAACAGTTCTACTGTAAATAATGCTGTTTTGGTAGATTTTGGAAACAATGGGCTGGTATTTATTTATGACTTGGTGAAAGACCCGGTTAAAAAAGCTCAGCTTCAGGCATATGTTAATCAATATCTGATTGATAATAAAGTTTTCTTAGATTATATTCCTGTTCCGGTCTACGGTTTTTATAGTCCTGGCGACAGAGATCATTACCTCGCAACTTCTCCTGGAACACCTTATAATTATCAGGCTGAAGGCGAGCAGTTTAAAGCATATAGCTATAAAGCTCCGAATACTGTTCCTGTTTATCAGTTTTACAGTGGAAGTGAAAGAGATCACTATTATTCTACTCATTCTGGAACGCCTATCCACTATGCCTATGAAGGAATTGCATTTTATGCAACAATGGATAGTTCAAAAAAACCTATTTATCAATTCTATAGTGGAAGTGAAAGAGATCATTATTATTCTACTTATCCCGGAACTCCAATTAATTATGTATCAGAAGGTATCCCTTTTTATGCCTATTAACTAAAATATATTGGTTGATATTTTTACAGGAAGCCGTCTCACCATCAAAGGTGAGACGGTTTTTTTTATTAGTTTCAATCTCAATAGGTTTTTATATATGAATATTTGTTTTGGCTCTGTGGTGGAAATTATGAACTTATACGCGTGGTAAATAATATTTCAAATCCTTAACTTTGTCGTTTTCAAAGGGTATTGAACTCCTGAAAAATATTTTCCACGTATAACCAAAAGAAATAACAATGTCAATAACGAATGAACATGAATTGGCAGGAATGCAGAAAGTGAGTGAAGCTGTAGCCTATACCTTAAAAGAGATGATTGATTATGCCCAACCCGGTATGACGACAAAAGAAATTGATGAGTACGGGGCGAAGATCCTTTCAGACTTTGGTGCAAAATCAGCTCCTTATTTAACGTATGGTTTTCCGGGCTGGACCTGTATCAGTGTGGATAATGAATTTTGCCACGGAATTCCAACTGATCAACGGATTTTGAAGGAAGGCGATCTGATTAATATTGATGTTTCAGCAGAACTTAACGGATATTGGTCAGATAACGGAGGTTCTTTTGTTATTGGAAAAGATATTAATTCCCACCAAAAACTGGTAAATGCTTCCAAAGATATTTTACAAAAAGCCATCAATTCTATAAAAGGAGGTGTGAAAATAGCTGATATTGGATTTCTCATGGAAACTGAAGCCAAAAAAGAGGTTTTAAAGTTATTAAGAATCTTGCCGGGCACGGGGTTGGGAGAAGCTTACATGAGCAACCTGATGAGCTGTTTAATTATAAAAACCGTTTCGATTCCAGACGGTTCAAAAAGAATTCTGTGGTGGCCATCGAAACATTTATTTCAACATCTTCAAACCTAGCTCTAGAGCTCAATGACGGCTGGACTATGGTAGGGAACAAAGGCGGTTATATGGCACAGCACGAACATACCATTGTAGTGACGGATGGAAAACCTATTATTTTAACACAGATGAATGAAATCCTGAATTAAGGGTTATTCTTCATGCATAATAAAAGACACTTACATCAATGCAAGTGTCTTTTTTAGCTGTTATTCTTGTTATTTTATCTGTTGCAAACAGACTGTCAGCACTGATTTTCTTGCCTATTTACCTCCACCGCTGCTTTTCTCCACATCCGTCTTGGTATTTCCTTTCACCTTCTGATTTCCAAAACGTTTCACAAAAGTAAGTGAAAACCCATACCAGTCGGATCTTGTAGAACTTCTGGTAGTTCCGACCTGGCTGAAGCTGGTGGAATCAAAATTGGGTCTGCTGAAAATATTCATCAGCTGAAGACTTATCTCCATCTGTGTTTTAGGGAATATTTTGGTCGCAGAGATATTGTGGAAAATATTTGTTTTATTCGCATATGAGTTTCCGTTGTTCTGGTTGGAAAGCTCTGCCCATGCACTTAAGTTAATATTTTTGTTAAACAGGTTGGTGTACGACAGATTAGCTGAAGCACCCAGATAGCTTATGTAATTTTTACCCTTAAGGTCATTAACCTCGTTGAAATCATGATTGTCGATATAATACCATCCAACTCCTACATTCACGTTCATTTTATTTTTCAGGAAAGTCTGGTTGGTATTCGCAAACAGATAATATTTCTGCACCTTTCCGTTGAAATTGGCAGGTAGGCTAACCGTTCTGCCATTTTCCTCCGCAATGGATGTCCAGTAATCCCTGTCAGTATACATATATCTTGCTGAAAGAAAATATTTTTTCAGAATCCCGAATTTCATATAGAGCCTGTGGCTGGGGTTAGGTTCCAGGTCCATGTTTCCGCGAGAGTACGTTCCGTCATTGGTAGGAACAAGAAAAGGATTAAATTCCGAATACCATGGACGCCAGAGATTACGGTTATAAGTAAGACTCAGATCGTATTTATCCGAAAAAGAATATTTTACCAATAGATTGGGAAGTAAAGTACTGTAAGAATCTTTTCTTTCCGTACCGGCTACATCCTGTCTCATTTTATAATCGATATGTTCATAACGGACTCCCACTCTTGTTTCCAGCTTTTCAAAGAAGGTTTTGCTGTAGTTCACATACAGGGAATTGATATTATCCTCATAGTGAAAAACATCGTTCGGACGGAGATTTTCGGCATTGTTCCCGGACAGATTATTCGGGATCACATTGTTGTTGAAATCCATTTTTCCACCTACTTCAAAGTTTCCGCCCTTTCCGAGCGGTTGGGTATAATCTACTTTCAGATAATAGTTTCGGGTCTGTTCATGAGAATTCAAGCCTAGCAGGCTTACTGTTGGTGTTATGTTGGATGTTTTTAAAAACTCATTTGTATTTTCCTGAGAATTGTAATTGGAACCTAAATTGACATCCAATATCCTGTTTTTCTCTTTATCATAATATTTATAAAAAACATTCGTTCCCAGTGTGCGGTATCGTCCTGTAGCATCCTGATCCTGATGATAAGAATCAAACAGCACATCATTTTTCGATCTGATGAAGTCAGAATCTGACGTTGTGGAACTTTTGCTCTGATAATATTCAAGGATAAGTCCTATATTATTTTTATCATTCAGTTCATATTCCGATGTTGAGGAAATAGAAGGACTTTTATTTCTGCTTATACTTTCATTGTTGGTTTGGGTAACGTCATTATCCTTATACAGCGAGTTAATGTAGAGGCTTTTCTGTGCCCATGTATTGTCGCTGTAGCTTCCGACAAAGGTTTGTGTGAAATTTTTCTTATGATAATTAAGATTAAGATTCGTATACTGAGAGTTTTTAGTATTCTGTCTGTTATTGAAGGTTATACTGCCTTTCATTCCTTCATCATCTCTCTTTTTAAGCACGATATTGATGACCGATCCGGCTGTTTCATAACGGGATGACGGACTTGTAATCACCTCGATTTTCATCAGGTTATCCGCAGGAATGGTTTTCAGGTATTCCTTTAGTTCTTTCCCTGTAAAAACAGATTTTCTGTCGTTGATATAAACCGTCACCGATTCACCTTCCGCTTTTATAGCATCATTATTATCAATACTCACCAACGGTGTCATTCTAAGGACATCCCAGGTTGTATTTCCTGCAAGGATAGAGCTGTTGGACACATTAAACACCGTTCTGTCCACCTTAGATTCTACAGTCGGTTTTCTTGCCGTTAACGTAACGCCTTCAATCTGATTTTCCTTCTCTTTGATGGTATCATTTTTTACTTGCGCAAATGTTAAAGAACCTATTAATAATGCAGCGGAAGATATAATTATTTTCATTCAAAGTGATATTTCACCAATAAGACAGTTATTACAGGAGGTTTGTTACATCACATCTGAAAAATAAATAAAAAATTCACATATGATTAAGTTTTTATGAAAATTATACTTTAAAGTTAGGAGAGCTTGTGTAAAAGAAGATTGTGCCATATAAAGTAAAATACTCCCTTTATTCGTTGATTCATATAATAAGAAATCTATTCTTATATTTATTCATCTGATTAAATCTCAATGACCAGGATTCAGAGCACCAAAAATAATAGCATGAATTTAAAGAAGCAAATGGGACAGTTTCCCAACGAAAAAAGAAAGACCTATTTCAGTACGCTGACTAACTATACCAACGGAAAATTTCAGAATATACTTCCCACACCTGCGTTATTGGAAGGAGAAAGCATGACCAAATTGCTCCTGCAGGTACTATGCAAAGTAGAGAATACAAGTCCTAAATCATCCATTCCCTTTGTGATCACAGATCTGAAAAACCTTAAGCCTGAAGAAAATGTTCTTGTATGGTTCGGACACAGCTCTTACTTTATCCAGATCGATGGCAAAAAATTCCTTGTAGATCCTGTCTTCAGTGGCAACGCTTCACCAATGCCGGGTTCCATAAAGGCCTTTTCCGGATCAGATCATTACAAGCCGGAAGATATACCGGACATAGACTTCCTTCTGATCTCTCATGATCATTGGGATCACCTGGATTATTCCACTGTTAAGGCTCTCAAAGACAAAGTAGGTCAGGTTATATGCGGACTGGGGACAGGGCAGCATTTCGAGTACTGGGGCTGGGATACCGAGAAAATTATTGAGAAAAACTGGTGGGACAGCATTCATTTAGCAGATGGTTTCATAATTACACTGACCCCTGCGAGACATTTCTCAGGAAGACTCCTGACACGGAATATCTCCCTGTGGACTTCCTTTGTATTACAGACTCCATCTAAAAAATTGTTCTTAGGCGGTGACAGCGGTTACGGAGATCACTTTAAAGAGATCGGGGAGAAGTACGGACCGTTTGATCTTGCGGTAATGGAATGTGGTCAGTACAATGAAAAATGGCCTTACATTCACAGTCTTCCTGAACAGATCATCAAAGAAGTGCAGGAGTTGAAAGCTAAAAACTTTATTCCTGTCCATAATTCTAAATTTAAATTAGCCCAGCATCCCTGGTTTGAGCCATTGGAACTCGTTTCAAAATATGCAGAAGAAAAAAGTATTCCTGTTACACTTCCTATGATTGGAGAAAAAGTAGATCTCGATCAGCTGGGAGAAATAACCTGGAAAAAATGGTGGGAAGAGTTTATGTAAAATCAAGCAATTGAAATTCTGCTCCAATGATTTTATTGAATCAAACGATCATAGGTATGTTAAAAAGAAACCCCGGCCCGAATTCGGGCCGGGGTTTTACATTCATGATCAACCACTAATTTAAAAACATTTATGGTTCCAGGTGATCCACTTTTGTGTGGATAATATCATAATAAACAGAAGGATTACCAGCATCAGGAGCAATTCTGTAGGTGAATTCCGTGTTGTTTAGAACAAGAATATCAACAATCCGGGTAAAAAGCACATTTCCATTTGCATCCAGGGCTGTGATCGTTCTTTTCTTTCCGTCCGGAGAAATAGACCATGTTCCCTGAGATCTCAGAATATTATTCAATCCGTAAATCGTAAAGGTGCCGTTTGCTTTAAAATAAGAAAAGCCCACAAAACCTGCTACACTTGCATCCGTTAAAGCTACCGGACTTCCGTTCTTGTCCTTTGCACCTGTAGTTTCCCAAGGGGTAGAAGCCAGAGCAAGCTGTCCGTTCGCTGGTTCGGAATGGGCTGTTTTTGTATGGATGATATCATAATAAACAGAAGGATCATTTGGGTTTGTATGAATTCTGTAGGTGAATTCATTGCTGTTCAATACAAGAATATCTACAGTACGGCTAAAAATCGAAGTTCCGTCAGGATTAAGCGCTGTAATAGCCCTGGTTTTTCCCTCTGGATCCACAGACCATGTTCCTCTGGATCTTAAGATATCGCTGAGGCTGTAGATGGCAAAATTTCCATCAGCTTTAAAATAAGCAAAACCTACGAAGCCTGCTACATTTGCATCTGTCAAAGCTACAGAATTTCCGTTTTTATCTTTGGCTGCTGTAGTTTCCCACGGAGTAGAAGAAAGAACTTGTGAAGGAGTGAGCTGTTCCGCAGTCATATCATCATCAGAACAGGATACAAATGCAGCAGACATAAAGACCGTTGTAAACAGATAACATAATTTTTTCAATATATTCATAATTGATATTTTTATTCAGTGCAAACATATCTCTTATGAAAATCAAAATGTTGTACGAAATATCTCTTTTGTTGTAAAATGTATAACCCCACATTCAAGATGTTGGTAAATCAATAGAAAATATAATGATAAAGGTAGACGGCCTTAATTATATCCGCCTAAAAAAACTATTTTTGAGGATGAATAACAGAAACCGTGGAAAAAATACAGCCGATGATTTGCTGTTCGGTTCAGAAAAGCAGGTTGATAAGCTGAAAATGGCAGTTCAGGACATGCTGTATTTATTGAGCCGTGACTATCCTGAAAGAGCTTCCTCCGAACTCGTAGGAAATCGGTATAAACTGAAAACACGTCAGATCCAGGCCCTACGTGGGGCTTCTGCATCGCAAGAGCAAATTACGAATAGAAAAATCAGACAGCTGGAAATATCGGCCCTGAAGGATAAAGTCGTTTACTTGGATGGCTTCAACATATTGATTTTATTGGAAAGCCTGCTTTCGGGAGCCTATGTCTTTGAGGGATTAGACGGATGTGTACGTGATCTTTCAGGAGTTTACGGAACTTATAAGCGAGTAAACCAGACTCAAAGAGCAGTGGAACTTGTTGCAGAATTTTTCCACAAAGCCGGCCTTGAAAAGCTAGTTTGGATTTTTGATCAACCGGTTTCCAACAGCGGAAGAATCAAGCAAGTTATTCTTGATTTTGCTCAGGAAAACAGCCTCAACTGGGAAGCCGGATTGGAGTACAGCCCGGATAAATTTTTAACAGAAAACTCACGGATAGCAGCATCTTCAGATGCATGGATACTGGATAACTGTGGGGAATGGTTCAATCTTATCGGATATTTGATCATAGAAGAAAATCTGGATGTCAATCTTTTAAAATTGTCTGTAAATGAATATGTTTAAACCCTATATTCCACTGATTTCCGATTCATGGAAAGAAAAATATCGGGCTGTTCTTGCCGGAGAGCACCTGCAAACCATGGAAAATAATATCCTGAAATTTCAGAACAACAGCATGGAATGGGAGCTGCCATATTTTAACGAAGAAATTAAAACAGACAGAAAAGAAAGTTTTAATCTTTTTATCGATATATTTCAAAGCAATGATACTGATGAGGTAAAAGCAGCTCATCTTGAACTAATTCCCTTAGAACACTGGCTGAATATTTTAGGACAGCGCCTGACTTCTGCCAGCATTCGTGACGAAAATGCTGTTCCGCCTTTGAAGGATATTTTGCTTGAAGCCTGCCGGAAACCTTTTAACAGTGAAATTACCATTGCGCAGAGAGCCTGGGAAAAGCATATCGGAAGAATGGAGGATGAATTTTGGGGCGAAATTAAGGGAAATAACCTGCAGAAACAGGAAAAAGTTATGGAGAAGATCAGCTATATTCTGGACAACAGAACCTGGTGGAACGTTTTCTATCATTACAAGCATGAGCTTGTTTTTGAAGCCAGAGAAAAAGAAGGTCACGGGATTCGCTGGAGTCACGGTGGGAAACACATGATCGGTTTTCTGGAAGTATTTATCAATGAATGAAGTATAAATTGTCCTGCATAAAAAGATTACCTACTGGAAGAAAATCACCAGAAAATTTTTCAAACTATAAAAAAGAGCTCTACTCATCAGGTAAAGCTCTTTTTTATGGTCAAATTGCAAACTTGCAACTTAGTTTTTCTATTAAAGACTTTTTATCGCCGATTCCAAAGCCAGTTCCATCATTGGTTTAAGGGCTCTTTCTCTTTCATCAGCAGAAATTTTTTCGTGGGTAGGAATAATATCGGTTACCGTAAGGATCGTCGCTGCATTTTTTCCTAAATGTTGTGCATTTGCGAATAATCCGAAAGCTTCCATTTCTACTGCCGGACAGTTGTATTTTGTAGCGATAGCAGGTACATTCGGGTCTTTTCTGTAGAAAATATCACTGCTGTGTACATTGATGGCTTTAGTGGCTAAAGAAAGCTCCTGAGCAGTTTCATTGATCGTCCCAAAGATATTTCCCTGGTGAGGAAGAATCTCATCTTCAATTTCCCATGCATACTTTGCATACGTACTTTCACTCGCTGCATTTTCAATATTTAAAATATCAAAAAGCTTAAGATCTGTTGTATAAGCTCCGCAAGTTCCGATCCTGATGATGGTATCTACTTCATACTCTGTAAATAATTCAAAAGAATAGATCCCGATGCTCGGAAAGCCCATTCCGCTGGCGCCTACAGTAATTTCCTTACCTTTATAAAGGCCGGTATAATAAAAGATTCCTCTTGTTTTGCTGACCAGTTTAGCGTTTTCCAAATAATTTTCAGCAATATATTGTGCACGAAGCGGATCTCCCGGCTGCAATACTACTTTGGCAATTTCTCCTTTTTTTGCACTGATGTGAATACTCATAATGTTATTTTGAAGCGACAAAGATAACAACTTTTAGATTGAATCATTGTGAAATCTGTGGGAGAAAATAAGCTTAGTATTGCCAATACAGTTTCAAAAAAGAATAACACAGAAGAAGTATTTGAAGAATCTCCTCCTTACTTTAGCAAAGTAAAAGATAATCATAATGAAAATTGAGCATGTTGCTTTTTGGGTAAAAGATCTGGAAAAGATCAGAGAATTCTATCAAAAATATTTTGGAGCTGTTTCCAATGAAAAATACCACAATTCTGTAAAACAGTTTCAGTCTTATTTTTTAAGCTTTGACAATGGATGCCGTCTTGAGATTATGAGCAGACCGGATATCCAGGAAAGCGGAAATTCTTACGACGCTCAGCAATATGGAATGATTCACTTGGCATTTTCGACAGGCAGCAAAGAAAAAGTAGATGAGCTGACAGAAATTTTAAGAAAAGACGGCTACGCCATAGCCGGAGAACCGCGTACAACAGGCGACGGCTATTATGAAAGTGTTATTCTGGATCCCGAAAACAATATTATCGAAATAACAGATTGATTTGTAAAATAGGTTTTCACAGGAGCAAATATCAACGCCATCTGCTAAATCTGTGAGAGTAAAAATACAACATCAAATATCTAAGTCATAATTAATAGGCATTTTGTGAATTATTTATCGTAAAGATTATTTAGCTGCCAATCACTCACCTAAAAAATTTTATTCTCTGCAAAATAGTTTTATTTTTGTTAGATGATGGAAACCAGATCACCATTTTTAGACACTATTTTTCTGCTTCGGAAAAGCGGCTGTATTACCGTTTTTTCAAATTTGCATGAGATCTCAAAAAAAGAAGAACAGGAAGCCGGTGATTATTTTGAAGCAGAATTTGAAAAAGAAAGACTGGAATTTTTATCTACAGAAATCCATTGCCATAAAGAAGCTGCAGTTTGGGCAGCGAAAATCCTTTATTACAGTGCACAGCTCTATCTTATCCGTGAAAACACAGCAAACAATCTGGATAAGCTGATCCCAAAGCTGAAAATAACACCCGATACTTCCTTTGTTTTATCTGCTGATCTGTCATTAAGATTTCTTCCCCAGATAACATCTTTGCTGCATACTGTTGATCCTCACGATCCGTTGGTGAAGATTCTGGAAGATATTCTTACCGAGTTTCATTATTCCGGGATAGGATATAACCTTAATTTGGAAAAAGTAAACTGGGAAAAAGAACTTAAAGACAAAACATACCGGAAATTATACCTCGAAAGAATCATAGAAAAAAAAGCCTATGAATTGGCTGAAATCCCCTATATTAATCAACTGCTTATAGCAGAATTCGGGCTGTATAAAGAGATATTCTGGCGAGAATTAAAAATAATAACCGAAGAAAATTAATGATACAAAATATTACAAAACTGAATACCGTCCTCAACTACGTAAAAGATACTTTCGTAGGAAAAAACGATGTCGTAGACTTGCTTGGAATATGCCTTTTGGCTAAAGAAAACGCCTTTTTGTATGGACCTCCCGGGACTGCAAAATCGGCCATCGTAAGAACACTGTCAAAAACAGTAAAGGATGGAAAAAACTTTGAATATTTACTTACCAGATTTACAGAGCCGAACGAAATTTTCGGTCCTTTTGACATCCGTAAATTAAAGGAAGGGGAACTTCTCACCAACACCGAAGGCATGATGCCCGAAGCTTCATTGGTCTTCCTCGATGAGATATTCAATGCCAACTCTGCAATCCTGAATTCACTGCTGACCGCTTTGAATGAAAAAATCTTCAAAAGAGGAAAAGAAACAAAACATCTCCCGGCCCTCATGTTCGTTGGTGCCAGTAATGTACTTCCGGAAGATGAATCCCTGAACGCATTATTTGACCGTTTTCTGGTTAGAATTAATGTCGATTACGTAAATCCTGAACTGCTTCAGCAGGTACTTCTGGCCGGAAGAAAGCTGGAAAACCAAACGGAAACCAATATTCCTGAAATTCATGCAGATGAGATCAGGGAACTTCAGAACCTGTGCAAAACCATGGATCTGAGGCCTATTTACGAAGTCTATTTAAATACAATTATCAATCTGAGAAATACAGGAATTACCATTTCCGACCGTAGAGCCGTAAAACTTCAGAATCTGATCGCAGCAAGCGCCCTTATTTGCGGAAGAAATGAAGCTGTGCTTTCCGACCTTTGGGTACTGAAGCATATCTGGGACACAGAAGAGCAGATAGAAATTCTGGAAGGCATCATCAACAGAACCATTGAAAAAGACGATAACCCGAAATCCCATCCACAGGCAATGCAGAACAAAACTCCGAATCCGGAGGAAGTGATGAAGGACGTAAAAATTCTCGTGGAAAAATGGAACAGCGGAACGTTGAGTTTTGAAGAACAGAACATAATCAAAGATAAATTGAGATACCTGCAGACCCGTTGCGACTGGATCAGAAATCCGGAGCAGAAGCAATATATCCAGCAAGAAATTGAAAGCTTATGGCAGAAGATCCTTCAAAGTGTGTAAAAGAATTCTGGGCAGAACTTCCCCGGGCTGATGAAGATTTTCTGGGTGCTATCCGGGACTGGAAAAATGTACAGATTGCAGTAGACGACGCAACAGTTTGGCTGAAAGGTTTCACTGAGGAACAGGTCATATCCGCAGAGATCCAGCAGCTGCCTGGTTTTATGCTATACGAATTACGGGAAGGACTTTTATTCAAAAAAGAGGCACTGGTACCAAGTAAGAAAATGAGAACGGCCCTACTTTGGTCACCGATAGATAAAGCTTTACACCTTACTTTTCCGGCTTCGAACCATAATTATTTCGGAATCAGCGAAAAAGTTGAGGTGAGATTAAAGCTAGGGAATGAAGAACATGCTGTCGTGGCATTATTAAGTATAATTGAAGACATAAAAGAAAGTATTCCGGTACAGCCGAAATTTAAGCTGGAAAAACTTGAATGGACAGTTATTAGTGATAAAGCATTGTTCCTTGGAACGCCACTGCTGAGCCTGCCCGGAAAGACATACTGGACCAAAGACGGGCACCTTTTACCCGCAGGCTTTGACTTTGAATTTAAAAATTTGAGTTCCCTTTTACAGCAGCAATATAACAAAGAGTCAGACAAATGGTTACTGTGGAACGAAGACGGCACTTATCTTTCCATTAAAAAGGGAGATTTTCGGCCATTGTCCGTAAGTTCATTCCGTCTTACTGAAAAAACGAAAGAATGGATTTAACCGAATATTTCCAGTCATACGAAAACTACTTTTGGGAGTGGGAAACCGACGAGGATGTCGCCGGAGATTCCGGATACCATGATTATAACCTCATCTCTATTCCCGGTGTTGGGGCTATAGCCTACAGACCTTATGTCATGGAGATCCTCAAAGAACTTCAGCCACAGGGATGGCCTCCGTTTGGAGCATTGCTGATGGTTTTATATGCAATGCAGGATGGTTATACCGATTTTGCGGGCCCTTTGAAACATACCGCCAATTTTCATAGCATCGGAAATTTTGATTTTACAGCAGAAAAGAGCATTGCGTTCCTTGAAAAGCTGAAATCATTAAATAAAATCTATAAACAGGGCCAGAACAGAATTGTACTGCTTCAGACACTCTTCCAGGATTCCCACAACAGGACAGCTCCCGGAAAGGCAGAAATGATCCTGACGCATTACTATAGAAGACCTCATATGCTGACCGCAAGTGCTGAAAAAAAATATGCCGGTCCTTCAGCCATTAACAGGGACTTGAGTACACTCAATCTCCTGAATGAAAAATTTCCGACAGCCCAGTCTATTGTTGATGCTATGCGGGATCACTTGGATGAACTGGAGTTGGATAACGAAGTCGTAGAAGAAGAAACAACTGTAGAAACCGATAAAGATTTTGTTCAGCAGTTAATTGAAGAGCCCAAAACGTTTCAGGTAGGAAGCCTGATCAAAAGAATCTGGAGCGGTCTGAGAATTCCTATGCGACACCTTTCTCCCGGAGAACAGCCCATCGGAGGGATTTCAGATATGTCCAATAAAGGAGACCTCCACAGAATGCTGCTGTCTGAATTTGCCAATGATGATGAGGTTTTCATGAACCGCGTGGCCAATAACGAAGCTCTGTATATCCAGAGAGAAATCCCGCCGGAAGAAAATATTTTTGAACGTATTATTTTAATTGATACTTCCCTGAAAAACTGGGGAACCCCTAAAGTATTGGCTTTTGCGTCGGCTATTGCAGTGATCAGACATCCGAAGGCCCATTCGGAGTGTAAAGTTTTTGCCCTAGGACAGGCTGGTGTACCCGTCTCTCTTGACAAACCGGAAGATGTTATTGAAACCCTGAACCTGGTCAGCCCGGTTTTGGATGTTTCAGAAGCACTTGGGAAATTTTTCAATGAAGAACATACCGAAAAAGATCTCGAAGTTTTCTTCATTACCCACCAGGAAAACCTTGCTGATGAAAAGACCAGGAAAGTAATCCACGAAAACAGAGACAGACTAAAATTCCTGATCACAACCGCTTCAGACGGGGAACTGAACTTTTATAAACATCATAAAGGAGCGCGAAAGCATATTCAGAAAATAAAGCTTCCCTTGCAGGAATTATGGGCCAACCCGCCACAGCGAAAACAAAAGGTTCATAATATTAACGGGAAAAAAACAGATCTGCCACAGAATTATCCGATCCTGTTTCCGACTCCATCCAATAAAATTGCTCAGTTTCTTTATGAAGGTGAATTTTATATTTTGAGTTCAAAAAAACAGCTGTTGAAAACTTACCTTTCTGATAATTATTACGACCGGAATTCTTATGATTACTACAAAACATATCATGGATGCGAAGTTTTAATAGAAGATATTTCTGTGAAACCAAGAGGACAGTTTGCTCTCGCTAAAAACAAACAGCAGCATTTTATTTTATGTCAGTATCAGCCGGATAAAAAGCTCATTTCTAAACTGAATCTGAATACAAAAGAATATTCCGAACAGAATGTTACCGGACTCAATATCCCCAAATCATACCATCTGATCTATTTTGGAAGAAACTTTTACCTTCATCAGCCTATGAACTCTTCCCGCTATAAAATCAATTTAGAAGGAAATGTTTCTGTAGAATCCATCTTTAATGATGATACCGAAATAGATAAGAATATGGCAAAAGCGGAAGCAGAAGTTGCCAAGCTGAATTACAGCGGTATGAAAATAATCAGTAACTTCAATAAAATAGGAATCAATGAGAATAATAATCTCGTCATCTCAGGAAATGAACTGTGCAGGCTGTATGACAATTCACTGAACCTTTATAAAAACAGGTTTACAGTAAAGATCCTCGCAGAGCAGAATAAAAATAAATTTACCTTTCAGGATGGCAGCGAAATCATTACGGATTCCCGCGGAATGCTTACTCTTAAGAGCAGCAATACCGGTATTCCTACATTTTATATTCCTTCCACAGAGTATGGATTTTTGGCCTTGGCAACCAACACAGAGTATGGAGGCTCGGAATATTACCTTCCGAAACAAACCCTGCTGAAAGTGAAGACTATGGAAGAAATGTATTCTCAATATTTAACAGCGTTTATTGATCAGATCCTAGATTATGGAGCTTAGAATAAAACCTTTTCCGAAAAATAGCTATCCTAAAAAAGGACTTTTGATCAAAGACCCGTCGCCACGCGTATGGCTTTATGAAATGGAAGCATTGGGGATAGATCTCAATAAAGTAAAAACCTATGCTGTTCCGGCAAATCAGCCCAATGTCTTGTACGGATGCCTGCTTATATTTTCTGATGAAGCTCCGCAGGAAATCGGTAAGAATGCTTATTTCCAGTGTGTAGACGACAGGCTTTTTATTCCTGAAAATACCATATTCTATCCCAGGATCAATCCTGAAGACTGGCATTCTGTCGGTTCACGGTTTGTTATTATGCATCCTGATTTTGGTTTTGTGAAGCTTTCAGAAGAAATTGACTGGATTTTAGTACTAAAGGAACCCGAAATAGCAGAAGGCAGGGTCAGAAAACCATCCAATGGTGTGAAAACCCCTCAATATATCGAAAGCTTTGCCGTTGAGATGGATGATGAAAAAGTTCTGGCAACCCTTCAGCAGCCGAGAAATGAAGAAGAGTGGATGAAAAACCTGCCTTTTGATCTCAAAAAAGTGATGGCAGGAAATAAAAAAGAAATTGAAAAATATTTAAAATATATAGAAAAGTATCCTGACCGAGCGGTAGAACTGGGTGTGCCTTTAGATATTATGGGGACTTCCCGTGGTGACGGCTTTGGAAAATTCACTTTCGGAGACAGCTGGCTGAGTGCTCTGTTTGGAAGTTCTGGAGACAAAAAAGAAACAACAGGAAGCCGGAATTTCCGCTGGATATTCTGGGGCGTTGTCGTAATGGCTATAATCTTCAGAATTTTTATGCCTTCAGATAAAGACAGAACCGTGAAAGAGGATTTTCTCGTTTCATCCGGCAAAATTATGAACGGCACTGAAAAAGCACAGGCAGATATGATCGCTTATCAGTCCGGAGTGACGGATATTGATATGAAAATTGACTCTATTTACGGAAAGGCAAGAAAGAAACTTTCCAGTGAATATGTTGCTGCAGGTGCTGCCATGTCAAAAGATAAAAACGAAAGGGAACAGTATAAAAAATCAGGTGGCAGAAACCTTGGCGAGGTCGGAAATGATATCGAAAAGCTCAATGCCAGAGAACAGAACAGCAGAGATTCCCTGAAAATTGTGTATTCAAAAAAAATAACGAAACATCTTGTTCAACAGGAAGCAGCTATGAAGCGCCGCATTTCAGATTCCCTCAAACAGTACAGCAAGGGAAAACCGGTCAATGGCGAAGTTGTAAAATTTGTTTTAAAGAAAAAACAGGCACTCGTAGCGGATTCTCTCGGAAAGCTTTATGGAACGCTTGATATAACGGAACTTCCCCCGTCTCCGGTTAAAGATTCCCAAATAGGAACTTTGGAGAAAAGTACCAATGCGTCAGAAAATAAAACCTCCATTTCAGATATTCTGTATCTTGTAATTTTTATGTTTGGAGCAGTGGGGATCTATTCTTTCATCTTCAAAAGGAAATCCCTGAACCTTGGCGGAGATAATGTGCCTTTATGGGTAAAGCTCATTCTGTCGGCAGTCCTTGTTTCCATGCTGGTTTATCTATTTTATCCTTTGATAAAGATGTTTGGGTACAACTGGTTTGTGTGGATCCTGGTGATCTGTGTCATCCTTCTTCTTTACCGCCTGTTCAATGAAGATAAAACCATTTTAAACCCTGAAGATGATGAATAAGCAGAAATTTATTGATAAATTCCTGATTGCATTTATGATCCTGGCGGTGTTTAAGATCATTGGCATCGCAGCACAGTTATTTCACGAAAGCTTTTGGAGCGTGGTGGGAACGCTGGTGATTTTTCTTGTCGTAGCTTTTATAATCATGATTGTGATTACTGCTTTAAAAGATAAAGAACAGAACCGGAAAAACTCTGGGCGGAGAGGTTCCGGAGGTGGAAATTTTTACCTGGAAACTTCCTTATTTGATAGAATCAGAAATAAATACGAAGAACTTGCCGAAAAATATATCGCTGAAAAAGATTATAAAAAGGCAGCAAAAGTATATATGAATCTTCTTCAGGATAATTTCAGGGGCGCAAAAACACTGGAAAATGGAGGCTTCTACAATGAAGCGGCAGCAGTTTATCTTAAAAAACTGAATAATAAATCAGAAGCAGCATCCTGTTACGAAAAAGCAAAACAGTACAAAAAAGCCATCGATCTGTATAAAGAAATGCAACAGAAAGAAAAAGTGGGAGACCTCTACAGAGAGCTGAACGATATAAAAAATGCACACAGCTATTATCAGATGGTAGCAGACGATTACACAGCCAACAGCCAGATGGTAAAAGCTTCTTTGGTATACAGCAAGAAAATGGAGCTGCCGGAAGAAGCCCAAAAAGTACTGCTGAAGGGTTGGAATGAAGATAAAGATGCATTCAACTGCCTGAATAATTACTTCGCCAATATTTTTGATGTTAAAAAACTGGAAACTGAGATTCAGAATCTTTATCAGAAAACGCCTTCCTACAAAAAGACTATCTACCTTGAAGCCATGAAGCATGAATTTAAAAAAGATCCAAAACTACAGCCTGTAACAAGAAGTATTGCTTATGAAATTATTGCCGAAAAAGTAGGTGCCAGGTCGGAGATTATTAATGAGCTGAAACATTTCAATCCTGAGGACAGTGTGATCCTGAAAGATATTTCGAGGTTTAAAACAGGACGGAATAAGATGTTGAGGAATTAAAATTGAAGCACTTAAAGATTTAATAATTTAGACATTAAAAATTTAAACGGTATTATGTTCCACCGTCAAAACCAAGGAGGCTAAGGCACCCGAAGCCACCTTATCATATCTCTCTTCCTGGTGAGCAGAAGTAATAATTTCATAACGGAAAAACAATTTTTTATATCTTTGCGCCAGAAAATTATGACAATACAAAGAGCACATATCAATATAAATCTATGCGATAGCCCTTCAATAAAAGGATTATTCGGATACGAATGGATGATAAGGAATGAGGCGAAATGTGCTTGCTTTGAAAATTATTTACAATAAACCCGTAAAAATTTAAACAAAATACCGCAGAAACGCCTCGATAACTCGAGGCGTTTCTTGTGTTTTAAGCCATAAATTATTTAGAATGAAAAAAAATAACCATAAAAACAAAAATTTTTTAATTAACAATGAACATTTAATACAATAAATAAGAGTGATAAGTAACCCGATGAGAGACAGTCATTTAGGTATTTAACAGATCTGCAGGATATTGCGGACAGATATTTCTTATGCTAAAAATTGTGTTTAAGTAATTGATTTTCAATAATTTAAATGAAAAATAAATTTGTGAGTTAAAAAATTTCATACTTACTTTGCAACCGAAAATTGAAAGCAACAGGTTTTCAGGATTCAAAAAACTTTTTAAATAACAAGAATATAATGAAACAATTACATCACATATCTAATCAGTATTGCAGATTACACGGACAGGAGCCGAAAGTATATGCATGTATCATTCTCGATAATGAATTTATAGTTAAAAGGTGCTTATATACGTGGGTCAGCTAATGATCTCCTACGTCAGAATATACAGCACCTCCCGAAAAGAGGTGCTTTTTTTATGGTTTCTTTAGCTTATTTGGTAAAGCGCCGGTCTGTGGAACCGGAGAACAGGGTTCGATCCCCGAAGATACCCCAACACAGGTGAATGGTGAATGATGAATCTTGTTAAATGTGAAATGGTAGTCAATTGTGAATCGAAAATTGACAGGCAAAACAAATTGACAATTGACTATTCACACTAAAATAATCTCATAGCTCAAGTGGCCAGAGCACCGGTCTTTTAAACCGGGGGTTGAAAGTTCAAGTCTTTCTGGGATTACAAACGGTCTCGTAAATCAATTTGATAGAGTAGGTTACAGGTTCGCATCCTGTCGAGGTCACAAAGGTCTATTGAGGTAAAGGCTAACCTGCCCGACTGTCTCTTGGGTACTGCGGGTTCGATTCCCGCATAGACCGCAAGGTTCATGGAAATTTTAATTCCGGCTGTCTCCCGGAAAAAATGGAAACTGAACCTGAAAACTGGAAAGATAACGGTGGTTGTTTACCCGTCTTGGACGCGGGAGGTCGCAAGTTCGAATCTTGCTTTCCAGACTAAAAAAGTGAATGGTGAATAGTGAATGATGAATTTGCTTCGCAAGTGAATTTAAATGATTGACGATTCACAATTCGCAAAAGAAAAACGATTTCGTAGCTCAAGTGGTTAGAGCATCGGTCTGATACACCGGAGGCTGAAGGTTCGAGTCCTTCCGAAATTACAAGATGAAAAGTGAATGGTGAATTTGCTTCGCAAGTGAATTTAATTGATTGATTATTCACAATTCACAATTCACAAAAAAAGATTTTGTAGCTCAATGTAGAGCGCCGGTCTGTTAAACCGGAAGTTGAAAGTTCGAGTCTTTCCAAAATCGCAGATAACTAAATGTTAATTGTTTCAAAAGAGAAGAAAAAAGGTGTGTCAAGAGCAGAAGATCTTTACGCCAAATATGGAAAATACCGACAGCCTTTTTCTTTTTTTATGAGATGTTAGAGATTAGAAGTTAGATTTTAGAGGATGGAAGTGCAAAATTAGAAGTGGTAGAAATTTACCGGTAACAATCATTGGTCTTTTATCATTTATAATCACATCTGATGGTTCGCCGAAGTGGAAGAGTCGGGGCGGTCTGCAAAACCGTTGCATAAGCTGAGTGGGTTTGAATCCCATAACCATCTCAAATAACTAAAATGAGATTAGTTCCGGAGAAAAGTAAAAGTTTGTCGAGCGAAGAAGTTCTTATATCAAACAAAAAATTAAGACAGGCTTTTGTTTTCTTCACAATGGGGTTAGGTTAGAAATTAAAAGTGACAGATAGTTGTAGAATCACATATCATTTATAAAATTTAGTTAGTTCAGAAGAAAAAGTAAAAGTTTGTCGAGCGAAGAAGTTCTTATATCAAACAAAAAATTAAGACAGACTTTGTTTTTCTTCAAAAGAGAAATTAGAAGTTAGAAAATTGCTCATTACTAATTACCTATTTACTCATGATATCTGGAAGTACGCCGGAGTTGGAGAGCCGGGGCAGACTGTAAATCTGTTGCTTCATTGCTGAGCAGGTTCGAATCCTGCTACTTCCACAAAAACCGCTGATAATGTAACGGCAGCATGCAGGAAAAGTACTCTTGTTGTTCAGGTTCGATTCCTGGTCGGTTGGTTTAAAATGCTCCATTAGCATAGCGGTAAGTGCATCCGGCTTTCTACCGGACGACAAGGGTTCGATTCCCTTATGGAGTACAGACGTGAATGGTCTAAAGTCAATGGTGAATTATTAATACCATGAAAGTTCAGATGAGAAAAATTGATGGATGATCATTCACAGAAAAATAGGTAAGAGAAAAGTTTGTCAAGCGCAGAAGATCTTACAAACACTAACAGGCATAGTTTTAAAGACAGGCTTTCTCTGACCTTAATTATAAGTAATGAATAATAGCAATAATTAATTTGACTGGCAATGAATAGTCAATTGTGAATACATCAAACGTGAATTAGAACCATGAAAAAATGAACAGCTGACCATTGACAATTCACAAATATTACAGATTACTCATTACCAATTACTCATTACTTATAAAACAGGGAAGAGTGGTGTAGCTGGTCTGCACGTTAGTCTGAAAAACTAAAGGTACAGGTTCGATTCCTGTCTGTTCCACAGAATTATAAATGATGATTGATCATAAATACTAAACAGTAGATGTTATGGCATCAATGATCACTTATCAATTATTATAAAAAACTACTCTGATGGTGTAATGGAAGCATCTCAGTCTCCAAAACTGATGGTATAGGTTCGAGTCCTGTTCGGAGTGCAAAAAAGTGAATGGTCAATAATGAATTTGCTACGCAAGTGAATATTAAAAATTGACAGCAAAGCGAATTGATAGTTCACAATTCATAAATTAATATATAAACAAAACAAATTTAAAACATGTAAAAAAAATGGAAACGCAACAAGAAGTATGGCAGAATATGAAAGGAAATTTTTTCCAGAAACCTATCACCCAGCTGGTAGAAGAAGCCATTATCCGCGAACAGGCTAACGGTCACCGCCTGAAAGTATGTGTGGGCTCAGATTCCCATGTTTACGGCGAAGCGATCAGCTATGCTACGGCAGTAGTATTTGTACGTGAGGGAAAAGGAGCGTTTACCTTTATCAGAAAAGAAAGACAAATACAGAAAATCAGTATCAAAGAACGAATGCTGAATGAGGTCAACAGATCCGTAGAAATTGCTTACGCTATCTGTGCCGTTCTGGATGCTTATGGTGTGGAAATGGAGGTGCACGCAGACATTAATACCGACCCGGATTTCAAATCAAATACCGCATTGAAAGATGCTATGGGCTATATTCTGGGAATGGGATATGTGTTTAAAGCAAAGCCTCATGCATTTGCAAGCTCCAATTGTGCCGATATGATGGTTTAAAAAATAAAAATAATTGTCTTTAAAGGCTTTCAGGCTTAAAAAATAAAACAATGGAAATGACAAAAAGATTACTGTTTCTGGATGATATCAGATATCCCGTTGAAGTATATCATTATACAAAACACGATATTTTCCTCAGAAAAGACTGGCATATTGTTCGCAATTACGAGCAGTTTGTCAACAGAATTTTGGAAAAAGGACTTCCGGAAATGATATCTTTTGACCATGACCTGGCTGATATACAGTACCTGAAACCGGATTCTGATGAGTACACTGAAAAAACAGGCTATGATTGTGCTAAATGGCTGACAGAATATTGTTTGGATAACTATTTGGATTTACCAAAATTTTATTGTCATTCAATGAATCCGGTAGGAAAGGAGAATATTTTAAGCTTTTTGGAAAACTTTAAAAAATTGTAATGAATAAAGCATTTTGGTAAAACTACAATATTCAAAGTTAAGTTCTTGATGTACACCACTGACTTCCATTACCCAAAGCATGCTAGATAATGAAGAGTTTTGCTGAAATAAGCTTTGGATATTCTGGGAGCGGAACACGATTCCGAAGACCTTACCTGGACAAGCTACAGAAAACTATGACCTGAATATGCTGCAGAACCAGGCCAGAAGGCTCAATGTAGATTATCCGTTAAGCGATGACCATATCAATGTGAAAACATTATTCAGGCAGCTGCATCCTACCGTTGGAAAAAGCGTTGGAATGAGCAGAGCGCCTGGTGAACTCAATCTGAAGCTTGAAAGTATCCGTCACAGGGAAATAGATGATGCGAAGAACATCGCAAAAATCCTGCACTGGTGTTTGCTGCAAATATGAATTCAAATTGAAATATGATTACTCCCTTTTTAAGGGAGTTTTTTTTTGTCAAAAGATTTCCGTAATACTGTTTATTTTACATCACAGAATAATAACCATCAAGAATAATAACCTTATAAAATAACAGGTAAATTTTTAACTTTTATTCAGAAATGCCTCTTAAACTGCTGTTAAAAGCATAATTTTTTGTTAAAACAAATTACTTTAAAAGGATAATTTTATGTCTGTCAGACAATTTTTGTTATTTTAGTCCCTAAGTTTGGAATTATACTTATTGAAGATGAATTAAAGGTGATTTATTTAAACTATAAAATCAGGAAAATTATTCCTTTACTTATAAAATGAGCCTCAAAAAAACTTCAGTAATTCTAAAGAAATTCTTAAATAAAAATTGGGGCATAACAATATTTCTATGCTTGCCGCAGTACCAGAGATTTTATGATGAATTATATGACCATTCTGTAGCCAGACGGCTAAGCGAATGCAAAAACAAAAAATAACCTGAAAAAAATTATTATCAAATTAAAAAACAAATGAAAGAAAGACTTTATGAGATCCTTAATGAGGAAAGAGTACATGAGATTATTCCATTTCTAAAACAGCTTGCAGAAGAAGAAAAGAAAGCGTTGGTCCCAACCATAAAAAAGCTGGACCGGGAGATCAGTAAGATTGTAATGACGAAAAAATCCTACCATACTGCTGGTTCTGCAGATCAGCATTCCATTATTGATATAGCATCTTTTATCTGCATGGATCAGAAGCATTACGGAAAAAATTACTGGAGCCTTTTCAGAGATAAAGAACAGGCCGAAAAATTACTGGAGTGGGGATGTCCGCACTGGTTTTCGGATTTTATTAATGATTCCATAGATGCAGAATTTACAGCATTTAATTATCATGATATCTTAGGATGGGCAGAAAAAGGCTATATACAGGCCAGACCCGAACTTCTTGGATATCATTTAAGCCTTCATCCATATGAACTGGAGAAATATCCGGAAACACTGGAAACCCACTTTTGGTATCTGTGCGAATTTCCTTCAAAATCACTTCCTTTTAAAAGAGAATGGCTTCCATTGGTCCAAAAGCTGATTGCTGAAAATAAAATTGAAAGAAAAAGATTTCTCAGAGAATGCCTTCTGGCTGCAAACAGAAATTTTAATAAAAATGTGACAGGATGGTTTATGGATGCATTCAATATCCTGAAACCTTCGGACGATGAACTCATCATGCTTCAGGACGAACTGATGGCAGGCTTAGCCTCCGGACAGTCAAAGGCAGTGAATACCATACTTGCTCATTTAAAAAAAATAGT
The DNA here is from genome assembly GCF_051400735.1 of Chryseobacterium hilariae. Lineage (NCBI taxonomy): Bacteria > Pseudomonadati > Bacteroidota > Flavobacteriia > Flavobacteriales > Weeksellaceae > Chryseobacterium > Chryseobacterium hilariae. The sequence continues at coordinate 125,492 of NZ_JBLFFJ010000005.1, forward strand.
TCAGAATCCGGCATTCAGAACTGGTGAATTTTCATATTTTCTTCCCAATTTGCTAAGCTCAGAAGTCAAAACAGTTGTGGCAGCCAGCTTAGCCGTTACTGAAAAAATCTTTCAGAAAAAGAAAACTGATACAGAAAACCTGGCAACAGCTTTAAGTGCAGCATTTGTAAATAAAGATGAAAGCATACAGACCAAAGCTTCAAAAATCATTCTTAAATATATTCCTGTTTCAGAAGGAATAAAGGAAGCCTTATCCCATTATGCAGATAATATATTGGCCAATGTAAGGCCAGGGCTGGTTCAATACATAGAGAACAAGCAGCTGGAACTGGATGCCGTTGAGGCGGAAACCCTGGAACTCATTAATGAAAAATGCAGAGTTCAGGAACCGGAAAGCTTTGAGGACCTCATGTTTCTTCTTCCGCAGGCCATAGAAAATCCCGGAACTTATTATTACGATCTGGCGTTGGCAGGACTTGTACGTTTTGCTGATGAAGCTGATGCAGATTCCGTAAAGCTATTTGAGCCCGTATTTCAGAAAGCATGTAAAACTATTGCCAGATGGGAAGTACACCATTTCAATGTATTGCTGTGCAATCTGATCATTAATTACGGACTTTTGTTATTAGAAAAATTTCCGCTTCAGCTTAAGAGCCTGGAAAAAATATATAAAAGAACCCGCGAAGATGAAGCTGCAAGAGAAACCCATTCCTCCTACCATAAAAAGCTGAGGCCAATCAAAGATATCTATGCCGGAGGATTGGCCATAGAGCCGTTCAAACATATAGCAGTGCATATTTTCAATAAAATAACATCAGGAGATCAAACTCCGCTGCTGTCAACAGTAACCCATGAGCCATGTTGGGTAAGCCCGGAAGCATTAGTGGAAAGATTTGAAATCTATCAGAATAAAAATATAATTCCGGATGATCTGGATGTACAGCTTGCATTGCAGCGCTGTTCACTCGAAAAAATTTCAGACGCATTACAGCAGGCTGAAGAACAATTAAAAGGAGAATATAAAGAACTCCTGCTTTTCTTCTTTAATAAAAAATCTGTTCCTGAAGGAAAATTTGAGCATCCTTCGTGGTGGATGACTGCAGGAATTACGCGTTCCCCGGAAAAAGTTTTTGAACAATTCAAAGACTTCGGATATAATGATATTCCTAAAGAATTCCTGACGGGTAATTATGAATGGAAAACCATCGACAGCAAAAAGAATTCCTATTATCCGGTTGAGCTTAATATCAGCGTTCCGAAATATCATCTGAAAAAAAGAGAACATCAGCTTTTTTTAGAATACTTTATTGCAGAACAGAAAGATATTTCTGAAATCTCTTCTTTCGTATGGAGCTTCCCTAATACTCCCGGAAATGTTTTTGCCAAAATCATTAAAGACTGTCTGTTTTATTCAGGGATCGCAGAAGTCTATGAAAGAAGCCTCGTTCTGAGCACTGCACAGGCACTGCATCAGATGAAAAAACCTCTGGACGCAATGGGATACCTGTTTCTGGGAACTATTTTCCTGGACGCAGACAAAGTGATCCGCGGAACCGCTGCTGAAATCTGGCTGGAACATGTTTCCCATAAAGTAATGGATAATGCTTGTCTGGGACAGGTGATCGGCCTTCATGAAAAACTGGAATGGGCTCCTGTAAAAAGATTTACAGATCTTGTACAGCACCAGATGCTCAACGTCAGTAAAGATCACAATCTGGCGCTGGAACATCTTCTTACCCATATTTTACTTCAGATGGAAACCCCGGTTACCAATCTTAAAAAAATATTGGATATTTACCACGAGGTTTTGGCTTTAAATCAATCAGAACCCGAGAAAAACTTAAAAGAAAAACTGAATAGCTGGAAAGACAATTCCAGCCTGAAAAAAATCTGCAATCTTCTTCTAAAAAAATAGATTATGGAAGAGATGCTAATTTACAATTATCAGAAACCATCGTCTCTGATAAAAAAAGATGTATCTGAAGAATTATTTCTGTCCAAGTACAGCGAAATTCAGAAAAATACAGATGCTCCCTGCTTTTTCTGGGGAGATGTCAGCCAGCCGTTTATATTGGCAAGATGCCTGATTACGCTTTCCAATATTGTGAAATCAAGCTTTAATCTGTCACCATTTCAGATGGCTTTGCTTAAAGACCCTATCGTCACTGCCGGAAACAGCCGGTTACGCTTTGAAGGATTTTCACACTGTGCCGGTGTTTATGCCAGGGTTGATGTACTGCCGGACGGCCTGCATGGTGAATTTCTGGAAAACGGAACTACCAATGTAGATTTTAACCAGCCGATGATTACTGCACTGGGAAGCATCCGTCCCAATGAAAAAATAATGCTTTCCGTGGGTGAAAAAGAAGTTGGGCTTTACAAAGAAGAAGAAAAAGTGATCGAACGAAAGGTTCCTTTGCCTGTAAAATGGATTAAAGGATTGAGCACTGTTCAGATCTATCTGTCTGAATCGGAAAAGCTTCACTGTTTTAGTAAAATCCAGACCCAGCAGCTCTTCAGAGGAATACCGAAGGGCTCTGTAAAATCAGATTATTATCTGATCATCAGAGGAAATAAGCCTATGTTTTCACCAGTAAAATCAGCTGATGCGGTTTGTATCGGCGGACTTCATAGGTTGCGCCTGCTGGAACCTCTTCTTCCCTATATCGATCAGATGCAGGTATTTCCGCATGCAGATATGCAGTCTACCACATGGCAGCTTTATATGGGAAATATCAGGTTCTGTTTTTCATTGTCAAGGGAAACCTGGCGGGGATTTTCCGGGGAAGGAGCAGTGCTGGACAGCCTCATTGATGATATTTCAAATGAATGGATCGATGCATTGGATAAATATGCTTATGCCAATCAATCTTTTAGTCCTTCAGCATTTGCTTTAGATGAAAATATCAGTCTGAAAAGAACAGACAATCTTACAGGAAGGCTGGCTGCGATGGGACTTTTGGGCTATGATCTGGATAATAACGGGTTTTTCTATCGAAGGCTGCCATTTAAACTCAATAGAATTGCCGGTCTGAACCCACGGATGAAAAATGCAGAAAAGCTCATTGCAGAAGGAAAAGTGGAAATCTTAAATAAAAATGCAATTAGAACCGAGGCAAGGGTAGAAGGTACCCATGTACACCATACTGTGATCATAGATGATGATAAAGAACGGTGTACCTGCGAATGGTTCAGTAAATATCAGGGCGAAAGAGGACCATGTAAACATGTTCTTGCCGTAAAAAAATTGATATATAACTAACTAAAAAGGACAGCTTCTGAAAATAAGTCTGTCCTTTTTAATATTGAATCTTCATCCATTCCTCATAAGAAATCACACCCAATTCCGGTTTTCCTTCACCTTCAAGGATCGAAATAAATTCAAGCTGATTACCGTCCGGATCATTAAAATAGATCGCAAGTGCAGGCATCCATGCGAAGACCATAGGTTCATCTTTGCCATCTCTTAGAAAATTATAAGGCTTCAGATCTTTTTTCTTCAGAAAATCTGCTGAATAATTCAAAATATCCTCCTTGCTGCTGGAAAAGGCAAAATGTCTTGGCTGAAGGTTCTCTCTCTGTTCCCACAGTCCCAGCATGAATTCCTTACCTTCACCGATCCACAAAAATGCAATAGGACGTGTTTCATCCCTATGGGCAAGTCTCAATCCTAAAACTTCAGTATAAAACTTGATAGAATTTTCTAGACTGCTTACCTGAATATGGGTTTCATATAATCCTTTGATCATGATTTAATTTTTAATACTTACAAAGCTAGACAATGTGCCTCCAACAATATAAGTTCTGTGATTCCTTTATTTGAATTGAGTGATAGAAAAATTTTATTTAAAGAAAAAAGAACTTATTGTTAAAATTCAATAGAATCGAGCTTAGCCCGCTTAAAAAATATAATAGTAGCATTGGCTTTAGCCGAAAAATAAATTTGAAGCACAAATTCCACAATCTATGCAAGGAAATATGTGAGATTATTTTTCTCAAAATAAAAAAAATCACATAAATATTTGCTGCGCAAAAAGACTGCGTAATACTGTTTTTACTTTGCATCAGAAATCAGAGAGGGAGATGATCCTCTGAATGTTTAACAAAAAAAACAGTAACTCATGAAATTTAATTTTTTAAAAAAAGAGAAAAATGCCGTAGTGAACTACGAAGGTGCAAAGGCATTTACCATGACACCTGCCGAAGAACTATATAGTGCTGTTGTTACAACAGGATTATCCAACGCATCTTATGAAAAAGGAAATGACAGATTGGAAAGAATTCAATCTCTGATCAAAAAAAATGACCATGAATTTGTAGCTAAGCTGGCGGTTTATGCGAGAAAAGATATGTATCTCCGTTCTATTCCATTGGTGCTGACTGCAGAACTGGCAAAACAAGCCTCTGGTACAGACTTAGTGAGCAAAACAGTAGATGGTGTTGTTCAGAGGGCAGATGAAATTACTGAACTTTTAGCATACTATCAGATTGCTAATGAAAGAACAGAAACCAAAAAGCTGAACAGGCTTTCCAAGCAAATCCAGAAAGGTCTTGCGAAGTCTTTCAATAAATTTGTTGAATACCAGTTCGCAAAATACAATAGAAAAGCAGAAGTAACCCTGAAAGATGCCTTATTTCTGGTTCACCCGAAAGCAAAAGATGAAGATCAGCAGGCAGTTTTTAATAAAATTGTGGGTAATACTCTGGAAGTTCCCTACACATGGGAAGTTGAACTTTCAGTTTTAGGTCAGACAAAATTTGCTGATGAAACCGAAAAAAAGCAGGCATTTAAAAATAAATGGGAAGAATTGATCTTCAGTAATAAGTTGGGTTATATGGCAACCTTAAGAAACCTGAGAAATATTATAGAAGCAGGGGTTTCTTCTGATGCGATGTATAAAGTTTGTACCTATTTATCTAACGAAAAAGCTGTCATGAATTCAAAACAGCTTCCGTTCAGATTTTTGGCTGCTTACAGGGAACTGAAAACTCTTGATTCACCTTTTCTGTCATCCATTTTGGAAGCATTGGAAGATGCTGTGATGGTGAGTGCAAAAAACATTAAAGGTTTTGGTTTTAATACTTCGGTGGTCATTGCAGCGGATGTTTCGGGCTCTATGCAGCAGCCGGTTTCACCAAGGAGTAAAGTATTGCTTTATGATATCGGATTATTGATGTCTATGATTTTGCAGTCGCAGTGTAAGAATGTTATAACAGGTATGTTTGGTGACAGCTGGAAAAGAGTTCCGATGCCTAAAAACGGTATTCTTAGAAACGTTAATGAATTTTACAAGCGTGAAGGCGAAGTAGGTTATTCTACCAACGGTTATCTGGTGATTGAAGATCTTATCAAAAGAAGAGAGAAAACAGATAAAGTAATGTTGTTTACCGACACTCAATTGTGGAACAGTAACGGTACCAGACATTCTTTTGAAGATTCCTGGAACCGGTATAAAAGTATTGCTCCGGATGCAAAATTATATATTTTTGATCTTGCAGGTTATGGAAAACAGCCACTGGATATCAGAAAGAATGATGTATACCTTATTGCAGGTTGGTCCGACAAGGTATTCGATGTATTGAATGCTTTGGAAGACAGAAAGTCTGCTATTCAGATGATTAAAAAAGTAGTGCTGTAAGAGGCACTGCTTTCATCAATCATCAATAATTTAAATCTTTACAATAACAGAAATAAAATTGACTGCGTAAAAAGAATACGCACTTTACAAATAACTTTGCATTGTTATTAATCCGGTGCCGTAAGGAAAGAACTTCTTCGACTCCGACTTGAAACAAAGTCTTTCCGCTTAATCGCCCGTAAAACAAACCAATGCCGTACACTAGAGTTTCATCGTCAAACTCTCAATTTGAATATATTCAAAACTCTTATGATCTATTGCTTGGTTTTTATAAATGAAAAAGTAAAATTAAAAACAAATAACCATGAAAATCTATAAACCATGTCTTAAAGAAGCAGTGTATTGAGGTTAATTCTCAATATATGAAAATAGAAAAAGTATTAAGACAAGCTTTTGGAGTCAATGAATACGGGCTCATTGATTTTCCAAAGAAGATTTCCAGCATACAGATCTCAAGACTGCTGCATGGAGATAAAATGGGATGTTCATATTGCTTTCCACATGGCTTCGAAACAGTGAATTCCCGTCAGGAAAAATACCAGAGAAACTGGAAAAGATATAGAAAGGTTCACTATAAAAATATAAAGCAGGTGCCGTAAAACAGAATTGCTTCGTTGGGAGGCAGCAACACAGGTGCAAATCCTGTTCTGGAAACAGATGGTGTAATAGTATCACTCTGTCGTAAGTTTCTGTTTGAACTGAATGCCCTGCTTAAAAATAATCAAGTGTCGTTTTAGGGTCATACTTCGGGATTTAGAAACATTGGGTCGCAGGTTCGATTCCTGCCTTTTCCCTCGAAAAGGAGAGGTAGCTCAGCAGGTAGAGCAAATGCACGGAAGATCCTTTCATTGTTACCTTGATTTAAAAAAAAGGAATATCATTTAGATAAATATGACATCAATTAAAATCAACCATTAAAGTAAAAATAAATAATCATGAAAATTTAAATAATCAAGTGTCGTTTTAGGATCATACTTCGATTGTTAAACGTTTAGGCCGCAGGTTCGATCCCTGCCTTCCTTGTTGTAAACGGGATTGTAGCTCAGCAGGTAGAGCAAAACGCAGAAAGATCCTTTCAGTATTACCTTGATTTATAAAAATCACTCATTTAAATGAGGATATAAATTAAAAGTAAAAAAGGTTAATATCAAGTGCCGTGGAACAGTGTTACTTCGCTCATCACGACGGGGTCGCGGGTTCGAGTCCCGTCTTTTCCACAAAAAACACAGTTTATCAATAGGAAGAGTAGCTCAGTTGGTTAGAGCACGCTTATACACTTTCAGCTGTTGCCTTGTTTTACAATATAAAAGTGTCGTAAAGGAAAGTTACATCGTCACACATTTTGGGAGGAATAGCGAAGTCGGCAATTCCGGCAAGGCTATCCGGTTCGAATCCGGTAGACACAGCCCTTACTTTCTTTGACCATTACCTTTTACAAAAATGCCGGCGAATTATTCGCCGGCATTGATTATTTCTTCTATTTCTTCTTCGAAAGCTTTCTTCCAGTTCATGATCGTTGTTCTGCTGATCTTATATTTCCGGGACATATAGCTGGTAGAAAAACCATGCTTATTCTGATACTGTAAAAGCTTAAACATTGTTTCCTTATCATAGGTTTTAAGCTTCTGGTTGTTGATCTGGCTTTCTTTCGACTGTTCAAAAATCTTTTCATTGAGATTTAATACATCTTCCGTGGTATTCAGCTTTCCCAGGAGTTCTTTGATCTTTGGGTTTTTTAGCTTTTCCGGATGCTCCAGCCTCAGCATATCATAATATATCTTTTTGTAATTGGGGCGCATAAAGAATTCTGTTTATCCGTTAGTATTATCATTATTTTTCTGAAGCCATCGGTGAAGCGTGCTTTTGGGAATAGAATATTCTTTGATGACCTCACCGTAAGTCATTTCGCCGGATAAAATCCTGTTCATAATAAAATCTTTGATTTCCTGAGTATAAATATTTTTCCTGAAATAAGGAATCTTATCAGATTTCTTTTGATTCTTATTTACGGCCGACGGAGGTGCATAAAGAATCAGATGAGAGCTGTAGAGTCTGAAAAAATCATATTCCAGAAGCTTACTCCATCTTAAAAGTAAATCCGTATCTATAGATTTGCTTTGGTATACATTTTCAATAAATTGATCATCCTTATTGAGAAAATTACAGATCCTTTCCATGGATATCTCATTTTCATCTACCATCTCTTTGATAAACTTTCCTATATGAATTTCTTTATATAACATTTATTAAGTAATATTTTTTTAATTCATGAATTAAAGAAAATAGATAAAATATTTACATTTCAGCAAAATGGCAGCACATGTAAAATATGGGGACGTTGGGAAATCTCAACGGCGGCAAAAAGAAAATTTAAGCTCAGTACCACACTTGGTATAGATACAGTCGCAGTCCGAGGGATGACCAGCCGATAATTGTTTTCAGGTTATTTAAACCTTAAGAATATTATACATCTCCATTTCCTTCTGCTGTATGCCTTATCAATTGATTCTAATGTAACCATTATTTATGCTCCTGTATGCATATGCTAATAAAACAATTCATACAGTTTTAGTAATATTTTTAACTATTGACCTTAGTGTTGACAGTTCCTACTACCTATGAAATGTTTAATTGATAGTGAATAATCTGCACGTTAGTTGTCAAATTTAAATAAAAAATAGAAGCTAATTCTCAAAAATGCATAAAAAATATCTTTAAAAATCAATTTTAAATAAAATTAACAAATTAACTGTACATATGTGTGAATTATTTTAATTAAAATGATCAAACATAGGAATTGCATCCCATTCTTCAAGTATATACCTTTGCAGTTCAATGAAAAATACAATAAGCTTATTCGATTTCTCGAAAAAAATAAATTACAAAAACGAGCTACTGGCTGGTTTTACAGTGGCTATGACCATGATTCCTGAGTCACTTTCCTTTGCTATTCTGGCCGGATTATCCCCGCTTACCGGGCTTTATGCTGCCTTTATGATGGGACTCATCACTGCAATTTTAGGAGGCCGTCCCGGAATGGTCTCGGGAGGAGCCGGAGCCACTATTGTTGTATTGATCGCTCTGATAAAATCTCACGGAATAGAATATCTTTTTGCTGCCGTTGCCCTAGCCGGAATTTTCCAGATACTTGTTGGAGTTTTTAAGCTGGGAAAATTTGTAAGACTTATTCCGCAGCCTGTGATGTACGGCTTTTTGAACGGTCTCGCGGTTATTATTTTTATGGCCCAGATAGAGCAGTTTAAAATAACAGACAGTGCTGGAGTTTCCGGATGGCTTCAGGGAATGCCTTTATATATTATGATAGGACTGACAGCTCTTACCATTGCAATTGTATACTTTTTTCCTAAAATCACAAAGGCTGTTCCTGCATCTTTAGTAGCAATTATCATAGTTTTTGCGGTGGTTTTTGGTTTTGAAATTCCTACAAAAACAGTGGCAGATATTGCCCGCATCAGTGGAAATCTTCCAAGTTTCCATATCCCTCAGATTCCTTTCACTTTAGAAACGCTGCAAATTATTTTTCCATATGCTTTGATCATGGCAGGAGTGGGTCTTATTGAATCTCTTTTGACACTTTCCATGGTAGATGAGATCACCAACTCAAAAGGAAATGCTAACAAAGAATCTGTAGCACAGGGAATAGCCAATATCACAAATGGTTTTTTTGGAGGAATGGGAGGCTGTGCGATGGTAGCACAGACATTGGTCAATCTCAATGCAGGTTCAAGGGCTAGGTTATCAGGGATTATTGCATCTATTATGATTCTTGTTATTATCTTATTCGGGGCTCCGTTTATTGAAAAAATACCCATGGCAGCGTTGGTGGGAGTCATGATGATGGTCGCCATAAGTACATTTCAGTGGGTTTCCATCCGTATAGCCAACAAAATGCCGAGGTCTGATATTTTTGTTGGGATTACTGTAGCCTTAATAACCATTATTCTTCACAATCTTGCATTGGCAGTGCTCGTAGGGGTTATAATTGCTGCATTGGTTTTTGCATGGGACAATGCAAAAAGAATCCGGGCCAGAAAATCAACCGATGAAAATGGAGTGAAGCATTACGAGATATATGGGCCCTTATTTTTTGGATCAGTAACTGCATTCATGGATAAATTTGATTTGATGGATGATCCTGATGAAGTCGTAGTAGACTTTAAGGAAAGCCGCATCGTGGATATGAGTGCTATTGATGCTTTGGATAAGCTGTCTAAAAAATATAATCAACAGAACAAAAAACTATACCTTCGCCATCTCAGTGAAGACTGCCGTAAAATGTTGAAAAATGCCGAAGCCGTTATTGAAGTGAATATTCAGGAGGATCCTACGTATAAAGTGATGCCGGAGAAGTAGGGGATTGGAAATTTAAAAATTTAAAAATTTAAAGATTCAGAAATTTAAAATTTGCGGGAAATAATTATCAACCACAAAATTCACAATTGACTATTGACCCATTCACCAGTCGATCTAAAGCATAGTGGGACAGCTTCATGCTTATTTTTTGTTAAACGAATTTAAACAAATTGTTAAGCCCGACTGTAATCGGTGGAAAAGTAGGTGAAAATTCATAAAAATTTCTTAAAACAGAGAAGTACGTCATGCTTTTATAAGAAAAATTTTATCTTTGGGAAGAATACCCAATGAAACACTTGTTGATGATTAAACAATTTTAAATCTTTTTCAAGAAAGCTAAATAAAACTTTTAACTTAAAACTATTGAAAACGGATATCGACATTCACAACCACTGTCATTTTTCTTTTGACCTGTGGCTCACCTTAATCAAATCTCACCCTGAATTTAAAACAAAAAGAGTTGAGCTGTTCACCTCGTTTTTTGATATTGCTAAACCTGTAGAGGAAGTTGCGAAGACAGTAAAGTATTACGATGATTTGTGCAACACGATTAATGAGGTTACAGGCGGGAATATTGATACTTTTGAAATGTACTTACTCATCCTCGGTTCACTGGATGTAGATGTAAGACAATTAGATAAAGAAATACTTAACGGCTTTTATCTGAAGAGTGAAGAGCTTTTTCTGGAATATAAACCTGTTGTCATTTTCGAAAATATAAAAGATTTTTTTGATCAGATTAAAAATCAGGGAAAAACGGTGAATATTCTGAGCAATACAGGATTTATCAAAGGAAGAACAATGAGAAAGTTTCTGATTCAGGAAGAGCTGGACCAGTATATTGATTTCCATATTTATTCTGATGAGATCAATATTTCCAAACCAAATCCCCTTATTTTCCAGGAAGTGAAAAATAATCTTAAAGACCGGGATCTTCCTATGCACCGTATTCTTCACATCGGAGACAATCCGGTAGCAGATTTTAAAGGGGCAAAAGATTTTGGTTTCAGTGCACACCTACTTAAACACTAAATTAATATGAATAGGAGATACAGCTTACACCACATTCATTCGGCGGATGAGTTCACTTTTTCACCCGCAGAATACAGCTATTTCAAGTATGGCGATAAATCGTATGCTGAAAAGTTTGCTAAAGAATTATTCAGCGGGTTTATTGCAGAACATGCGGAGCTTTTAAACACAGAAAAGGAGATCGTAGTTCTTCCAAGCCCGTATATGGCGATTCCTACAGCTTCTAATTTTTTATGTTTTTTCTTTAAAAAGCATCTGGACCTGTACCTTTTTCAGAAAGGAATGAGATCCAGCATTTTATCGAAGATCAATCGTAACCACACTTATATAACGGATTATGGAAACCTTAATTTTGAAGACCGTAAAAATCTGATCGCGAATGATACTTATTATATTGATAAGGATTTTTTACGTGGAAAACTTTGTATTTTTATAGACGATATAAAAATTACCGGAAGCCACGAATATACGGTGAACAGGATTTTGAATGAATATAATGTGGAAGCAGATTTTATGTTTCTCTATTATGCTGAACTGATGAACTTTGATATTGATCCGAAGATTGAAAACCATTTCAACTATTATGCAGTAAAAAACGTAAAACACGTCGCAGAAGTAATGGGAAAGCCAAGTTTTGAATTTAATACAAGGATTGTGAAATATATTTTAGGCCTGGATTCAAGTAATTTTGACTATCTTACGTCTAAAGTAAAAAAGGAGCAGATAGACCTGCTTCTGGAGCTGGCCATCAGCAATAATTACCATTTAATAAAAGAATACGAAAATAATATCAATACTTTAACGCAAACGGAACTCTATTATGGCTATTAACTTACAAAAAGGACAAAGAGAAAACATTAACGCACCTAAATTCACTGTAGGTTTAGGATGGGATATCAATAATACTTCTACAGGTACAGGATTTGACCTTGATGCCTCTTTATTTTTATTAGGCGAGGACAAAAAATTAGTATCAGATAATCACTTTATTTTTTATAATAATTTAGAATCTCCGGACAAATCTGTAATCCACACAGGAGACAACCTTACCGGTGAAGGTTCAGGAGATGATGAGCAAATCAAGATAGATCTTACAAAAATCGATTCAGCGATTCAGGAAATTACAGTAGTGGTAACGATCCACGATGCTGATGCAAGAAAGCAGAACTTCGGACAGGTGAGAAATTCTTTTATCAGAATTTTCAATACAGATACCAACGAAGAAATCCTGAAATATGAATTAGATGAAGATTTCTCTATTGAAACTGCTGTAGAATTCGGAAGAATCTACAACAGAAACGGAGAATGGAAATTTGAAGCTGTCGGGGCGGGTCAGAGAGACGGTCTTGACAAATTCGTATCAATTTATCAAAAGTAATTATGGACAATCAGGACAACCAACCCATAGATCCAATGGGATCAATTGAACCTCTTAAAACATTTGAACCCACCCCAATGGCTCCACCGAGCCAGCCTGTACAAAATACAGCACCTGCGGTTCTTGTGGATAAAGAAGGAAATGTAAATCTGAATCAGCTGCAGGTAGAAGAACGTCAAAAATATGAGGTTCTTGCGAATTCCATTGATGAGACCAATCCAAGCTCCATCGTGAATTACGGAGCTGAACTTCAGAAAACCTTATCCAACCAGAGTGACAGCTTTTTAGGAAACGTAAGAAGATCCAACTCAGGAGAAGTGGGAGTGCTTATTAATGATCTGTTGGTGGAACTTAACTATGTAGATGTTGATGAACTTCAGCAAAATAAAGTGAAAAGTTTCCTCAGCAAGATCCCTTTTATGAAAAAAATTGTTTCGCAGGTAGAGAATCTGTTTGCGAAATATGATAAGATCATCAACAACATCGAACAGATCGCTCATAAAGTAAATGCAGGAATTATCACGTCTACCAAAGACAACGCTGTTTTACAGACAATCTTTGAGAGCAATGTGAATTCCATCAAGCAGATCGAAGAGCTTGTGATCGCAGGAAATGTAAGAATGGAAAGAGCTGCAGGAGAATTGGCCCAAATGGAAGCCGACCCGCAAAGCTATCAGGATTACCAGATCGCGGACAAAAGAGACTTTATCGCAAGATTAGACAGAAGAATGGCTGATCTTAAAGTGGTGCGTATCATCATGATGCAGTCACTTCCGCAGATCAGACTGGTACAGAATAACAATGTATCTATCGCTGAAAAGGCACAGACGATTCTTACGACAACACTTCCGGTTTGGAAAAACCAGCTTTCACTGGCCGTTGCCATGTACAGACAGCAGCAGAATATCGAGATCCAGCAGAAAGTATCTTCCACTACGGAAGCGATTCTTAAGAAAAATGCAGAGCGTCTGGGTCAGAATTCAGTGAATGTAGCGAGAGCAAACGAGCAGACTATCGTATCTGTAGAAACATTGAGAGAAACGACTTCAATGTTGATCAATACATTGAATGAAGTGAAACAGATCCAAAAGCAGGGTGCTGAAGGAAGAAGAAAACTGGATCAGGATCTTCAGACACTGGAACATGAATTAAAAGCAAACGTCAGAGGTTAATAACAGGAATACCAAGGTGGGGGATGATGCAGCAACCATAATGTCTCAGAGTAAAAGAAGATTAACAAAGCTTAAACTTCTTGCTAATTTTTTTGAACATATTGATATCATATCTATTTACATCAAAACGGATATTATACATAATTTATTTCAGGAAAATAAAGCTTTGGACTACAAGAAGCTGGAACTTTTTCACCTGCAGTATACCGACAGCCTCATAGAACTTCTCACCAAGATCAAAAGGCAGAAGGAAAATGATATGCTGGCTGTGATTAACGAAATTGACGTAAATAATAAATATATTGAAGGTTTTGAAGAAAGGCGTGGAGACAGCTTTCAGACCGAGCGGAAAATGTATAGCGGTATATTTTCCCAGCATCTGAAAACGCTCTATAAAGATCTTACCGAAAATATTTTCACGGCAGACTGGAACAAGGTTCTGTATTTCCATAAAAAATACGGACAGGAATTCTACAGGACCAATGCAGATGAAGAACAGCTGAAATCCCAGCCTTTTCCTGCTTATCAGTATAAAGATTATACGATAGAAAGGAAACTTTTGGGAAGACTGAATATCCAGAGCTTTAAGGTGCGTTTTGTCTGCGGTTATCTGATCGGGACCTACGAGTATGAGCTCTTCAGAATATTTCAGTCGGATGATTATTTTATTTTTGGTATTGATGAAAAAAAACTCTACCTGTTTGACGGTGATCTGGAAAAACTTGATACTTCCGAGAACCAGTCGAACCAGACGATGATCATCAATCAGCTGAAAAATAAAAATGAGCTGCTGGAAAATTCCATCAATGAAAGAAAGCGAATGCTTCCTGCAGAAGTGGAAAATGTGCTGAAAGACTATCTCAAAAACCTGGAAAATATAGATATTATGAGCAAAATATTCGATTTTGATGAAGAAACGAATATTCTGCGCGCCATGCTTAATCTGAATTTGAATAATAATTAAAGCGAAAGAAAGCTATCATTTCGCCCAACAATAAAATAACAATACTAAACCATAAAAAAATGGCTATTAACTTACAAAAAGGTCAAAGAATCAACCTGAAAAAGGAAAACGGTGCCGAGCTTACCCAAGCCTGTGTGGGAATCAACTGGGGAGCAATTGAGAAAAAAGGACTTTTCGGAACAAAAAAAGAAGCAGTAGACTTAGACGGAAGCTGTATTTTATTTGATTCAAACAAAACGCTTACAGAAGTCATTTATTTCGGAAACCTGAAGTCCAGAAACGGTTCTGTAAAACATAGCGGGGACGACCTTACCGGTGACGTAAACGGAGACGATGGACTGGACAATGAAGTGATCACAGTAGATTTCAGCCAGCTGGAACCGAATGTAGAACACGTTGCGCTGGTACTGAACAGCTACCAGGGACAGGATTTCGGAACAATTCCTTTCGCTTCTATCCGTATCTATGAAGGAACTCCTACCAACGTAAGAGAGGTTTTCGCTAAATATGATATCGCCAATGACGCCTCATTCAAAGGGCATGTTGCCATGGTAATGGGTGTTTTCTACAAAAGAAACGGTGAATGGAAGTTCAATGCAATCGGAGATCCTACCTCGGACAGAAAACTGGAGCAGACGATCCAGACAGTTCAGGCCAATTATTTGTAATCAATAGATAATCAGTAAGAATGGGCTTGGCTCATTCGAAAAAAATGAATAGTTTTACAGGCCTTGAGCAAAAACTTATTTATAATAATATTGATATCAAATAAAAAACATTAAAAATTAGCAATATTTGTGCATACCGTACATCTATTGCTTTTATCATATAATAACATAAACTGAAGTGGAACATCAAAGTATTTTAGAATTGCACCCGGGCTTGGTGTGGGGATTTGCGGTAACCGTGGTTATCATGCTGCTCCTGGATTTAGGAGTATTCAACAAAAAAAGCCATGAAGTAACTTCCAAAGAAGCCACCATCTGGTCTATCGTATGGATTTCATTATCCATGATATTTTCCGGAGTAGTGTATTGGGTTTTTAATACAGACGGAACCCCTGAAAGCCATGCCATGGCCGTAGAGAAATTTACGCAATATCAGGCTGCCTACTGGATTGAAAAAGCCCTCTCTGTAGATAATTTATTTGTATTTATCCTTGTTTTCGGGTTCTTCAAAGTTCCGAAATACCTCCATCACAAAGTTCTCTTCTGGGGAATTATTGGAGCATTGATATTCAGAGCGATATTTATCTTTGCAGGAGTAGAACTTATTAACCTGACCTATCTTCCTGAAATGAATGTTTTCGGAGAAGCAGTGAAGATTAATGTGGTGATGACCCTCTTCGGTCTCTTCCTTGTGTATGCCGGAATCAAATCCTGGGGTGAAGGAGATGGTGAAGATGATGAAGATTACAGCAATACGGCTGGTGCAAGACTGATCAAGAGTTTCTGGAAAGTTTCCGATAATTATGATGGAGATAAATTCTTCACCATTCAGAACGGAATCAAAATGGCAACACCGCTTTTAGTAGTGGTGGGAGTTATTGAATTTACCGACGTTCTATTCGCAGTAGACTCTATTCCGGCGATCTTTGCAATCTCCAATGACCCGTTCATCTTGTATACATCAAATATTTTCGCGATCTTAGGATTGAGATCCCTATATTTCCTGTTGGCGAACTTTATCTATATGTTCAGCAAGCTTCCGTACGGGTTGGCTATTATCCTTGCATTTATTGGGGTAAAAATGCTGATTGCCCCTTGGATTCATATTCCGTCTCCGATTTCATTGGGAATCGTTGGAGGAGTGTTGGTACTTTCTGTTCTTGTTTCTGTTCTTTTCCCTGAAAAGAAAGAAGATGATAAAGAAAAACTGGAAGAAGAATAAACATTATAAATTCTTTATAATATAAACATAGAAGCTCCTGAAGTCAACTTTCAGGGGCTTTTTTTATGATCTTCTTTATTGACTTTTATATATCTTTAACTTGAAATCAGAGATAATAAATATTTCCTTGTATTGCTGACAATAAGTGAAACGGCCTTGTTTATCTTAAATTTAAAATTCTGTTTACCCTTGCGTTTTACTTTAATCACTGCACGAATTTAAATTATAAGTAATTTTTTGAAAAAAAGTACAGACCGTTCTGTATGTTTCTTGAAATGAAAACTGGGAGTTTGATGAGAATGGCCTTATGCAGAAAAGATATGCCAGCATCAATGATTTAAGCATCCGGGAAGAAGACCGGAAGTTTAAATAATGGTATAAAGACTGTTCAGGAGAACAGTCTTTTATTGAAAATATCAAACCAGTTAAAAATAAAGCCCTGATTTATTGATGTTTATTCAGCAGCTTATTAATTTTTCTTCTGGTCTGCAAAGAAACCTTATACGCCTCATCACGCAGTTTTTGTATCTTTCCAACAGGCTGAAAATAGGGTTTGCTTTCAAATGGATTGAATGAAAGCAGCTCATTGGTACAGTCACGGGGATCAAGCAGTGCTCCTTTGTTGATGATCACTTCCCCGATCTTGATGTAAGGAGAATTTTTCCATTCTACATTCAGTCGGTTGATGGGCTGGTCTTTCAGGTTATAACAGAACTGTATAAAAACATCTGCTGTATAACTATTCTCCTGAAAATAGTTTTTCAAAGCATCTTGCATTTTTAGATTCCGGCCGAATTTTTTATTGACAGATTTCGGAACCAGTTTTATCTTAATCATATTCTCACCGAGGCGGTAAGCGCCCACAGAATAATAATCAAAAGAGAGAATAAAATCATTCCTTTTGCCCAGAAGTTTTAAAATATTTTTGAAAAAAGACAAAGTAAAAAAATAAGGAATCATCTTAACAGCCTGGGCGGCCAGTGAAAATATACCTTTCCATTTTTTTAGATATAACCGGTTTACAGCAGTAAACAGTTTCAGAAAATGAGAAACCGAATTGGTAGGAAATAAAGGAAAATTAACCAAAGGAAAATTAGCGATCAGTCCACCGTTTTCATCTTTTACTTTAACAGCGAATCCATAAGCAGGAACATCTTTTTCAGCTGCATTGATTTTCAGATTGGCATTCGAAATCCTTATGGTAAGGTCAAATTTTTCACCGTCGAAAAACGGAAGAAGTTCTTCAGGAATATTTTTATCAATAATGAATGTGCCATCAGCTGCAGCATAAGTCTTTGCATGGGCATTTCTGGTGGCATAGTTGACATTGCTTATAGAAGAGGACTGTTCAACAAAGTCGGCAATCGACTTTTTATTGATTTCGAGAAGTTGTTTTTCCTCTTCATTAAGCTCATCGAATTTCTTATTATATTTTAGTGGTTGTGGCATTTAGTTTTTAAATCCAATTATAACGCCAAGTTTCCGAATCTGTGTTAACATAATATTAAAATTGTTTGAATTCTGAGAGTGAGAAGCAGTTTGAAAGAAATAGGGGAATAGAAAAAAAAGGAAGTTGTTGTCAGTCTGTGTCTTAGCTGAAGGGACACAAGAGGGAATTAGAATCTTCCATCTTTCGATCTTCACAAAAACTCCTATCTTTGTAAAAAATATCAACAATGGGAGTAGCAGATATGTTATTTAAAAAGAAAAAAGAACTTGCCGAGAAGAATCTTAATGACGGTAAAGAGTATATGGAAGAATACGGTAAGAGAGAAAGTGTTGTACAGTTGCCGAGCGGTTTGCAGTATGAGATCATTACCGAGGGAAGCGGAGCAAAGCCAGGACCTAAATCCACAGTAAAGTGCCATTACCACGGAACTACTATTTCCGGTAAAGTTTTCGACAGCTCCGTAAAAAGAGGAACTCCTGCATCTTTCCCTTTAAATAAAGTGATCAAAGGATGGACGGAAGCCCTTCAGTTAATGCCTGTTGGAAGTAAATGGAGATTAATCCTTCCTCCGCATTTAGCGTACGGAGATCAGCAGATCAGTAAAGAGATCGGTCCGAATTCTACACTGGTTTTCGAAGTGGAATTACTGGATATAAAATAATCCTGCTTAAAAATAGCTTAAAAAATTACCTGAATTCAGGTAATTTTTTTTATTTGTATTATATTCGTGTAGATCAATTTAACAAAAGAAAGATTGTTGTAATTTTTTAAGGTTTCAGGGAATCCCGGAAAATGGTGTACAAAATATGCAGTTTTAAATTTTATCGGAGATAAATCTTTGCGCCATTAATCTTACGCCTTGCGGTTCCCAACAATATTACACAAAGCAAAAAATATAAGCTGAATGAAAAAACTCTTTTACTTTTTGGCAGTATTCAGTCTGTTAACTTCCTGTGTCTCCAAAAAAAATCAGGTGATTAAACAAAATATCCTTACCCTGAAGGACAGTTATTGTAAAGCACCTTTTAAATACAATTACACCAACAGAATTCCATCCTATAATTCGGATTCTATTCTGGCAGCCAATAAAGAACTGCAGGGAAAATTTTCAGATCAGAGCATCCTTATTCTGAATGCGTTGGATAATCTGGATGAAGTTCATGAAATTATTGATCTTAAAAAAGACTCATCCATTGCTTCCCAGGTTAAAGTACTGCAGCTTAAAACGAAGATCAACAGCAAGATCACAATTGCCTTAACAGAACTGGATGCTGTTGCAGCAGAATTTGACTGCGAGGGAGAAAGAGTGGCACAAATTGGAAATTATGTAGACAACCTGAACGATTCCAAAAATAATAAGCTGATTCTACTTTCCATTGTAACCGGGGCAGCTGCATCTGTCGCGGGAGGAATCATCAGTGATGGAGGCTGGAGCAATGCTGTTGACATCAGTGGGGGAGTTCTTGGAGCAGGTTTCGGGCTTGCCACCCTTAATCCAAGAGGCAGAAAAGTAGAATTTATCCATCAAAGAAACCTGTTGAGAGACATCTGGAGAGAAAAGCTGGAATCTCCGAATTTTCCGCCATTCATCTGGTATATGTATACAGAGAAAAAGTTTTCCAATAAAGAAGAGCATTCCATTATCAGCAACATGAAAGAAAGATGGCTTCATTACCAGTTTGATGATGTTAAAAAAGCCGCTGATCAGTCCGTTATTTTCAGCGATGGAGGATTTTACAGGGCAGATGATCTTCATAACCGTGCTGCCATGCTGAATCAGATGCAGTCCGCAACAAGGACTATTAACCAGAATATCAATTACCTGCTGCTGGATCTGGATAAATTGATCCTTTAAGAAAAATTTAACTGTAATAAAATTTGTTACATTTAAAAATTTGTTTACCTTTGTTCTGTAATTACAATGAACAATACAAGATTTGCTACGGCAATACATATTATGACCTTATTGGCAAAAAGTCCTCAGGAGTGGCTCACTTCTGAATGGATTGCCGGCAGCATCAATATCAACCCGGCCATTGTCAGAAAAGAGATAAGCGTATTGAGAGAAGCAGGCCTGATTGCCAGCAGACAGGGAAAAGACGGGGGAAGCCAGCTTGCCAAAAATGCAGAACAGATCAATATCTCGGAGATTTACAGAGCTGTGAAGAATACAGAGGTTCTAGGCAAGAAAAATCAGAATCCCAATCCTGCATGCAGTGTTGGTAAAGAGATCAATATCCATTTGAATACCTTATTTGAAGAAACAGATCTGCTGGTTACTCAGTTTTTAGGGGATAAGTCCCTGAAAGAATTTTCGGAGCAGTTCGAATAAAATTTTTTTAACCCAAAATGTAACAAGTTTTATTACAATTTAATTTTTAAAATAAAATATTATGAAAAAAGTATCAGTAATCGGTGCGACCGGTTTTGTAGGGAAAAAAGTAGTTAATGAATTAGTGGAAAGAGGATATGCTGTAGAAGCTTTGGTAAGAGATGCCTCTAAAGTAGAATCACAAGAAAATGTAACAGCAAAAAGTGTTGACGTAAACAATACAGGAGAACTTGCAGAAGCTTTAAAAGGAAGTGATGCCGTGATTAGTGCATTCAATGCAGGATGGACGAATCCCAATCTTTACAATGATTTTCTGAACGGTTCTATCAATATTGAAAAAGCAGTAGAGGAATCGGGTGTAAAAAGACTTATCGTGGTTGGTGGAGCCGGAAGCCTTTACACTCCGGATAACGTACAGATTGTAGATACTCCGGATTTCCCTGAAGCTTACAAACCGGGAGCAACGGCAGCAAGGGATTATTTAAACAAGATCAAAGAAAACAATACACTGGATTGGACTTTTTTCAGCCCTGCCATTGAAATGAATCAGGCTAATGTAGGAGAGAGAACAGGAAAGTACAGAACTTCTTTAGAAACTCCTGTTTTTGATGAAAACGGAAGAAGCCGTCTTTCTGTAGAAGATGTAGCAGCAGTTTTAGTAGATGAGCTGGAACAGAACAACCATATCCGTGAGCGTTTTACAGCAGCTTATTAATCCTTTAAAAAAATAGACAATGTTAAAAAAGAAATTATTATCACTGCTGGCTCTGCTGGGATTTGTAAGCATTATGTCCGCAGGGAATTTAAAGATTAAAGTTTATAATCCCGGTCCCAAGGCTATTTTCCCTATTACGTCCACCATTATTTATGGAGATAAAGACGCTGTACTTATTGATGCCCAGTTTCAGAAACAGTATGCAGAACAATTGGTTAAAGAAATAAAAGCAACAGGAAAAAATCTTAAAACAGTTTTTATTTCCCACAGCGACCCTGATTTTTATTTTGGGCTGGATGTTATCAAAAAAGCATTTCCCAATGCAAAAATCATTTCAACAGCACAGACTGCCTACCTGATATCCGCTTCAAAAGACGATAAAATGGCCGTATGGAAGCCGCAGCTGAAAGAAGATACTCCCTCAGAGATTATTATTCCCTCAGCCGCCAATGCTATTCCGGATCTGGAAGGAAATAAAATTGAAATAAAACAGAATGCTGAAGATCCTGCTCACAGTTTTGTATGGATTCCATCTTTAAAAACAGTGGCCGGCGGTATTTCCGTTTCCGTAGATTCCCATATCTGGATGGCAGACACCCAGAATATCAAAGCAATTGATCAGTGGATAGGACAGATTGATGCCATGAAAGCATTAAAACCTGAACAGGTAATTCCTTCCCATTTTGCAAAGCTTTCGCTGTCACCACAATCTCTGGATTTCGTTAAAAACTATCTGGAAAACTATAAAAAAGCAGTCACAGAAAATAAAACATCTGTTGCTGTTGTAGATTTTATGGTTAAAAAATACCCTGATCTTCATGGAAAGGATGAGCTGGGAATGGGAGCAAAAGTTTTTTTTGGCGAGATGGACTGGGATCTGAGATCGCCTTATCCGGCCATAGGAAACAAAGTAGAAGCCGATTTCGGAACACTTAAATTCATTCTGGATTTTAAAGATAACAAAGAAATGTCCTTTACAGGAGTTTCAGGAATTGGGAAAGGCAATACAGATACCGTACAGTACACTGCTGTAGAAGTGGCAAAAAATATATTTATGGTATACTGGCACGAACCTAAATTAGGC
Organism: Chryseobacterium hilariae; assembly: GCF_051400735.1. Classification (NCBI taxonomy): domain Bacteria; kingdom Pseudomonadati; phylum Bacteroidota; class Flavobacteriia; order Flavobacteriales; family Weeksellaceae; genus Chryseobacterium; species Chryseobacterium hilariae. Next base: position 147,522 of record NZ_JBLFFJ010000005.1, read on the forward strand.
TCTAATGTTACCCATGTTCAGGATTACAATAAGAATATAATCTACACCAATATTGCAGAGCCGAACGGATCGTTCACTCACCTGAAAGGAACCCTTAAAATTCTGAAATAATAAATAAAAAGCTGCCGTCATCAGATGGTAGTTTTTTTGATATCAGAAAGTTGATATTAGGAAGAGAGATGTTATTGAACTAAAACCAGACTTGCAGGACTGTTTTATTAATTTTCATACTAATCGAGAAAAATAGATCCTTGTCAAGGCTTTAAACCATGACAAAGGTATGAACTTCCAGCCACTGATATAATCTTCTTAACCCGAATTCATGTGAGTTTAATCTTAATAGTTCAAAAAGATTTTAAATCTGTTTAAATTCTTATCCGATTAATAATTGAGCATAAAAAATGGCTGTCTACCTGACAGCCCTTTTTTTATAAATTCATAAACAGTTTCGGATTCACCGGTGTGTTGTTTTTGTGTACTTCGTAATGAAGATGCGGCCCTGTAGAACGCCCGGAATTCCCGGATTTGGCAATAACCTGTCCTACCTTTACCTTGTCATTGACTTTTGAAACCAACTGTGATAAGTGGCCGTAAAGCGTAGCCAGTCCGTTTCCATGAGATACAATAACACAGTTTCCATAGCCTCCTTTCTGACCAGAGAAAATAACGGTTCCTGCAGCAGCAGCTCTCACGTCTGAACCATAAGCGACTGCAATGTCCAGCCCTTTGTGAAACTGCATCTGATCTGCTTCAGCAGGTGGATTGTTCTTTTCCATTGGGGCTTTCGTTGAGGTATTGCCGGCAACAGCTTTTGTTGATGCAGCAGTTGGAGATGGTGCCGGAGCAGCAGGTGCCGCTTTTGGAGTCACCATTACTTTTACTTCTCTTTTATTACCGTAGCTGTCCGTTAATTCAATGATTTTTTCAACGGGTTCAGCTTTTACTTCTGGTTTTGGTGCAGCGGCAGCCATTGGTTTGGATTCTGCAGCACTAGGCTTTACAGAGGCAAATACGGTTTTAAAAGGAATTGGATTTTTTCTGATACCGAAATTAGAGGAGATGTATCCGTCGGTAGGCATTCCCAGAGGAACTTCCATCAGCTTTTTTTGAAGATTCATTAAATACTGGCTGTAGCGGTTGGCCTGCTTTGCCAGATATACAGAATTCGAGATACTGTCTTTACTCAGGATCATCACCTTTTCGTTGGCGATGTCTTTGGATCTCAGGAATGAATTAAGTTCGGCTACGGTCTGATCTACCAAAGTAAGATCTGTTTTCATCTTTAAATAATCTACACTGTCTTTTTCAGTGTTTATTTTGACAAGGTTCACTTCATACTTCTTGTCATCCTTCTCAGAAAATAACCTGGCAATAAAGATCGCCTGTGCAAAAACTACTAGTAAAAGTCCTCCGAGGAGAACATTCACGTTCTTCTTGCTGTTTAGAAATTTCTTCATATTTCTTCTCTTAGTATATTACAAAACAGTTTTAAGCATGCAAATTTAATTAAAAATACTCTTTTAGGGATATTTTTAAAGAAAACTTAGTTTTTTCTGTATTTAACGTCTAATTAGATATTTAATTGTGTTTGGGTGTTAATTTTTTCAGAAAATGGTTTATATCATAGCTCCAAAGTCTGCGTTCCGTCTTTGTTTTAATATATTTGCAGTTCACATTCCAATTATGGCTAAAAAGAAAATAATTTCAGAATCTTCTAATCCAAAAAAGAATAAGAAAGACATTTCTGTAGGAGTAGTAGGCAGCGGAAGTTTTGCAACCGCTATCGTAAAAATGCTTGTTGAAAACTGTAAAACGGTACACTGGTGCGTAAGAAGTGAATTCGTAAAAGGAGCTATTGAGCTCCGCGGACACAACCCTTCCTATCTTACAGCAGTTAATTTTAATCTTAAAAGTCTGAAACTTACAACAGATATCAACGAGCTGGTGAGTGCCTGCGATGTGATCGTATTGGCAACACCTTCCATCTACCTGTCGGATACCATGGATAAAATGACCTGTGAATATGGTGATAAGATCTTTGTTTCCGCCATTAAAGGAATTATTCCTAAAGTAAATGATGTGGTAGCCCATTATTTAAGAGATGAATTTAAGATCGGTTTCAGAAATCAGGCTGTTATTGCAGGACCATGCCACGCAGAAGAAGTCGCTATGGAAAGACTTTCTTATCTTACCGTTGCTGCCGTGGAGGATGAAACGGCCGACAAGCTGGAAGGAATTTTCAGTTCAGATTTTATCAAAGTACATTCCAGTAAAGATATCTTAGGAAATGAGTATAGTGCCATCCTTAAAAATATTTTTGCGATTGGTGCGGGTATAGCAAGCGGACTGGGTTATGGAGATAATTTCACTGCTGTTTTCGTATCCAATGCGATCCGTGAAATGGAAATCTTCCTGGAAGCCGTATATGAGGCCCCAAGAGACGTTAACGAAAGTGCTTACCTGGGTGACCTTCTGGTAACAGCATACTCTCTGTTCTCAAGAAACCGGAGTTTAGGAAATCTTATCGGAAAAGGATACACTGTGAAATCAGCAATCCAGTCTATGAACATGGTGGCAGAAGGATATTATGCAGCAGATTCCATCTATAAAACAGCTAAGCAGAAACATCTGAAACTGCCAATCATTGATACAGTTTACGCAATCCTTTATGAAGGAAAAAATGCAGAAAAACAGTTTAAAAAATTAACAGCAAAATTGAATTAAGCTAATGGTTTAATACAGCTTAAAAAATAATGAACCGTCATTTGCTCTTTGAGTGTAATGACGGTTTTTTGTTAGATTGTAGATATGATGAGTCTACTTCGTTGTATTGGGTTTGGGAGGTTCGACATTAAGTAAATGCTTTACAAAAAAATCCTTCTTCCGTCTGCGCCCATAAACACCTCCATCACTGTGACCCATTCCCGGGATGCTTAAGATATCGAAATTTTTATTGGCTTTGATTAATGCATCTGCAAGACGATAAGTGGCTTCCGGAGGTACATTTTCATCTGCTTCCCCAACGATCAGAAATAAGTTACCCTGCAATTTAGCAGCGTTTGTAATATTTGACTGTTCTTCATAATGCTTTGCAACAGGATACCCCATCCATTGCTCGTTCCACCATTGCTTATCAATTCTGTTGTCATGACAGCCGCAGGCAGATACGGCCACTTTATAAAACTCGGGATGGCATAGTAAAGCGCCTGTAGAGCTTTGTCCGCCTGCTGAAGTACCGTAAATCCCGACACGCGTAATATCAGCATTCGGATATTTGAGGGCCATGGCTTTCATCCACAATATACGGTCCGGTAATCCTGCATCTGCTAAATTTTTCCAGCAGATATCATGAAAGGCTTTAGACCGGTTGGCAGTGCCCATACCGTCTATCTGTACGACAATAAAGCCCAGTTCAGCTATGCTTTGCATTTCGCTGGCAGGGAGAAAGCTTTTGGGAACAAAACTATCGTTCGGTCCTGCATAAATATTTTCAATGACAGGATAACTTGTATTGGGATCCATTTTTGATGGGAAACATATGATCCCCCAAATATCCGTGATGCCATCCCGGCCTTTGGCAACAAATACTTCAGGCAATTTTATACCGGTTGCCAGATAAGGCTCTTTCTGCCCATGTTCTATTTCACTTATTTTTGTGGCATTCGCTGTTAATTTTAATTCAGTAACAGGAGGCACATTGACCTGGGAATAAGTGTCGATATAATATTTACGGTCAGGAGAAAAACTGATATTATGGTTTCCTTTTTCTGGAGTAAGATCAATGAGCCCTTTACCATCAAATCCGATCCGGTAATAGTGGATAAAGTAAGGATCTTCACCTACATTCATTCCGCTTGCTCTGAACCAAACCTGTCTTTTTACCACATCCACACTGTCGATATCTCTGACCACCCAATCTCCTTTAGTGAAAAGCGACTGTTTTCCGGTAGCCGTGTCTACAAGATAAAGATGCCTCCATCCATCCTGTTCACTGCTGTATATCATTTCATTGGTTTGGGGCAGATACAGAGTATAGATACGTCTTTCGTACATGAACGTTTTTGTTTTCTCGTCGATAATATTTCTTGTTTTTCCAGTGGCCACATCCACTTCAGTGACCCTGAATCGCTGATGGCCTCTATCCACTTTCTCGTAGCTGTAATATCGGTTGTTTTGCCAGTTCAGTTCTGGGGCATCAAAAAAATCTATCGGATCTGCCTCCACTTTTATTGATGTTTTAGATTCTAGATTAAAAATATAAGGTTGATAAGTGGTAAAATCGTCACCAGGTTGGGCATATTCTCTTGATTTTAACTGGCCGCGGGTAGTTCCCGGAACAGAGCTCAGGACGTAATGTACTTCTTTGATTTTTTTTGGATCCGTTTTGTAAGCAATAATATTTTTGCCGTCAGGTGACCATGCAAAATTACTATAAGGTTGATCGACCGTGCCATCAACACTTAGCTGGATTTCGGATTTATTTTTGATATTGATGACAAACAGATTTCCATCACGGATCAGGATTTCATTTTTACTATCCGGTGACCGTTTTACTTCAATGTTTTTTTGCCAGCGCAATTTACGTTTTTGCAACAGGCCTTTAGGGTCGTAATGATAAATGAGGGTATCTTTTGCGTCTGATATGGCATAATTCTTTAAATTGAACTGATACCAATCATCACGCATTTTAAATGTTGCTGTTTTCTTTTGATCATCAAAAGAGAGTTCAGAAATGTTCAGTTTCTGTGGATTTTGTTTTTGACTTGTATACTTTTCTATATTCTGAGCTAATTTATGATGATCAAATGCGATTTTCCGTTTTCCTGTTCTTGCATCTACATAGTAATATTCCCATGTTTTATTCGGAAGGCTTTTTTTATACCAGAAGCCGCTTCCGTCTTCTTTCCAGGAAGGGACAATGTTGTTATTGGTTGGGATATTGCGGATGATCGTATCCAATTTGTTGGCCGATAGATAGGCAAGCGCTATTTCTGCCGCACTGGGTTTATAAGGCGTTAATGTAGATTGTTGTGCTTTTGTCTGAAAAAAAATTGAAATACAGAAGATCAGTGCTATCGCTTTTTTAGCGGTAGGATAAAACATAGGTTGGTTTTTATTGTAAATATAACCTTGGAATTTTAAAGATTCTTTTTATATATTGACGAATAATACTACTATTTTAACCATAAAGATTAGTTTTACAGGTTGATCAGACTGGTTGGTTTACCCTGCTCACACTGTTGTAGGTAGCAATATAAGACTTTGGAGATTGCCCGATAATACTTTTAAATACCTGTTAAAATTCGTAATACTGCTAAATCCTGCTCTGTAAGCAACTCCTGAAATACAGTCTGCTTTTTCTCCCGCAATAAGACTTTTACACGCAGCATTAATCCTTACTTCATTCAGAAAAGAAATAAACGTATGACCTGTGTGTTTCTTGAAGTATCTGCAAAAAGCCTGCGGAGTCATAAAAGCAGCATTGGCGACATCTTCCAGAGAGATAGGATTGCTATAATTGTCCGTAATGAAATTAATGATTTTGCTCAGTCGCATTCCTTCATTCTCGCTGAAGTTGGATGAATAAAGATCTGAACATAACCGTTCGACATTTTCGTTCAGATGCTGCAAAGTATTAATTAATTTCACAAAACTGACCAGAACATCGATGTCTGTTGCCTTATGAACCGTAAAGATTTGTTTTATGATGTCCTCCGTAAAGCCATACGGAACTTTAAAACCATGTTTGTTTTTTTCTAGAAAAGTTTTCGCCATCTTCATTTCAGGCAGGCCGAACAAAGAAGCCAGAGTACCATTGGGATTGAAGTAAACGGAACAGGCCTTAATCACCTTATCGCTGTTATCGGAAAAATATTCAGCATTACTTTTAAATAAATGGGGAAGCTTGGCACCGATGACAAAGACATCTCCGGAACGGAACGGGCACATATCATTACCGGCAATTAAAGTTCCTTCACCACTTTCCACATAGGTAATTTGCCACTCATCATGTCTGTGGAGATATTGATAAAAATGGGGGAGTTTAATATACTCTGTGATCACGCTTTTATCTTTTGGGACCAGGATGGTAAACGGTAATACTTTCATCGTAATTGGACTTATCAATTACGATTAAAATTAATGATATTACCCCAAATTAGAGTTGTTGTTTGTATAATTAGGTTAAAATATAGCTACATTTTGATAATATTTGAACAATGTAATCTTTTCAGATGAGCCACAAAAATGTTAGCTTATTTACCTGGCCACGGAAACATGTTCGGTTTTAATTTCAAATAATCCCCTCTGTACCGGCTTCTAATTGAGCTTCAATGTTTAAATCAAATGCCTGAAAATCTAATTCATGGTTCGCTGTAAATTTCGTAGTTACGGCAGGGAAAACCCCAGTCCATTGTATACTGTATTCTTATTTTTAATAGGCTTCGCTCCTGATCGATTCGATTTCTTCAGTAGTTAAAGCCAAATGTTTACCCAACATTCTGCTTCCGTTTTCCGTAATCAGAAAATCATCTTCCACCCTGATGCCGCTAAAGTTTCTGAATGTTTCCAGTTTATCATAATTGATGTATTCAGCAAATTGATTAGATGCTTTCCAACGGTCGATAAGTTCCGGAATAATGTAAATACCCGGTTCAACGGTTAGCACATAACCTGCTTCCAGTGCTTTACCCAACCTTAAAGATTTAAGGCCAAACTGAGTAGTGTTTTTAACAAGATCATCAGTATATCCTACGTATTGCTCACCTAAACCTTCCATATCATGAACATCCAGACCCATCATATGGCCTGTACCGCACTGAAAAAACATAGCGTGGGCACCAGCCTGTACAGCATCTTCTATATTACCCTTCATCAGGCCGATATCTTTTAAGCCCTGTGCCAGTATTTTGCAAGAAGCCAAATGAACATCCAGATACCTGACACCAGGTGCCAAAAGACCTTTTGCATGATGATAGGCACTGAGTACGATATCATAAACATCCTTTTGCTCCGCACTGAATGTTTTCCCTACAGGGAAAGTTCGGGTAAGATCTCCGGCATATCCTAAAGCAGTTTCCACTCCGGAATCGTTTAAGACTAATTGACCCTCCCTAAGCTGATTGCCGTAATAATGATTATGCAGGATTTCACCCTGAACAGTTAAGATTACGGGATAAGCCAGATTACCTCCTGAAGCCAATGCTTCGCCTTGTATTTTTGCGGCAAGTTCACGCTCATACATTCCTGGTTTTGCCTGTTGCATTACCATTAGATGAATGTCAGCTGATACCGATGCTGCACGGTCCAGCTCTGCAATTTCTTCAGCCGATTTTATTGAACGCTGTGCAACAACAGCTTTTATGAAACTTAATGACGAACGTTCTTTCAACTGATCCATAGGAATATCAAACCAATTGGCGAGTTTAATTTTATTTTCCGGACGGTAAGGTGGTAAAAAATGAACGGTACGGTTTTTCTCCTGGTATTTTTTGAGGTAAATATCGAGCTGATCCAGCGGAAGAATATTTGATAAGCCGGAATCTGCACTTTTTTCGGCTAACGTTTTTTGCCTGCCCATCCACACAATATCATCAATACTCATTTCATTTCCGAAAAGAATGGTTTTATCCTCATCCAGATCGATAATGGCTGCCAGTGAAGGTTCGCTAATTCCAAAATAATACAGAAAGGTACTGTCCTGTCTGAAGTGATATATATTATCTTTAAAGTTCATCGGGCTGTCTTCATTACCTAAAAAGAGCAATATCCCGGAATTTAATTTCGATTTTAACGCAGAACGTCGTTGAACGTACACTTTCTTTTCAAACATGTTATTAAATATTAAAACAAATATCTCAAAAAGCGTTCATGAACTGATATTTGCAAATTATAAGCTAAAATATAAAAGTTATAATAAATAATGAAGAGATAATCTGATTACTTATTTCGATAGTACAATATTGACAGTTTCCCTAGAATTTTTTGCCTGTTAGAAAACTATTTAAGCACAAAAATTAACGTGTTAAAATCGTTAAACCCATCCTTATTTATAAAACTTTTCCCGAAATTTGATGTAAATTTTAGAATTATGCCACACTCGCTTACAAGCAGAACACCGAAACCAAAATATGACGTTGTACTGATAGGCGGCGGAATTATGAGCGCCACTTTAGCAACACTGCTTCACGAATTTGATCCCAATCTGGAAATTGCCATATTTGAGAGGCTTGGAAGGTTTGCGAAAGAAAGTACTGCAGCTTGGAATAATGCTGGTACAGGGCATTCCGCATTTTGTGAACTTAATTATACTCCTGAAAAACCAGACGGAACTGTCGATATTACCAAGGCAGAAAGTATTGCAGAGCAATTTGAAATGTCAAAACAGTTCTGGGCATATCTGGTTACCAAAGGATATGTTCAGGATCCTAAAGATTTTATCAATTCATGTCCTCATATGAGTCTGGTATTCGGCGAAAAAGATGCTGAATATCTGAGAAAACGCCACGAAAAAATGTCCGGATCCGTACTGTTTTCCGGTATGGAATATTCTACGGATCATGAACAGCTCAGAGAATGGCTTCCCTTGGTGATGAGCAAAAGAAATCAGTCTGAAATAATGGCTGCTACCAAAATGGATATGGGAACAGACGTTAACTTCGGAACATTAACCAGAAAAATGGGAAGGCATTTGCTGGAAGATTCCAATGTTGAGGTATTCCTGTATCACGAGGTAAAAGACGTTGATCCAAGAGAAGACGGAAAGTGGGAAATGAAGGTGAAAGACAGGATCCACAGTCATAAACAAGAAGTAGTTGCTGATTTTGTATTTATTGGTGCCGGTGGATATGCGCTTCCGCTTCTGGACAGTTCGGATATCAAAGAAAGCGAAGGGTACGGAGGTTTCCCTGTTTCCGGACAGTGGCTGGTAAGTCATAATCAGGAACTGGTTGAAAAGCATCATGCAAAAGTATATACTCAGGCGACTGTAGATGCTCCGCCTATGTCAGTTCCTCACCTGGATCTTAGAATTATTGATGGTAAAAAAGCACTTCTTTTCGGTCCTTTTGCCGGATTTTCGACAAAATTCCTGAAAGAGGGAAGTTATCTGGATCTCCCTGAAAGTGTTAATACGAAAAATTTAAGATCATTATTTGGTGCCTGGTGGCATAATCTTCCTCTGACTAAATATCTTATTCAGCAGGTGGCGATGACGAAATCACAAAGAATGCAGCACCTGAGAGAATTCATCAAAGATGCCAAAGAAGAAGATTGGGAACTGAAAGTAGCCGGGCAGAGGGTACAGATCATTAAAAAAGACGAAAAAGAAGGCGGAAAGCTGGAATTCGGAACTGAAGTTGTTGTAAATAAAAACGGAACCATTGCTTCATTGCTTGGTGCTTCTCCGGGAGCCTCCACAGCGGTATATGCCATGGTGAATGTTCTCGAAAAATGTTTCCCTGAAAAATTACATGGAGAATGGAAGGATAAATTACTTGAAATGGTTCCTTCATATGGGCAGAAATTAGCCCAAAACCCTGAGCTTACAGAGAAAGTAAGAAATTATACCAAAGAAAAACTGGAATTAGAATATTAAAAAAGTGAATGGTGAATAGTCAATTATGAATTCTAAAAATTGACTATTCATGATTGACAATTGACATTGTTATAAAAGGTGGAAGAAGTAATTGTAAAACCCATTATTGCCAAAGAACTCCTGGAATCTCTTCAAACCAAAATAGAAGAGGAAAAGCAGGTTATTGTACACTGCTGTTTTCCGGCATCACCGTTTTTGGGCAACCTGATCAGGATCTGGAATTCCACTTATCTTCTTGACAACCAGTCTGACCATAAAAGTAAGCTGATCCATGCTGAGAATATTACGATCTATCCCAACTGGACAGCTGTTCCGTTTATGCGGGATTTCTGGTTTACTTTAGTATTTTCCGGTTTGCCCAGGGACTGTAAAAGTTTCGACCTTAAAGAAGTTATTCCGGAAGAAGGTGGTTTTTTTGTGGAGTCTATTAAAAGAAATTCTCTTGACGTTTACCGTGTGAAAATATCAGAATCCTATTAACAGAAAACCATGAAGGCACGCGAAGAAAAACTGAAGCAGATCATTATTTGGGCAGAAAATAATCCCGACGTCCGTGCTGTACTGCTGACCAGTTCGCTGGTCAATCCCTATGCGCCTGTTGATGATTTCAGTGATCTTGATGTAGAGCTGGTTTTTGAAAACATGAAGGAATACGAGGCTGATAAAAAATGGATTTATCTTTTTGGTGAGCCTATTTCCATGGTGGAAGAAAATGACACCTATTTTGACGGAAAACACGCTATGAAAATGGTACTGTACGCCGATCATGTAAAGGTTGATTTTAAACTTTATCAGAAATCAGAATTTGTAAAAGAGGTTCAGGAGGAAAATCTTCCGGAAGATTGGGATGTAGGCTATAAAGTTCTGGTTGATAAAGACAACCTTACTAAAGATCTGAAGTTGCCGACCTATCAGTCTGCTATGATCCGGAAGCCAACAGAGCAGAGGTTTCAGCAATTAATGAACGATTTCTGGTGGGATACAACTTATGTAGCAAAATGTCTTAAACGTGGTGACTTGTTTTATGCTAAATTCATGTCCGAAAACGTGATCAGGACAGATTATCTTGTTCCTCTCATCGAATGGTATATTGCCAGCTTTCACGACTGGAAAAATATAACGACCAATAAACACGGACGCCTTTTCAGAAAATATCTTTCTGTGGAACTCTGGACACGGGTAGAAGCTACATTTTCAGGCAGCAATATTAATGATAACTGGAATGCCCTGTATGCTGCTGCGGATCTTGTACATGAGCTGGGAACAGCCTTAGCACAGAAACTTGATTTTGAATATCCTCAGAAACATGAACATGATATCAGGAAGTACCTTGATGAGGTGAAATCCATGCCCTGATGTCAGGCAAATTCATTCTGTGTGATCAGGTTTTCCATACAGTACTCTGCAATAGCAGTAATCGTTACAAACGGATTGACACCAATGGTTCCAGGAATCAAAGAACCATCCAGAATATAAAGATTTTCATGATCTTTTAATTTTCCATATTCATTAGTAGCTTTACCCAAAACACAGCCGCCCAATGGGTGATAGCACACATCTGCACCGAAACCATTATTAAATAAGAAATGGCTTCTCGTTCCGCCATTAGCCCTGTTCATTTTTTTAATAAAATAATCAGCATTTTCCCTCATTTTAATCGTATGACTCTGGTCCCAGTCCAAACTGAGGTTTTTCTTTGTGTTGTCATAAGAAACGTTTCCCTTTTTATCCACCCGGTTGATCAGCAGATATAATGCTGTTGCTACGTCCATTCCCATCGGAAGCGGAGCGATTTCTGTAAAAAAAGGATGCTCCTTATCGTCCCAGTTATCTATTCCACCCACAGGAATGGTTGATTGTTTGGAACCTGTTCCGCCTGAAAGTGGTTTTACCCAGTTCCTTCCGGTCATAAAGTTACCGTTGTTTCCCCAGTTTTTTCCAATCTGTTCATGAATCGGGAAACCATTGACTGCATTAGAATGTAACAGGAGTTTTAAAGTACCCATTGTTCCCGCAGCCAGAACCAGCTTCCTGCAGTTGAATACTTTATCAGAAACTACAGCTCCTGAAGTATCGGTTTGCTGAACTTGTAAAGTATAGCTTTTATCATCATTAAGCTTAATATTTTCAACACAGTGAAGGTCCAGAATTTCAAGATTCCCGGTTTCCAGAGCCTTTTTCAAATACGTTTTATCCAGGCTGTTCTTACCATGATTATTTCCGTAAATCACTTCCGTGTTAAAAGCAGAACGGGGAACCTCATTTCTATATTCCTTTTCCATATACTGAAAGTCGTAGACATTCGGAACCCGTATGGTTTTAAAGCCTGCTTTATGGGCTTCTGCTTCACCCACTCTTGTAAATTTATAATAAGGACAATCCTTTAAAAACGGCTCTCCAATAACATTTACCTTCAGTTCTTTGTGTACCAACGGGAAATAGTGATTATAGAACTTTTCAGGATCCAGATCAGGAAATACCTCTTTAAAATAACTTTCTTTCGGAGTAACGGCCATTCCGCCGTTAACCAGAGAGCCGCCGCCAACGCCTCTGCCTACCCAGATATTAATATTTTCAAAATCCATCCTGTCCAGGGTTCCCGTAAAAGGAGTCAGAGAAAAAATATTCATAAATGGTGCAATGGTCTTTTTTTTCAGCCATGCAGCACTTTTCCCTGGTTTCAGCATATTGGAAAAAGGAATTCCCGATTTTTCCCAGTTGAGGCCCATTTCGAGCATAACAACCTTTTTTCCTGCTTCACAGAGGCGAAGGGCAGAAACGGCACCTCCATATCCGCTTCCAATAATAAGTATCGGAGCCTCTATAATCTCTTTTTCCTGTTTCCCTATTCTGGGCTGTACGGCCTGAAACAGATTAGAGTTGAGGAAATAAAAACCTGATACTGCAAGAATGCTTGTTTTGATGAATTTCTTTCTGTCCATGTGCTCTGTATGGTCAAAAAATATGCTAAAGAGAGTGAAGTACAGATTATTTAAAATAGATTGTGGGTTTTTATTACAATTTTAACTTTTCGTAACCCGAAAAATTCATAGTTTTACTCATAATTTTGAAAAGAATCATGAAAAAATATATTTTATTATTTCTGTTTTTTCCGCTTTTTATGTTTTCTCAAAAAATGGTTTCAAAAGAAATCATGGAGATCAGGAAATTTCAGGAAGAGCTCAACACAGAATATCTTGATCCAAAGAAAACGCCTTTGCGTGGAGATAATTTTACCAATTTTAAAGAGCATCCATTCTTTCCGGTGGATTTCAAGTATATTGTTACTGCTAAATTCAGTAAAACAAAAAATGCCAGGCCTTTTGAGCTTCCAACCTCTTCTGGTAAAACCAAGTCTTATAAGGAATATGGAAAAGCGACATTTCAACTGGATGGAAAATCCTATACGCTAACCTTATATCAAAGCCTTGATCTGATTAAGCAGAAAAAATATAAGGACTATTTATTTCTACCCTTCCGGGACGCTACCAACGGAAAAGAAACCTACGGTGGCGGAAAATATATGGATCTGAAGATTCCAAAAGGAAATACCATTATCCTGGATTTCAATCAATCCTATCAGCCTTACTGTGCATACAATGCCTACGATTACAATTGTCCGATTGTTCCGGAGGAAAATAAGCTTCCGGTGGAGATCAGAGCTGGTGTGATGTACCAGGATATTTATCATCATTAAGAAATATGATCAGATTAGCATTTTTTAAAGAATCCGATTTCACGGAACTTAATTACGCTCTGGATGAAAATCAGCTTCAGTATACTTCAACGGTAGAAAAAGCTTTGAATAGGATCAAAGCGAGGAATGATGGTAAAGCGTTTGCCGTTACCATTTTTGAAGATGAAAAGCCTGCAGGTTTTTTTGTCCTGGATTTTGGAGAAGATAAACTGGATCTCACCGACAACGAAAAATCTGTTTTACTGAGATCTTTTTCTATAAATCCTGGCTTACAGGGAAAAGGAATCGGAAAAACAGCGATGCATAAAGCAGGCGGTTTTGTCGAAGAAAATTTTCCGTATTGCAATGAGATTGTTCTTGCTGTTAACCAGAAAAATGTTTCAGCGTATCATACCTACCTGAAAGCAGGTTATCTGTACGACGGTAAAACCAGAATGGGAAGAAGCGGTCCCCAGTACCTGATGTATAAAAAACTTTAAGAAAATTTTAAATTCAAAAATTCCATCCTGCTGAATTGTTTCCATAACTTTGAGTAACATCAAATAATAAAATATGGAAATATCACTTCGTAATCAGGTAGCTGTCGTTACAGGAGCTTCCAGCGGAATAGGTTCAGGAATAGCAAAATCTTTGGCTTCTGCGGGGGCTACAGTAATTGTCAATCATTCTTCAGAAAGATCCTTAGATGAGGCACAGGCTGTCTTAAAAGAAATTACAGATGCAGGCGGAAACGGAATCACTTACCAATGTGATGTCTCCAAAGAAGATCAGGTCATCAAAATGTTTCAGGATACGGTTTCACAATTCGGAACGGTAGACATCCTGATCAATAATGCAGGAATTCAAAAAGACTCGAAATTTACTGAAATGACCCTCGACCAGTGGAATGCTGTGATAGGAGTGAATCTTACCGGACAGTTTCTCTGCGCGCGTGAAGCCATAAAGGAGTTTCTGCGCCGTGGTATAGATCCGTCCCGTTCCATTGCCTGCGGAAAAATCATTCATATAAGTTCAGTTCACGAAATTATCCCTTGGGCAGGCCATGCCAATTATGCAGCGAGTAAAGGAGCTGTCAGGATGCTGATGCAAACTTTGGCACAGGAATATGGAGCTGACAGGATTCGTGTCAATTCCATTTGTCCGGGCGCGATCCAGACACCGATCAATAAAGATGCATGGAGTACTCCGGAAGCTTTGAATTCACTGCTTAATCTTATCCCTTACAACAGAATTGGCCAGCCACAGGATATCGGAAATTTAGCTGCCTTTTTAGCCAGTGATCTCGCAGATTACATCACCGGAACCAGCATTTTTGTAGACGGAGCAATGACCACTTTTGAGAGCTTTTCTACTGGAGGATAGATTTGGGTTGGAGAGTATTAGAGTGGGGATGAGTTATTGCTATTTGAAGATAACAGAGCCTCATATTTTCATAGTCTGATGTCTAACATCTGACATCTGATATCTAAATCTTGACTCTTGATTCTAGGCTCTTGACTCTATTCTTGTTCCATAAACATTTCACATCATACAAAAAACAGCACATGTCCGAAAAACAAAGACTTTCAGATATTTCATGGAAAAAATGGGGACCTTACGTCAGCAATCGCGAGTGGGGTCTGGTTCGTGAAGATTACAGCAAAAATGGAGACGCATGGAATTATACCACTCATGATACGGCTGAATCCAAAAGCTATCGGTGGGGAGAAGAAGGTATTTGTGGAATCTGTGATGATCTTCAGCAGCTGGTTTTTTCCATAGGATTCTGGAATAAGAAAGATAAAATGGTAAAAGAGCGTTTCTTTGGCCTTACCAACGGACAGGGAAACCACGGGGAAGACGTAAAGGAATATTTTTACTATCTGGATTCCACACCCAGCCATTCTTATATGAAAATGCTGTATAAATATCCCCAGAATGCTTTTCCTTACGAAGATCTTTTAAAAACCAACGCAGAAAGAAATAAAAGCGAGCCTGAATATGAACTGATTGATACTGGAATCTTTGATCAGAACGAATACTTCGACCTCTTTATAGAATATGCCAAGGAAAGCGAACATGATATTCTGGTTAAACTTACAATAGTCAACAAATCTCAAAATGAAGCTCCGATTATCATACTGCCTACAGTTTGGTTTAGAAATACATGGAAATGGGGCTACGATAATTATAAGCCACAGCTGGACAGCGTAGATGCACAGCATATTGCCATTAGGCACAAAAACGTTGAAATCAAAAATGTGTATGCCAAACAGTCTCTGAAGACCTTGTTTTGTGATAATGAAACCAATACCGAAAAGCTTTACCAGTCGCCCAACGAAACAAAATACAGCAAAGACGGAATCAATGAATTTGTTATTAACGGAAATTCCCAGTCTGTAAATCCGCAATGCATGGGAACTAAAGCTTCTTTTCTTCTTGATGAGATGCTGCAGGCCGGAGAGTCAAAAATTTTTGAATTCAGAATGACAGATAAGGACTTAAAAGATCCATTTGCTGATTTTAATGATATTTTTGATCTTAGGAAAAAAGAAGCGGATGAATTTTATGCTGAAATTCAGGAAGGTATAGAGTCGGAGGATGAAAAACTTGTACAGCGGCAGGCATTTGCGGGAATGCTCTGGAATAAAATGTTTTACCATTACAATGTCGAAAAATGGCTGAAAGGAGATCCTGCAGAAATGCCGCCACCCAAATCCCGGGAGAAGATTAGAAATTATGACTGGAAGCACCTTAATAATGAGCATATCATTTCTATGCCCGATAAGTGGGAGTATCCGTGGTATGCGACATGGGATCTGGCATTTCACACGATAAGCTTTTCGTTAATTGATCCGGACTTTGCAAAGCATCAGCTGAAACTTTTTCTGTTCGAATGGTATATGCATCCCAACGGGCAGCTTCCTGCTTATGAATGGAATTTCAGTGATGTGAACCCTCCGGTTCATGCATGGGCTGTTTTCAGGGTTTTTAAAATTGATGAATATATCAAAGGAAAACCTGATATTGAATTCCTGGAAAGTGCATTTCAGAAGCTGCTGATGAATTTTACATGGTGGGTCAACAAAAAAGACAATAATGGCAATAATATTTTTGAAGGAGGCTTTTTAGGTCTTGATAATATCGGTGTTTTTGACAGGAATATAACGCTTCCGAACGGTGAACAACTGGAACAGTCAGACGGGACAAGCTGGATGGCCATGTTTGCCTTGAATATGATGAGAATTGCTCTTGAACTGGCTCTTTACAACAAAGTGTATGAGGAAATGGCAATGAAGTTTTTTGAACATTTCCTTTCTATTGCCCATTCGCTGGATAATATGGGGGATGAGAATTTCAGTCTTTGGGATCAGGAAGATGAATTCTTCTACGATGCTCTTTCTTCCAGCGATGGAAATCATATGTATTTAAGATTAAGAACTATTGTGGGACTGATACCTATGTTTGCCGTTGAGGTAATTGATGATGAAATGATCGAAAATCTTCCCAATTTCAAAAAAAGAATGAAGTGGGTTCTTGAAAATAAGCCGGAACTGGCTTCCCTGGTATCAAGATGGGAAGTGAAGGGACAGGATTCCAAGCATCTTCTGTCGCTTCTGCGTGGCCATCGGTTAAAAAGGCTGCTGAAAAGAATGTTGAATCCCGAAGAGTTTTTAAGCGAATATGGAGTGCGGGCATTGTCGAAAGAATATGAACAGAATCCCTATACGTTGAATTTGAACGGAGCAGATTATTGTGTAAAATATACGCCTGCAGAAAGTGACAGCAGTCTTTTTGGTGGAAACAGCAATTGGCGCGGACCGATCTGGTTTCCGATCAATTTCCTGATTATTGAGAGTCTTCAGCGTTTTTTCTTTTATTACAGCCCCGATTTTATGGTGGAATATCCTACCGGAAGCGGAAATTATTCCAACCTGGACCAGATTGCAGATGCTTTAAGTAAAAGGCTGTCTAAAATCTTTTTAATGGATGAAAACGGAAAACGTCCGGTGAACGGCCAGTATGAAAGATTTCAGACTGATCCGGAATTTAAAGACTATATTTTATTCTATGAATATTTCCATGGTGATAATGGAAGAGGAGTAGGAGCTTCCCATCAAACAGGATGGACAGGCCTTATTGCAAAAATTCTGCAGCCAAGATTCTCTAAAAAAGAAATGGCGGAATCTGAAACGGAAATGCCTGAAGAGGCGAAAGGATAATGATTGGCGGTTCGAACTTCCTTACCTTAAGATTATTCAAAAATCTGTTGGATAACCTCTAGTGATGTCGGGATCTTAAAATCTGTAATATGATAATGATAGTAAACGAGAAGACTGTCCAAAAAATCTTTTCTTAATGAAGAGTGTATCTTTGTTGCATAGAGATTTTCTGAGCGGATGGCTGTTTTCCAGATGGCTGATATTTCTTCGGTAAACAGTTGGTGAGAAGGTCTTATAGAGAATGTTCCGGTTTCGGGATCTAAATATTGTCCTTCATTAATCAAAGGAGCAACTCCCTGGATTTTTAATATTGTAATTAAAAAAAGCAGATGACACTGATAGTTTTTGACTGCCAGCTCATTGACAAATTCATGAATACTGAAAAAGAGATTCGGATTTTTATTTTCATGCCTTAAAACCTGATTCAGGAAATCTGAGATAAAGAATATGACTGTATTGGCTTTGATATCCATATACATATCGTGGTTCTTTACCAGCTCAAATCTTGAAACTGAAGGGATTCCATTACCTCTTGCTGGATTAATGGTAAAGCTGAGCATATTCAAAGGCTGAAGCAGGGCTTTCTTTTTATTTCTTTTGGAATAAATTCCCTTTACGAAATAGGTCTGAAAGCCTTCATCTTCCGTAAAACAATGCAGAACTGCATTATTTTCACCGTATTTTATGAATGATAATAAAAATCCGTTTTGTGAATTCATTAATTAACCACAGCTATTTTTGCAGTAGCTTTATCCGAACCGTCTTCATTGGTCATCAGTACAAAATAAATACCTGAAGCTACCCTGTTCCCTTTTTGATTATTAAGATCCCATTCGTAATAACCTCCTCTTGCTACTGCAGAATGTATTACGTTTCCTGCTGCATCTGCAATTCTGATATTCGTTTTTTCTGCAAGCCCTTTAATAGTGACTTTTCCTTTAAAGTTTGAATAAACTACAGGATTAGGATAAACCACTACATTCCCGAAGTTGGCAGTTACATCTGCTACATCTCCCTGATAAGCTACAATACCGTTAAATGTCACAAAATATACTTTTCCTGTTTTTCTGTCTACCTTTATATCGGTAACAGAATTGGTTGGAAGAGGGGAGTTTTCTTTTGTAAAATGTTTTATAGTCTGCTGTCCGTCGGAAGAAAGATAATATACACCACCACCATCTACAGAAATCCATTTATAATCTCCGGCATCTACTTCTATTTGCAATATCTGGCCATCTCTGAAAAGTTCTTCTCCAAGTCCACCCTGTTCTATAATGATAGGTTCCACTTTAGGATCTGCATTTTTTATTTCTACAGCAGCATTAGGCAAAATTCTTAGACCGCTGTCGGTACCTATCCAGGCATCTCCTGACTTACTAAACGCTACAGATAGCGTTCCTTTTGAGTTTCCTGCAAATCCATTGGTATCCTTTAATATATAATCAGTGTCATCTGAAAGATTGGTAGGGTTTTTATAATCGTATACGATGAAATTATTAGTTCTTGGAAGTGGAATCCACAGCATATTTTCATAATATACAGGTGTTTGTATACCATCACTGGATAATCCGAATTTTTTAGTTACAAAATCATCAGCGCTTTTATCATATATACCTATAGAGGGGCTACCAGCATTAAAACCAAAAGAAACAAAAAGATTGTTCTGATCATCAAATGCAAAACCTACAGGACGGTGTGAGTTATCACCGGGTGTGCCGAGATCATAACGTTTTATAAAATCAAAATCTTTATTAGTGGAGTTGTACTTCATTTTATAGACTCCTTGAGAAGAACTCGTATAGTTTGTAAAAAATACTTCATTATTGTCAGCTCTACTCATAACAGCATCCAATACATTAATTACGGATGTAGTTGTTGAAAAAAAGGAAGAGCGAATCCATTCTGTGCCATTAAAATAATAAAATCCTGGATTTTTTGGGTTATATGTTGGGTGATTATATCTGTTCGCTCTGGATCCGGATGATACCAGCATTTGATTATTATCATACAGATTGATCTTGTATGAAGTGTTTGAATATGGACCGGATGGCTTATAGGTCGTACCACTTTCTTCCTTTATCCCGGACAGTATCGTTCCACCGTATACCTTTCCGCTGGCTGTTATGGCTGTATTACATTCTTCTCCCATACTTACAGCGTTTAAAGATACTCCGTTTAGTCCGAATGTATAAATTCTGCTGTCTGTTACTATAATATTGGTTGAGTTGATCACAATATCCTGAATGTTTCCAAAACTTGCCGGAAGTGGAGTGCCTGTACCGTTATTGTAAATAAACGCAGATGTGGCAGATGAAAATATAAGTGAAGATTCTGCATCAATATGTTTATATGATCCCGGTATTTCTGTAGACCAGGTAGAGAATACCGGAAATGTAGTATTCATTTCGTGACTTTTAAGTCCGGTATTGGTTACAGAATATACCTTGTTTCCAAATATGGTGGCTTCGTTGCTGGCCTCGTATACACCACCGGTTACAAAGAATGCAGAATCTCCGAATTCTTTTTTGTTAATGTTAAATATAGAAACTCCATAGCCTACAGATACTACAGCCTGATCCCCGGTAATTGAAATATGATTGATCCTTTTGCTTCCGTTATAGCCGGTTGCAATAGGAATATCAACAATATATTTGATCTCCTGCGGGGTAATCACATCCATAGAACCGTTTGCATATCCTATTACACCTATTTTAGTCTGTGGGTTATAGTCGAAGGCAGATATATTAACGTCATGGAGGCCGTTAGCTTTTGACAGCTTTGTAATCTCTCCGGTTGAAATGGTATAGTAAAATATCCCGTTTTCAGTAGCGGCAATAATCTTTCCATTGTCTTCCTTCATGGCTAAGACATTGTTGTAGGAAAAAAGATCCGTCCATTTTTTTGATGAAATCACCTGCGCATTCATGAATTGCAGGGATGCTAAAATACCAAGAGAGATTAAAGAGAGTTTTTTCATATTATACGGTTATGCTGCTGTCTATTATCTGGTTGTTCCAGGAAATATGCTTTACGTTTTTATTTGCATCAAAGTAAAAATCTATTCTGCCAAGAAGAAGACCTGCCCATCCTACCTGATTCACCAGAACGTTTTTACCCTGTCGGTTGGTAAAAGTCTGTGGTTCAGGTAAAAAAGTATGGGTATGCCCGCCCAGAATGATATCAATATTTTCTGTTTTGGCAGCCAGAATTTTGTCGCTTATTTTATTAGGTTCATCTTTATAATCATAGCCGATATGAGAAAGGCAGATCACAAGATCACATTTTTGCTCGTTTTTCAGGAAATTGGAATAATGCTGGGCTACATCTACAGGATCTGAGTATATGGTTTCGCCATACTGTTTCTTGCCTACAAGACCTTCCAGCTGGATACCTACTCCGAAAATCCCAACTTTTATTCCGTTTTTATTAAAAATCTTATACTGTGATGTTTTTCCGTCCAGAACAGTATTTTTAAAATCATAGTTTGAACAGATGAATGGAAACTTAGCATTAGGAAGAACTTTCAAAAAACCATCCAGACTATTGTCAAAATCATGATTTCCCATTGTAGAAGCGTCATACTTCATCATCGACATCAGTTTAAATTCCAGCTCACCTCCAAAGAAATTAAAATAAGGAGTTCCCTGAAAAATATCACCGGAATCCAGAAGAAGAACATTGCTTTCCTGGCTTCTGATCTGCTGTACCAGGCTTGCCCTTCTCGCAAATCCGCCCTGATTGGGATTCTTGGTATAGCTTGCGTCGAAAGGTTCTATTCTGCTGTGCTGATCGTTGGTATGAAGAATGGTAAGTTTATTTGCTGATTTAAAAGGATTGAATTTCAATTCTTCTGCCATCATCATATTGGGAGCCAAAGCTGCTGCTAAAGATCCGCTACCTATTACTTTTAAAAAACTTTTTCTATCCATTATTTCTTGCCGATAAAATTTAAACGAATATCTGTATTCGGAACTACTTCAGACGTTTTTTTGAAATATTCAATAAAAAGATCTCTTAATTTGATTCCTGTAGAAATAGATTCCCCTTTGGAAAAGAACTTCATATTGTCTCCGCCAAGTGCCAGATAATCTGAAGTAGCAATATAATAATCCTGGTCAGGATTTACTGTTTTTCCATTGATCTGAGATTTGACAAGCTGCCCGTTATTAGTTTCAATATATAAATGAGAAACAGGATTGTTGACCTGAGTTTTTGCATAATAATCAAAAAGTCCCTGCAGATCTGATCCTTTCATTTTTACGATGATCACTTCATTTTCAAAAGGCATTACTTCAAAAACACTTTTCAGAAGAATATCGCCTTTACCAATTGTAGTACGTATTCCTCCGATATTGATCAGGGCAGCATCAACGTTCTTATTAAGATTTTTTTTCGTCCATGCATCGGCACCTTCAAAGGTATAATCGGCCAAAAGATTACCCAGATTGCTGTTATCACCCTGCTTTGTAAGATCTACGCTGGTGTGGGAGATCTTTTGGTTCATCTCTTTGTCCAGTTTTTGCTTATAAGGCTCAATAACTTTTACAAACTCCTCATCATTTTTCAGCTCATTATTAATAGAAATATTTTTCTGAGGCTGAACTTGTCCCAGCTGCAGCGTGGAAGCTGTTTTGCAGGCGGTAAGTGTGGCCAGAACAATTCCTAGTAACAAGAATTTATTTTTCATATGTTGTAAATTAATTTTTTAAAGGTCATATGTAATCGCCAGTATGTATGTGTTTTTGTAAATAACTTCGGTTATAGCGATGTCATAATATCTTTTAGTATATGCAAATATAATTATATGTATAATAAAACATTAGTATTTATTACAAATTCTTGTCGTAAATTATTAAATTTGAAAAAAATAATTCTAACAGATGAGCATTTTAAAAGGAGTAGGTGTTGCGTTGGTAACACCCTTTAATGAAGATTTATCCGTTGATTTCGATAGCTTAGCAAAGCTTGTTGAATACAATATCGAAAACGGAACCAATTATTTAGTTGTTTTGGGAACTACAGCAGAAGCTGCAACGCTTTCTGAAGAGGAGAAGAAACAGGTAATTGAGCATATCATTAAGGTAAATAATAAACGTCTTCCCCTGGTTTTGGGAATTGGCGGAAATAATACTCTTGAAGTAAAGAAACAGATAGAAGAAGCAGATCTTTCTGCATTTGATGCAGTACTTTCTGTATCTCCATATTATAATAAGCCTAATCAGGAAGGACTTTACCAGCACTATAAAATGTTGGCATCTACCGGTAAGAATATCATTATTTACAATGTTCCGTCAAGAACAGGTCAGAATGTTGAGGCAGATACCACTATTCGTCTTGCCAATGAGTTTCCAAATCTATTCATGATCAAAGAAGCAGCACCCAATATTCTTCAGTATTTTGACATTTTGAGAAAAAAACCTGAAGGATTTTCATTGGTTTCTGGAGATGATGAATACACACTTCCTGTAACATTAGCAGGTGGAAACGGAGTGATTTCTGTAATAGGGCAGGGATATCCGAAAGAATTTTCTACCATGGTTCAGCTGGCCTTTGAAGGAAAAGTGAAAGAAGCCTATGAAATTCACAATAAGCTGGTAGAAATTACAAGATTGATTTTTGCAGAAGGAAACCCTTGCGGAATTAAGGTAATCCTTACTGAAAAAGGAATTATTAAAAACTATTTAAGACTTCCTTTAGTTCCTGCTTCAGAAGGACTTTATGCGAAAATTAAAGCTGAAATGGCGAAAATATAAAAGTCAATTGGTCAATAGTGAATTTTGCTTCACAAGTGAATAGTCAGTTTTTTAGGCTTAATTAATCTGAATTCGGGCTAATGATTAAATTAAACGCAAGGATAGACAAAGCTTTAAAAAGCATTCATGTGATTTTTAAAGATAGACAGAGCTGTTTCACTTACTGGTAAGCAATACAGGGAAATATATTTGTATTGTTTTCCTTATTAACATGTCAAAAAAATCTATTCTGTTTGCCTTTGCGATAAAAATACAATTTGTTTCAGGTATTTCTTATTCCGAACTCAGTTTAATTAAAAATTCACCATTGACAATTTACCATTAACATTAAAATACCAAAGGTGAAAAGTTCAGGCTTTTCACTTTTTTTAATCAGAAAAATTATGAAATTAACAGCAGCAACAGAAAAAGACATTCCCCTTATTCAGGATCTGGCGAGAAGATCATGGGAAAATGCCTATGCAGATATTCTGTCGGATGAGCAAATGGAATATATGCTTTCAGAGATGTACTCTGAGGCTGAAATCGGAAATCATTTACAGAATCCGGATTACCATTATTATATAATTCAGGATGAAAATAACGGCTCTTACGAAGGCTTTATCGGATTCCAGCATCATTATGAAGAGAGAACTACAAAACTGCACAGGATTTATTTGGTTCCTGAAAGCAAAGGAAAAGGTTTTGGTAAAAAAGCGCTTCAATTTTTGAACGACAAAGTGTCTGAGAGCGGTGATCAGAGAATTATTTTGAATGTCAATAAACATAATACAGCCCGAAACTTCTATGAATCCCAAGGATACAAAGTTTATGATGAAGGAATCTTTGATATTGGGGGCGGATATGTTATGGATGATTACCTTATGGAATTCTTAATTCACAAATAATTGACTTAAAATTCTGTAACATTTAATTTTAATTCTATAACGAGTGATGATTTTTTTTATTTGATCTTTGTATAAGAACCAAATCACTTTCAATATTACATTCATATGCTTGGTTTTGAGCTTTTGCAGCTTTTTATCAGTATATTTTTTTCATCCCTAGTGTTTAATTCCTGTATTCAATATGCAGGAGTTTTTTCTTTTTTATATTATGCTAAAAATTTCTGGACTATTTCACTTTTAAATGAAATAAATTATTATATTTACTTCGAAATTTGACACACTTATACCAGGATGAAAATGTATGTAAAATTTGATTTCAATGCTCTCTGTAAGAAGGTGTTGGATGAAAAACTAAAGGAGCACGGGCTGAAATATCGCCTGCTGAACTTTGGTGAAGTAGAGTTCTATGAACCCATTACCCAGGAGCAGCATAATCTTTTTAAGAAGAATCTTAAAGATTACGGCATAGAGATTATTGAAAGCCAGAAAACGGCTTTAGTACAGAAAATAAAAGATGCGATTGTAGAACTTGTTTTCTCTGAAGATGCTGTTCCCATTAAAGCATCTATTTATATTGCTGAAAAACTGAACCACAGTTATGGATATCTTTCCAATCTTTTTTCTGAGGTTGCTTATACCTCTATAGAAAATTTCATTATTCTTCAGAAAATAGAATATACCAAGGAACTGATTCTGAATAATAAGCAGAGCCTGACAGAGATTGCCCATAAACTGAATTATTCCAGTGTGGCCCATTTGAGCACCCAGTTCAAAAATACAACCGGCATCACACCTTCCCAGTTTCATAAAATCATTACAAAAAGAAGAAAAAACCAGAGCATTAGTATCAATTCAAAAGTGCTGTATGAATAAAGAATATCTGAATGTAATAACAGTAGATGATGATGAAGGTAATATTATATTCTTTAAAAATATTTTCAAAGATTTAAAGATAGGAGTAAAGTCTCAATGTTTCTCTTACGGAGATGATCTTATGAAATATCTGAGGAGCAGTGTCGCAATTATTCCGGAAGTAATCTTCATTAAATATGATATTCCAGGAAAAAGCTGCATGGAATGCCTGAAAGAAATTAAAATAAATCCTCAATTCAGTAACATCGTAATTGGAGTGTATGCCGAGCAGATTTCTGAAAACGAAATAGAAGAAATTTTCGTTAACGGGGCTAATATTTTTATGAAAAAGCCGGAAACTTATGACGGCCTGAAAAAGTCACTTACAGAAATTATTACCGTAAACTGGCAGTATCATTCTTCAGGCTTGAACAAAGATAATTTCATTATGAGAATATGATGAATAAAGGTTTTATGCATTTATATTTTTAATAGAAAAGATAATATTTAATACATACTATTCACATAAAAGTGAAAATTGTATAATTAATAATTAAAATAATATAAGAAGGAATCCAAGCAATATCATCAATTTTGTAAATGTAAACATTGCAACACAAATTAGCTATATAAAAAAGCAATGGATGGTAGAGAATAGATTATTTCATTTAGAAATCAAGATATAAGTCACAATGTTAGTTTAACAAAATGAATTATGTTTATTTCCAGCTATAAAGCATAGAAGATCTTTAAACAAAACGGTACAATCATGAAAACTTAAGAGAGTTGAAGGGTATTTATTCGTTTCATTCCCACACCTTCAGCTTGAATCAGTTAGTTTTTATAATAAGCAAGCTGGAAAAATAATTCATTTTGTTTTTTTAATTTATTTAAATAGCAAGGGCTGAGAATTTAAATACATATAAATATTTTCATACCAAATCATAAGATATTAGTTCTTGCTATTAAAATAAATTTTTTTAAACAGATCAAAAGTAATTTCTTCTAAATAACAGTTTTATAAGGGGGCCGCGGAAAGATTTTTCTTTTCGCGGTTTTTTTATGAGATCTTACTCCATTTATTCTTTCCCTTGTAGTACTTCAAATAATAACTTTTAATGATCAGATTGTCCGGCCTTGTCAGGTGTGGATCTGCTTCCAGAATCTTATCAACCGTATTTTTTGTTGTTTTAATAATTGCAGAATCATTCACAAGATCAAGTCTTTTAAAATCCACCACACCGCTCTGCTGTGTTCCCAAGATATCTCCTGGACCTCTCAGCTGCATATCCACCTCAGAAATCTTGAATCCGTCATTGGTTTCCGTCATTGTTTTGATACGGGTTCTGCTTTCTTTCGATAATTTATCTGAAGTCATAAGGATACAGTAGCTCTGTTCTGCACCTCTTCCAACACGCCCCCGAAGCTGGTGAAGCTGGGAAAGCCCGAATCTTTCTGAGCTTTCTATCACCATTACAGAAGCATTCGGAACATTAACGCCGACTTCAATGACAGTTGTAGCAACCATGATCTCTGCCTTTCCCGAGGCAAAATAGTTCATGGCTATGTCTTTTTCAGCAGGTTTCATTTTTCCGTGAAGCATCGTGACATTGTAATCAGAGAATGCATTCATCACATGATCGAGCCCTTCCATCAGGTTTTTATAATCTAAAGTTTCAGATTCTTCAATCAGCGGATACACGAAATAGACCTGTCTTCCTTTTTTAATCTCATCTCTGCAGAAATTATACACATACGTTCTGTCTTTTTCACGTCTGTGGGCAGTAATGATAGGTTTTCTTCCTATCGGCATTTCATCGATCACGGAAACATCCAGATCAGAATAGAAGCTCATCGCCAAAGTCCTTGGAATAGGAGTTGCCGTCATCACCAGAATATGCGGCGGAATTCTATTTTTAGCCCATAATTTTGCCCTTTGTGCCACACCAAACCTGTGCTGCTCATCAATGATGGCCAGTCCAAGGTTTTTAAATTTTACCTTGTCTTCCAGAACCGCGTGCGTTCCAACCAATATAGACAATGTTCCGTTTTCCAGCTCTTCGTGGATGATCTTTCTTTCTGAAGTTTTGGTGGAACCCGTCAGAAGACGAACATTGATATCTGTACCTTCCAAAAGATCCTTGATACCATTATAATGCTGCTGTGCCAGGATTTCGGTAGGAGCCATCATACAGCTCTGGAAGCCATTATCCATAGCGATTAACATGGTAAGTAAGGCAACCATTGTTTTTCCGGATCCCACATCACCCTGCAGAAGCCTGTTCATCTGAATAGGCCTTTTCATATCCAGTCGGATTTCCTTTAAAACCCTTTTTTGAGCATTGGTAAGATCAAATGGAATATGATGATTGTAAAAATTATTAAAATGATCACCCACAATTGGAAACGGATTTCCGGGTGAATGAGTTTTATGATGAAGCTTTTTGAGCGCATATCCAAGTTGAAAAAAGAAGGACTCTTCAAACTTCAGCCTGTTATCAGCTTTTTCAAAATATTCCATATCCTTTGGAAAATGAATATTTAAAAAAGTATGCTGTCTTGATAAAAACTTAAATGCCTTCATCATATAATCAGGAAGATTTTCTTCAATAAGGTTAGGGATCTCTTTGCAGATATTCCTTAAGATAACCTGGAAAAACCTTTGATTCAAACCTCTTTTCGTCAGCTTTTCTGAGCTTGGATAAATAGGCTTCAGACGAGTGTCGCTTTCCTTATTTTCCTCGGCCTCAATTTCAGGATGAGGCATAGAGAACTGACGGTTGAAAACATTGATCTTTCCAAAAATATAAACTTCACGGTTGATCGGAATCTGTTCTTTCAGCCATTTTGAATACTGGAACCATACCAGATCCATTGTTCCGGTATCATCATTGAATTTGGCAGAAAGTCTTTTTACTTTTCCGGTCTGGATTTCCTGTACCTGTGTGATTCTCCCTTTAAGCTGTACCTCAATGCTGCTTTCCTCGAGCTGAGAAATTTTAAATACTTTACTTTTATCCAGGTATCGGATAGGGTAGAAGTTCAGAAGGTCGTCAACGGTCGACAGGCCCAACACATTCTTGATGAGTTTGGCTCTCTCGGGACCTATGCCTTTTACATATTCTATAGAAGTATCTAAAGTCATTTTAAAAATGAGCCCTAATGTCGGGAAAATAGGGTTAAGATTAAAATTTTTTCACCGAAAATATAGACGTTAAAGTCAAAAAAACGGCTTTCAATTTTTGAAGGCCGCTGTATGGTTTTAATCTTTGATTTTGGATTTAAATTTTTTCTGATAATCTTCCCACTCTTCCCTGGTACGGATCTTTTTGAAGAAATCTTTGGAGATGAATTCTAAATAGGGTTCGAGCTCTTTTGCAGATAATTCTCCCTGAAGAATGGTGATTGGGCCACCTTTCTCATCCAGGAATACAGTACTTGGAACAGCTCCGACGTTCATATATTGAGTGAATTCGTGTAGGGAGTTTCTTCCTTTTTTATGTTCAGTATTATCATTGGAAAATGTTCTTCCAAAGACATCAATAGATTGTTTTTCTTCAGCATTAAATTTTACAGGGTAATAATTTTCATTTAAAATTTGAGCGATAATATCGTGGCCATATGTCTTTTTATCCATGATTTTGCATGGTCCGCACCAGTCCGCATAAAAATCGATCAGGATTTTTTTGGGGTTTTCTTTCTGGGCCTTTAAAGCTTCTTCAATAGTCAGCCATTTTACCTGGGCAAAGCTGAAACTTACTAAAAATAAGAGTATTATGCTTATAATTTTTTTCATAATTTGATAATTTACGTAAAAATAAGCATAATCCCGCTTACTTTATTTTACATCCTGCATTAATTTTTTCACGAACGGAGATATCAAAATTAATACCACACCGGCAATTACCGCGTATAATCCCAATTGTTTATATCCATCAGTATAAGTGATTAAAGCATCATAGTTGGTAGAACCTTCTTTTGCTGTGGCAAGTCCTGCACCGATAATGCCGGCGACATACTGTCCGTAAGCAGAGGCCAGGAACCACATCCCCATCATCATTCCCTGAAGGTTTTTGGTGGAAAGCTTGGTCATAATAGACAGTCCTATTGGTGACAGACACAACTCCCCAAGCGTGATGATCAATAATGCCAGGGTAAAAAAGTTCAGTGATGTTATTCCCTGAAGGTCAGCAAAAAGTCTTGTTGCAAATAAAACATAATATCCGATTCCCAGGAAAATAAATCCCAAACCGAATTTAACAATGGTATTAGGTTCAATTTTTCTTTTATTCAGCCATATCCATAGAAGCCCAATTAATGGCGCAAGGAAAATAATAAAAAAGGCTCCTCCTGAGTTATTTACACCGTTCGGATCTAATCCAAGGAGATCTTTATTAAGGTTTTTAGCAGCGAAAATGCTTAACGAACCGCCGCTCTGCTCATAAATTCCCCAGAATAGGATCGAGAAAATAATGAAAACTAAAGCTGCCCAAAGTTTCTTACGTTCTGATGCCGTTACTTTTGACATTTCATAGAATAAGTAGATCAGAGTCAAAGGTCCGATGGTCCACATAAAATAATCTGTATATTCTGTTTTGGCTACCATCTTCATGATAATGGGAACGAAAATAAGAGATAAAACGTACACTCCGTATTCTTTCCATTTTGGAATCGGAGCAGCTTTTACTTCTGCCAAAGGATGCCCTGGCTGGAGACCTATTGTTCCCATTCTTTTTTGGGTGAAAATAAAGTTGATAAGACTTATGACCATTACTATTGATGCGAGGCCGAAAGCTACATTCCATCTCATTGCTTCTGGAATAGTGCCGCCTAAAATTTCTCCTTTACCGATAGCAATACATAGATATCCACCCAATAAAGCTCCCAGGTTGATTCCTGCGTAAAAAAGAGAAAAGCCTGCGTCAGCCCGTGAGTCGTTAGGTTTATAAAGTTGTCCCACCATAGACGAAATATTCGGTTTGAAGAAACCTGTTCCTACTACGGTAAATGCAATACCTAAGAAAAAGAATTTGTGTGGATCAGTTGCCAGAATCAAGCTTCCAACGATCATCAGTAGTCCGCCCCAAAAGAGAGATTTCCTGAATCCAAGGATTTTGTCTGCAAAAAGACCACCCACAAAAGTAAAGGCATACACGAATGCCTGAGTGGCACCATATTGAAGATTGGCTTCTTTTTCATGGAAATTAAGCTGTGAGATCATAAAGAAAACCAGCATTCCACGCATTCCGTAGAAACAGAAACGTTCCCACATTTCAGAGAAAAACAGGCTCCAGATCTGTCTGGGGTATTTTCCTTTGAAATTTTGTATTTCATCTAGAGTTAAGCTCATAATTGTATATGATTGTTTTAATTAGGGTTTATTTGTTTTCCGATCTGCCAGTAAGTAAGCAGTAAAGTAGAATTCGCGATCCGAAACACTTTTTCGCGCGACTGCCTAATAATTTCCTTTACGGATTGAAATAAAGAATCTTCGGAAATTTCCATCATACGAAAATAAAAAAAACCTCTGACTTAGCAGAGGTTTTGTTGTATTTTATTGATGCGGTTATTTTACACCGTGCATCATTTTCTTTAAGATTGGAGAGATCAGCCCCAAAATAACAGCTGCGATACCACAAAGTACTACGAACACCATAAAGAATTCAAATAGGTTATGGATCTCAAATCCTGCAAATGTAGGATTGTGCAACGGTAACTGAGCTTTCTCAAATGCTGCCGTCTGTTCAGCAGTTAATGTTACTTTTTTATCTAAAACGTCCTGAAGGTTTACGCCTATTTCCTGTGCTTTTGTGAATTTGTCACCTGTAGCAGGGATAAGAGCTCCCAATGAACCTGCCAGGGCATAACCCGCAGCATTGGAAATAAAGAATACTCCGTATAATAATGATGCAAATCTTTTTGGAGCAAGTTTTCCTACCAATGAAAGACCAATAGGAGATAAGCAAAGTTCACCACAAGTCTGGATGAAATAAAGAAGCATTAACCATTTGATCGCTAATAATCCTGAATTTCCAAGATCTTTTACATTGTGTGCGATGATGAAGTAAGAAAGAGCTATCAATGCTAATCCCATTGCCTGCTTGAACGGAGATACGGGCTCTCTTCCTTTTGTTCTTAATTTATCCCATGTCAAACTGAATGGAACAGCCAACAGAACTACGAAAATACCGTTGAAGATCTGAACCATTGAAGGAGGCATATTCCATCCGAAAATGTTTCTGTCTGTCTGGTTATCGGCAATAAATGTTAATGAAGATCCCGCCTGCTCGAACGCGGCCCAGAAGAAAATAATAAAGAAGGATACAATATAGATTACCCAGATTCTTTGTCTTTCAATCTTGTTTTCTGCAGAACTCATGATCAGGAAGGCCAGGGAAATACCGGCCGCATAGATGAAAGGATAAATAATTCCTTTGATCAATTGTCCCATCTCTACAGCTTTAAATCCGAATTCTCCGACCAGTAAATATCGGAAAGCGAAGAATAAAACGACAAATATAACTCCGGTGATCCCTAAAGATAAACCTGAGAATTTAGCGGTCTGAGTTTCACCTTCTTCAAAGTCTGCACTTGTATTGTTTTTTGGTAATCCACCGATAGGTCTTCCTTCCGGGTTTACCACATATTTATTTTTAAGAATAAAGAATGTTACGGTTCCAATGATCATTGCAATTGAAGCGGCTAAGAATCCCCATTTAAAAGCAAAAATATCTCTTACTCCGGTAGTTGCATCTTTCACATCTCCTACATATGGGCAGATAAACTGTCCAAGGAATGCTCCGATGTTGATCCCCATATAGAAAATGGTAAAAGCAGAGTCCAGTTTGGATTTCTCCTGCTTAGGATAAAGGCTTCCCACCATTGAGGAAATATTAGGTTTGAAGAATCCATTACCGAAAATGATAACGAATAGAGCTAACCACATCACCATTTTGGAGCTGCCAAGATCGGCAGAGAAAGTAGAGGCACTGATAAAAAGAAGGAACTGGCCAATAGCCATTAAAGACCCACCAATTAAGATGGCATTTCTGTTTCCTATATACTTATCTGCAATGAATCCTCCTAAAAGAGGTGTTAAATAACATAAAGCTAAAAATCCACCGTAGATGATTGCCGCATCAGCTTCTTTTATTAATAAGGAATTTACCATGAAGAGCGTCAAAAGGGCTCTCATCCCATAAAAGTTGAAACGCTCCCACATTTCTGTTCCGAAAAGAACCCACAATCCTTTTGGATGCCTTGAATTCTTGTTCTCTACAAATTCATCCGGTTTCGGACTTAATGCTTCAATATTATCCATTCTATTGTTAATTTTTGTTAAGACTGACAAATATAGTTTTTTTTGAGTTTTTGGCAAGGTTTTAATTTTATATTTAAATAAAAAAGCTGCAGAACGATTCTGCAGCTTGATATTCTTTATGATAAATAAGGATTAGTGTCCTTTTTCTCTCATGATCTTATTCAGTCTTTTTAACATTGACAGACCTAAAAGTGTCGCAAATATTAACAAAGCAAAGTTAACAAGGAAATAATTCATCTTGTTGTCGTAGCTGTACCACGTACTCGCTAAGATTCCTGAAAGCTTATTACCAACTGAGTTGGCCAGGAAGAAACCTCCCATCATTAAAGCTGTAATTCTTGCCGGTGAAAGTTTGGAAACGAATGAGAGTCCCATTGGAGAAAGGCAAAGCTCCCCAATAGTAATTACTCCATAACCGGCAACCAGCCATAAAGGTGAGACTTTTTCAGCCCCATTGTCTCCTGCTATAACGGCAAGAACCATTACCAGACATGACAATCCTGAGATAAATAGGCCTAAAACAATTTTTGTAGGGGTAAGAGGTTCTTTTCCTTTTCTTCTTAATAAAGCCCAGAACCCTACAATGACAGGCGTTAAAGCAATTACCCAGAATGGATTGATAGACTGGAACAATTCCGTATTGTATAAATAGACTTTAGATTCCGTATTTTTTTCCAGAGTGGCACGCTGTTCAGGAGAGATATTTTTAAAATAGATATCCTTCCCGGTTTCTTTAATGGCTTTCCCATCCTTGTCCTTCTGAGACTGAAACTGGTTATCATATACAGGAACTTCTTTGTCTTCGTAGCTTTTCCCTTCCACCATATAAATATCCTCAAGAGGTTTTTCCAGTGAAGCGGGAACACTTCTGTCCGTATAATAGTTCGCCCATCTTGTTAAAGCTGTACCATTCTGCTTGAAAACCGCCCAGAAGAACATACTGATCAGAAATACTGAAAGCAAAGCCCCGATTGATGGTTTTTCCTCTGGTTTAGCCTTAAAGTAAAGTGAGGCATAAAAATAAATAACAGGAACGCAGGCAAAAATAAAGGCATCCGTACTGTCGCTTCCGAAGATATTTCCGGGAATAAACCATCCAATGGCTCCAACAGCAATTGCAGGGACAAAAACCTTAATTAAAATTTCAGAAAGCTTGGTATCACCTTCCTCTACAGGTTTCATTTGTGCAGCATGGATATAGTGTTTTCTTCCGATGCTAAAGATCACGAGGCCAATAAGCATTCCTACGCCTGCAGTAATGAAAGCTTCACCCCAACCGAATTTATTACGCATGAATGCCGCAATAATATTACAGATAAATGCTCCTATATTAATCCCCATATAGAAAATATTATATCCGGAATCTTTATTGGCTTTATAGGGTTCCTCAGAATAAAGGTTTCCTAAAAGGGTAGAAATGGTAGGTTTGAAGAAACCGTTTCCAATGATTATCAATGCAAGGGAACCGTAAAAGAGAGGAAGTTCTTTGAAAACTCCCATTCCGATATATCCTGCAGCCATCAGGATTCCGCCTAAATAAATGGATTTAATATAACCTAAAACCCTGTCGGCCAAAAATCCTCCAAGGAAAGGTGTAAGATAAGTTAAAGCTATATAAGTTCCAAAAATATCATCAGCTGTTTTGTCCGGGAGTCCAAGTCCTCCTTCTAGCCCGGTAGGCTCAATGACATAAAGAACAAAGATTCCAAGAATCAGGTAATATCCAAAACGTTCCCACATTTCTGTGAAAAAGAGGAAAGGCAGGCCTTTAGGATGTTTAGTCTTCATATAATCAATTTTCAAATTTCCCAAAAATAAGTTTTTAATTTCAATTGATAAAATAAATAATATTCTATAGAAATCATTAATGAAACAAATGTAAAAACCTCCCAAATACATTGAGAGGTTTGAAAATCTTATTTAAAAGGAGATTATAAATTTTTCAAAATAAAATCTGTCATTTTCTGATACAGCTGCGGTCTTGTCTGGCCCCCGTAAATTCCGTGATTTTTATCAGGGTAAGCCATAAATTCAAACTGTTTTTTGTTCTGGATTAAAGCTTCAGAAAACTCCATAGAATTCTGGAAATGTACATTATCATCGGCAGTTCCATGAATCAATAAGAATTTACCTTTTAATAGGTTGGCATATTCCGTCGGAGAATTTTTATCATATCCATCAGGGTTTTCCTGAGGAGTTCTCATAAATCTTTCTGTATATACGGAGTCATAATATCTCCAGTTGGTTACCGGTGCTACAGCAATTCCTGCTTTGAAGACATCGGCTCCTTTGGTCATTGCCAAACTGGTCATATAACCTCCGAAGCTCCATCCGAACATTCCGATTCTTGTTTTATCAATATAAGACTGGTTTCCGAACCATTTTGCAGCGGTGATCTGATCCTCAATTTCATATTTTCCTAAATTCAGGTAGGTAACTTTCTTGAATTTAGTTCCTTTATAACCAGTTCCACGGCCATCTACACAGGCAACAATGTAGCCTTTCTGCACCAAATGATTAAACCATAAAGCATTTCCATTATCCCATGAATTGGCAACCTGCTGCGATCCCGGGCCGGAGTATTGGAACATAAACAGTGGATATTTCTTATTAGGATCAAAGTTTTTAGGCTTCATGATCCATGCATTCATCTGATCACCGGCATCATTTGGAATCGTGATGAATTCTTTGGTTACAAAATTATCTGCCTTTAATTTCTGCAGCTGCTCGTTATTATTCTGCAGCTCTTTTACTGTTTTACCATTTCCTTCTTTTAAAACATAGGTGTGAGGTTTTGCTGCAGTAGAAGATGTTTCAATGAAATAATTATAGTTTTTACTGAAATTGGCAGAATTGTTTCCTTCTGCATTAGAGATCAGCTGGGATTTTCCGTTTTCAATATTAAATTTCGAAACTACTTTATTAATGCTTCCTTTTTCAGTGGTCTGAACATAAATTTCTTTAGACTTTGGATTGAATCCATAGTAGTCGGTTACTTCCCAGTTTCCTTTTGTTACCTGCTTTTTAAGCTTTCCATCTTTGTCATACCAGTACAAATGACGGTTACCGTCTCTTTCAGAAGCCCAAAGGAAAGAATCATCCTCAAGGAATTCAAGTGTAGGACTATCCGCATCAATCCATTTATCATCCGTTTCCGTGAATAGCTTTTGAACGGCTCCGGTTTTGGTATTGACTTTTAAAATATCAGAAGCATTCTGAATTCTTTCGGAAGTAATCAGAACGATCTCATCAGGTTTTGCCGTCTGGATCACATTCGGGATATAGTAGTTTTTAAATGAACTTAAGTTGATAGGCATTGTTTTCCCGGTATCAACACGGTACAGCTGCGCAGAAACTATAGAGTTTTTCTCTCCTGCTTTAGGGTATTTGTAGCGCATTTCTTCCGGATAAAGTTTTTTTCCATAGATCGGAATATAGATCTCCGGAACCTGGCTTTCATCAGATTTTACAAATACAATGGCATCTGAATTTTTTGTCCATTCATACTGTCTTGCATGCCCGAATTCCTCTTCGTAAACCCAGTCTGCAAGTCCGTTGATAATAGAGTTTTTCTTACCGTCATTCGTAATCTGAGTAATTTTTCCTGAACTCAGATCCTGATAGAATAAATTATTTTCCGCAATAAATGCTACTTTAGTGGCATCAGGAGAAAATCTGGGCTCCTGAACTGTTTTACCGTCATTTAAGCTGATCGTTTTTCCTGATTTCAAATCTTTCACCTCAAACTTTCCAAGGAAAGAATGTCTGTAGATTGGCTGGCTTTCTTTTAAAAGAAGAATTTTTGACTCGTCATCAGAAAATTCATAGCTTTCAAATTTACCATCAACAATATTTCCTTCTTTTTGTGAAGTTTTGTAAGAATATTTAGCAATTCCTGTAGGCTCAATGACAAGATAATTTTCTCCGTTCTTCATGGATGCTATACCGGCAATGCCTTTTCCGCGGTAATATCCTGAATATATTTTATCTAAAGTGATTTCCTGTGCCGATACATTATGTAATGCTAAAGCAACAGTAAGAATTAAGAGTGTTTTTTTCATTTCTAATTTTTAATGGATTTCAAAGATAATAATTTTATTAAATGCATAAAAAAGCTTTTTTATAAAGGTTTTGGCAAAAAAATTGAATGTATTATTGGACAATCAAATTATAATAATTATGGAAACGAATGCATATAACCAAAAACTGAACCGCTATATTTTGGCCGACCAGATTGTTTATACAGGATTTTCAAGCTTTAAAGATGCAGAAGATTGCGCAAACAAAAAAGGCGGAACCTTGGTAGAAGTTGGTTTTAAAGATGGGAATGATAATCCGCAGATTACAGATGAAGCCGGCCTTATTGAAAAAAAACTCCATTACTATGTTTATGCTGGCGATGAATATAAGTTTATTCATTCATCTGATCCGGGATTTAGAAAATACGCAGATGAATTACAGAAAATAAAATCAAAACTGCGTCAGGATGCACCCGACGAGAGGTACCTGGCCAATTTTGAAATTGAAAATGCAGAAGATCCGATTATTGTGATCAAGAATGACCATTTTGAATCGGTAACTTCCAGAGAACGCTCAAAATATTTGAAGCACGCCGAAGTTTATGAATTAGGGGTATCCCTGCCAAAATCTTAAAATTTTTTATCATGAGCAAAACCAAGTATTCAGAAAAAGCTCAGGACAAAGTAGGAAAAGTAATGCACGAATTCAAGGAAGGAAAACTGAAGTCTTCTTCCGGAAAAAAAGTGACAAGCAGGAAACAAGCCGTAGCAATAGGTATTTCCGAAGCGAGAGAAGAAGGTGCTAAAGTGCCGCCCAAAAAGAAAAGCAAATAAATCAAAATCCGGAAAATTCTTTCCGGATTTTTTTTGATCTAAGTTCTGAATCTGATTAATTTTAATAGCAAAATGTGAAACAAATAAAAATATTACGTGGAAATTAGCGGATTCGCCTTTCTTAATGTCTTTTTTTCTCTTGATT
Organism: Chryseobacterium hilariae; assembly: GCF_051400735.1. Taxonomy (NCBI): domain Bacteria; kingdom Pseudomonadati; phylum Bacteroidota; class Flavobacteriia; order Flavobacteriales; family Weeksellaceae; genus Chryseobacterium; species Chryseobacterium hilariae. The sequence goes on from NZ_JBLFFJ010000005.1 coordinate 184,827, forward strand.
TATTTTTATCATATCTAATAAATGTTTTGTAAATCAGTATTTTATATTGTTGTTGTATATCTGATGTAGATCATTTTTCGGAGTTTATTTTTTTTTTTTGCAACTTCGTCTCGTTCATAAATCATTATCTCTTAATTTCAATAAAACACAAATGATGAAAAAGAATACTTAATGTTTTGTGAATGTTTGCATTCTTCTTTAATTAAGAATAAAAACACCAATACCAGCCTTGCTAATTCTTTTCTATCACACTCTAATTCAAATTCAACAAGGCTGGTTTTTTTTTAAAAAACTATTACTATGTTCGGAACCTCAACTTTAAAATCTTTATTTATACTTCTTTTGATTTTACCGTTTAGTATGATCACGGGACAAACCCAAAAAAAATCTAAATTCAATGTAATTTTTATTGTTGTTGATGATTTAAGACCGGAATTGGGTGTTTATGGTAACTCCGTCATTAAAACGCCTAATATTGACAAGCTTGCAGGGAAAGGAACAGTTTTTACAAATGCTCACTGCCAGGTAGCGGTTTGTGCTCCTTCCAGAGCAAGTGCGTTAACGGGCTTACGGCCGGACTCCACCAAAGTATGGGTTTTGGGAGAAGAATTTCGTAAAATACATCCTGACATTGTTACAATTCCTCAACAATTTGAAAAATTTAATTATCATACTGTATCCATCGGAAAAATTTTTCATAATCATATGCCTGATTCTATTTCTTTTCGCGAACCAGATCTCCGGCCTGAGGGGTATGCAGTTAAAAATATGATAGACCGTGATCCTGAATCTTTTTATTTCAGCGGAGAAATTAAAGCTGAGCTTGCTGCCAAAAGATTGGAAAGATTAGCTAAAGATCCTAAAAGATATGGTAATGGCTGGGCATATGGACGTTCTGTAGAGATTGCAGATTGTCCTGATGATTCATTGTATGACGGAGCACAAACATCGCTCGCGATTGAGACAATAAACCGTATTAAGAATAAAAAGAAACCTTTCTTTCTGGCATTAGGATATTTCAGACCACATTTGCCATTTGTAGCTCCCAAAAAGTATTGGGACCTCTATAATCCTATGGAAATACCTGTGGCGGATAATAGTTTTATTCCATTCAATGCGCCAAGTATGGCCATGTATAATCAAAGAGAAATGACCGCCTGTTATGATCTGGAATATGTAAAACACCCGGCTTATTTCAGGATGCCTAAAAAAGAAGCCAGAACACTAAAACACGGTTATTATGCTTCTGTAAGTTATGTTGATGCCTGTATCGGACGACTTGTGGACGAACTTGAGAAACAAAAATTAATGGATAATACCATCATTGTATTATGGGGAGATCATGGCTGGAAATTAGGTGAGCATAACGCCTGGGGCAAGCAGACCAATTATTTAAATGATACCCGTATTCCGCTAATTGTATATGCTCCGGGAATGAAGAATCATGGAATTAAAACTAATGAACTGGTAGAGGCAGTAGATATTTATCCTACTCTCTGTGATCTGGCGGGAATCGAAACTCCCAGCTATCTCCAGGGTCTGAGTTTCAAAAAACTTATGAATGAAAATACTGTTGAGTGGAAAGGAGCTGTATTCAGTCAGTTTTTACGCCCTGCCGGAGAAGGAATAGATCTTAACAAAAAAAACTACATGGGTTATTCTATGGTTACCAAAAACTATCACCTGATAGAATGGTACTATTGGGATAAAGTAACAAAACAGCCCGGTGAACTGGTGGCCAGGGAATTGTATAATCTGGCTTCAGATCCAAAAGAGAATTTCAATATTGCCGTTTATCCTGAAAATAAGGAAACACTGGAAAAGCTTTCGGAGCAACGTAAGAAGGGATGGAAAGAAGTGAAAAATAAACTAATAACCACTAAGGCTGTTCAATGAATAAAAATGTATATCTGATATGAAGAATTTCAATTTTTTAAAAATATCATTTATTATATTACTTTGTAATTTTACAGTGGTATTGGGGAAGGACTTTGATTTTAATAAAGAAAGACCCGGAACTAAAAAAAACATAAGGCGTAATCAAAAACAAACAAAACCCAATATCTTATTTATTCCGATTGACGATTTGAGGCCTGAAATGGGCTGTTATGGGAATACTGTTATAAAAACGCCTAATATGGACAGGCTTGCGGCAAAAGGAGTAGTCTTTAAACGGGCGTATTGCCAGCAGGCTGTTTGTAATCCGTCAAGAGCCAGCCTTCTTACAGGTCTGAGACCTGATTCTGTTCGTGTCTGGGATCTTCAGACTGATTTCAGAAAGAAGCTGCCTGATGTAGTAACTCTTCCCCAGCTATTTAAAAATAACGGGTATTATACGGTAGGTATTGGTAAAACCTTTCATAATACATTTCCGGATAATATTTCATGGAATGAGGATCTTCATGTGGATGGGTTTCCTTTTGACCCTGATGCTGTTTATCAGCTTACTGAAAACAAGATTATTCAGAAAGAAAAGGAACTCAGCCTTCTGAAAAATGGAAAAGCTAAACAGGATGCTTATGGCTTTATATATACAAAAGCCAATTCAACAGAAATTGCAGATGTAGACGATGATGCTTATTACGACGGCGCACAAACTACCATGGCTATTAAAAAACTGAAAGAATTAAAAGAAAAAGATAAGCCTTTCTTTTTTTCAGTAGGCTATTACCGGCCGCATTTACCATTTAATGCTCCTAAAAAATACTGGGATTTATATAATAGAAATGATATACCTCTTGCGGGAAATCAATTCATGCCCAAAAATGCTCCAGAATTTGCTGTTCATGGTGATTCTGAGCTAAGAACATATACTGACAGATCTGATCTGCCGTTACCTTCTGAGAAACCCTATGATGTGGATAAGCAGCGAGACCTCCTTCATGCCTACTATGCATCCGTATCTTATACAGATGCTCAGATAGGAAGATTGCTGGACGCACTTGACGAACTGGGACTTAGTGAAAATACAATTGTTGTATTGTGGGGAGATCATGGCTGGAAGCTGGGAGAACATAACAGCTGGTGCAAACAAAGTAATTATGAGATCGATACAAGAGTTCCTCTTATTATTAGCGGGGCAGAAGTGAAAGCAAAAGGTAAAACAAGTGATGCTCTCACTGAATTTGTTGATATTTATCCTACATTATGCGATATGACCGGAATAAAAATTCCAGATTATCTTCAGGGAACCAGTATGAAGCCTTTACTTACTGATCCTGCCCGTGCATGGAAAAAAGCAGCCTATAGCCAATTTTTATTGGGAAGATTTGGAAAAACGAAAGGAGTACAAAATGTAGAAAGAATGGGATATGCCATTCGTACAGACCGATACCGGTATGTAGAATGGTATGAATGGAACAAGGAAACCGAAAAGCCGGGCAGCTACTTGGCACGGGAACTTTACGACCATAACAATGACGCTGATGAAAATGTGAATATTGCTGAAGAAGTTGCCAATAAAAATCTTATAAACAAATTGTCATTGCAGTTGAAAAAAGGATGGAGATATAGCAAACCATGATCGTAAGAACTATAAAATTTATCCGGCTAAAAATGACGTTTTCTGTAATGAAAATGATTGTATATACAGGTATATTAAGCTTTGTATGGGCCTGCAATAAAATTAAAATACCAAAACCGCAGGAAGAGAAACCCGCGCATACCTGTATGAATGCACCAAAACGTTTTGGGGCTACAGATTTATCTCAAATTACTTTTAGCGGAAATACCTCTCTGGAAGGAATGGTATTGATTCCGGGAGGTGAGTTTGATATGGGAGGAGATAACAGTCAGGCAGATGCGGATGAATATCCCAAACATGCAGTAAAGGTATCCCCGTTTTATATGGATGTAACTGAAGTGACAAATGCACAGTTCCGGGAATTTGTCAATGCAACAGGATACATAACAACGGCAGAGCGGAAGCCTGATTGGGAAGAATTAAAAAAAAATCTTCCGGAAGGAGTTCCTAAACCTCCGGACAGTCTGCTGGTAGCATCATCATTAGTATTTACACCTACCACTAAACCTGTGAATCTCAGTGATTTTAATCAATGGTGGAGATGGGTAAAAGGAGCAAGCTGGAAACATCCACAAGGACCGGCAAGTTCTATTAATGGAAAAGACAACTATCCTGTGGTACATATAAGCTGGGATGATACCCAGGCGTATTGCAAATGGTCCGGTAAACGTTTAGCTACAGAAGCGGAATGGGAATTTGCAGCACGTGGCGGATTGAAGAATAATATTTATCCCTGGGGAAATCAACCTGTAAACGAAGGAAGACCTAAAACAAACAGCTGGGAAGGGAAATTTCCCTATTTTAATGAAAGGAAAGACGGCTACGTAACCCTTGCTCCTGTACAATCATTTAAAGCCAACGGATATGGGCTGTATGATATGGCAGGAAATGTCTGGGAATGGTGTAGTGATTTATACCATTATGATTATTATAAAAAAATGGAAGGTAAGCTGACGATAAACCCTAAGGGTCCCAACAAATCTTATGATCCTCAGGAACCCTATAGTGTAAAGCACAGCCTGCGTGGAGGAAGCTTTTTATGTAATGACAGCTATTGCAGTGGATACAGGGTAGCACGCCGTATGAAAAGCAGTCCGGATACAAGCCTTGAACACACCGGATTCCGGTGTGTTAAGGATATTGTACAGTAACACGCTAACTGTATTTTTATTTTCTTCTAATTGTCATACAGGATTCTGTAGTATTCATCCGCCATTCTATCACTGTTAAATTGTTCCTGAACACCATTCATAGCATTATACTGAATCTTTCTCCATTGGTCCGGCTTGTCATAATAAGTAGGTAGGATTTCGTTTTCAAGAATTTCATACAGCTTATTCAGGTCATAAGTATCCTGTTCATAAATACTCATATTTAAATAATCAGCTTTCGGAACAACAAAAGAATTTTCTCCCGGCTGGGCAAACTCAGGAATCCATCCGTCATCAGTAGAAAGATTTACAGACCCGTTCATAGCAGCGGTCATTCCTGAAGTCCCTGAAGCTTCTCTTGGCACCCTCGGATTGTTGAGCCACAAATCCGAGCCCTGTTTCAGAGATTTACTTAAAGAAAGTTCGTAACCGGTAAGGACAGCCATATTCTTGTGGTTTTTGCTTTCCTCTACCAGGGTGTTAAAGGTAGAAATAGCGGAATAGTCCATTGGATAAGGTTTTCCTGACCAGATGATCTGTACCGGATATTTCTGATTATTCAACAACCTGTAGAATCTTTCCTTATCGTGAAGCAGTAAGTCGGCGCGTTTGTACCCCGCAAATCTTCTTGCCCAGACAATAGTGAAAATGTTAGGATTGAACAGATTCCCGGTCTGATCGGCAACAATTGTGAATAGTCTTTTCTTTAAATGCTTTTTACGGTAATCAAAAACAGTTGCATCATTCTCGTCTTTGGCATTATAAAGAGGCTTATCCGCCCAATATTTAAATTCCTGTGCATTGGTAATCGAAGTGATTTCGCAGATTCCGGGGTATTTACTCCACATAGCTCTGGAAACCTCACCATGCAGCTTAGATACTCCGTTCGCCATTCTTGCCATTTTCAAAGCACACAGCGAGTGATTGAAACGGTCATCACTACCTCCTTCAATACTTTTTACATCTTCCATGCTGAAGCCTGAAAAATAAGACATATCGTGGCATAGCTTTAGATTATGCTTTTCATTTCCGGCTTCTTCGGGAGTGTGAGTGGTGAAAACCAGTTTTTCCTTTACCCGGTTCAGATCTCCGTTGTACTTTTTCAGCAGATAAAATGCAGCAGGAAGTCCATGAGCCTCATTCAGATGATACACTTCTCTTTCAGCGTTCATCTCGTCCAGTAATTTAGCACCTCCTTTTCCCAGCAAAATATACTGAGCCAGTTTTGTAGACTCATTGGCATCGTATAACTTGTGGCAGATTGTCTTAGAGACATGATCGTTTTCCGGAACATCCGTAGAAAGGAAAAACATCGGTGCCGTATTGAAAATTTCAGGATCAAGATACCATACTTTTACCCAAACCGGTGCGCTGTGGATCTCAATCTGAAATTTTATTCCGGTATCTTCAAGGAAGCTGTACATTTTTCTGGTCCAGACCGGCTGAAGGGTCTGATCATGATTTCTGGCCTGATCATAATACCCAAATTTCCAGAGAATTCCGATCCCGATAAGATCCTGTTTCAGGTTGTATGCACTTCTCATATGAGATCCTGCAAGGAATCCCAAGCCTCCCGAATATATTTTTAAAACCTGTTCAATGGCAAATTCCATCGAAAAATAGACGGCTTTTTTAGAATATTGTGGATTGATGCTGTAAGGTATTTTAAAATTTTTAAAATCCATATAAATCACAGTTTTATAATTTGAACGCTAAAGGTATTGATTATGAAAATAAACTTTACATTAATTATTTGATAAATTAATTTAAAAGTATCCTGTGAATAGTTTTTTTACTTACCTTTAATATGTAAATTTTTGAAAATCAAAAACTTCTAACGGTGAAAACCAATATGGCGTGTGTTCTTTGGTCACATAAAAAAATCACCTATGAAAAAGACATTTTCTGATGAAGATTTAATAAAGAATCTAAGCCTATACTATATGAACCGGCATTTGAAAAAAAAGCCGATGGAAAAGTATCACCGTAAAATAGATGAATCTCTGCTTCATGACCGTGAAAAATACAGAAAGAAATCTGAGATTCTACTACTTAATTCGTTTATGCATCACTTCCCCGATGTCAAATTTGAAGATCTTACCTGCGAAAGTCCGGACTTTATCGCCAAACTCAACGACAAGAAGATCGGGATAGAACTGACTGAAGTGATCAATCATCTGGAAATGAAAAAAGTAGAAAGCACTTTAAATAAGATGTTCCGCCAGGCAGAAATACTATTAGAACAGGAAGACACCGCGAAATATCGTGGTGTTTATTTTTTAGAATTTCACCCGAATATTAAATTTGACAATATAGAACAGCAGGAGGAAAATATTCTCAATATTTACAGAAGCATCAAAAAGAACAAACCTGTGGGATGTGTAAAAGGGATGAGAAAATCTTTTCACCGTAGAAATGTTTTTATTACCCATGAATACAGCATGAACCTTTTTGATGAGCTTTGTTCCGAAAAGATTCTTGAGCTTATTGATAAGAAAAATGAAAAATTTCCATATTACGATACTTCCGTAGATGAATGCTGGCTGGTAATTGTTTCGGACATGAACTCCATTGCCTCAAGATATACGTTTATTCAGGACAAAGAACATTTGCAGGAAGTGAAGAGTCCGTTTCATAAAATTTTCCATCTCGAAAATCTCTGTGGAAATATTACAAGCATAAAATAGTAGGCTTTTATCGTGTTATACTTCAATTATTTCATGTTTTTATTTAAAATAATTCAAGATTTTTAAAAATCCATTGTTTGTGATTAAAATATAGGTATATTTGATGTATGTGTTGTTAATCAATGCATACCATTTGGTTTTCAAGCCATTAACTAAAAACTATATATCTATGAAAAAACTTTTACTCCTTATTTTTTTAGGTATTTCTCAGGTATTCTTTGCGCAGGCAGACTGTTCCACAGCGCTTGCCGTCTGCGGAAATTCCAATATTACTTACAGTCCGACCGGATACGGCAACATTAAAGAATTAGTCAATTCAGTAAGCTGCATAGACGGAACCGGTGAACACAATTCAATCTGGTATAAGATAACGATTGCTACTGGAGGAACGCTTACCTTCGATTTGGTCCCGAACAATCCGGATGCTGACTATGACTGGGCCATTTTTGGTCCTAATGTAAACTGTGGAGCTTTAGGGCCACCCATACGCTGCAATGCTGCAACGGTTATTGGGCCAGGGCCGGCTACGGGCTTAAATATGACAAGTACTCTTACTAATGCAGTCGGAGGTTCACTTACACCTTATTGCAAATACCTGGATGTTTTACCGGGACAAACTTACTATTTATTCATTGATAACTGGGTAAGCAGTACAAGTACTACAATGGCTCCGTTTTCTTTAACATGGGGTGGAACTGCAACACTGGCATCTCCGTTTACAGATCCTGCTTTACAGCCGTATCCGTTTATTCCTCCGGGAGTTCCGGCTGCTAATCCGGCAGATCCCAAAGAGGTAATTATATGTGTAAACCCTGCCGTATTTGACTTCTCTACACTTTCTGCAGGTATTTTAAACGGAAACCCTAATTTTAGCGTAAGTTATCATACAAGCCAGAATGATGCTTTAACCGGGAATAATGCCATTACAGTTCCTACAACTATAAATACAACGTCTGTTTACTATTACAGCATAAGCTATACGGATCCAGTCAATCCAAACAGTCCGCTCAATAAATGTAAACAGATTGGAACATTTAAATTTAAGGACGGTAAAATCACAGCAAAAAATGCAACACTGACCCAATGTAACAACAATAATGCGGGAATAGCAGTATTTGATCTTACAACAGCAGATATTATTGCAGATCCAAACGTGACCAAAAAATATTACCATACGCTCTCAGATCTGAATGCAGGTATCAATGAAATTACCAATCCGTCAGCATTTACTTCTGCCGAAGGAACCATTTTTGTCAAAGTGATTTCATCCTTCGGATGTACTGCTGTTGCACAGATAACATTGAAATTCTACCCAATTGTTGTGGTAAATGATACTACACTAAGATCCTGTTCTATTGAGACTGCTCCTTCCACGGCATCTTTTAACCTTACGGTGGCATCAGTAACCTCTCAAACCGGAGCAAATAAAAAATATTATCCCTCAGCAGCGGATGCAGTGAATCAGACTAATGAAATTTTAACACCTGCGGCATACATTGCTCCCAACGGTGTTGTTTATGTGCGAGTTTCCAATGCGCAGGGCTGTTATAACATTGCTAAAATTACATTAGTGGTCATTCCGCCGGTTTATTCCACTATTCTTAAAGATAAAATTATCTGTGTGGAAGACAGAACAACTTTGGATGCAGGCCCAGGATTTAACGGCTATGAATGGAGTACAGGAGCGACTACCCAGACGATTACAAATGTGGGCGTAGGAACCTATTGGGTAAAGCTTAAAACAGGTGATTGTACCGTTGTGCAGAATGTAAAGGTATATCCTTCTGAACAGCCTGTTGTTTCAAGTGTAGAAATTTCAAATACTACCGTTACAGTATTTGTGATAGGAGGAACGGCACCTTATAAATATTCCATGGATAATATAAACTGGCAGGATTCTAATGAATTCAGCAATGTTAAAAGAGGCGATGCCACCATATTTGTCAAAGATTCTTATGATTGTGAGCCAATAGACATCAGTATCGTTGTTCCTAATCTTGTTAATGTGATTACGCCAAATGGTGATGGCTACAATGATTTTATTGATTACTCTGCACTTGCCAATAAGAAAAACTTAGTGATGAATATTTTCGATCGCTATGGAAATATGATCTATCAGATCGATAAATTTACCGGTTATAAATGGGACGGAACCAGCAAAGGTGGAGTAAAAGTACCTACCGGAAATTATTGGTATTCAGTAGGCTGGAATGAAAATGATAAAAAGAATACGCCGATTAAATATTCAGGATGGATCGTAGTTAAAAACAGGGATTAGGCTTTTTAATAATAAACTATAGATAAAACCATTTCGAAAGAGATGGTTTTGTCGTTAAAATAATTTTAAATTAGTAGCATCAATAATAAAAAATGAAAGATCTTTTTGTAAAACGTTTTCAATACTATAAATCTCTTGGTGACAAATCATTCGGACAGCTTTCTGATGAGCAGATCTTCTGGCAGTATAATGATGAAAGCAATTCCATTGCTATTATTGTTAAACATATCGCTGGAAATATGCTTTCAAGATGGACCAATTTTTTAACAGAAGACGGAGAAAAGTCATGGCGCAACCGTGATGATGAATTTGTCAATACCTTTAAAACCAAACAGGAAGTCATTGAGTATTGGGAAACCGGCTGGAAGTGCCTTTTCAACGGTCTTGATCAGATCACTGATGAAAATCTATACAATACTGTTTACTTAAGGGGTGAGGCACATTTAGTTATTGATGCTGTTTTTCGCCAGATGTCCCATTATCCCTATCACATCGGGCAGATCGTTTATATTGCGAAAATGATCAAGAATGACGACTGGAAAACACTTTCCATTGAAAGAAATAAGTCTCAGGAGTTTAATGCCGAAATGAAACAGAAGTTTTCTAAAGAAGAAGATGCTTCCAATTCATCTCCGGTATGCTTTCAAAACAGCCCTGAAGTAAGGGACGAATATAAATAATAGACTGAATCGATTTAGAATTATTATTAAAATTACTATCTTTGCACCCAGAAAATTCAGGAGTAAATAAATGTCTACTTTTCACGGAACTGCCGCATTTCATACACTTGGCTGCAAATTAAATTTTGCGGAAACATCTACTATTGCCCGCCAATTGACAGATGCAGGTTATGATAAAGTAAGTTTTGATGATAAAGCAGATGTCTATGTCATCAATACCTGTTCAGTAACTGAAAATGCTGACCGTGAATGTAAATTGCATGTAAAGCGGGCTATGAAAGCCAATCCGGAAGGACTCGTTGTTATTGTAGGATGCTATGCGCAGTTGAAGCCTGAAGAAATTTCACAAATTGATGGAGTAGATCTTGTCCTGGGAGCCAAAGAGAAATTCAATATCTTAAGCTATCTGGATGATTTGGAAAAATCGGAAAGCGAGGGTATTGTCCATTCTTGCGAGATTGAGGAAACTGATTTTTTTATCGGAAGCTACTCAATTGGTGACAGAACAAGAGCCTTCCTGAAAGTACAGGATGGATGCGACTACAAATGTACCTACTGCACCATTCCTCTGGCAAGAGGGATCTCGCGTTCAGATACCATAGAGAATGTTCTTAAAAATGCTAAGGAAATTGCCAGCAGAGATATCAAAGAAATTGTTCTTACGGGAGTTAATATTGGTGACTACGGTAAAGGAGAATTCGGAAACAAAAGACACGAACATACTTTCCTGGACTTAATATCAGAACTTGATAAAGTAGATGGCATCGAAAGAATACGTATTTCTTCCATAGAGCCGAATCTTTTAAAAGACGAAAGTATTGATCTGGTTTCCAAAAGCAAAAGCTTTGTCCCTCATTTTCACATCCCGTTACAGTCAGGATGTGATGACCTGTTGAAAAAAATGAAGCGCCGTTATCTTACGAAGCTGTATAATGACAGGGTGAATAAGATCCGCGAAGTGATGCCTGATGCGGCTATCGGTGTAGACGTTATTGTAGGATTCCCGGGTGAAACAGAAGAGAAATTTATGGAGACCTATAACTTCCTGAATGAGCTTCCTATCACTTATCTTCACGTATTTACCTATTCTGAAAGAGAAAATACGGAAGCAGCCGATATGGACGGAGTAGTTCCTATTCCTGAAAGAAAAAAACGTAATAAAATGCTGAGAATCCTTTCTGAAAAGAAGAAAATGGCATTTTATCAGACCCAACTTGGAAAAACGCTTCCCGTTCTTTGGGAGCACGAAAATAAAGACGGCAAAATGTATGGCTTCACTGAAAACTATGTGAGAGTCCAGAAAGATTTTGATCCCGCATTCGTTAATCAGATTGAATTTCTAAATTTAGAAAAAATCCTGTCAGATGGCACGGTTTCTGTGCAATCATCCTTCGAAAGTTTTTTAGCAAAAGCGTAGTCTCTTTGCAAAATTTCTACTAAATTTATTTTAACTTTAAATACTACATTCATGAGAGATAAGTTTTTATCTTGGGGAATTGTATTAGTAACTGCTACATGGATCGTCGCATTACTGATCAGAGCGCATTACTGGATACCCATCCTGTTATCTGCCATCTATGCATTGGGTGTTTACAATGCTTACCAGTCGAAACACGCTATTTTGAGGAATTTCCCGGTATTGGGATACTTCAGGTACTTTTTCGAAAGTATTTCACCCGAAATGCAGCAGTATTTCATAGAAAGGGAAACAGACGGGAAACCTTTTCCCCGAAACCAGCGTTCTGCAGTATACAGACGGGCCAAAAATCTAAGTGATACTGTGGCTTTTGGGACACAGCTGGAAGTTAATCACCGAAAATATGAAGGAATCAAGCATTCTATTTATGCAAAATCACCTGTAGAAGAGCTTCCAAGAGTATGGGTAGGAGGAGAGCAGTGCACACAGCCTTACCATGCTTCTCTGTTCAATATTTCAGCAATGAGTTTTGGGGCGTTAAGCGACAGGGCGCAGATTTCCTTAAACAGGGGTGCGAAAAAAGGAAATTTTTACCATAACACCGGAGAAGGAGGTATTTCTCCCTATCATCTGGAAGGAGGAGATCTCTGCTGGCAAATTGGAACCGGATATTTTGGATGCCGTGACGAAGAGGGGAAATTTAATCCTGAACTGTTTGAAAAGTACGCAACCCTTCCCAATGTGAAGATGATTGAAATTAAGCTGTCTCAAGGAGCAAAACCAGGACATGGAGGAGTGCTGCCGGGTGTGAAAAATACTCCGGAGATTGCAAAGATCCGTCACGTCACCCCGGGAGTTACTGTTATTTCACCGCCATCCCACAGTTCATTTTCTGATGCTGCAGGCCTGCTGAGGTTTGTACAGCAATTGAGAGAGCTTTCAGGAGGGAAACCAACTGGATTTAAGCTATGTATTGGTGATACCAAGGAATTTGAGGATATCTGCGTACAGATGAATGTTTTGAAGATCTATCCGGATTTTATTACCATAGATGGAGCAGAAGGTGGAACAGGAGCTGCACCGCCGGAATTTTCGGACGGAGTAGGGATGCCTCTGGAACCAGCTCTTATTTTCGTTAACAGAACCCTTAATAATTATAATTTAAGAAGCAAACTAAGAGTCATTGCCAGTGGAAAAGTATTGACAAGTTTAGATATTTTGAGAGCGGTAGCAATGGGCGCGGATATGTGTAATAATGCGAGAGGGTTTATGTTCTCATTAGGATGTATTCAGGCTTTAAGATGTAATAATAACAATTGCCCGACAGGAGTTGCCACTCAGGATAAAATGCTGGTTAAAGGGCTTGATGTTACGGATAAAAGCGAAAGAGTATATCATTTCCATAAAAACACACTGCATACTTGTAATGAGCTGATCGCTGCAGCAGGAAGAAGCTCTTACGAAGAAGTGGATGCCACGATGTTTATGAGAGGAGATGAGTTTGATCATCTGGCGGATTTGTATTTCCCCGATATTTTAGGAAATGTAAAGCAGAAAGCAAGAACTTAAAAGCATATAAAATAAAAACCGCCTTCATCTGAGGGCGGTTTCTTTATGTATAATGTATTAATATTAAATTATTGTCCGTCAGGTCTGTCAGCTCTTCCGTATACCTGGAAATTAAATACCATAGAATAATTTCTTAGAGAGTATTGTGTGCTGTAAGGATAATGCGGATCTCTTGCAAATGCAGCTCTTGACGGTACTAAAATAACACCCTGAAGATTATATGGATCTCCGCTTGGAATATTTTTAAAAGCTTTGAATTTCTGAATAGCCTCACGGAAACCTTCAACTTCATAATAACTTCTTTGCTGTGCTACTCCTGTTGTTGCTGCGTCACGGATACTCTTTTTAGCATAGTAGAACAACGGATCAATCATTGGAAGTCCATTACCATTAATTGTATTTACCAATGTCAAGCTGGAAATGAAAGATACATTTCCATCAGTATTTCCTGCTAAGTAAGCATTAGCTCTTACCATAAGCGTAAGAATATCAAATTCTCCAATAGTTTGTGGCTCAACTGTTGGCTGCGCTCCCTCTCTCACAATATATATGGTCCCGGAAGGAAGCGTTTGATATGGCAGATCTATTAATTTTTTCTCATTATCATCACTGGTATCTGTTGTACTGAAAGCTTTTATATTTCCCTGAGCGTCCAGATAATTTTCGCTCATAAACTTCTTAATGGCCTGATCGTCATAACTGTTTTGAACGGAGATATCTTCCGGTTCTTTATAAGTTTCAACTTCATCATCTTTCTTACATGCAGAAAAACATAAAGATCCCGCAAGGATATATAAAAATATTTTTTTCATTTCAAAAAACTTTAATTACTTTACAAATAATATAACGGCAAAAGTATAAAAAATTATGAGAATAGATAAATTTTTATGGTGCATTCGTTTTTATAAGACGAGAAGTATTGCAACAGAGGAAATTAAAAAGAACAGAGTTTCTATTGGGGCGTCTGCCGTAAAGTCGTCTAAAGAGGTAAAAGAAGGGGATATTATTAAGATCCGTAAAAATCAAATCGACTATAAAATAAAAGTTACCCAGATTCCAAAAAGCAGGATGGGAGCAAAGCTTGTTCCTCTTCATATCCAGGATGTGACAGACAAAGAGCAATATGAATTGTTAAAGCTCCGCAAGATGTCACAGGATTATTATAGAAATAAGGGCGAAGGAAGACCTACTAAAAAAGACAGACGTGAGATGGATGAGTATGTAGGAAATGATATAGCCTCAGACTTTACAGACTGGGATGATTTTTTTGGTGAAACAGCAGATGGCCCCGAGGAAAACGAAAATTAAAATAAAAAAGCTCTAGAGATAGAGCTTTTCTACAATTTCCCGGACAATATCTTCAGGATCTCTGGAATCCGTATTGATGCTAAACTGTGCTTTGCTATAAAAGGCATTTCTTTCAAATAAATGTTTGGCAATGAACTCAGGCAGATCTTCATCAGGAATATTAGCTATTAAAGGTCTTTTTTCTTTCTGTTTGGAAAGTCTTTCGTATAAAGTACCTACAGAAGCTCTTAAAAAAATGCTTTTTGAGCTGAGGTTGATAATTTCCATATTGTTATAATAAACAGGTGTTCCTCCTCCCAGACTTAAAACCAGGTTTTCCTCCGAAGCCAGAATTTCTTCTAATGCCTCTCTTTCCAGCTTTCTAAACTGAATTTCTCCTCTTTTTTCGAAAATCTCAGGAATGGTTAATTTGTTTCTCTTGGAAATCTCTTTATCGAGGTCAATTAGTTTAAAATTTATTTTATCGCTTAAAATTTTGGAAATGTGAGATTTGCCACATCCCATGTATCCGATCAGTGAAATAACCATGAATTTTTTTTAAACAAATTTGCAAAAAAGTTTTGAGATAATGAAAAAACTCCTATCTTTGCACCACTGAAAACGAGGGACATTATTCAAATGTAAAATCGTTGCAAAGTGACCGACTCGGTAGCTCAGCTGGTAGAGCAATACACTTTTAATGTATGGGTCCTGGGTTCGAATCCCAGCCGGGTCACAAG
>NZ_JBLFFJ010000005.1:200168-393861 GCF_051400735.1 Chryseobacterium hilariae
GACTCGGTAGCTCAGCTGGTAGAGCAATACACTTTTAATGTATGGGTCCTGGGTTCGAATCCCAGCCGGGTCACAAGTTTACTGAAAAGTAAATTTTTTTCATATTAATATTTTGTGATTTGGTGTTTCAAAGGTCTCCGCAAGAGACCTTTGATTTTTTTTATATATTCTTTGTCAGAATAAAAAAAAGACATATCTTTGCACCTCTTAAAAACGATAGCATTGAATGCAGGTCGTTAGCAAGTGACCGACTCGGTAGCTCAGCTGGTAGAGCAATACACTTTTAATGTATGGGTCCTGGGTTCGAATCCCAGCCGGGTCACAAGTTTACTGAAAAGTAAATTTTTTTCATATTAATATTTTGTGATTTGGTGTTCAAAGGTCTCCGCAAGAGACCTTTGATTTTTTATATACCCTAACTGCAAAAAGAAAAAACTCTGATAAAGTAATCAGAGTTTATATTGTATAAAGAAAGTATGTTTAATATTTTGTTGAACATGTGTTTAATATTAGTCCAGATGCATATTATCAATTAATCTGACGCCATCTACTACAACTACGATGAATGCCCTGTAATTTCTGTCTTTATAGAAAAAATCAGTTTCTTTCAAGGTATTTTCATCAGCAATCAAAAAATACTCTAATTTCATGCCCTGCTGATGGTCAAAGATATCTGTTACTCTTTCTTTTATTTCGGGAATGGTGACCACCCGGAACCAGTCATTTACTTTGACTAAGGTCTGGTAAATTATTTTTGCGGCTTCTTTTCGGTCTTCGTGAAGTCTTTGGTTTCTGGAGCTTAGTGCTAATCCATTTTCTGCTCTGTAAATAGAAACTCCTGTAATTTTTACAGGGAGATGTTTCTTTTCAACCATCTTTTTAATAATGGCAAGCTGCTGGAAGTCTTTTTCTCCGAAATAGGCATTGTCCGGCTGGATTTGTCTGAAAAGCTCTTCTACTACAGTTCCCACTCCGTCAAAATGCCCGGGTCTGGATTTTCCTTCCATTTCATTTTCCAGTCCATCGAAATCATAATGCTGGCTTTCTGTTTTCTTAGGGTAAATATCTGCTACTTCAGGAATATAAACCGCATCCACCAATCCCGAATTTTCAAGGATAAGAATATCCATGTTAATATCTCTTGGATATTTTTCCAGATCTTCCGGATTATTAAATTGGGTAGGATTTACAAAAATTGAAGAAATCACCAGGTCATTATCTTTTTTGGCTTCTTCATACAGGGAAAGATGACCTTTGTGAAGTGCTCCCATCGTGGGAGCGAAGCCTATCTTTTTTCCCATTTCTTTCTGTCTTTCAATGAAATCCTGAAGGGTTTTCTTATTCTTTATAACTTCCATAGTTTATTTTAATACTAATTCAAAAATACTAAAAATATCATATAATTAAATGAGTTTTTAATAATTTGAGATAGGAATTATCGTAAAAAAATGTTAATTAAAATAATGTTGAATGTTTTTTTGTAATTTTGCACATTAAAGCATTTTTACAAAAATATAGATAGAAATTTATGCCGAATCAAAAAATACTGTACATTACTACAGAGATGTATCCATATCAGGAAGACACGAATATGGCTGCATTGGTAAACAAAATGGCACTTAAGATGCACAATGAAGGCAATGATGTAAGAGTTTTTATGCCAAGATTTGGACAAATAAGTGAAAGAAAATTCCAACTTCATGAGGTAATCCGTCTTTCGGGAATGAATATTATTATCAATGACCTGGACCAGCCTCTAATTATTAAAGTAGCGTCTCTTCCGGGGGAAAGACTTCAGGTTTACTTTATTGATAACGAAGAATACTTCAAAAGAAAGCAATACTATGTAGATGATGAAGGAAATCCTTTTGATGATAATGATGAAAGAGCGATTTTCTTTGCAAGAGGTGTTATAGAAACCATCAAAAAACTAAACTGGGTTCCGGACGTAATCCATTTGAACGGATGGATGTCTTCTTTTGTTCCAATTTATCTGAAAACCTATTACGAATCTGATACTTACTTCAAAGATGCCAAAATCGTCCTTTCCCTATATAATGAGAAGGATGCTAATCTGGACAAAAACATTGCAGAAAAATTGACATTTGATAATATTTCCGGATTAAAAGCGTTAGATAATCCGACAATCAAAAACTTTGTTATTGAAAGTATGAACTATGTTGACATGGTGGTAAAAGGAGATGAGTTTCTGGATGCAGACCTTGATAAAGGTTTCAACGAAACAGCAACTCCGAAATCAGAATATGTGGACGTAGATTCTATAAACCAACTTTATTAAACACATTTTTAATGATTCATACTGTTAAAAGGACCTTTGCCATACTTTTTATGGCGGTTTTCGGAAGTGCCCTTCTTTATAATTGCGAACCGGAAGCGGATTCGCTGGGTGAGCAGCTGCTTATTGACGGAGCTGCAGAAGGCAATGTAACTTCTTACGACCTTATTGCTTATAATATTAATAATCATGATACAATCCGAAGTGATGCTGGCAGACTTGTAAGTCTAGTCAATACAAGTACATCTTATTCTGCAGCTGTTTTGGGAGCTTTTTCCGAAGGGCAATTTGGTATGCAGAAAGCATCATTTCTTACTCAATTAAGAATGAGTACGGATAATTTTAATTTTGGAACCACTCCAAAAGTAGATTCTGTAGTTTTGGTCATAAAACCGACTCCGGTGGCAGACTCTTTAGTTACACGGCCTGTTAAAGATGAAAACTTATTGGTTGGAACTGAAACAGTACCTGTTTCCACAACAATAAAATCTTATCCAACTGATTATTCTTTTAAATATGGTAAAATGAAGCTAGGCCCGGGTGGGACGCATACTTTATTGCATATTAATGTAGATGAAGTGACAACATTTTTGGATGGTAATGATCCCGCTTTTAAACGCTCTAATATAGTTGTAAACACAGGTACAGCACTTGGCTCTACTATATTTGATGGGACTGTTACGGCTAAGACTATTACGAAAAAATCGGACAACTCAACTTTGTTTACTTCTGATGCTGGAATTAGAATTCCTTTAAATAAGAATTTTTTCCAGACTATGATTCTTGATAAAAATGGCAAACCAGAACTGATGGATGCTGCTAATTTTACAAGACACTTTAAGGGAATAAGGTTATCTGTGACTGAAACGGATGGCTATCTTTTACAATTTAGCCCTAATGACATGGAATTGATAATGTATTACACCAATGAAGTAAATAATAATGGTACTGTCACAAGACCTCAGTCCAACTTCAAATTTCTTCTTACAGGAAATGTTGGTAATGCACGTTTTGGGCAGTATGAATATAATAGAGCAGGTTCTGCATGGGCTACTGCTTCGTCAAATATCAATGAAACAGAAGGTGACGCCAAACTTTATATGCAGGGAATGGGGGGGCCTTCTGTAGGTATAAAAATACCTGATGCAACTATCGCATCTCTTAAAACATTATATCAGAATGATAAAGCAGCAATTGTTAGTGCTAAAATCAGAATCTTTACAGATGCTATAACTTGGAGCAATAATTATAGAAGAACAAATAATAATTTCTCCATTTTACCTATTGACAAGAAAGATCCTGCTACAGAAGTACTTACTTCCTCGGGCTTTATTGCAGATATAAATGCAGGATTTGCATGGCTAAAGTCTTATGATTTAAATAAAAATCCTTCTTACTATGATTTTACTATAACAAAAACAGTAAAAGACATTGTTGAAGGAACTGCGGAAAATAAAGCATTGCTTGTTAATATTGGACAGTTTATAAGTACAGGAACTTCATTCCTTGGCTATAAATATACAACCAGAGCTTTTGCTACAGAAAGAGGAGTTTATGTAGGATCGGATAAAACGAATCCTAACAGAATTCAATTAAAAATCATTTACGGAACAAAAAAATAAACAAACACTATACAAAATATGTGCGGAATTGTAGGATACACAGGATTTCAAGATGCTTATGATATTGTAATCAACGGTCTTAGAAGATTGGAATACAGAGGATATGACAGTGCGGGAATTGTCTTGGAAGGTTCAAATAATAAATTTGAAGTTGAAAAGACAAAAGGTAAGGTAGATGACTTAGTCAATATTTCGGCACAGTTAAAAGGTACAGCTAAAATAGGGATGGGACATACCAGATGGGCTACCCATGGAGTCCCAAGTGATAGAAACTCACACCCTCACTTATCAAACAACGGAAAAATTGCTCTTGTACATAATGGTATTATAGAAAACTACGATACTATTAAAACAATGCTTAGCGAAAAAGGATTTACTTTCAAATCCGAAACAGATACAGAAGTATTGGTGAACCTTATCCAGTATTTTATGGATCTGAAATCTGAAACAGATTTCCCGACAGCTGTAAGATATGCTTTAAATGAAGTATACGGAGCATACGCTATCACTGTACTTCATGAAGATTATCCGGGAGTATTGGTAGTAGCAAGATTAGGCTCTCCACTTGCAATAGGACTGGGAGATAAAGAATACTTTATTGCCTCCGATGCATCACCTTTCGTAGAATTTACCAAAGAGGCGATCTATCTTGAAGAAGGACATATGGCTACAATTTCATTGGAAAATGGAGTAGACATCAGAACTATTAATGATAACTCAAGAATCGAACCTGAAGTTCAGGAGCTTAAATTAAGCTTAGAGCAGATTGAAAAAGGCGGATACGAGCATTTCATGCTTAAAGAGATCTTTGAACAGCCTAAATCTATACATGATACAATGAGAGGGAGACTTCTTGTAGATGAAGGAATTATAAAAATGGCTGGTATCTGGGATCATTTAGAAAGATTCAAAAATGCCAACAGGATCATTATTATTGCCTGTGGTACTTCATGGCATGCAGGCCTTATCGGGGAATATCTTATTGAAGAATATGCAAGAATTCCGGTAGAGGTAGAATATGCATCAGAATTCAGATACAGGAACCCGATTATTACGGATAAAGATGTTGTTATTGCGATCTCCCAATCAGGAGAAACAGCGGATACAATGGCTGCATTGAAGCTGGCAAAAGAAAAAGGAGCATTTATATATGGTATATGTAACGTAGTGGATTCGTCTATTGCAAGAATTACAGATGCTGGTTCATATACTCATGCAGGACCGGAAATTGGTGTGGCTTCTACTAAAGCATTTACTGCACAGCTTACTATCCTTAGCTTAATTGCATTAAAATTAGGAAAACATAACGGTAATTTAGGAAACGCTGAATTCATGAGCTTAATCGCTGAATTGGATGCTATTCCTAAAAAGATCGAAGAGGTATTAAGCACAACCCATGAGTTGACTCAACATATTGCAAAAGACTTTATAAACACAACAAATTTCCTTTATCTGGGAAGAGGATACAACTATCCTGCGGCATTGGAAGGCGCTTTAAAACTGAAAGAAATCTCTTATATACATGCAGAAGGATATCCGGCAGCAGAAATGAAGCACGGACCTATTGCCCTTATTGATGAGAACATGCCAATCGTTATTATTGCTCCTAAAAAAGGACATTATGATAAGATTGTAAGCAACGTTCAGGAAATTAAGGCCAGAAAAGGAAAAGTCATTGCTGTAGTCAATAAAGGAGATAAGCAGGTAAGCGCAATGGCAGATTATGTTATTGAAATTCCAGAGACTTCAGAATGTTTCTCACCAATCGTAGCATCAGTGCCTTTGCAGTTATTGGCTTATTACATTGCTGTATACCGAGGAGCCAATGTAGATCAGCCGAGAAACCTAGCAAAATCCGTAACCGTGGAATAAAAAACAGTTGTAAATAAAATAAATTTAGATTTCTTCCGTTATTTCAAAAAAAATCTTAAAAGTTTCTTAAAAAAATTATATATTTACGGCTTAATTATAAAAATTAACATGAAAAGGATATTTCTTTTATTATTGTCTGCGTCGGTAGCATCAGTATCTTGTTCAGGTGGTGGCAGTTCTTCTGTAGGGAAGCCTGGAACGAAAGGAGAATTGATACCAAGAGAGAAAACGAAATCATTTGTTGCGGAAAGACCATTTGGAATGGTTGGTATTCCTGCAGGTTCATTTGTTGCTGGTCTTGCAGATCAGGATCCAACAAATACTCCTGAAAAAGCTTCATTGAAAACTGTTACTGTTTCCTCTTTCTTCATGGATGAAGCGGAAACTACCAACGCAGAGTACAGAGTATTTATCAATTATGTAAGAGATTCCATTGCGAGAACTCTATTAGCCGAAGCTGCCGGGGAAGGCGGTGAAGAAGGCGGACGTAGAGGAGCAAGCATCGGTGACTATGCATACCTTGCTAAAAAAGAAGAAAATTTAACACCTTATCAAGAATATTTAGAAGGCCAGGGAGGAAGAGAAGACGGAGGTTATGATGCAACTAAAAGATTAGACTGGAAAATCCCTTTACATTGGAGTACTGGAAAGTACCCTGATGTAGAATATGCAGAAGTTCTGGAATCTATGTATCTGCCTGCTTCTTCTAGAATCGGAAACGAAAGAATTTTAGACGTTAGTAAACTAAAATATAATTATCAGTGGGAAGATATGGATGCCGCTCTTGCTGAGAATGAAAGAGGAGCCAGTTTCCTTAAAAGTTCCAGCATTGCGATCTATCCTGATACTACAGTTTGGGTAAAAGATTTCCACTTTGCATACAACGAACCATTGTTCGAACAGTATTTCTGGCATAAAGCCTATAAAGATTATCCTGTAGTTGGGGTAACCTGGGACCAGGCAAGAGCTTACTGTAACTTCAGATCTAAACTGAAAACAGATTATAACGAAAGCTTAAAAAGAAAAAAACAAAGACCAATGAAATTCCGTCTTCCTACAGAAATCGAGTGGGAATACGCTGCCAGAGGCGGAATGCAAAATGCCACTTACCCTTGGGGAGGTCCATATTTAATGGACGACAGAGGTTGCTACCTTGCCAACTTCAAACCTAAGAGAGGTAACTACATGGAAGACGATAAAAAAGGTACTTATACATATACAGCTCCAGTAAAGAAATTTAAGAAAAATGGATTTGGGTTATTTGATATGGCTGGAAACGTTTCTGAATGGACAGCATCTGCGTATAACAACTCTTCTTATGGATTCTCTTCTACATTAAATCCTTCTACGAAAAATAAAATAGATACGAAGAAGTCTGTAAGAGGTGGATCTTGGAAAGATATAGGATATGCCCTTATGACAGGTGCTAGAGATTGGGAAAGAAAAGATTCTGCAAGAAGCTATATCGGATTCAGAACTGTACAGGATATTCCTGAAGCAGCTGTTAAGCCAAGAAGAGTTAACAGATAATTAACCAGACAATTTTTCAATAACAATTTTATTTAACATTAAAAAAACTAACTTAATATGTTTAAGACTAAAGATGCTTGGATGAATTTCTTTTATTCATTCGGTGCTGCAATTGTAATTCTTGGAGCTTGGCTTAAAATTACTCACATTACCTTGGGACCAATTAATGGTAATATCGCTCTTACTGTGGGACTTATTACGGAGGCTATTATCTTTATCATTTTTGCATTCGACCCTCCAAAATCAGAAGAATCTTATGCATGGGAAAATGTATATCCTGAACTATTGGATAAACATGCCAACCCAAACCCTTTACATTCTAATGTGTCATCCAAAAACAATGCACAGCAGTTTGCAGAATTAGAAAACTCTCTTTCAAATAAATTAGACAAAATGCTTCAGGAAGCAAAATTGGATGTTCAGTTATTTGACAGATTAAGAACAGGTATCGACAAGTTCTCTAGCTCTGTTGACCAGATCAACCAGACTGTTGATGTATCTGCTTCTACTCATAAATATAACGACCAGCTTAACAAAGCAGCACAGCATATGGAAAGTATGAATGCTTTATATGCCATGCAGTTGGAAAGCGGAAAAAGACAATCTGAATTTGCTAACAAATATGTCGCTGATATGCAGAAATCTGCAGAACAGTCTGAAAAATTCAACCAAGAGTTACAAGGTTTAACAACTAATCTTAACAGCTTAAACAGAGTTTATGGCGGTATGCTTACTGCTATGAAATCTTAATTCCTAACCATTTCTAAATTAACTACTTAATCAAAAACTAAAAGAAAAGAGAATGGCACAAGGAAAACAGACCCCTCGTCAGAAGATGATCAACCTGATGTATTTGGTGTTCATCGCGATGATGGCCCTAAATATTGATGCAGAAATCATCAGATCATACTATGACTCTACCAGAGCATTGAATGAAACGAGAACTTTAACAGAGAATAAGAACGAAAAGATATTTGAAAAAACGCTTGAGGCTAAAGCACAACAGGTTCCAGATACCTATGCACAGCCTTGGGGACAGTATAAAGTTCTAAAAGGTAAAATTGATGTTTTGGTAGCTTCGGCACAAGGAATCAAAGATGCCCTAAAAAAACAGTCGGATTTTCATGATAAAGATCCTAAAACGGGAAAAGATATTGATGTAAGCGAAAATTTTGCAGCATTAAATAATAATGAAGCGACTACAGAATATTTTTTCAAAGAAGGAGATGAAAATGCACCTTCAAAAGGAGCTTTAGACTTAAAAGCTAAAATTGACGACGTAAGAAATTATATCAACTCAACTTTTGGCGGTAATCCACAATTAAAAGATTTGGTAGACAGAGCTAATAAATCTCTGATTGCAGAATATCCAAAAGGAAAATCTCCCAATGACAAGACTTGGTTTCAGAATAAATTCTATCACCAGCCGTTAATCGCTGCGATCTCAAACCTTGAGATTATCCAGAATGACGCCAGAAACGTACAGTCTGATGCATTGGCATTATTACTTCAGGAAAAAGTGGATGCGAATATTAAATTCTCAAGCTATGAGCCTATTGTTTCCGGACCGGTAGATATCCAGGCAGGAAAACAGGCAGAAGTAAAAGTAATGTTAGGAACTTATTCCAATAGTAACAAGATCAGCATTACTGGTGTAGGTAGAGTAGAGAATGGTAAAGGTATCACTTCAATATCAGGTTCTGGTATTGGTGAGCATAAACTTGGAGGAACAATTACTTTAATGGATGCTTCAGGAAAACCTCAGAGTTTCCCATGGACACATACATATAACGTAATCGCAGGACCAAGAGAAGTAAAACTTGAAAAAGGATTATTGCTTTCTGCTGATAAAATGAATGTAATGTATAGAGGACTTGAGAACCCTGTTTCAGGATCAATCTTAGGTGCTGATAATTCTAAGCTTTCATTATCTGCTCCGGGAGCATCTGTAAGAAATACAGGTCCAGGAAAATGGAGTGTGAAACCTACTTCAGGTAACACCGTTAAATTGACATTATCAGGAACGGATCCTTACGGAAAATCAGTATCTCAGGTATTCGAATATAGAATTAAAAATGTGCCGCCGCCACAAGGTCAGATCAGAGGACAAAGTATGACGTCTATGCCGGCAGGTTCTATCCAGAATCAGACTGTACAGGCAGCAATTCCTGACTTTGACTTCCCAGTTTCATTTACTGTAACTCAGTTTATGGTTAGAGTACCAGGAAGAGCAGCATTATTGGTTCACGGAAATTCATTAAACGATGCCGCTGGATTAGTGAAAAATCTTAGATCTGGAGATGTAGTTTCTATCTTTGATATCAAAGTTACAGCTCAGGGTCTTGACGGACAGGTAATTAAAAACATTACTCCTATAATCATTAATATTCCATAGGACTAAAATTGTAATTTATTATGAAAAAATATATTAGCACCCTTTTAGTATTAGTTTCGGGATTCGCTTTTTCCCAGACTATTCTGAACGCAGCTTCTCCGGAAGAGTTCAGACAGATGAGAGAGGAAAACAAACAAAAAGTTGGTGATACTATTATTGATAACACAGTAAAGCCTCTTGAATATGGTTTTGTAGAAGATAAAGATATCCTTAAGAGTATGTTTGTTTGGGAAATCATTGACATGAATGATAAGATCAATCAGCCATTCTACTATGACAATCCGGATGGACTTCTTGCTACGCCTACCAGATCTTTGTACCAGTTATTATTGGACGGTGCATTAACCGGAAAGATTGAACAGGTTTATGATGATGAAAACTTTACCGTGAAACTTTCACCGGAAGGTATCCAGAAAAGACTGGAAAAAGTAATTATCAATGATGCTGCTATTGATATCCTTAACTCCGGAAGGCAGTTAACTGAACAGGAGAAAAAAGAATATACCGACGTTTTCAAGACGACTACTGACAAGGTAAAAGTCCTTAAGATCATGGGAATGTGGTTTATCGATAAGAGAGACGGACAGATGAAATACAGACCTCTGGGAATCGCAGCAATGGGACCAGATCCTGCTGTACAGGGAGTTATTGGACCAGATGGTAAGCCTATTGCCAGTAATGACGAACTGATCGATCTATTCTGGATCTACTATCCGAATGCAAGAGATATTCTGGCAAACAACTATGTTTACAACAGAAAGAACTCTTCTGCAGACCTTTCTTTCGATGATATCATCAATGCAAGAAGATTCTCTTCAGTTATTTACAAATCATCAAGCGGTTTAGGTGATGGTACCATCAAGGACTATATCCCTAAAGATGCTGAAGATCAGTTGGAAGAAAGCGAAAGAATCAAGGCGCAGATCCTGAACATGGAAAACGATATGTGGAATTACTAAGATTTCACTTGATATTTATACAAAACCTGAGTACTTTTACTCAGGTTTTTTTATTATGAAACATATAGACTATATTATCGTTGGAGATGGATATGCAGGGTTGTTCTTCGCTCATCAGCTCATTAAGAATAACAAATCTTTTGTACTCTTTTCAGAGGGTAGGAAGAGTGCTTCCCAGGTTTCTGCCGGAATTATCAATCCGGTAGTTCTCAAAAAATTTACAACTTTCTGGAAAGCTCAGGAACAAATTGACTTCCTGAAAAACACGTTGAATGAAATAGAATCTTATACCGGGAGAAATTATCTCATCAATTCACCGATCCACAGAATTTTTCATGACGGGAATGAACAGAACCTTTGGCTGAAAAAATCGGATAATGAAGAACTTTCCGGCTTTCTTGATAAAAAATTCGATCATTTAGAGGTGGTAAAAAACGACTTTAAGACGGGAAAGGTCAATCAGTCTGCCAGACTTCAGGTAAGCGGTTTTTTCATGGATCTATTTGTTTTTTTAGAAAAAAAAGAATTTCTGATCAAAGAAAAGTTTGATTATGAAAAATTAGATGCTTCTTTGGCTATTTATAAAGATTTTCAGTTTAAGCATATTGTATTTTGTGAAGGAATGGGAGTGAAAGAAAATCCTTTTTTCTCAGATATTGCCGTAATTCCGAATAAAGGACATCATATTAAGGTAAAGCTCTCCGAACCCATTCCAAAAGATATTACAATTAAAAAGAAACATTTCTTATTTCCAACAGATAACGGGCTTTATTTCTATGGTGGAACCTATGACAGGGAACAGCTTCACCATCATGTTGACGAATCTGCAGTTACACAGCTTGTGAACGGGCTGTCAGAAATTTATCCGTATGATTTTGAAGTTGAAGAAGTAAATTTCGGTTTCAGGCCGACAGTAAAAGACAGAAGGCCGATTATCGGAAGACATGCATCATACAAAAACCTGTATGTATTCAATGGCCTTGGGGCAAGAGGAATTCTGAATGGCTGCTACTTCTCAGAAAGCCTGTATCAGTTCATTGAAGATAATATTCCCCTGCACGAAGAAGTTTCCAGTGACAGATTTAAATAGGTTAAAGTTGAATAAAAAGTGTATTATTAGGCTTTATTTAGTGAAATTTGATGATGAAGTACATAAAAAAGAATTGAAACTATGAATGAAAATATCCTGGGAATAATAGCCGGAGTCCTTACTTCCATCTCCATGATCCCGCAACTCATCAAAGTAATCAAAGAGAAAAATGTAGACGATATTTCCCTCGTGATGCTTTTGGTCCTCATTTCAGGGCTCTCACTTTGGGTGTGGTATGGATTTATAAAAGATGAGCTGCCCATTATTTTATCAAACGCATTTGCTGTTCTGGTCAATATAAGCCTTCTGATCTGCTATATGATCTATAAAAAATCTTAAGAGAATTTATGATAAAAAGACGTTTCACAAAATAGTAAAACGTCTTTTTATATAGTAAATTTTAAATTCAGTTATGGTTGAAGAACAAATTTAGCCAAAGGAGCCATTCTTGCTTTATTCAATGTCAGCGTATTGCCGTTTACAGAATAATTATCTGCAGCAAGTACTGCTTTTGTAAATAATTGTTCAGTTTCAAGATCCTCACAGGCCATCATCGTAGACATCCCCTGGTTGAATTTGATTCTCATCATATCAGGTTTAATCTCAAAAGTACCTCCAAATCCATTGCATCCTGCATGGCCTTCATATCTCATACCTTCTGTATTAAGCTTGAAGTAAGGATTGTTTTTCGGGTTTTTAAGCTTGATCGGCTGTCCGTTCAGTTCCGTCAGCTTCCATGTTTTTCCTGTAATATCTGTTGGCTTTTGCTCCGTAGCTGGTGTTGTTTTGCATGCCGTAAGAAATACAACTAAAAAAAGAGCGGATAAATAATAACATAAATTTTTCATAGATTATTTTGTAAGGTTGGTGATTAAATTAATAAGAAGCCATCTTTGCAGAGCCAGATCCTTTTGTTTCACGTTTTGCGTGGAACAGAACCATATCTACATTTTTTTTCAGTAAAGTGAT
Organism: Chryseobacterium hilariae; assembly: GCF_051400735.1. Classification (NCBI taxonomy): domain Bacteria; kingdom Pseudomonadati; phylum Bacteroidota; class Flavobacteriia; order Flavobacteriales; family Weeksellaceae; genus Chryseobacterium; species Chryseobacterium hilariae. The sequence continues at coordinate 212,902 of NZ_JBLFFJ010000005.1, forward strand.
ATTTCCTTTGATATTCGAATACTGATATTCTTCATTGCTCGCAGTGTATTCAGGAAGAGCATCACTTTTTTTAAGATCATAGGTTTTACCCTCCAGATGTACTGTTGCCGTACCTTTGGTATGGTTGATGATGACCTCAATTTTTTCCCCGTAGCTGTCGGTGAAAACATCTTTTGTGGTTTCATCTTTGTTTTCCGGTACTGCTTCTGTAAGTACCTCTGCTTCTTTGCCCGGATGCTTACACGCTGTTGAGGAAAGGACTGCCAGCCCGATAAGGACCGATGTGAATAGTTTTTTCATAATGATAAGTGATTGGTAAGTGTATCATGAAATAGTGATATTAATACTACATAAATTTACAAATATTTTTGATAAATATATGTTAATTTTACATAAATTAATCTGATGTTTCTATCTCTTATGCATTACAGTTCTTTACAGTCATTTTTATAATCATAAAAAGTCCATGTTTTTAAAGATTTGTAAAGATAATACCGCAGGAATGCTCTTGAGCTGGCGGTTTTTAAGAATGAAATAGTACAGTTTTTTTCATAGTTACATTTGTTGTTTTAATTGAGTGCAAAAGTATTAAAATTATATGATGCTGATACACAGGAAAAAATGATTTAAATCATACTGTTTAGAATTCCTTTTTCCATATTCAGTAAAAAATGATACAAGATATTTTAGCTTCCCGCCAGATAGTGAGTTTCCAGTAGAACTCCGGGGCATTTGTAATCACTAAAGTTTCTTCTTCAGCTAATTTAAAGGAGAGTTAAATTTTGTTAATCTGCTATGACAATATACATATCTAAATGTACATTTGCCACTTCAAAATGAGAAACTTTATCATATATTTTTTAACAGGCCTTTTTCTGCTCTTCGTAGTAGAAAGCAGGCTTAGCGTTAAAACACTCCGAAATGACTATTCCGGCCATGTTTCTCACCACATGCCCAAAAAAGCCAATAAACTGAACCAGACTTTCGAAAAGCTTTCGGTACAGCAGATGGCAGACAATATTGATACTACCACCCTTGAGCTTGCTGAAGATGATTTCCAGTTATCTGATGCCATTCAGATGATTGCTGTATTTGCCGGTGTATTCAGTCTTGTCTATATTTTTGGTCTTCATTCTTCTAAAAGCAGAAAGCCTGGTATCAATGGTTTTCTTCCGCTGTATTCCAATGTTAAAACATTCATTCTGATTCGTTCTATCAGAATTTAAAATTCATTTTTCCCAATTTATTTTCTGTCCTCAGTCCGGATAGGAAATATCTTGCGCTGCATGCTGGTAATCTTACGGCGCAGGATCTCTATTACTCAATACTCCATTTCAAAACATTAACGATTTATATTAAACTCTAGAATTATGATCAAAAGAGTTGCCTCAGGCATTGCGATAAGCACCCTTTTACTAACTGTCGGCTGCAGTCAGAAGAAAGAAGAAAAAGAAGAAGCCGCAGTATATCCTGTCACCAGTCCTGTCAAAATGGACACCGTGATCAATAAAGAATATGTAGCCCAGATCCAATCTGCAAAAAACATTGAGGTCCGTGCACAGGAAAAAGGATTCCTTGAAAAAATTTATGTGGATGAAGGCCAGTATGTCCATGCAGGACAAACCCTGTTCAGAATTATGCCTCAGCTGTACCAGGCCGAATTATTAAAAGCTAGAGCAGAAGTAGAGCAGGCCAGCATTGAATTAAAAAACGCCAGCACCTTAGCGAGTAACAACATCGTTTCTAAAAACGAAAGAGCAATGGCCAAAGCAAAGTTGGATGCCGCCAATGCTGAAATGAAACTGGCACAGATTCATTTATCTTTTACCGACATTAAAGCACCGTTTTCAGGGGTAATCAACAGAATTCCTTTAAAATTGGGAAGCCTTGTAGACGAAGGTGATCTGCTGACTTCTTTATCAGATAATACCAATGTTTACAGCTATTTCAATGTTTCAGAACCTGAATATTTAACTTATCAGACACACGCTGCCGACAGAGGGAGCAATCAGGTATCTTTGATTATGGCTAATGGCGAAATGCTTTCTCAGAAAGGAGAAATTCAGACCATAGAAGGAGAATTCGATAATGAAACAGGAAACATTGCCTTCAGAGCAAAATTCCCCAATCCGGATAAACTGCTTAGAAACGGCGAAACCGGAAAAGTACAGATGACTCTTCCTGTGCATAATGCACTTATCATTCCGCAGAAAGCGACTTATGAAATTCAGGATCAGAAATATGTATTCATCATCGATAAAAATGGAATGGCAAAATCCAGAAATATAAAAATAGCTTACGAGCTGCCGGATCTTTATGTGGTAGCTTCGGGGCTTGAACAAGGAGATAAAATCCTTTTAGAAGGAGTACAGAAGGTAAAAGACGACCAAAAAATACAGACCAAATTCCAGGATCCTAAAAAAGTTCTTCAGTCATTGAAACTAAAAGCAGAGTAGTCTACTCGTAAAACGAAGCAGTATGTTTAAGAAATTCATCCGCAGACCTGTTCTGTCTATCGTGATCTCGCTGATCATTGTATTTATGGGAGTTCTGTCGCTGGTAAAACTTCCAGTGACCCAGTTTCCCTCCATTTCACCACCTAAAGTAAATATCACCGCAGAATATCCGGGAGCCAACAACGAACTATTGATTAAATCAGTCGTTATTCCCCTCGAAAGAGGATTGAACGGAGTTCCGGGTATGAAATATATGACCTCCGATGCCGGTAACGATGGCGAAGCTTCCATTCAGATTGTATTTGATCTCGGAACAGACCCCAATGTTGCTGCGGTAAACGTTCAAAACCGTGTATCTTCCGTTGTCAACAAACTTCCGCCTCTGGTAGTGCGTGAAGGAGTAAAAATTACCCGTGAAGAACCTAACATGTTGATGTACATTAACCTGTACAGCGATGATCCAAAGGCTGACCAGAAATTCCTTTTCAACTATGCTGATATCAATGTGATGTCTGAGCTGAGAAGGGTAAGTGGTGTAGGTTTTGCAGATATCCTCGGAACCCGTGAATATGCCATGCGTATCTGGCTTAAACCGGACAGGCTGACCGCTTACAATATTTCCGCAGACGAAGTGATGGAATCTCTGAACCAGCAGAGTTTGGAAGCTTCCCCCGGAAAAACAGGAGAAAGTTCAGGAAAACGCTCTCAATCCTTTGAATACATTCTGAAATATTCCGGACGTTTCAATAATGAAAAAGATTATGGGAATATCATTTTAAAAGCAAAACCGGGTGGAGAGTTTGTAAGATTAAAAGATGTGGCTGATATAGAATTCGGTTCGTCAATGTATGATATCTATTCTACATTGAACGGAAAGCCTTCTGCAGCGATCACTGTAAAACAGTCCTACGGTTCCAATGCAAGTGACGTTATCAAAAATGTAAAAACTTTGATGAAAGATCTTGAGAAAAACAACTTCCCGAAAGGAATGCATTACGACATCAGTTATGATGTTTCCAGATTCCTGGATGCATCCATGGAAAAGGTTATTCATACCCTATTTGAAGCCTTTATCCTGGTAGCAATCGTGGTATTCCTGTTCCTTGGAGACTGGCGTTCAACCTTAATTCCTGCGCTGGCGGTTCCGGTTTCACTGGTTGGGACATTTGCCGTCATGTCCGCATTTGGAATCACGTTAAACATGATCTCGCTCTTTGCATTGGTAATGGCCATCGGGGTCGTTGTCGATGATGCGATTGTGGTCATTGAAGCCGTCCATGCCAAGATGGAAGAAAAAGGCCTTTCCCCATTAAAAGCAACGGAAGAAGCGATGCATGAAATCAGTGGGGCGATTATCGCGATTACTTTGGTTATGGCGTCCGTATTCATCCCGATTGCGTTTATGTCCGGTCCGGTGGGAGTATTTTACCGTCAGTTTTCTATTACCATGGCTTCTGCGATCATCCTTTCAGGGGTTGTAGCTTTGACACTGACTCCGGCTTTATGTGCTTTGATTTTAAGAAACACTCACGGAAAAGTTAAAAAGAAAACCCCGATTACCATTTTCCTGGATAAATTCAATAATTTATTTACGAAAGGTGCTGGGAAGTATGAGAAAATGCTGAATAAAACAGTTAAGAAAAAATCCATCACACTTCCTTTACTGCTGGCATTTTGTGCATGTACATACTTCCTAAGCAACTCACTTCCTTCAGGATTTATTCCGGCGGAAGATCAGGGAATGATATATGCCATTATCCAGACGCCTCCGGGATCTACTCTGGAAAGGACCAACCAGATTGCCAAAGAATTATTACGAGAATCTGAAGATATTGATGGTGTGCAGTCGGTTTCTTCACTGGCAGGTTATGAAATCCTGACAGAAGGTACAGGGTCCAACTCAGGAACATGTCTGATCAACCTTAAAAGCTGGGAAGAACGTAAAGAATCCGCTGCTGAGATTATTGAAAAGCTTGAAGAAAAAGCCAAGAATATTCCCGGCGCCAATATAGAATTCTTCCAGCCTCCTTCCATACCGGGGTATGGTGCCGCAGGAGGTTTTGAGCTCCGTCTGCTGGATAAAGCCGGAAGCGGGGATTATCATAAAATGGAGCAGGTAAGTAATGATTTTGTAAGAGAACTCAAAAAGCGTCCTGAGCTAGGATCTGCATTTACCTTCTATTCTGCAAGTTTTCCTCAGTACATGCTGAAGGTAGATAACGATCTAGCCGAACAGAAAGGAGTAACAATTCAAAGTGCTATGGATAACCTGTCTACCTTAATAGGGTCTAACTATGAGACCAGTTTTATTCGTTTCGACAGACCTTATAAAGTGATCGTGCAGGCAGGTCCTCAATACCGGGCTTTGCCTACAGATCTCCTGAAACTATATGTGAAAAATGATAAAGACCAGATGGTTCCGTATTCAGACTTTATGAGAATGGAAAAGGTATATGGACTATCAGAAATTACAAGACATAATATGTATAATTCTGCAGAAGTAAGCGGGACTCCGGCACCGGGATACAGTAGCGGCCAGGCTATTAAAGCGATCCAGGAAGTTGCAGATAAAACGCTACCTAGAGGCTCTGGTATCGACTGGGCCGGTATTTCAAAAGACGAAGTGAGTAGGGGAAATGAAGCTGTATTTATCTTCCTGGTCTGTCTCGGATTTGTATACCTGATCCTTGCAGCGCAGTACGAAAGCTTTATTCTGCCGTTGCCGGTAATTTTGTCCCTTCCAACAGGTATTTTCGGAGCATTCTTATGTCTGAAATTGCTAGGGCTGGAAAATAATATCTATGCTCAGGTTGCCATGGTCATGTTGATTGGTCTGTTGGGTAAAAATGCGGTATTGATCGTAGAATTTGCCGTTCAGAAGAAAGCAGAAGAAGGAATTCCTGTAGCTAAAGCGGCAATCGAAGGGGCAGCGATCCGTTTCCGTCCGATCCTGATGACTTCATTTGCCTTTATTGCAGGTCTTATTCCATTGGTAATGGCAACCGGACCGGGAGCCGTAGGAAACAGAACGATTGGTACTGCAGCTGCAGGAGGAATGCTGATAGGAACTGTTTTCGGTCTGATGATTATTCCGGGGCTGTATTATATTTTCGGAACCATCGCAGAGAAATCTAGACTGGCAAGATATGAAGAGGAAAATCCTTTAACAGAACAAACTGAACCTTATCAACACGATGACAAACATGAAGATTTATAATAAATATATAGCAGCCATTGCCCTATCGCTTATACTCACAGGCTGTAGAGCTCCGATGGCCACCATTATAAAAGATGAAGTAAAAGAAAACCTGCCTCAGAATTTTAATCAAGAAGAGCAGGATGCCAATGCAAACAGCGGAACAACTCCCTGGAGGCAATTTTTTACAGATCCAAATCTGGTGAGCTTAATCGAAACCGCTTTGAAAAACAATCAGGAATTACTGATCACACTTCAGGAAATTGAAATTGCGAAAAGTGGGGTATTGGCTAAAAAAGGAAAACTGACACCAACGGTATCAGCCGGAATAGGAGCTGGAATAAAAAAAGCCGGCCGCTATACCAGTGAAGGAGCCGGTGATGCCACTACAGAAATAGAACCGGGAAGAGAAATGCCCGATCCTTTGGGCAATTTTGAAGGTGGATTAATGGCCAACTGGGAAATTGATATCTGGAAAAAGCTCAGGACTGAAAAAGAAGCGGCTGTTGCTCATTATCTTTCTACGGTTGAAGGGAAAAACTTTGTCCTTTCCAATCTTATTGAAGAAGTAGCGGACAATTATTATGAACTGTTGGCACTTGACAATCGGTTGGATATTATTCAGCAGTACATCAAGTTGCAGGAAAGAGCGCTGGAAATTTCAAAAATTCAGAAAGAAGCTGCTGCAGCTACGGAACTGGCTGTTAAAAAATTTGAAGCAGAGCTGGCAAAATCCAAAGCTGCAGAATATACGATCCGTCAGGACATCACTGAGAAAGAGAATCAGATCAATGCACTTTTGGGAAGATATCCGCAACCTATCGCGAGAACGAAAGAAAATTTTATGTCTACGATGCCACAAACTGTTTACACAGGGATACCGTCCCAGTTACTGGCTAACCGTCCGGATATCAAACAGGCGGAATTGGAATTAAAAGCCGCCAAACTGGATGTACAGGCAGCGAGAAAGGAGTTTTATCCGTCACTTGAAATTTCTGCCACATTAGGATTGGAAGCTTTTAAACCTTCTTATCTGGTAAAAATACCTGAATCTATTGCTTATAATCTGGCAGGAGAACTGGCAGGTCCGCTGATCAACAAAAGCGCGATCAAAGCGAACTTTCAGACTGCTGATGCTAAACAGATACAGTCGTTGTATGAGTATGACAAAACGATTTTACATGCCTATCTGGATGTAGCGAATTTAATGTCAAAGATCAAAAATATTGATCAGTACTATCAGATGAAGTCCCAGGAAACCAAAGCTTTGGATCAGTCTATTGATATAGCGAATCAATTATTTAAAAATTCAAGAGCGGATTATCAACAGGCACCTGTCAAAAAATGTCAGCTCTGTGGACAGAAATAAAACGGTTTTGGATTATATCAATGACCGTGAAATTATTACCTTGAGGGAAGGAGAGGGATATTGTGTGAACTATAACAGGCATCAGGCTGCAGTTCCCTTTTTAAAGGCCTACCTTCCTTATTACGGTCAGACTGTAAATATTGCAGTATATCGGGATTTTATTTTTTCTGTCGTACAGATCGCAGAATATATCGATCGGAAACTGAAATCCGTACAGGCCTTTGAGCACACCGTTTATGTTAAACTAAAATCAGAGGCCAAATTCAAAGTGCAGATGAGTCATCAGTTTCTCACGATCTGCAATTAAATTTTTACACCAAACATTCATATCTAATTATATTGATGGAAGACCCTCAACAGTTTTCCAGACAAATCCTGGCAGAAATGCCGGGATTTTTTTATTCACTCACTAGTAAGAGTAAATAAAAAAGCCTTAAACAATTAAGTTTAAGACCTTTGTCTTCTTGCAGAAAGGAAGGGATTCGAACCCTCGATACAGTTACCCGTATACTACCTTTCCAGGGTAGCTCCTTCAACCACTCGGACACCTTTCTATTTGAGACTGCAAAAATAGGGTAATTTCTGGAATCTGCAAATTATTATTTAAAAATTACTCAGTAATTTCTCCGCAAAGGCTCTTGGTGAAGTTGTCTGCAAAAGTTCCGGAGTAATTCGGGTTATCTATCAGGTGCATCGCTTTACTGATAGCGCTTTCTGCAGTCATATCTTTTCCACTAATAGCTCCAATCCTTGAAAAAATATTACTGTTCTCATACTTTCCGAACGAAATACCGCCTGAAATACACTGACTTACCACGACAATTTCAGTTCCGTTGTTTCTGATTTCCTGAAGCGTTTCCCGCGTTTTCTCACTGCTGAAAATAGTTCCCGAACCGAAAACCTGAAGAATTAAAACCTTCATTTTAGGAATTTCTTTAAAGTGGCTCAGATGCATGCCCGGGAAAATTCTCCAGAACAGAATATCTTCAGAAATATGTTCATCTACATGAAATTCTATATCAGGATCACACCGGTAAAGATTATCCTTGATAATATTTAAATGGACACCGGATTGTCCCAGTAGTGGATAATTCGGACTCGCATAAGCATCAAAATACTCCGCAGAATATTTCAGTGTTCTGTTCCCTCTTAATAATTTATACTCAAAATAAACGGCAACTTCCTGGATAACTGCTTCATCATTTTCATAAAGACTTGCGTAATAAAGGCTTGTCAGAAGATTTTCCTTTGCATCCGTTCTCAAATCGCCGATCGGAAGCTGTGAACCAGTCATAATTACAGGTTTTCTAAGTCCTTTCAACATAAAACTTAAAGCAGAAGCTGTATAAGACATCGTATCCGTCCCGTGAAGGATCAGGAAACCGTCATACAGTTCATAATTTTTGAGGATATAATTAGCAATAACCTTCCATTCCTCAGGTCCCATATCCGAAGAGTCCAGCGGTTTGGCAAATGGATGTACGAACACTTCGCATTCCATTAATTTCATCTCGGGCATTTTTTCGAAAATATTTCCAAAATCAAATGCACGCAGACTTCCGGTTTCATAATCTTTTTCCATACCGATGGTTCCTCCGGTATAGATGAGCAGGACTTTTCGTTTCATGAATTACTTTTTTCTAAGAAATTGAGCCTCGTTCAGGTTCATAGCTCAAAATTACGTTAATTTGCAAAGATTTGAAAATGAATGGAAGATTTAGCGCAAACTTTTGAATATTTAAAGCAGTTTTTAACAGAGGAAAGACTCTCAAAGATAGAACATTTCTCCCAGGAAAGTTCTGATTTTGTCCTTCCTGTGATGGATGATGTCTACCAGTTCAGAAATGCAGCAGCTATTATAAGATCAGTGGAAGCAAGTGCGTTTCATAAGGTGGTGGCAATGGAGGAAGAGAATGTTTTCGATCCTAACCTTACTGTAACCAAAGGTGCCGAAACCTGGGTAGAAGTTGAGAAAATGCCTAAAAATATAGCCTCATTACAGAATATTAAAAGCAGAGGATATAAAATTCTGGCTGTGTCCCTTGAAAAAAATGCTGTTATGCTTCCAGATTATCAAATCACAGAACCTATCGCTCTCGTATTTGGAACTGAGAAGGAGGGAGTGTCAGAAGAAGTCTTGGATTTTGCAGATGAAACACTGGCTATCCCGATGTACGGTTTGACAAGAAGCTACAATGTTTCTGTAGCCGCAGGTATCTGTATGTATGAATTGAAACAGAAACTGATTAAATCAGGTATTGATTATAAGTTAAACGAAGAAAAACTGATGAAAATGAAGATCCGCTGGGCCGTGAATTCAATGCGAAGCGGACATCAGATTTTCGAAAAATACCTTAAAGATCATAATCTGGAAATGTAGGAAAATTTGTTGATTGATTGATAAATAGACGCTCCTAATTTCTAACTTCTAATTTTTCATCATATTAAAATAATTCCACGCCGCGACAAACACACCCGCCGTTTCCGTTCTCAGCCTTTGATTTCCAAGTGAAACTGCTTTTACATTACTGTCGGACAAAAATTGAATTTCCCTTTCAGAAAAATCCCCTTCAGGACCAATCAAAAAAGTGATCTGTTTAAGGGAAGGAATGTTTTTAAGTTCAATCCTTTCAAGATTTTCATGGCAGTGTGCCACAAAAGTGTGTTTCGGGTCAATATTTTTTAAGAAATCTGTAAGCTTCACCGCATCATTAATAATAGGGAAATGGAATCGCAAGCTTTGCTTGGAGGCGGCAACAGCCTGCTTTCTGATCTTGTCAATATTGATATTTTTACGTTCAGTTTTCTCTGTAATAATAATACTGATCTCTGCGATACCCATTTCCACAGCTTTTTCCACAAAAAACTCGATCCTGTCGATGTTTTTCGTTGGTGCAATGGCAATATGAAGTCGGGGACTAAAATCCGGAGTATTTGTTTTAATTTCAGAAACTTCTAAACCAGCCTTCTTTCCTTCAAGAACTAATTTTCCGGAAGCAATATTTCCCTTTCCGTCTGTTACGTGAATTTCTTCACCATCTTTCATACGAAGAACTTTCACAATGTGCTGTTGTTCTTCGTCATTAATTATTGCTTTTCCGTTATTGATTTCGCCAAAAAAAAGTTTCATATATTGATATTTAGAATGCGCCTGAATTTTATTTATAAGTATGATTAAAAGGTAATTTCATTATCGCTTATAAATGCTACACCGGTTTTTATCGTGGTATAAATATCACCTTCACAGTCTCTATATGAACATGCGTAAATTTCTTCAACCCACTTATTATTCATAAAAATTAAATTCAAATACTCGTTTTTTCTTAAATTATTTTTGATGGATAAGTAATCTCCTTCTTTGGGTTCGTAAGAAAAGCTAAATACATTTTCTGAATTGATCTTCTCTATGATCTCCTCCTTTATATTTTGAACATATCCAATTTCTGAACTTATCATTAAATAATCTTCATCTCCATCTTTTTCTGTCACTTCATTTTTTCCTATAACGGTTTCTAAAACCCAATAATATTTTGAGTTCTTTTTAGAATGCGTTCCCAGTATTTTTTCTTCTAATAGTATTTTCATAAATCATATTTTGCAGTTGCGGAAGTTCTCAGATCCGTAAATTCACCTCTTTCAAACTTCAATTGAGCAACCATGGCAATCATAGCAGCATTATCGGTTGTATATTCAAATTTTGGAATGTAGATATTCCAGCCTAATTTTTCATGATTATCCTCCATTACTTTTCTCAAAGCAGAATTGGCAGAAACTCCACCGGCGATAGCCACCTCTTTTATATTCAATTCTTTAGCAGCTTTTTCAAGTTTGGTCATCAATATTTCAATGATTGTTCTTTGAACCGAAGCACACAAATCATTCAGATTTTCTTTAATAAAATCCGGATTTTTTCTGACCTCTTTCTGAATAAAATAAAGAACGGAAGTTTTGATCCCGCTGAAAGAATAATCATAATTCTCCATTCTAGGCTTGTTGAATGTAAAAGCATCAGGATTTCCTTCTTTGGCCAGTCGGTCTATAATAGGTCCGGCAGGATAATCAAGGTCAAAAATCTTTCCGATCTTATCAAACGCCTCTCCAGCAGCATCATCTATTGTTTTTCCGATAATTTCCATATCAAAATAATCCTTCACCAATACAATCATCGTATGACCTCCGCTTACCGTAAGACACAGAAAAGGGAATTGAGGCGGCATAGGATTTGCATCCTCAATGAAATGGGCTAAAATGTGTGCCTGGAGATGATTTACTTCAATTAATGGAACATTTAAGCTCATTGCCAAAGACTTAGCAAATGATGTTCCTACAAGAAGTGATCCTAAAAGTCCGGGACCGCGTGTAAATCCTATAGCTGAAATAGCATTTTGTTGTATATTTGCTTTAGTAAGAGATTTTTCAACAACGGGGATTATATTTTGCTGATGCGCTCGCGATGCCAGTTCCGGAACCACACCGCCATATTCTTTGTGGATGGCCTGATTCGCAGCAATGTTGGATAGAATACAGTTTCCCTTGATGATAGCTGCTGAGGTGTCGTCGCAGGACGATTCAATACCTAAAATTATAGAGTCGCTCATAATAATGGCAAAGTTAGAGAATAATAACGAGAATGAGAATAAAAAATCAGTAACTGAGAACCTAAGTGATCAGGTACAGAAGACTGTTGAAGATGTAGAAGGAGCTGTAAAGGAGACCGTTAAGGAAGCATCTGAGCTGGCATCAGATGCTATTCATCATCCTGTAGAGACAGCCGAGGAATTTGGGAAGCAGGCTGTAAAAGATGTCACCAGTTATTCATGGTGGGCAAAGCTTCTCCTGATCCTTTTCTGGTTGGGAGTTATTCTCGTTGGAGGGATACTTATTGCCATTAATCTTCCGGCCACCAAACGATGGGCGGCCAATCAGGCACTTCAGATCGTAAACAAAGACTTTAAGGCTGGGATGTCTACAGAAAGTGTAGAAGTAGATTATTTTGGGGACGTTACCATAAAAGGATTAAAAATAAAAGATTATAAAGGGCTGGAATTCATCAAAGCAAGAGAATTCCGCGCCAATTCAGATTGGATGTCTCTCGCTTACAATGCCATTTCAGGAAACAGCAATTCATTAAGCTTTAATTCCCTTACCCTTGTTAATGCAGATGTAAAGGTTATAACCTATAAAGGTGACAGTATTTCCAATTTTATCAGGTTTACACAGCTCTTCGACAGCGGAAAGAAAAGAGATCCGAAAAAGCCTCCATTCCAGTTGGATTCCCGTGTACAGATCATTGATTCAAAAGTTTCTATTGTGAGTCAAAACTCCCCGGGAGAACCCGGAAAATGGCTTACTGCCACAAACTTTAACTTAAAAGCACCCAATGTAAAGATCAACGGAGCCAATATTTCGGCGCTGATTAATAATATGTCTTTCGTTACTGAAAGATGGGGGAAATCTCATTTTGTAGATACTTTTTCTACTGAGCTTTCTTTAACGAATGAATTTCTGTCACTAAAGGATCTTACCCTGAATACAGATCACTCACTGCTTCAGGGGAATATCAAATTTCATCTTAATGACGGTTCGTGGTCTGATTTTGCAGACCGTGTACGCTGGGATATGGAAATCCAGCAGGGAAGCCAGCTGAGCGGATATGATATCAGCTACTTTGTGACGAACTGGGATAACTTTAAACCATTCAACCTTGCCGGGAAAATGACCGGCCCCTTAAATAAATTCTATTTAGAGAATTTCCTGATCAGAAACCCTGACGTCAATATCGCAACCAAAACGATGAGGGTCGACAGACTGCTGAAAGGAAATTTTTCCATTGAAACAAACGACCTTTCTGCTGATTTTACATATAAAGACCTCAAAGCGATGATGCCTTCATTTATTTCTAAAAAGATGAAGAATTTCGCAGATGATTTTGGAAAACTGAAGTATAACGGAACAGCAAAGGTAAATCCGGAACAGGTGTACGTTGCCAGTGGAAACCTGATTACTGGAATAGGGCAGGCTAAGATCACTAAACTCTCGCTTACCGGATACAGCACAGCAATGCCCAAGTATTTAGGATTTGTGGATGTAAAAGATCTTAATACCTCTGTCATCACCAAAAGTAAGGCTGTTGGTCTGATCTCCGGTAAATTTGATATTAATGGGCAGAGTTTTGATGTCAATACAATGCGTCTCACCACGAAATCCCAGATTACGAGCATCGAAATTATGGATAAGCAGATCAGTAATTTGTACCTTGACGGACTGCTGGATCATAAAAAATATAATGGACTTATCACCGTGAATGATGAGCAGGCTAAAGCAACGATTAAAGGGCTTATTGATTTCAGTACCTCAAGGGTTGCGATGGATGTAAATGCAGATGTCACTTCTCTGAATATGAATTATTTTACCAATAAACCGGGAAGCCAGATCGTGAGCGGACGGGTAGAGGGTAAAATGTCCATGTCTAATATTAATGATCTGACTTTGGATGTGGATGCCAATGATATTCACTTTGCTACCGCTACGCAAAAATATATTATTCCTACAGCGAAATTAAAAACTTTTGTAGAAGCCGGCGGACGTGTCATTGATGTTGATGCACCTGGTGCTGCAAGCGGTAAAATATCAGGGAAATATAACCTTGCTGATCTTGCGGGCATGGTTGAGAATGGAATCGGAAGAATTCTGGTAGGCCCTCCACCGAGAAAATTATACAGAGGTCAGAATTTTAAAATGAATTTTGATGTTCAGCAGGGCGTTGTGAATTATTTTCTACCTGATCTGAAGCTTCCGCAGGGCGCCGTGGTAGAAGGAGAGTATAATGGAGATTCAAATGACCTGATTCTGAATCTGGATGCAGCCTCTCTGAAATATATCATGACGAAGAAGGAAGAAATTTCGGATGCGGACAAAGCTTTGGCAGCCGCCAATCCTGAATACAAGATCAATGACAGAAATAATATTTCCAGAGACAGTGCGATGATCGACAGTGTTATGGTAAGAATCAATACGGCAAACCTTAATGAGCAGCTGTATGCGAGAATCAGCAAACTGGTATACAATAAAAATATTATCAAGGATTTTGAACTTAAAGGTAAAAATGAAAACAATACAGCCCTTCATCTGGCCACTACCTTCAAGCATGGAAGTCCGGAGGATGAGCTGAATGATAATCTTAAAGCTTATGCCATTAACGTAGATCAGTCTACGAATGCTGCCGGGGATTACGTTTTCAGGTTTGAGCCTACAGAAGTTAAGTTCAATGAGGTTACCTGGGCAATAGATACAAGCCCCGAACTGGATCATTCCATTACTTACAGAAAAAATGCAGGAGATTTCGATATCAGGAACCTGCGTATATATTCAGATAAGAGTGCCCTGTTTATCAAAGAAGCACAGTTCAAATCTGCCAAAGACTTCTATGTAGACGCGGATATTGAAGAATTTGCTGTTGAAAAGCTCCTTGAAATGCAGTCCGGTGGAAATCCTATGGGAATAAAAGGTCTGGCGAACGGAAGTGTAAAGATCAAAATGGATAAAAGCACTTTACAGCCACTCGTAGATCTTACTGTAGATAATATTGTTATGAACGGAAACCAGATGGGTGACCTTACTATTTCTGCTACAAACGGTTTCTCTCTGAACGTTTATGATGTAGATGTAAAGGTGGCTTCGGCAGGAATCCTGGGAAATAACAACCTTCATCTGACAGGGACTGTCAATAATAACACCGCTTCTCCTACAATTGATCTGACTGCGGAAATGCGTGATTTTGACCTTGCTTTTACCCAGCAGTTTGTTCAGACTGTTTTCGGAAATATCAGAGGAAAAGCTACGGGTGACCTGAAGATCAACGGAAAATTAAGCGATCTTGATTATAGCGGGGATATAGCTTTGAAAGGTTTCGGTCTGAAACTTCTGTTTACCGGTGTAGATTATTCATTTGATGATACGGTGATTCCGCTTTCCCGCGGACTTGCAATCCTTAATAATATTGAAGTTCATGACGGAAGATCCAATTCTAAAGGAACAATTTCCGGTGCGATCCAGTTTGAAACGATTTCGTCAATGGGGGTCAATCTTGTAATGAGGGCTGATAATCTTCTTATGCTGAATACGAGCCAGAAAGATTATGATCTGTTCTGGGGAAGAGTTTATGGTCAGGGAGATTTGTATGTAGACGGGCCTGTTTCCGGATTGAGTATTTCAACTCCTAATATGAAAGCCTTGAACGGAAGTAACTTTACCTTTAATTCCAGCTCGACATCCAATGTTGAAGAATTTAAAATGCTGAGGTTCCTGAAAGAAGGAAAAGACGGGCTTATCACGCTGGAAGAAAAGAAGAAGACGGGAACTAATATGCGGATCGACTTCAGCCTTGATGTGGATAGAGGAACTACGGTGAATGTTCTTGTGGGCGATGATGTAGGTAATATTACGGTAAAAGGAACTGCAGACAGGCTGAGGTTCCAGATGGGCAGGCAGGGCGGAATTGCTATGAATGGTACATATAAAGTAGATAACGGAACATTTGTTTCCAAGGCTATTCTAAATAAAACATTCCAAATAGAAAAGAACAGCAGCATCAGATGGGATGGGGATGCAATGAAGCCGGCACTAGATATTACAGCTAATTACGTAAGAATGGTTTCCAATGCAGGTGAATATTTAAGCATGGGGAAACTGCAGCCGATCAGTGTATTGCTTCAGGCTAGTATTACCCAATCTCTGATCGATCCGAAAATTGACCTGAATGTAACTGCCCTTGATGTTTCCAGCCAGGTAAAAGAAACATTAGCAGCCAAGATGAGCCAGGAAGGCGAAAAAGTGCTTCAGTTTGGTTCTGTCCTGCTGCTGAGCACCTTTAATGTATCCAACAGTGGAGGAGTGGATTTTGATGTAGCCGGTGTAGCGGAATCTTCCGGATATAATATGCTTCTGAAGCAGCTGGGATCTGTTCTTAATACAATGAGCAACGAATTCCAGATCGATTTGAATTATGTAAAAGGAGACCAGAATTCCAACACTGGTGACCGGGCCAATGCCGGGGTAAGTGTGGCTCTTTCACCAAGGGTAAATATTAAAACCGGACTGGGAATTCCTCTGACAAAAACGGAAGGCACACAAACCAATTATCTTTCTGGTGAAGGATCTATTGAATACGATGTTTCTAAAAAAAATGACGGAAGTCTTGTTTTGAGAGGATATTCCAAGCCTACCAATATTGGAATGGTAAGTACTAATGGCTCTGCAAATCAGGCCTATGGTGGGGGAGTTGTGTGGAGTAAAAGCTTTAATTCTCTATTTAAAAAGAAGAAAAAAGATAAAAAACAGCCGGAAGCTAAGACGGAAATAAAAACAGATTCTACAAAATCGACTAGTAAATAATCGTAATATTTTAATGATTTTTATCATCCGTGTTAATTATTGTTAATGTTTAATATAATTTTTTTAGTTAAATTATTTTTTATAAATTTGCAACAAATACATAGATTTTTTAAGAAAATTGTAATTTAACTAATATGAACTATCAACTGGACGAAATAGACAAGAAAATTCTTGATTTCTTAGTCGAAAACACAAGAATGCCTTTTACTGAAATTGCAAAACAGATGGATGTTTCCGCTGGAACAATTCACGTAAGAGTGAAAAAAATGGAGGATGCAGGTATTATTTTGGGATCATCTCTTAATATCGATTATGGCAAGCTGGATTATCACTTTACAGCTTTCATTGGGATCCTTTTGACAAAATCAAACCGCACTCAAGAGGTATTGAAGGAGCTTTCGGTACTTCCAAATGTAATCGAAGCTAGCGTTATTTCAGGAAAATATAACATTTTCTGTAAAGTAAGAGCTAAGAATACGGAAGATGCGAAGAGAATTATTTATCAGATAGACGATATCCAAGATGTAATGAGAACCGAAAGTATGATTTCTATGGAAGAATACTTGAGCGACAAAAACAGATTGATCAACGCTATTTCTATATAATTCAAATTTTAAACGAATATTATATTAAAGAACTTATGAATATATTCATAAGTTCTTTATTTTTGCACCTATGGAAGAATACAGTTACTTTGACGAGGATCCAAAGAAAGGATGGGGCTTTATTTTAGCATTTGCAGCGTTGATGCTGTTCACCATTATGGGGCTGGGAATTGATATAGATGAATATCTTCAGCATGAATATCTTCAGATTCCGAGATGGTATTTTTTCGTCATCTTTTCCATTGACGTACTGATGATTATTGGGCTTATTCTGATGTTCTTTTACAGGAAAATCGGGATCTTTATGTTCCCTGCATTGCTTGTACTGCATTTTTTTATGCACAACTATTATCTGTCCACATTCTTGTATACTGATGTCACCAATCTTTTCCTGTTTACGGGCTTCGGGATGCTGGCAATTATTCCGAAATGGAAATTCTTCCGCTAGAGGCCGATGTATTTAAGTTTTAATTGCTATTCATAAAGGCGTATTGTCTTGTTTTAAAGGGCTCTTGCTCCAGGTTTCCCATTTTCCTGTATATGGATCGTAACCGCATTTCAGAGGCTTAGAAGTGTCTAATCCTTCATTATTTACATGATTGCGTTCCGTATAGGCTCTGCAGTCTGTACAAACATATTTGAACTCACAGTCTTTACAGATTTCTATTTCATCTTTGGTGAGATTCCAGTATTTTTTGAATCCTGGCTTTATCAATGCATCTTCAAGATTGATATCGTTTATGTTTCCAAAGTTTTCAGTCATTAAAGGGCAGTTTTTGATGTTGCCGTTTATATCTATTCCTATTTTTTTATGGAGACAGGAATTATGGTTTACCGCTTCTGAAACTTTTGAAATATTAGTGTTGAAGTATTTTAGATCTACTTTTCCGCAGGAGGAAATCTTCATTTCTTCTTCAGTAAAATATAAGCTGAATCTGAATTCATCTTTTATTCTGAAAGGTTTTTTTCCGCAACTGTAAAAAACGATATTATATATTCTCTCCGTATTCTTATGAAGAGTACTTACAAAGAGCTTATTTACATCCTCATGGAATGGAGAAAAAATTTCTATTCCAGATAAAACGGAAGTGGCAAAAATCTGATCAATCTCTATGAAATTTTCAGCTGTGAATTTTTTAGTGCTGTAAAGAACCAGATGCTTTATTCTAAAATGTTCTATTGATAGCTTTATTTTTTTCAATACAGAAATTTCTGAAAACTCTATAAAAATTTCTGAAAGAATGCTGGGTTCATCATATTCATAGGTAAGAAGTGGGAAGTTTTTGTCCCAATTATGCTCTGTGATAAATCCATATTCATTTTGCAGCAAAATATTTAAATATTCCTTGACCATAACTTTTGATTCTTCGTCGTAACCATCAGTGACATTTTCTATACAATGGGTTTTTAATTCCTGTATGAGATCATACAATTCCAAAGGGTATAGCTCCGATACATTCCTTTGAAGGTCTGATATTAAAATTCTGCCTGCTCCTTTTGTAACCAGTATGTTTGAAAACAAATTGAAATATTTCATAATAATCGGGTTAATGGTTTTACGGGTTTTTCCCTTACATAAAAATTACTTTGGTATTTCTCACATTTCAGGATACAAATAGTGTTACTATCGATCTTTTTAGAGCTTTTATGTTTAAAATACTCCATATGTTTAAATGATAAAGGCAGCTTATGCTTTTCTCCAAATTTTTTTTTCATAAATAATCAGCTATTTTTCTAAATAGGGGATAATTGCAATGATAGGCTACATTTGCAAACTGTCCTACAGGATTTACCTCCAGGAAGTAGTAGAAATCTCCACTTTTAATAAAATCCAAAGAACCGCAATTAAGATCCAGCATCTTCATCAGCTTGTGAATCTTACCTTCTATATCTTTAGGAAGACTATATCTGATATTTCTGTTAGGCTTTTCATTATTATACTTTCTGAAATCTGTTTTAGTCTGGTCATCATTCTGGGAAAAAATAGCCATGGAATAGCATTCACCGTTCAAATAAAAAGTTCTGATCTCAAAATCCTTTTCTATTTTTTTCTGAAAAAAGGAAATAAAGAATTCTTCTTTTTCAATTTCTTCGATAATTGTCGTATACATAATTCCGTCCTCATTTTCAGATATATCATCCAATATCACGTTGCCTGTGATCGACTTTGTAATGGTTTCATTCAGGAGAACTTCATTGGTATTTTCAGCAAGAAAATATTCAGGAACATTTAGTCCTATATTCCGGGCATACTCCAATACCATGAGTTTATTGACATGACTGTTGCTTTGTTTGTTAATATGCTTTTTGGATTCTAATGTCTGGAGTATATAATCTTCCAGCCAGTGCTGGGCTTCATTCATATAGATATTAATAGAATTATTACTGTACTGATAGCGTTTGAACAAAAGCCCTCCTCTCCTGTACCATACGCTTCGTATTTCATCAATAAAAAAGCTGTTTTTCTGGCTTTGCAGAAAGAACCGTTTTTTATTAACTTTAATGTCAAAAATTTCATCATCATTCACAAGAATAAAGTCCTTATTCATCGAAACCAGCCAACGTATAACTTCTATCGTTGTTCTGTCATTATTATTAGAAAAAATCAGTATCATTTGTTTCTTAGGCTGTCTGCGAGGTCTTTTGCTAGTTTGTTCCGGTATTTCAGGCTTGGAAGGCCAATACTTTTCCGGTTCCGGTTTACTTTCGCTGAATCTGTTATATTTTGATATCCCTGATAAACACCGTAGGTATAAGGTATTTTATGATGTAGGTTATTTCTGTCCACCATTGCTGCGTAATCCCGTGGAGGGCACTCGCCGGACTTTACATATTCCAGGATTTTTGCTTTGAAGTACGGATGGTATTCATCATAATCTGCCATATGAAGAAGTATTACATCCATCGGCATAAAAGTATCCTTGTAGTATAAACCAATTTTTTGTTTGGAAGGAAAGCCATGGTTCTCAAAAGCCCATTTCAGTAGTTCAGCATTTTTCAGGTCATTTTCGGTGCGATCAGAATTATTAAGGCGTCCTCCATACTGATCACGAGCAAATGCAACAACAAAAGAATCAATCAGCATCTTGTCATGCTTACTTTCCCATTGCGCAACTTCCTGTTCTATGTTCATGCTGTCAATTCCATATTTTTTATAAAGCTTTATGAATTTCGGATCTTCCTTTTTATATCTCCAGTAAGGAGCAATTAAAGGAATCAGGCGATAAAGGCTTTTCTGACCTCCGAAATTTTTGCCATATTTATCTGAAACCCTGATGTAGGTTTCATATTCTTCTATACGCTCCTGGTTGAGGGAACGGTATTTCCTGAACAGTTTTTTGTATTTTTTTATGGCTTTTTCAGGCTGTTTGGCCATTCTGTAGATACTGTCGATTTCGTTTACTTTGTTGTAGTAGATGATATAATTTTTGCTTTTACAGCAGTAAAAAAAGAAACAGATAATTATAGAAGTTAGCCCCAGGTATCTGATATTTTGATTTTGTTTCATATGCAGGATTTGCTATCGCAAGAATTAATCATTAAAACTGTCTGAACAGATAAACAAACAGGACTGTTATGGTCCTGTTTGTAATCTAAACCTAATTAATAAGGAGCAGTAGGGTTGGCTCCTTCAATGGTTAGGGTCATTGTTTTGACACCATCTTTATAATATTCCGTATCAGAACAGTTATTTCCACATAGTGTCTGACTTGAAGTTCGAGAGGTTTCACTTCCTCCGATAATGGTTCCCAGATTGTTCATCTTTTTGTTTTCTAATGAAGAAAAACCGTTCTTCATTCCTTGGAGCTTTTTCATAATTGAATAATTTTTAGTTAAAATTTGTGTTGTCATATAAACCCTGACATGGGTTTTTGCCATTCTTCATTTCATCCCATACTGTACACTTACAGGCGAAATGCTGAATTTTAATCAACGTTGATTTTTCAAAACTATAAACAATTATATCCCGTTGATGTGATTAAATGTGTAGTTTTTTTGTAAAAATATAATGGGCTGACACCGTATTGTACATGTTTAAATAAATCTTAAAAATACGGGTGTCTTGAAATTTTATCCATTACATATGACGGGATTTGAGGGGTGATCTTATAAAATTGAGTCATTAAATAAAACTTTGATATATCTATTGTATCAGATAATTATTTATTGTACATACAAAAAAATAGCGTATAAAATACATCAAATCAAGATTAGATCATTTATATTTTTCATCTACTTTTGCAGATTAATAATGATCTTAAACTGAAATGACAAAATGAACGTATGGAAAGTCTCAAACAACTCAATATTGAATTAAAAAATTATCTTGAAGAAATTAAGGGAGCGTTCATTAAAGATCTTGTACAAATGCTCAAAGGAGAAAATTTAGATTACCTCAGGGGAAAGACTAAAACAGATGTTAAAGCTCTTTATTTTGAATATGAGTATGATTTTTTAGATATCGTAGGTTGGGCTGCAGGTCAAAAAGGAGATATCATTACCCAGACGACTGCACTGCCCCGTCAAAAGAAAAAGCAGGCCAATGAAAGTGAGGACTGGAACTCTTTTCTGCCTGAAAAGATATGGACCGGAGCTTCAGACTTGCAGAGTCGTTATGAAGATGAAGACAACTTTGATGATCTTTGGGACGAATATAATGATGAAAAATACAGGCTGTTTGAAAACTGGTTCATTGAATGCTGGAAAAAAGCTGCAGAACATGCCCAAGTTCATATTGATGCCTATTTTTCAATTCATGACACCTACTTCAGAACAGAGCTGAATACTTTTACAACCATTAATGATGATGAGATTGCAGAACGTTACAAACAATAATTAAACATTAAATACATTACTATTTATTATGAACACCTATCAATTTTACAAAAAAGAAGGAAACCTTTTTATTTTCAAAAACCAACCCATATTTAGTTTGGTATTGGTTATTCTTATATTTCTTGCTGCAGGGCTTGCTTATAAATATAATTTCCCTTTATTGGGCTTATTCTTAATTGTGTTTACAGGACTGATCATTGCTAATTTCTTTGCAAAAAAGTTTGTGATTGATCCGCAACAGCAGACCATTACCTGTAAACCCAGTGTTTTTGTTGCTTCAAAAACCTATGCTTTCCAGGATTTTACAAATTTTGAAGTTTTGACGACGAAATACCTTGGGCTCATTGCCATGAATGTATTTCTAAATATTCATTTTGAGGTGAATGGAAAAGAACAGAAATTTGCGATAGGGCAGGCTCTTAACCATAAAGCAATACAAAAAATGGTAAACGAAACCGAAGATATTATGGGTTTAAATGAAAACTTACGATGAATACCAAAGACCGATATAAATTTGAAGATAACGGCAGTGAAATAAGTTTTATGCCTGATTACAGCTTTCTGCACACCTTAAAATGGTGGCTGGGCGTTGGTATTCTTGCCATTCCGGTGTTGTATTATTTCAGAAATATACTATCTGAAAATGCCTTTACCATTGCCTTAGTTATATGGGGAGTCTATATGGTTTATTTTGTATGGGATCTCCTTTTTAAAGTCCCTGTAAAATATATTTTCGATAAACGGGAGAAGAGCATTTACAAAAGACTATTTTTTACTAAAAAAATTATGAGCTTTGAGGAGATGACTTATTTCATTAATGATGAAAGCGGTGCCTACTCTTATGTTATCGGAAAAAAAAGAAATCAGTTTGTAAAGAACTACAGAATCAGCAATTATTTTTCAGGCTCTAAAGCATCCCGGGTAAAAGAAGAGGAATTTTTGAAAAATATATTATATCCAGTGCTTGATGTACTTGATATTCCTATAAACAGACCACAGTAATAATATTAATAGAAGAAAAAATTATTATTTCAAAAATGAATGCTGTAGCCATTTCTCTTCTCCGGAGAGTTGCAAAGATTTGACGGGGTAGTTAAAAAAAGCTCGGGCTGTTTCTTCGAAACAGCCCGAGCTTTTATGATATAATTGATCTTAGTTCGCTAAAATTCTCTTCACTGCTTCTTTTACAGCAGCTGCATCAATTTTATATTTCTTCATCAATTCTGCAGGTGTAGCAGATTCTCCGAATGTATCATTTACCGCAACAAATTCCTGTCTTGTAGGTCTTCTTCTTGCAAGCATTCCCGCAACAGATTCCCCTAAACCGCCAAGATAGTTGTGCTCTTCAGCTGTAACGATCTTACCTGTTTTTTCAACAGATTTAATGATGATCTCCTCATCCAAAGGTTTAATGGTGTGGATATTGATCACTTCACAAGAAATACCTTCTTTTTCAAGCTCATCTGCAGCTACAAGAGATTCCCAAACAAGATGCCCGGTTGCAACAATCGTTACATCAGTACCTTCCTGAAGAAGAATTCCTTTTCCAATTTCGAAAGGCATATCTTCCGGGATGAATACAGGGACTGTAGGTCTTCCGAATCTTAAATATACAGGGCCATCATGTTCAGCAATAGCGATAGTAGCCGCTTTAGTCTGGTTGTAATCACATGGGTTGATTACCGTCATGCCCGGTAGCATTTTCATCATACCGATATCTTCCAAAACCTGGTGAGTTGCACCGTCTTCCCCTAAAGTAAGACCGGCGTGAGATGCACAGATCTTTACATTTTTTCCGGAATAGGCAATAGACTGGCGGATCTGATCATACACTCTTGAAGTAGAGAAGTTCGCGAAAGTTCCTGTAAAAGGAATTTTCCCTGTAATGCTCAAACCAGCAGCAATTCCCATCATATTAGCCTCTGCAATACCTATCTGAAAGAATCTTTCCGGTGCTTTTTCAATGAATTTTTCCATTTTTAAAGAACCGATAAGGTCTGCACAAAGTGCCACTACATTAGGATTTTTGTCGGCAAGTTCTGCTAATCCGGCTCCGAATCCTGAACGCGTATCCTTTTTTTCTGTATATGTATATTTCATTTTTACTAAAGTTTTTGATAGTTGACAAACGATGCTTTCATTAAAGATTTAAACCATCATTTATCATTGATTATTCATCATTTATTATTAATAATCGGCAGGAGCTTCCAGATATAATTGTTTGAATGCGGTGTCAAGCTGCTCATCATTCGGAGCTTTTCCGTGCCATGCGTGGGTACCCATCATATAATCTATACCGTAACCCATTTCTGTATGAAGAATGATTACTACAGGCTTTCCTTTTCCTGTTTCAGTTTTCGCTTTCTCAAGGATTGCGATAACAGCTTCAAGATCGTTACCGTTTTTCTCTTCTAAAACAGTCCATCCGAATGCTTCAAGTTTAGCATGTAGATTTCCTAAGCTTAATACATCATCAGTATCACCATCGATCTGGCGCCCGTTGTAGTCAATGGTTGAGATGATGTTATCTACTTTCTTGGCAGCAGCATACATCAAAGCTTCCCAAACCTGGCCTTCCTGAAGTTCACCATCTCCGTGAAGTGTATAAACAAGAGACGTGTCTCCGTCCAGTTTTTTACCCTCTGCTACACCAAGTGCCACAGAAAGTCCCTGGCCAAGAGATCCCGAAGCAATTCTGATCCCCGGAAGACCTTCATGGGTAGTTGGATGCCCCTGAAGTCTTGAATCCAGTTTTCTGAAAGTTCTCAATTCATCTACCGGAAAGAAATTAAATCTCGCTAAAGTAGAATAGTAAACCGGCGAAATATGCCCGTTTGAAAGATAAAAATGATCCTCATTTTTCCCTTCCATAGTGAAAGGAAGATTATAGTTCATTACATTCCCATAAAGCGCTGTAAAATATTCCGTACATCCTAAACTTCCGCCCGGATGCCCTGAATTTACAGCATGAACCATTCTTAAAATGTCTCTTCTGATCTGCGTAGTAAGAGATTTTAACTCTTCGATACTTTTACTCATTATATCTGATTTATTTGCACGCGAATTTACAATTTTTTAACGGCTTACGGAAATGCAAAAATCCGGATTGATGATCCGGATTTAGAATTATTTCTGTGAAATACTGATTTTAACAGCCTTCGTTAAGGTATATTGAAATTTCTGTAATGACGTTGTTGATAAATTTAAAAGAAAGCTGCGTTCCGGCATCAAGATCTTCCAAAGTGAAATATCCTGTATCTTTAAGTCGTTTTTCGCCCTTGTCGTCCCAGGCAGGATGTACCGTAAAGCTGGGATAATTTCTATAAGCATTAATGAGTTCATCTTTTGTATTCCCGATCCCGATCCCGCTTTTTGTTTTGAACTTTTTACTGGTGGTTGTAATTCCCATAATGCTTGCCACATTTGGTTTGGCTTCACTGATGTAAGTTTCATAAAGATCAAGTGCAATCAGTTCTCCATTATATTTTACATTATTCTTGATCTGCCCGTCTGTTATTTTCAATTTTGTTCCTGCAATTTTTTCAGCTTCAGATTTTTCCATAAAGACTTTGTAAGGCCCAATCCTTAAGGTAGAAACTTCAAAATCCTGGGCATACGTAAATCCGAATGTTAGTAAGAATC
Source organism: Chryseobacterium hilariae (assembly GCF_051400735.1). Lineage (NCBI taxonomy): Bacteria > Pseudomonadati > Bacteroidota > Flavobacteriia > Flavobacteriales > Weeksellaceae > Chryseobacterium > Chryseobacterium hilariae. Next base: position 238,399 of record NZ_JBLFFJ010000005.1, read on the forward strand.
CGAAAAGTGAAATAATTTTTTTCATGGTTATAATTTAGGCTTGTTTTAGAGTGTAATAGTTTTATTTTTTTCCTAATACTTTATTGACAGCACTTTTTATTAATGGTTCCATAATGTTGTAACCCGCAGATTCAGGGTGGATACCGTCTTTTGAAAGTCCTTCACGCATACCGCCTTTCTCATTACGCATTGCCGTATTATAATCAACAAAAATAAGCTTATTACTAAGAGAGTACTGCTTTAACCTGCTGTTTAAGGCATCTACTTTCTGGGATACATCAGTGATTTCTTTACGCCAGGGAAATGCAGCTGCAGGAAGTACAGATGCAATGATTACTTTAATTCCGTTGCTTCGGGCAATATCAGCCATTGCTTTAATATTGTTAAAGGTGAAGTCCTGATCATAAGTTCCCGTATTTTGAGCAATATCATTAGTGCCGGCATTAATGATCACCAGTTTCGGCTTTAGAGCAACAACATCATTTTGAAACCGCAGGAGCATTTGTGAAGAGGTTTGCCCGCCGATTCCCCTGCCTGTATAATTATTCTTAGAAAAAAATTCCGGGTGAGTTTTTACCCAGCCTTCAGTAATGGAATTGCCCATAAAGACCACATCTACTTTTTTCTTTGCATTCAAAATTGCTGTATTATCATCTTTGTATTTGGCAAGATTAGCAAAATCAACAGCGCTTTGTGCGTTTATCAGTTCGCTTAAAAGCAAGGCAATAGCCAGAAATATTGATGATTTCATATATATTGTTTTAAGGTTATCACATGCCAGGACAGAAAACTACTGAGGTATGATTAAGGCTTTAAAACCAATTTTCCAGATCAGACTACTTTTAAGTATTGTTTGTTCTTCACCAGCCATAAACCAATAAAAGTAAGCAGGCCATTAAGAACAATTAGCTCCACACCAATTCTGTAATCAGTATAAGTGGTAACAGATAAATTGATTAAATAAGTGATAACAGGTGCTAAAATAGTAACAGCAAGAATAGCATACCTTTTTGAAATCTGAAATTTGGTAAAAATTCCGAAGGCAAAAAGTCCCAAAAGTGGTCCGTACGTATAGCCGGCAATTTCCATGATCAGATAAACGATTGATTTATCATTCATGGCTTTAAAAACCATGATCAGGATGAAAAAAACTACGGTGAAAGTTAAGTGAACTTTCATACGAAGGTGTTTTTTTTCCTTTTCCGTTTTAGTTTTATCTTCATTAAGGCTTAATAAATCTACGCAGTATGAGCTGGTTACTGCCGTCAGGGCACCATCAGCAGAAGGGAATAATGCCGAAATCAGTCCGATGATAAAAATAACGGAAATCACCATTGGGAAATGTCCTTGAAGTGATAAAGCTGGGAAGAGATCGTCTCCCATAATATTTTTTATATTTCCTGATGCATCTTTGAATCCGAAAATATTAGTTACCGTTTCAGATTTTGCCAATCCATATTCTGCACCGTTCTGCAAAGCAAAAAGATACAGTAAGCCTCCTAAAAATAAAAACGCCAGATTAACGAAAAGAAGAGTTCCCGCAAAAGTCAGCATATTCTTTTTTGAATTCTGAAGATTGTCTACAGAAATATTTTTCTGCATCATTTCCTGGTCCAGACCTGTCATGGCGATCGTGATGAAAATCCCGCCTAAAATGGTTTTAAGGAAAAAGGTCTTTGAATTCGGATCAAAATTGATAAAATGAGTATAGTTTTTCTGTTCCAAAATGGTGTATGCTTCACCAAAGGATAAATTCAGATTGGATAAAATATAAACGATGCAGGCAATTAAACTGATGATCATAAAGGATGTCTGCAGTGTATCTGTAATTACAATAGTCTTTACACCTCCTTCAAAAGTATATAAAAGAACCATCAGCAAAAGTACAAGAGCCGTCACCCAAAACGGAACGCCCAGGCCCTCAAGCAAAAATATCTGCAAAACGTTGACTACTAAATACAATCTTGCTGTAGCACCAATAGCCCTGGAAATGATGAAAAATATGGAACCTATCTTATGGGCTTCTACATTAAACCTCTTCCCCAAGTAAGTATAAATGGAGGTAAGATTCATCTTGTAATATAACGGGAGCAATATGGCGGCAACTATAAAATATCCTATGAAAAAGCCAATGACCATCATATAATACTCAAAGCCTCCGAAAATATATTCGCTGCCTGTCATTTTTCCAACTGTCCCCGGAACCGAAATAAAGGTAACACCACTTAAGCTGGTTCCTATCATCCCGAATGCAACGAGCCACCATTTACTTTTTTTATTACCAATAAAAAATGATTGATTATCAGAATTCCGGCTTGTGAAATAGGAAATCACCAAAAGGCCAACGAAATAGATAAAAACAAATAGCAAAAGGACAGTTCCTGGATTCATGCTGAAATTTTAAATTTTAGCAAATATAGTTTTTTTCTGTTCTGGTCAAAAAGAAAAAACCTTTCAGAGTAAAACATCTGAAAGGTCTGTATTGTAGGACAAAAATAGTATCAATTGATTAAAACATCCTGTAATTCTTCACTTTTCTGAAAACTTGCTTTAGCAAACGGGCAGAGCGGAATGATCTTTTTGTTATTTTTCCTCGCGAAATCTACTGCTGCAAGCAGCATTTCCTTTCCTACACCTTTTCCGTTGTAGGCTTCTTCCACCTCAGTGTGGTCAATGATAAATCTTTCTTCTCCGGCCCAGGTATAAGTCATTATGCCAGCGCGTTTTCCGTCTATGAAAGCCTCAAAACTTCCGTGTTTCTCGTCGTTGTTTTGTTTTACTTCGGTCATATTATGAGAATTTTGTTAGTATTTCTATATCGTTGGTTAATATTTTGTGTACAGGACAGGCATCGGCGATGGTATGCAGCCTTTTCAGCTGTTCATCATCCAGGATACCTTCAAAACTGATGTCTCTTTTGAATACAGCTCGTTTCGTTAAAGGAAAATTTTCAAGCTCTACTTCTACATTGATGTTTTCCACATTCCATTCCTTTCTTTCGATGTACATTCGCAAAGTAGCTGCAGTACAGCTTGCCAGAGATGTTGCCAGGATTTCCAGCGGATTGAAACCTTTATTCTGACCGCCTTTGTCTATGGGTTCATCAGTAATAATCTGGTTTTCACCGGCCGTTACCTCAGTATAATATTTTGTTTTTCCTAAACTTGCTTTTACGGTTACCGCCATTATTGTTTTGTATTGAATTTATAACTTAATGCTCCTGAAGGGCATTGATTTATCTGGTCCTTTAGCTCCTCCGGACTTGCATTTTCAGCTTTTATCCAGGGTCTGTCTCTAGGATTGTAAACTTTCGGAAGCATTTTTACGCAGACAGCTGAGTGGATGCACTTCTGGGGCTGCCAGATAACAGTGATGCTGCCGTTGGGATATTCGTGTGTTTCCATATCAATTTTCTTTTAGTGATTTTTCGATCCTACGGTCCGGAATCAGCCATATGAGAGCCACGAGATAATAAAAACCTATGGCAATATAAGGATAAAAAAATGAAACAGTGATTCCGAGAACATAAAATACGATTGAAATATATTCTTTAAACTTTGACTGTATAGCTTCTTTAAGCTTAGAATCTTCACCCTCATGCCGGACAATCAGGTTCTCTAAAATCGTGTAGGCCACCGCAGACATGATGAGACAGATTCCATAAGCTGCCACTGGATTCTCCGCAAAATGTGTCGTCCCGATCCATTCCGTAGCGATAGGCATCAGCGAAAGCCAGAACAGGAGATGAAGATTGGCCCAAAGAATACTTCCGTTAACCTTTTTTACAGCCTGAAACAAGTGATGGTGGTTATTCCAGTAGATTCCTACATAAATAAAACTGAAAATATAAGCGAGAAACCGTGGCAGGAGAGGCTTGAGGCTGGCCCAGCTGCTTCCTTCAGGAACTTTCAGCTCAAGAACCATAATAGTAATGATAATCGCCAGAACACCATCACTGAAAGCTTCTAACCTTCCCTTAGTCATTGGTTTTAACCTCTTTTTTAAAGTTTTCTATCTTAGTTTTAAGTTCTTTAAGCATATCAGGATTGATGACGCCGCTTTCCAGGTCAAAATTTTCATAAAACTTAGGAAGTGAGAAAGTATCTTTGATATCTGCTGCAAACTGTGGGAAAAAGGTCTTTGCCGTATTCATCACATTGCCACCTCCGTAACCTCCCGGAGAAGTGCTCATGAGAAGCATTGGCTTGTTTTGAAATACCTTGACATTGATCCTTGAAGACCAGTCGAAGACATTTTTGAAAGCCGAACTGTAAGACCTGTTGTGTTCTGCAAGTGAGCAGATAATCACGTCACATTCCTCGATCGCCTTTAAGAAGTTGTGGGCTTCATCGGGAAATCCTTTCTTTTCAAGATCCACAGAGAAAACCGGCATGGTAAAATCATTAAGGTCGATCAGGTTGATCTCTTCATTCTGAAAATCCTTCAGAACAAATTTTACAAGCTCTCTGTTGATCGAAGTGGAAGATGTACTTCCCGCAAATGCTAATATTTTCATGGTTTATTAATCTGTAATAACCGTTATTTTCTGTTTAAAATGGCCTTAGGAAGCGGAACATATTCTGTTTCATCATCGGGAACCAGAGGAAATGCGTCATGGTTCTGATCATTCCAGTTGACTTTTGCCTGATCGATCATTTCCTTATCCGAATTCACAAAATTCCAGAATATAAAACGCTCCTCATCAAAAGGTTCACCACCGAAAAGATACACCGTGCCATTTTCACTCATCTCAAATTCACAAAGTTTAGTGTCTTTAGCGATCATCAATTGCTTGGAACCGTAAGAATTTCCTTCTGTGGAAACCGTTCCGTCCAGGACATACATGGCAGCTTCACCATAAAGATCCTTTCCGATGCTTATTTTCTTCGCTTCTTTTGTTTTGATCTCGATAAAAAACAGCTTACTATGAACAGGAACCGCAGATTTTCTTCCGAATGCTTCACCGGCAATCAGCTTATACTGAATTCCGTCTTCTTCCCATACCGGAATTTCATCTGCTTCAATATGATGGAAAGTAGGTTCTGTCTGCTCAAGATGTTTTGGAAGGCCTACCCAGATCTGGAATCCGTGAAGTCTTTTATCGCTGTGTCTAAGATACTCAGGAGTTCTTTCAGAATGTACAACGCCTTTTCCGGCGGTCATCCAATTTACGGCTCCCGGCTTTATTTCAACGGCACTTCCGATGCTGTCCCTATGAAAAATAGATCCTTCCAAAAGGTAAGTTAAGGTGGATAAGCCAATATGCGGATGAGGCGGAACATCAAGATTCTGGTAATCCTTCAGTTCTGAAGGTCCCATATGATCGATGAAAACGAAAGGTCCTACCGCTCTTTTTTCACGGAAGGGAAGAAGTCTTCCTACCAGGAAATTTCCAATATCTGCAGCCTTTTCTTCTATAATAAGTCCAATATTTGACATGATAAAGTAAATGTTTTTGAATTCTGTTTAAGGGAATGGATTAGATCTTTAGATGTACTGTTACAGTTTGTTGTAGCCTTCAAATCTTTCATCAACAATACGTTTCCACTCAGGGTGCTTCTTAATGTAGGCAAAAACATACGGACAGAATGGAAGAAGTTTTTTTCCGTTCTCTTCAATGTAAGCTATTGTTTTCTCTACCACAGCAGTAGCAGCCCCGGTTCCGGCAAGTTCAGGATCCGTTTCCGTGTGTACTAAAGCAATCTGATGGCCCATCTCACGATAGTCGATAAATGCGAAATGTCCGTCGATTTCTATTTCAAATCTTTTACCTGCTTTTACAAGAGGAATATTTTCAAATTCTGGTTTCATAAATTTTTGTATTGTAAGTAGGCTGGCGGAATTGTAAAGACACAAAATAGTTTGAACTGTGCGTCTTTACATTTCACCAAACACAAGTATATAAAGTTAATAAAAAAGGAAGAATCTAAGATTAAGATATATTTAATTCTTTAGTCTTCCAGATAACCGAACTTGCCGGTATTAAAATCTTCGAAAGCCTGCATAATTTCTTCCCTTGAATTCATCACAAAAGGTCCGTGAGGATAGATAGGCTCATTAATAGGTTCTCCGCTGATGATCAGTATTATTGCATCTTCCTGAGCTTCGATGCTGAATGTTTCGCCCTCATTTTTAAATAAGACTAAATGATCTGCCGCTGCTTTTTCTTCTCCGTTTACCATAATGCTTCCTTCAATGACCAATGCTGCTGTATTGAAATGAGCAGGAAAATTGAATTCAGCTTTTCCGCCGGCTTTTAACTTGGCATTCATCATATTCAATGGAGTGAAAGTTTCCGCCGGACCTTTATGCCCGTTATATTCTCCTGCAATAAGCTCGATAAAACCATTTTTATCCAGATCAACACGTTCCATTGATACATTTTCTATGGCCTGGTATTTTGGGCAGCTCATTTTATCTTTGGCAGGAAGATTGACCCATAGCTGAACCATCTGAAAAATACCGCCTTTTTTGGACCATTCGGTTTCGTGATATTCTTTGTGGAGAACTCCTTTTGCGGCAGTCATCCACTGTACATCGCCTTCGCCTATAATTCCGCCGCCGCCGGCACTGTCATGATGCTCTACTTTACCTTTGTATGCTATAGTCACGGTCTCGAAGCCTCTGTGCGGATGAACTCCCACACCTCTGGGTCTTTCAGAACCGTTGAAATCATGTCCAATCCATGTACTCCCGGTATAAAATTATGAACTCTAAAACCATCTCCTACAAAATGGGCGGGTTTTGGAGATACTACGATTTCTACTTTTTTCGTTGTCATAATATTGTGAATTTTATATAACAAAAGTACGGTAGCAAAGATCCAGGTGCATTGATCTGTGTTAAGTTCGTAAAAGGATAAAAGCTGATTTATTACTCTTCCTTAGATTTCATATTCTTTCCATCTGAAATATGGAGTCTTCTGAAAACAAAGCCCGATATGATGGTCAATATGCCTACGGTAAGGAAGGTGTATCGGAAAGCATTGTGCATTTCGCCCTCAATCAGATCAGAATTCTCAAATAACTTTAAAACAATCAGTCCGAAAGCGATCCCGAAGCCGATAGCCAGCTGCTGATTGACTGATATCAATGAATTGCCGCTGCTGGTCTGGAAATTCCTAAGGTCTGCAATAGAAATGGTGTTCATTGAAGTGAACTGTATGGAGTTGAAAAATCCTAATATGGCAATAATGGGTACAAACCAATATAAAGAAGTATGGATGTTGGGAATGGCCAGAAGACAGATCAGGGTTCCGATAATGAATGTATTGACCATTAAAGTCTGCCGGTAACCGTATTTATCCAGAATTTTAATAACGGATGATTTCCCGAATATGGCGGTCAGAGCCATTGGAGCAATGATCCACCCGGAAGTTACAGCCGACTGTTTGTAGGCAATCTGTATCATCAGCGGAAGCAGAAGCGGAACAGAGCTGATCCCTAAACGGGTAGCCAGGTTTCCGACAATTCCTACACGGAAGGTTCTTACCTGGAACAAATCCAGAGGAAAAATAGGATTTCCGCCTCTTCTTGCATGTCTGTAATAATAGTAGAGGAATAAAAAGCCCAGAATAAAGACAAAAAGCACAGGACTTATATTCTGTATATCTCCGAATAGTTCCAGCGAAATAGATAGCAGCAGCGATGCAGCTGCAAAAATTAAAAATCCTTTTAGATCAAAGTCAACATCCGTGGATTTGTAATTCGGCATGTATTTTAAACCTAAAATAATTCCTAATACTCCGATCGGAATATTAATCAAGAAAATCCAGTGCCATGAAAGATAGTCTACCATATAACCTCCAACCAGCGGCCCAAGTACAGGCCCGATCAGTGCGGGAATGATCGCGAAGTTCATTGCTTTAAGCAGCTCACTTTTATCAAAAGTCTTGATCAGCGCCAGTTTTCCTACCGGCGTCATCAAACTGCCTCCAACTCCCTGGATTACTCTTGAAATAACCAGATGGGTAAGATTTTGCGACATGGAACAGAACAGTGAACCTAAGCTGAAAAGGACCAGGGAAAAAATAAATACTTTTTTAGTTCCGAACCTGTCTGCCAGAAAACCGCTTGCAGGCATAAAAACCGCCAGGGTCAGAACGTAGCTTATGATAGCATTCTGCATATTGAGTGGAGACTCGTGGAGGTCCTTGGCGATGGAGGGCAGGGAAGTGTTAAGGATCGTGGAATCCAGCATCTGCATGAAAATAGCAGTGGCCAGAATGAGTGGAAGTATTTTTTTTACAGAGTTTGGCTGCGGGTTTGTTTCTGTCATTCGGTATAGACTGGAAATCTAATGAGTTCCATATTTATTTTTTATTGAATCTTTTCTGTTTTTAAAACAGCTTGATCTTTAGATAAAGAATTTCCTATAAAATTAAAAAAGTCCTGTGAATTTTCACAGGACTTTTTTAATTTATTTTCTAGGTTTTTCTACTCCTTTCCATTCATCGCCGGCTTTTCTGTATTGGCTTAAGATGTAAGTTTTGAAATCTTTTGTTTTATATTCTATGTTATCAGTGTTCTGTTCAAACGGCATGATGTAGTAATAGTCAACATCTGTTTTGTCTGATTTGTTCCCTTTTTTCACCGATGGAACATATTTGGAAAATTTATAGCTCGGAAGATATTGTTTTAATCTTGCGTAGAAAGCTTTGTTTTCTTTTTCTTCAGGGATGATATCTACAATCTTGAAATCATCTTTTTTCTTATCAATCCACAGGTAATACGTTTTTTCTTCACCTAAATTTCTGTTTAAAGAGTTGAAGGCAAATAATTCTTTTGGAACCAGTTCCTTAATCTTTTCAGGATCTACCTTGGTATAGAACTGTCCTTTAGACGGGTCAACATAAGTTTCAAGGTTGTACATTAAAACTGAGTTGTTCTCGAATTTTTTGTTCTTAAAATACTGATTTAAAGATAATTCTGCAGTGGCTCTGAGCTCTTTCCCTCTGTCATCAAGTTTTTTGGTAGGATTCTGAGGGTTTACTTTTTTTACAAACTCATATAAAACAACAGGTTTTACATCTTTAAGGTGAGGATACGTTTTAAGCTGTTCTGCCTTTACCAGCCAATAAAACTGCTGATAATAGTCATCCTTATCTACATCTTTCACGCTTTTATAAGACAAAGCAAGCTTCTTTGAATTTAAGTATTTGCCGTATTTTCCCTGTCCAAAAGCAAAACTGATGGATAGTAAGGCAAATAAAACAGTAAGATTTCTTCTCATTTTTTTATAATTGATATTTTCGTTGTCCAAATATAATTATTTCTTAGATATTATTTTTGATTGTCAGTTAAATTATATTGATATTATTAACGTTATTCAAAAGAAAATCCTGTATTTCTACAGGATTGATAAAATTTTGAAATTAGAAGTTAGATATTAGGGATTAGAGATTTAGATGTTATAATTGTTGAATCAAGAGCCAACACTAAAAAGGCTCAGGCTCTCAAACCCGAATCACATATCCCGAAATCACTACTCATAACTCGTCTCATGTACTTTCACTGCTCTTCCGCTCGGGTCATTCATTTTTTTGAAAGCTTCATCCCATTCTAAAGCGATAGGAGTGGAGCAGGCCACTGAAGGAACAGAAGGTACTGTTGCTGCCGCTGTTTCACTTGGGAAATGTTCTTCAAAGATGGTTCTGTAACGGTATTCTTCTTTGTTTTGAGGGGTGTTCAAAGGGAACCTGAATCTTGCATTGGCCATCATTTCGTCTGTGACCTCTTTTTCAGCAACTTCTTTTAATGTATCGATCCATGAATAGCCCACGCCGTCCGAGAACTGTTCTTTCTGTCTCCAGACAATAGATTCCGGAAGAACATCTTCAAAAGCTTTTCGCAATACCCATTTCTCTATTTTCCCTTCTGCAACGCTGATCATTTTGTCTTTTGGGTTGACAGTCATGGCAATGTCCATGAATTCTTTATCCAGGAAAGGAACTCTGCCTTCAATTCCCCAGCTCATTAGGGCTTTGTTGGCTCTTAAACAGTCATATAAATGAAGTTTACCCAGCTTTCTTACCGTTTCATCATGGAATTCTTTAGCGTTTGGAGCCTTATGAAAATATAAATATCCTCCGAACAGCTCATCTGAACCTTCTCCGGAAAGTACCATTTTAATTCCCATAGATTTGATCACTCTTGCCAGAAGATACATTGGCGTGGAGGCTCTGATGGTCGTCACATCATAAGTTTCCAAATGATAGATCACATCACGTACTGCATCCAATCCCTCCTGAACGGTGAAATTAACCTCATGGTGAACAGAGCCGATGTGGTCTGCAGCTTTTCTTGCAGCAGCCAGGTCTGGAGAGCCTGTTAAGCCTACTGCAAAACTGTGAAGCCTAGGGTACCATGCTTCCTGAGTGTCACCGCTTTCCACTCGCTGTCTTGCAAATTTCGCAGTAACTGCTGAGATAACAGATGAATCCAGACCTCCGGAAAGGAGAACTCCGTAAGGAACATCACTCATCAGTTGTCTGTGAACGGCATCTTCAAGGCCTTTTCTTATTTTTGAAATATCGGTTTCGTTGTCTTTTACGCTGTCAAAGCTTTCCCAGTCTCTTTTGTACCATTGTTGAAGCTCTGTTCCATCCGGGCTGTATACAAAATGCCCGGGAAGAAATGTTTCAATCGTTTTACAAACACCTTCCAATGCTTTTAGCTCAGAAGCTACATAATAGTTTCCGTTTTTATCCCATCCCTGGTAAAGAGGGCAGATTCCCATGTGATCACGGGCGATCAGATAAATTCCTTTTTCTATATCATAAAGAGCAAACGCGAAAATTCCGTTCAGTTTTTCAATGAAGTCTTTTCCATATTTTTTGTAGAGGGCAAGGATCACTTCACAATCCGACTGGGTCTGAAATTCGAAATCCGGAAACTCTTCTTTTAATTCTCTATGGTTATAGATCTCTCCGTTCACCGCAAGAACTACTTTTTCGTCCTTGGTGAATAAAGGCTGCTTTCCTGAAGTAGGATCTACAATAGCCAGTCTTTCATGAGAAAATACAACTTTGTCATCCTGAAATACACCGCTCCAGTCCGGGCCGCGATGACGGATCTTTTTTGACATTTCTAAAACCTGAGGTCTTAATATTTCGGTCTTTTGTTTGGCATCAAACAAACATACAATTCCACACATGTTGTTACTTATTTGAAGCAAAATTAACTTTGATGTTTAAAAATAACAACAAAAAATAATTAAAAGTTAATATTTTTAACTTAATAATTTATTTTAATGAAAAATATTAACTATTTGGATCAATTATCACGTTTTTAATTGATTTTTTTTACCTGAGAAAAATAGAGTTATTATTACCTTCTATACAAAATTAAAATGAAATAATTATTAATATATGGTAATTTATTATATGAATTTTAGCCCTTACTTTGTGGCTCGAAATAATTTTTTTTCATCATTTGTGTTTTTACCTTCTTGCAATTCTCTTTGCAAGAAGGTTTTGTTTTATTGAGACCCAAGCAAAACTCCTGAAACATTCCATGAACTGAAGCTTGTGCCTTCTTTTTCCCCCTGAGGAATCTTTATCTGTATTGTATGCTTGCCTGCTTTCAAATCTCCAAGAGGAATGAAATTCGGATTGGTAACTGTTCCCGGACACCAATTTGACCTGCTGAGGTCTGATGAAGAAAGTCCGTCTGGAAAATTTCCGGATGCAGGATTGTAAAGTCTGTAAGAGCCGCAGTCTGATCTCCAGGGCACAAAAGAAAAAGTCATTTTCCCATCCAAGAATATAGAATTGGGTTTGGGGACAAATTCATCTCCGTTTTCCCAGCCTCCATGTCCGGTAGTGATGTATCTCAGCTGAGCATTCTTCAGATCTTTTTCTAATATAAATTCTACGAAAAGTCCTTGATCCTTGTCGAACATCGTTGAATAATCCTGGCCTGCCATCTCCATGATATTTAAAGTATTAAAAAGAGGAATCGCCACATTATTCTTATAAATATTCTGGTCACTTTTATGAATAGTGATCTCCAGATTTACTTTATGACCGCCTTTATCATAATTACCGATAAAAGTACCCACCCAGACTTCCTTCCCAGAAAGAGAAGGCTTCAGTTCTGTGATATCCTGCCGGTACGGGCTTACGGTCTGCCAGTCTTTTCCTTTTAATTGAATATGATTGAATTTCTGAATCCCGAAGGCTGTAAAGAATCTCATCATCTCTATTGCCGGACTGTAGTTTTCAGTAGTATTTACTCCATGATACAGCTTTCCATTGCCGTTGTTATAAACAGGAAGTGTTTTAGCTCCTTTTTCCAGTCCGTCAAAAAATGAGGTTTCTTTATCCTGCGGAATAAAAAACACAGTTCCTGTTCTGTCGTACGCATCTCCGTTGGATTGCTGCTTCACTTCAACAAAGATATTTTCACCTTCTTTAATCGTAGGGAATTTTATTTTTTTTAGGATGATGGTTCCGTTGGCAAATCTTTTTACCTGTTCATCCGGTTTAGATTCATCTGAAAAATTGATGGTTTCATTTTCAAAAACTTTCAGTGTGGTAAAACGGCTTTTCCAGAGAAGATCCTTGTAACCCAGCAGATCGGTTGACTGTATTGAGCCTTTTAAAATATGATCAATATCCGTTTTTTTAACTTTTTTAATAGAGCTGGCAGTGAGCTGCGAATTTTTATTTCTTTCGATCTCCAGAACTAATCCCAGATTCTGTCCGATAATAGAAGGTCCCCCGTTAATTTTTAAATCATTGGTATACCAAACCTCAATTGTATTGGAATTGATCTTTGTTACTGCTTTTTTACAGTTATAGCCTAGAATCTTTTTTGTTTCATTGGTTAATTCAAATGTTTGTTTTCCTATAGATTCGGCATCTGAAGAAGAAATGATTTCTCCCGGTTTCAGGAAAGCATACGAAATAACCGTATGGGAAGGTTTTTCAATCCTGGTGATCTCAAATGGATAATCGCTTTTTTGTTCCCTGATCTTATTATTCAGAATAAAATTATCTTTTCCATCCACCCATACAAGAGTAGGAGACTGTTCGGTAAGAACTTTCCCGTTATAAGAGCTGATATATTGGATCTCATAAGCCTGTGCATATGAAAGGCCACATAGAAATAACGCAAAGAAGCTGAATAGAATTCTTTTATTCATAAATCAGTTTTTCATAAAGTGAATTTTCAAATTTCCGTCTGGATTTTAAAAAGTTTACGATATTATAAGTAGGGATTAATGATACATATGTTACAAACCGTTTTTCAATGTAGAGAAAATGTTATATCTGGCTAAAATTTTTCAATAAAAAAGCTGCTCTGAAATAGAGCAGCTGTATATTTTATAGATGAGTCAAAAAAATTAAGAAACTCTTTCGATCAGTGCCATATAGAATCCGTCGTAACCGTGGCTAGGCATAACTTTGTCATCTTTAATTAGCTTATAACCTGAGTTGGTTTTCAAAAATTCTTCTACCTGTAAATTATTTTCAGAAGGTAAGATAGAACATGTAGCATACACCATTTTTCCGCCTACTTTAAGCATTTTGGAATAATCCTGAAGAATTTGCTGCTGCTCTTTTTTAATTCTGTCAATAAAATCCTGGTCAATTTTCCATTTACTGTCCGGATTTCTTTTTAAAACACCAAGTCCTGAACATGGAGCATCGATCAGAAGTCGATCCACTTTATCATGAAGACGCTTGATCACTTTGTTGTCAGAGATCATACGGGTTTCGATATTGTGCGCTCCTGCTCTTTTTGCACGACGTTTCAGTTCTGCAAGCTTCCATTCAAAAATATCCAAAGCTACGATCTGGCCTTTATTCCCCATCAATGCAGCTAGGTGAAGGGTCTTTCCACCCGCACCCGCACAAGCATCCACAACTCTTTGTCCTTCTTTTACATCCAGGAAATATCCGATCTTCTGTGAAGAAGCATCCTGAACCTCAAATAGACCTTCTTTAAAGGCTGTTGTAAGGAAAACATTCTTCTTTTCCTCAAGCTGTACAGCATCCGGATAGTTTTTTACCGTGTAAGCAACTACCCCTTCATCTGAAAGATCAGAAATAAGTTCTTTTGGAGTTGTTTTAAGGCTGTTGGCTCTTAATACGGTCGGAGCCTGCTCGTTTAAAGCCTGCATTTCTTTTTCCCAGCCCGGTCCTAGTTCTTTTTCCAGAGTTTCAGCCAGCCATTCAGGAATAGAATGCTCGATAGCTTTTGTAGGAACGGTGTTCTTTTTAAGCTTGGTAAGGATATCGGCTATTTTAATTCCGTCAAATTCTTCAAACTTTTTATAATTGGTCTTGCTCCAAAGCAGATATGCAATCATCAGCTTATATATATTGGTTGGCTTTACACCTTCCCCCATATAATATTCAAGACGTTTTTTCCAGCGGATAATATTATAGAAGATCTCAGAAACAACGGCTCTGTCCTGACTTCCCCATTTTCTGTGGGCTTTTAAAAGTCTTTCGATTACCTTATCGGCATATTTATTTTTCTCGAAAAATGTTTCCTGTAAAGCATCGTGAATTCCGATCGCTAGGTTTCTGTGAATAAGTTCCATAAAATTGCTTCGCTGTTTGAATCTGCAAAAGTACGAATTATAGTTGAGAGTTGCAGAATTCAAGTTTCAGAGTGAGAGAGCATGAGGATTGTGAAGTTTCAGGGCACAGAGTGCGAGCATGAGAGTCGGAACGTTTTTGGGGTTTAAGAGTTTGAGTTTTTTGAGTCATAAGATTCCTATAGATCAAGAAATATTAAATGATGGCAAATATTTGGTTGCTGAGGCTCCCGAAGTCACCAGTCCTAATGTCTGACATCGAAAATTTTGGCTCCTGGCCCTTACTTATCTTGATCATGAATACATTCTACAAAAAATTCTACCTTTGCAAAAATAAAAAATATGAGTGATACTGTACTTTGCCCAAAATGCAACTCCGAATTTACTTATCCGAGTGAAAATAATATGATGACCTGCTCGCAGTGTTTTTACGAATGGAATCCTGAAGAAACGACTGCAGAAAATTCTAATGAAGGAAAAATATTGGATTCAAACGGGAACGAGCTTCAGGATGGAGATTCTGTAGTAGTAATCAAGGATCTTCCTGTAAAAGGAGCACCAAAACCGGTAAAAGCGGGAACAAAAGTTAAAAATATCCGTCTAAGACCGGACAGCGATCATAATATTGACTGTAAAATTGACGGTTTCGGATCTATGGCTTTGAAATCAGAGTTTGTGAAGAAAGCGTAATGTTTATTTGAAAAAAATAAAAAAAGGAAAAGATTGGACAGTGTAATCTTTCAAAGACTTAATTGCAGGATGTGCTAATGTCCGTCTCAGGGCAGAAAGAGAATTAACCAAAAATTTCCTTATGCTGTAGAAATACAAATGTAAGAAAAAGTTTCAAACCGCTTCTTAGATTTGTATTTTTTTTATCCACATATTAACAATAACTACAAGGAAATGTACAAGTTATGAGGGATTGGCGGTGTTCTTTGAATTTTATTTATACAAATTAATTTAATAATGATGTTAATCTTCCTGTGATTTAGACAAAAGAAATCTTGATACTTCCTTCTACCTTTTCATCTGTATAAACAATAAGCTCTTTGTTTTGAATCCTGATCTTATTCCAGTAATGATTTCCTGCAAACCTGCTTTCCAGCAGTTCGGCTTCAGCTCCATTTTCAGAAATTTTTATTTCCTTGGGATAATATGAAAATTTAGTAAGCTCGAATTCTGCTTTTTCTTCTTCACTGAATATATTTACTTCGCCAAAAAGTTTGGCTACATAAGGATTATAGGGTTGCTTGTAGGTTTCTTGCGGACTGTCGTTCTGGATCAGTCTTCCATCCCTCAGAATGACGATCTGGTCTAGCCAGGGCATAATATCCTGAAGCTCGTGGGTAGAAATGATCAGAGAAATCTGATGTTGTTTCACATACCTGAACAGTCTTTCACGAAGTTCTATTTTCCTGGGGAAATCCAGGTTACTGAAAGGTTCATCTAAAATAAGCAGTTTCGGCAATACAGAAAGTGCTCTGGCTATGGCAACCCTCTGCTGCTGGCCTCCGCTTAAATATTTAGGAAGCACATGGGCAAATTCCTGGAGTCCTATCACTTCCAGAAGCTCCATGACCGTTTCTTTTTTTTGAGCTAAATTGATGTTGGAAATAAATTTTCCAACATTTTCGGCAACAGTAGCGTAAGGCATCAAATCAAAATTCTGGGCCACCAGTTTCATTTCGGCTTCTCCGGGAACAAGATTTCCTTTTGGACCCAAAAGCCGTTTTCCATTAAAAACAATCTCGCCGCTTTCCCAGTCTAGAAGACCATAAATCAAGTTAAGCAATGTAGACTTTCCACAGCCGCTTTCTCCTGCCAGTGCAATGATTCTGCCTTCCTCAAAACCCAGATTAAGGTTCTGAAACAGTGGGTTATCTTTGGTATGGGAAAAATATAAATTGTGTATTTCTAAAAGCATAATACAAATGTAAGGTTTTTATGAAAAAATAAAATTTTTTATTATATTAGCGGAAGTAATAAAAATATATCAAAAATGAGAAAAAAACTGTTTTCACTAGCTATTCCTGCTTTATTTGTTGCGGCTGTAGCGGTTTCTTGTAAAAAAGACAAACCGGTTACCAGCGAAAGCAATGAAGTGACAACTACAAAAGACGGGAATCAGTATACGGTGGACACATTAAACAGTAAAGTGGAGTGGAAAGGATATAAAGTTTTCAAGTCTGAAAGTACAAGTCATTTCGGAACAATCAAGTTTGAAAGCGGTGATGTTACGATAAAAGACGGGAAGCTTGAAAGCGGAAAATTTGTTGCTGATATGAATTCTCTGACGTCTGTAGATCTTAAAGATGACGCTGATCAGTTAGGAAAACTGAATGGTCATCTTAAGAGTGGCGATTTCTTTGAAGTAGAAAAATTTCCTACCGCTTCTTTTGAAATTACAAAAGTGACACCGGCTATGGAAGGAGATTACAATACACTTTTGGATGGGAATTTAACTATTAAAGGTATTTCAAAACCCATTCAGTTTAAAGCCAATGTCTCTGTAAAAGACGGAGAAGTAAGTGTGGCTACTGAACCGAAAGATATTAAAAGAGAAGAGTTTGGCGTAAAGTTCCAGGCTCCTGCTGAAAACGGGGTGATTAAGGATGAGGTAACTCTTCAGATCAACGTTAAAGCTTTAGAAAAGAAATAATTTTTTTATTTAAGTGAAATAAGTGATTGAAGTCTGCCTCCCGTAAAGGGGCAGATTTTTTTATCACAGATTCATTATTAAACTTAAAAAACGTATTTTTGCAAAACATTTTGAAAGGGTAAAACAATGATAGAAAAGATAGAAGAACTACTTACCGAAGTAAACAGCTTCAATGCTACATCTAAAGAGGAAATTGAGAACTTCCGAATTAAGTATAATGGTAAAAAAGGTGTTCTGAATGATTTTTTTGAAAAATTTAAAGAAGTTCCAAACGACCAGAAAAAAGAATTCGGGCAGAAGATTAATTCTTTGAAGCAGGCTGTTGCAGGAAAACTGGAAGATCTGAAAGATGCTTCCCAATCTGCTATTGTCACAGAAAAAGAAGATCTTACAAGACCTGCTTTTCCATTGGATCTTGGGTCAAGACACCCGATCAATCTGGTGAAGAACAGAATTATTGAAATCTTTAAATCTATAGGTTTCGCAGTAGCCGACGGTCCCGAAATAGAGGACGACTGGCACAACTTTACAGCGCTTAACCTTCCTGAATACCATCCGGCAAGAGATATGCAGGATACTTTCTTCATTGAGCAGAACCCTGATATTCTTTTAAGAACGCATACGTCTTCCGTACAGATCCGTTATATGGAAGAAAACCAGCCGCCGATCAGAATTCTTTCTCCGGGAAGAGTATTCAGAAATGAGGCTATTTCTTCACGTTCACACTGTATATTCCATCAGATTGAAGGTTTGTATATTGACGAGAACGTAAGCTTTGCAGATCTTAAACAGACAATCCAGTTCTTTACCACTGAGCTTTTCGGGAAATCTAAAATCAGAATGAGACCCTCTTATTTCCCTTTCACAGAGCCTAGTGCTGAAATTGATGTATATTGGGGATTAAACTCTGAGACAGATTACAGAATTACCAAAGGAACAGGCTGGCTGGAAATCATGGGATGTGGAATGGTAGATCCTGCAGTTCTTAAAAATGTAAATATCGACTCTGAGAAATATTCAGGATATGCCTTCGGAATGGGGATTGAAAGAATTACAATGCTTCTTTACCAGATGAGCGACATCAGAATGTTCTTCGAAAATGATATCAGAACTTTAGAACAGTTTAAATCACTATAAAAAATTAAACCTCCGGAAATTCCGGAGGTTTTTTGTTTTTAATTACTGACCTAAGAAACAAAACGTAATTAAAAACGAGATTATATTGAAAAATCACACGTAACCATTTTAATAAAGGTCTATTAATTTTATATTAATTTTTTCTTCTCCAAAATTCGTCACGATGAGGGAAATCGAAGTGTTATATGTATTACTCCGGATATCTTTATTAGTCTTTAGTTTGCTGTTATTAGTAAGACAGCTGGAAATTAAAATGTATTACATTAAATCATAAAAAAACCTGCAAAAATATTTTGCAGGTTTTTTTATAATTCAAAAGACTGAATATCTTTTACTTATATTTTAAAGGGTATTTCACATTTTTAAGATCCTCAATACTTGCTTTCAGTGAACCTACGGCCAGTTCTGCCTGCAGAAGCATTGGAATATGGTTGGCGTCATTGGTAACCCACATTGTCACCCCTTCTTTTTCTTTGAAAACCCTTCCGCTTTTTACAGACGGGATAATTTTCAGACAGTTAATGGTCCCGAACTTGGTTTTCAGATCTTCTGTTCCTGTCACCTTTAGCTGAAAAGGAAACATTTCATCATCAATCCATACATTCATATTGATCACCGTTCCTACCTTTAATTCGCTGGTATTTTTGCTTCTCAGGTAGTAGAAGCAGGAAAGCATATCCTGCACGCCTTTTACAGATTTAATAACCTTAGAGCCATTGGCAGGAGTCTTTTTATCAGTTAAGATCAGGGTATGATTATTATGGTTAAAAACGGTTTCAAAATGTTGGCGGTAGCTTCCTTCACGTACATTTCTTACATAAAAGCTTGGCAAGCCGGTTTCTATATTAATAAAGCTTTCATATAAATCCTCTACTTTGAAAAAAGCTTTTACAGCACCTGTAGTCTTTCCTGTACCTTTAACGTACAGATGGGGAGCACCCATATAATTTGTCTTTTTGGCAGTAAGATTGGCAGTTCCGGCATTCAGGATTCCATAGTGGATTCTGAATGTAATAGACTCACCGTCAGAAATATTGTCGATCTGAGCATAGCTCATCAGGAACATAAATATTGCAAAAAGATTTAAAATTTTCTTCATGGTATGAAATTTAACAAAAACATTGCCAAATTTAAGATCCTTAACTATTTACAGAGATTTGATAAATCTCAGGTTTTTATTTAGAATCAATTAAATATGCTTCGCATTAAAATTAGTAAATTTGCAGTTACATGTATAATTAAATTATCTTATTATGATAACCACTGATATATTGATCATAGGAGCCGGACCTACCGGGCTTTTTGCTGTTTTTGAAGCAGGTTTATTAAAAATGAAGTGCCATATTATTGATGCGCTTCCACAGCCAGGAGGACAGCTAGCAGAGCTTTATCCGAAAAAACCTATTTTCGATATTCCGGGATATCCTTCAGTGAATGCTGGAGAATTGGTAGATAATTTAATGGAGCAGATCAAGCAGTTCCAGCCGGGATTCACTTTGGGAGAAACTGCGGTTTCTTATACAAAAGTGGATGATGAATGGTTTGAAGTGATCACCAACAAAGGAACGGTGCACAGATGTAAAGCTATTGCCATTGCCGGTGGGTTGGGAACTTTTGAGCCAAGAAAACCTACTTTTGAAAATGTAGCTGACTATGAGGAAAAAGGTCTTGAATATTTTGTTAAAGAGCCTGAGCATTTCAGAAACAAAAGAGTAGTGATTGCCGGGGGTGGAGATTCTGCTCTTGACTGGAGCGTCTTCCTTTCTAATGTTGCAAGCGAGGTAACTTTGATCCACAGAAGAAATGAGTTCAGAGGAGCTTTGGATTCTGTAGAGAAAGTTCAGGATCTTAAGAACCAGGGTAAAATTAAATTAATTACGCCTGCTGAAGTTACCGGTATCAAAGGGGACGGAAAAGTTGAAGCGATCACGGTAGAAGTTGAAGGACAGGAAGCTTACGATATTGAAACGGATTATTTCATTCCTTTATTCGGACTGACTCCAAAATTGGGTGAGATCGGAAACTGGGGCTTGAATATTGAGAAAAATGCGATTGTTGTAAACAATGCGCTTGATTATCAGACGAATATCGACGGAATCTATGCGATCGGAGATATCAATACCTATCCGGGTAAACTGAAACTGATTCTTTGCGGTTTCCACGAAGCTACTTTAATGTGTCAGAGTGTTTACAACAGACTGAATCCGGGTAAGAAATTTGTCCTTAAATATACAACAGTAAGCGGTGTAGATGGATTTGACGGCAGCCGTAAGGAAGCAGAAAAGGCAGTTGTGAAAAAAATTGACTAATTTTGCACTATTATGTCAGATATTAATATAAAGATCACCGATCGGGAAGGGGTAACCCATGATGTTGTAGCGCCTACAGATATGTCTATGAACCTGATGGAGATCATCCGCTCTTATGAACTGGCGGAAGAGGGAACCATTGGTGTTTGCGGAGGAATGGCGATGTGTGCCTCATGCCAGGTATATGTGATTAACGATCCGGGCCTTGAGCCGATGGGCGATGAAGAAGATGCGATGCTGGCGGAAGCTTACCACGTAAAAGACAACAGCAGACTGGGATGCCAGTTACATATGATGGATGAAATGGAAGGTCTTGAAGTGGAGATTGCTCCTTATCCTTAGAAAATATTAAATTTAATTAGTATAAAAAACCGCTTGGAAATGTCCAAGCGGTTTTGTTATGTGTATTATTTACTATTTTTTATTTGAATAATTTTTCTCTTCGTGAATGATGATAGTATCTTTTTAATTATTATATTTTCTCCTTCGAAATCCATTTCCCCACAGTAGGAGCCTGATAATTTTTCATCTTTTCTAAAAGCTCATCAATATTTCCACTTATTAGAAGCATATCACGGTTCACCTGCTTTAAAAATCCCTTATCAACCATCGTCTGAACCAGTCTTATTAAATCATCATAAAATCCATCAATATTCAAAATTCCTATTGGTTTCTTATGAAGTCCAAGCTGTGCCCAGGTGATCATTTCAAAAAATTCTTCAAGGGTTCCATAGCCGCCGGGAAGAACGATTACGCCGTCGCAGAGATCATTCATCTTTGTTTTTCTTTCATGCATGGTTTCTACGAGGATGAGTTCGGTAAGCTTTTTATGGGCAATTTCTTTGGATTGCAGGAAGTGAGGAAGGACACCTATGGCCTTTCCTCCTTCATTTAAAGTACCATCTGCAACTGTTCCCATCAAGCCAACATTTGCACCACCGTATATAAGTTGAATATCTTGTTTTGCCAATGTCTGCCCAAGCAGGAAAGCTTGTTCTTTAAAGATACCATCTGTGCCGAAACTTGAACCGCAGAATACTGTTATACTTTTCATGATTGTAAATCTTGTTAAATGATTTTTGAACCATTAAGATCAATAAAGTTATTAAGGAAAGTTAAAAAAAATATCAAAGATATTTTTAAGCCTAATATCTGTAATTTTTAATGATCTTAACGACTTAAAAAACCTTAATGGTTCAAATTAAAAATATCCAAAATCATACGACTTTGGATATTGAATATAGCAATTTTATCTTCTTATTTTAAAGGAATATTCGCTAAAATTTCTTTGGTGAAATTCCAGAATTTCTGGGCAGAAGGAATATTAGCTTTCTCATCCGGAGAATGCGCTCCTCTGATCGTAGGCCCGAAGCTTACCATTTCCATTTCAGGATAATTGGCTCCGATGATCCCACATTCCAGTCCTGCGTGACAAGCTACCACATGAGGCTTTTCACCGAATTTTTCTGTGTAGATTTTTTCCATCAGCTGTACAATCTCAGAACCCGGTTTTGGTTTCCATCCAGGATAAGAACCACTGAATTCAACATTCATTCCGGCTAATTCTGCCACAGATTTTAACTGTTCTGCTACCGAATATTTAGATGAATCCACAGATGATCTGGTTAAGTTTAAGATTTTAAGCTCACCGCCTTTTAATTCTACTCTGGCTACATTGTTGGATGCTTCCACAAGATCTTTTACGTCCGGGCTCATTCTGTAAACCCCATTGTGAAGAGATTTTAAAGCAAGGATAATCTTCCTGGAATCTTCTTCGGAAACAGCTTTGTCAGAAGTCGTAGAATTTTCAATATTGATATGGATACCAGGTTCTACTGTAGCAAATTCTTCTAAAATTTCTTTTTTAAGAGCTGTAGCCGTTTCAATAAATTCCTGAGCATTTCTCACAGAAATAAGTGCCGTAGCTTCTCTTGGAATGGCATTTCTCAAGCCGCCGCCGTCAACCGTTACCAACTGAATATTCTGGTTAGCTAAGCCACTGTAAAGAAGTCTTCCCAGAATAATATTGGAATTTCCGAAACCTTTATGAATATCCATTCCTGAATGTCCTCCCTGAAGGCCTTTAACTTCAATTCTTATAATCTGTCCTTTTGCTGCTTCTGTTCCATAATTTTGAGTAATGGTTACATCTACACCTCCGGCACAGCCAATATCAATTTCATCATCTTCTTCCGTATCAAGGTTTAATAGGATTTCTCCAGTCAGTTGCCCCGGCTTTAAACCTAACGCGCCTGTCATTCCCGTCTCTTCATCAATCGTAAAAAGAGCTTCCATAGCAGGATGTGGAATATCTGAACTTTCAAGGATTGACATAATGGTAGCCACTCCTAAACCGTTATCAGCACCCAGAGTTGTTCCTTTTGCCTTTACCCAATCTCCATCTACCTCCATTTTGATTCCTTCTGTATCGAAGTCAAAATTAACATCGTTGTTTTTCTGGCATACCATATCCAGGTGCGACTGAAGAACAACAGATTTACGGTTTTCCATTCCGGCAGTGGCTGGTTTTCTGATGATGACGTTCCCTACTTCATCTACCGTAGTTTCCAACCCTAAGTTTTCGCCAAATTCTTTGATGAAAGCAATCACTCTTTCTTCTTTTTTAGATGGTCTTGGAACCGCATTTAATTTGGAAAAATTCTTCCAGATAATCTGCGGTTCTATATTAGATAATTCCATGAAATTTTATTTTTATCAAAATTACAAAATAAAAAATGCTTCCGTGAATCCGGAAGCATTTTTTATAAAGAGTATAGAGGTAAATTTATTTTTTAGCTCTATTATTTTTAACATCCGCATTCCCCATAAATAGGAATTGTTTCTACAGTGCCGTCCGGTTTTTCAATCGTCAGGGTACCTTCAAATAATAAAGCCTCTTCGCTTTTTATTTTTTTACCTTTTACAGAAATCTTGTAATTGTCGCTTTCAATTTCTTTCGTCAATTCTTCGTCAACTTCCATGTCGCTTGACGAAATAAGATTCATTGCTAATCTTTTACCGTCCAGCTGCATATAAGCTGTTTTTCCTGCATCATCAGCATAGATGTATTTTTCTGCTTCAAAATCAGCTTTATTTCTTGCAAAATAGCATGAACATTCTTTGATCTCTTTTGGAAAGGGAATGATGTCAACCCGTATTTTTCCTGATGCTGTTCCTGTTTTGGCAGAATCTTTCGCAATGGTTAAAGAATCTGTTGAAGCACTATCCTTAACGGTTTCCTTGTCTTTTTTACAGGCGGTCAAAAGAAGTGCTGAAAAGAAAATGATTAGATATTTCATTGTTTGTGGTTTTTTACGTTTAACCTCTTGCTCTTTCCAGAAGAACCATCATCAGTAATGATAAGATTACTAAACTTTCGTCTTCGTCATCAATATCGATCACTCTGTCAAGCTGGAATCTTCTTCCGAAGAAAGAAGGCATTTTTTTAAGTTTAAAATATTCCTTTCCGTCGATACCTCTTACAGTATAGGCAGGATTAAGAAAATATCCTGTAAACATCCCTATAATCGGAATCTCACTCACCATGCCGTCAAAGAATTTTGTCCATGCATTATCCTCTGCGACCGTGAATTTGGGTTGGTCGTTTGAATCCAGAATATCGTAAGTGGATTTCCAGAGTGAACGCATCCCTTTTCTTGCCAGTCTTCCGTAATTTTTGTTGTCAATAAGGTCATTTAAAGAATAAGACGCATTGAAATCAATCCATTGATTGGCTTTGATCCTGAAAAGCTCCTTAGATTTGCTTTCGTCATTGAAAACAATAACATCTTCCTTCAGCTTGAACATTTTCTGACGAACATACGCTACATAGTTTCCGTCTTTATCAGTAATATTGAAGTCACTCGATAAAGTAGAGATTTTGAATTTGAAATCCAGTGGATAATTTAGGTTTTTAAGTACCATTAGTTTATTTTTTTCATATTAGAACCCCAAAGATAGAGGTTTTTTTAGAATCGGGAACTAAGAGTGAAGAATCAAGATTCTGGATGTCATTCACGAAATATGGAGTGCGAGGCTCCGGGAGCTGCCAGATTTTTGTTTATTCAGTATTCAATATTTGCAACTCAAACCTCTAAAAACACTCCGACTCCCCAACTCATAAACCCCTTCAATTCTCAACAATATTCCTTATTTTTGTATCTATGGATTACCCTAGTAAAGTTTTAGCAAAAGCCGTAGACGAAATTTCAGGACTGCCCGGAATAGGGAGAAAAACAGCTTTGAGATTGGCACTGCATCTGTTAAAACAACCCAGTTCCAGAGCGATAGGCCTTGGAAACTCATTAATTAACCTTGTTAACGAAATAAAATACTGTAAAGAATGTCATAATTTCTCAGATTTTGATGTTTGTGAGATCTGCAGCAATGAAAAAAGGAACAGAGAGCTTATCTGTATCGTTGAAGATGTACGTGACGTAATTGCTATTGAAAATACAGGAAAGTTTACAGGGAAATATCTGATCTTAGGTGGGAAAATATCACCCATGGAAGGCGTTGGACCCAATCAGCTGAATATACCGAGTATTGAAAGAAAAGTGAATGAGGGTGGTGTAAAAGAATTTATTTTTGCGCTAAGTGCTACCATGGAAGGAGATACCACAGCTTATTATATCTACAAAAAATTTAAAAATTTTAATGTCAGTTTTTCAAGCATTGCCAGAGGAATCTCAGTAGGAGATGAGCTGGAATATGCAGATGAAGTATCTTTGGGAAGATCTATTATTAACAGGTTGCCATACAACGAAAAGGATTAATATGAAGCTGTCGATAATCATTGTCAATTATAATGTAACCAGGCTGCTGAAAAACTGTCTTCTGTCCATCCAAAAATATGCGGGAGGAGAGAATTATGAGGTAATTGTTATAGACAATGCATCTACTGACGCTTCCTGGAGCGATCTCATTCCGGAATTTCCTAAAGTACATTTTATATCCTCCGAACACAATGAAGGTTTTGCTGTTGCCAATAATAAAGCGATAAAAACAGCAACGGGAGAATATGTTCTTCTTTTGAACCCGGATACCGAACTGGAAGGATTTTATATAAAAGATATTCTGGATTTTGCTGATTCTAAGCCGGATTTCGGATGCCTTGGAGTAAAGATGCATGATGCAGAGGGAAATTTTCTGCCTGAAAGTAAACGTTCCATTCCGGATATGTTCAATTCTTTTGAAAAACTGTTTACGAATTTTAAGAGAAGCAACTCAAAATCCTATTACAGAAGTGATATTGATGAAAATGCAGTTGCAGAAGTGGATGTGGTTACCGGAGCTTTTTTATTGATAAGAAGAGAAGTCTACGAAAAAATTGGAGGATTGGATGAAGCTTATTTTATGTATGGGGAAGATATAGATCTGTGCTATACGCTATTGAGAAACGGTTATAAAAACTATTATTACGGAAAGGCTTCCCTTCTTCATCATAAAGGAGAAAGTACCATTAAAGATGGGGTATATCTTGACCGGTTTTATGGAGCCATGCAGATCTTTATCGATAAATACTACAGAGAATCCAAGCCCATGCAGTATTCGTTTTTAAAGGCGGGACTGAAGCTTCGTCACAAGATCGAGAAGATCAAGCTAAAATAAAAAAGCAGTTCAATTTGAACTGCTTTTGTTTTATATAAGATAAATCTGTTATTATTTTGCCGGAGCTACAGGTGTCTGAGCCGGAGTAGTAGTCGTAGCCGCTGGAGCAGATTGCTTAGCCGGAGCTGTAGTTTCTTTCTTCACTGGCTGCTGCTGTGTAGGAGCTGCTGCTGTAGGCTTACCTGTAATCACAACGCTTATAAGGATAAGAACGATGATTACTGCGCCCAGAGTCCATGTTGCTTTTTCCATGAAATCATTGGTTCTCTGTACTCCGAATTGTGCAGGTGATGCACCTCCAAAAGTACTGGAAAGGCCTCCTCCTTTAGGATTTTGAGCCATAACGATGATTACCAATAAGATGCTGGCAATCATAACAAGAACCATCAATAGTGTAAATATAGTATCCATTAATTCTGATATCTTTTTGAATGGGCAAATTTAATCTTTTTTTACCGAATGGCAAAGAAGATCAAGGTAAATGTTATAAAAATAAAAACGGCAGCGCCTGCTGCCGTTTTTTCTATGAAAAAGACTATTCTTTATTTGAAATCAGAATCTTTAGCCTGGTTCACTTCGTATGATTTTACATTCATTACCATGTCCATGCCCATTTGATTTATTGAGATCGTATATGGCATTTTCACACCATTTACATCCTTGTAATTAGAGAAAGTAGTCGGGATGGTTACTTCCTGTCCCTGCGCTTTTGCAGTTCTGGTTTCTCCTGTTTTTAATCCCGTAGCAACACTGTAGTAATATGTTACATTATTACCTTTTACAGCGTAA
This sequence comes from Chryseobacterium hilariae, assembly GCF_051400735.1. Classification (NCBI taxonomy): domain Bacteria; kingdom Pseudomonadati; phylum Bacteroidota; class Flavobacteriia; order Flavobacteriales; family Weeksellaceae; genus Chryseobacterium; species Chryseobacterium hilariae. The sequence goes on from NZ_JBLFFJ010000005.1 coordinate 265,453, forward strand.
GAATCTTCACCGCCGATTTTTTCAATTCCGGCTACTTTATAATCTGATGATTTTGCAAAACCTAATTCTTCAAACAGCTCAGTATTTTTCTGTTTTTCAGCAACTTGTTCCGGCTTTATAGGTGTTTTTTGTCCCATTTGCTCAGAATATCCCTGCTTTCCATCGAAAACCTGCTTCTGAACAACCTGTCCCATAGCAGTAACTGATGTAAGTTCCTTTCCGCCCTGAGCTTTTATGATTTTAAAATCAATATTCTGTCCCTGCATAGACATCGAAGCGTTCATTGTGTAAGAAGAGATCTTTGCAAGATTTGCTTTTCCTCCAATTGCATTGATGTATTTATCAGCAATAGAAGCGACACTTACACTGGCATCAGCTTTTTGTGCAGTCGGCTTTGCTACCGGATTGGCTTCTTTATCGTAATATTTTACAGGATAGCCCAGTTTTTCAAGTCCTTCAGAAATATCAGAAGCTTTACCGGCAATGAAAATTCTGCTTTGATTGGGTAAAATGGTAGATTTTACTGCATTGGAAATATCAGCGGCAGTTACTTTATCAATTGATTTTAAATAATTGGTATAAAAATCAGACGGAAGATCCTGAACCTTTTGGTTTAAAGCAAATTTGGCAATTGTTTCCGGCTTCTCCAGAGACATGATGAAAGATCCTTTCAGCTTAGCCTTGGCATTTTCCAGTTCTTCTGGTTTTACGGTAGAAATAGCATTAAGCTCATTCATAAATTCCTTAACCGCTTTATCCGTAACCTCATTTCTCACACTTGCATCAGCTGAAAAGTCAGAAGAATATTTACCGGCATTCATACTAGAATAAGCACCATAAGTGAATCCGTTCTTTTCACGGAGGTTCATGAAAAGTCTCGCTTCACCGCCTCCGCCTAAGATATAATTGGCCATTGTAGCAGCAAAGTAGTTCGGATCTTTCATTTTAAGATTGTTCAGGTTGTTCACCGAAACCACAGACTGTACAGCAGAAGGAACATCTACCACATTAATCTCTGTTTTAGCAAGATTGGAAGCCTGTTCCAGAGGTGTCACAGGGGTATTGGCTTTTTTCCATCCGCTGAAAGCTTTTTCTACCAGCGATTTTACCTTGTCAAATTTTACATCACCAACAATCACTAAATAAGCATTATCAGGAGTATAATATTTTTTATAAACGTTTTGTACGTCAGTTAACTGGATTTTATTGATCGTTTCCACGGTTTCAAATTCACCTCTGGCTGTATTTTTACCGTACATTAATGCATTGGAAACTTTAGAAGCGATAGAAGAGGCATTTTTCTCTTCAGATTTCAATCCTTCTACAGCTCGTTCTTTTGAATTTTGAATTTCTTCCGCAGAGAACTTTGGATTAATGATGGCATCTGCCATTAAGCCCAATACTTCAGGAAAATATTTTGAAAGAGAATTGGCAAAAGCACCATTGGAAGAAAAGCTTAAATTAGCCCCCAGATAATCTACTTTTTTGTTAAAATCCTCTTTGCTCAGATTCGTAGTTCCGTTTTCAAACTGCTCAGCCATGATTGAGCTTACCCCGGCTACATTTCCTTCAAGGAAAGGCGGTGTGTCCATAGAAAGAGTAGTGTTTACTCTCGGTAATTTATTATTTTCCACAACCATTACCGTAAGGCCGTTGCTCAGCTGGAAAGTTTTTGGTTTCGCAATGTTGATCGCAGGCGTGGGGCCCGGTTTTGGCATTGCATTAAGATCAATTTTTTGTGCTGAAACCGTTCCTGCGAATAAAAACGCTGCAGCTATATATGTTAATTGCTTTTTCATTTGTAAAAATTTAATTTTTAATAATCATATTTCAAACCTGAGTTTTAAATGATTACTTTTTTTCAGGAACGTAATTGATAATTACCCTTTGATTAGAATTCAGATATTTCTTCGCTGCGTTCTGCAGATCCTGCTTCGTAATAGATCTGTAGATGTCGATTTCCTTATTGATTAAATTAGTATCACCCATCAATACATGGTTGGTTGCCAATGAAGCAGCAATTCCCTCGATGCTTGAATTGGCATTTACAAACTGATTTTCATATTGGTTTTGCAATTTTTGATAATCTTCATCAGAGATAAGGCTGGTCTGAACTTTCTTGATTTCAGCATCAATATCAGCCTGTAAAGTCTGTTTCGTAGTCTGTCCCATCGGGATTGCGAAAAATGCGAAAATACTGTAATCTTCAAGACCCTGGCTGAAAGCCTGTACAGCAAGCGCTTTTTTGTCCTGGTCAACTAATTTTTTATATAAAACAGAAGATTTACCGTTGCTCAGATAAGAAGAAAGCATGTCAAGAACATAAGCATCTTTTTCCTTATTGGCAGGAGTTCTGTACGCAAAAATATACGCAGGAAGCTGAATGTTCGCATCAGTAACCGTTACTTCTTTTTCCTGAGTGATAGGTGTTTCTTTCGGGAAATCTTTAGGATAAATTGTTCCCTTTTGGATTCCTCCGTAATATTCCTGGATCCATTTTTTAGTCTGCTCAGGTTTGATGTCTCCTGCAACCACTAATGTTGCATTGTTGGGAACATAGTATTTTTTATAGAAAGCCTGGAACTCTTCCAGTTTTGCAGAATTCAAATCTGCCATAGAACCGATCGTAGGCCAGTTATACGGGTGATTGGTAAATAAATTATTAAGAATAGCTGTTAAAAGATTTCCATACGGCCTGTTATCCATATTCAGTCTTTTCTCTTCCTTTACAACCTCTCTCTGAGTATCTACTCCTATTTGATTGATGATAGCGTGACGCATTCTTTCAGCTTCCATCCATAGTCCCAGCTGTTCGTTGTTGGATGGGAAAGTTTCATAGTAATAGGTTCTGTCGTTTGATGTATTGGCATTGTTTCGTCCTCCGTTTGCAGAAACAATTTTCATCCATGTACCCCTTTTGATATTTGGGGTTCCTTCAAACAGAAGATGTTCGAAAAAGTGTGCGAAACCCGTTCTTCCTTTTACTTCATCCTTTGCTCCTACATGGTACATTACACTTGTGGTAACTACCGGAGCAGAATTGTCCTGATGAAGAATTACGTGAAGACCATTTGGAAGATCATACTCTTCAAATTTAATTTGCTGCGCATTCAGAACCATTCCAAAGAAAGATGCCGCCGCAACAGAAAGAAGTCGCTTTTTCATAAAATAGAAATTGTTTTGTATCAATTAGTAGCAAAAACACCATATTTGTTACATATTTCCTCTACACTTGGATGATCATGAAAATAGTACCGGTTAGCCTGTTCTGATCCGGCAGAATGGGTATCTCAATTTTTTTACTTTTTATAAATCAAATTCATAATTTGAATTGTCCTTTGAATACATTAATTTTGTGTTCCCAAATTTTTTTGCAGTATGGATTATCTGAAAGGACTCAATGAATCACAATATGAAGCCGTTACCTCTCTACAGGGACCTTTGATGGTACTTGCAGGAGCTGGTTCCGGAAAAACGCGTGTGCTTACCATGCGTATTGCCCACCTGATCCACAACGGAATTGACCCTTTCAATATTCTGGCCCTGACATTTACCAATAAAGCCGCCCGCGAAATGAAAGACCGTATCGCGAAAGTAGTGGGAGACAGTAACGCAAGAAGCTTATGGATGGGAACTTTTCACTCTGTTTTTGCAAGAATCCTGAGAATTGAAGGTCATTATCTGGGCTATCCTTCCAATTTTACCATCTATGACCAGCAGGATGCCCTGAATGTCATCAGGAAAGTACTTAAAGACATGAACATCGATGCCGATCTTTATAAGCCTAAAAAAGTTCAGGCAAGAATTTCGACATACAAAAACAATCTGATCACAGTAAAGGCTTATTTCAACAATCCTGAGCTTATGGAAGCTGATGAAAAAGCCAATATGAAATTCATCGGGAAGATTTACCAGAAATATGTGGAAGCATGCTTCAAAAACGGAGCTATGGATTTTGATGATTTACTTTTGAAAACCAATGAATTACTGACCCGTTTTCCGGAAGTGCTGGCTAAATATCAGGACAGGTTCAGGTATATTATGGTAGATGAGTACCAGGATACCAACCATTCCCAATATCTTATTGTAAAAGCGCTGGCTTCAAAATTTGAAAATATCTGCGTGGTAGGGGATGATGCCCAGTCCATCTATTCCTTCCGTGGTGCGAACATTTATAATATCCTGAACTTTAAGAAGGATTATCCTGATGCTATAACCGTTTCCCTGGAGCAGAATTACCGTTCGACTCAGAACATTGTAAATGCAGCTAATGTTGTCATTGCGAAAAACTTACAGCAGTTTAAAAAGAATGTTTTCAGTGATAATGAAGAAGGAGACAAGATCAAAATATACCGTTCACTTTCCGATGCTGATGAAGCAAATTTCGTAGCCGGAAACATTTGGGAGCTCAGAAACACTGATCAGAGGAAGTACAGTGATTTTGCAATTTTATACAGGACCAATTCACAGACCAGAGCATTTGAAGACGCGCTGAGACGTAAAAATATCCCGTACAAAGTTTACGGAGGACTTTCGTTCTATCAGAGAAAGGAGGTGAAAGATCTTATTGCCTATCTGCGTCTTCTGGTTAATGAAAATGATTCGGAGGCACTGATGAGGATCATAAATTACCCGACAAGAGGAATTGGAGAAACCACGCAGAATAAACTGATTGTTTTTGCGGATTCCCATAATGTAACCATTTCACAGGTATTGGGTAATCTGCCGATGTATGCGCAGCAGTTGGGCTTAAACAACGGTGTTTTAACCAAACTGAATGATTTCTGGTCCATGATCAAAGCCTTCCAGGTATTACTGAAAACTGATACAGCTTACAGTGTAGCCATGGAAGTTGCCAAGCGCAGTGGACTCATCAAATTCTTAAAAGACGATCAGACTCCTGAAGGAATTTCCCGGGTAGAAAACGTACAGGAATTGATGAACTCTATGCAGGGGTTCATTGAAGAGCAGATGCAGCTGGAAGACGGAGATCCGAGCCTTCCGAACTTCCTTGAAAATATTGCCCTTTCTGCCGATACCCAGGATAAGAATACGGATGAAGATATGGTTTCTTTAATGACCATTCACCTTTCCAAAGGTCTTGAATTCCCCGTGGTACATCTTGTGGGCCTTGAAGAAAACCTTTTTCCGAGCTTTATGAGCTCAGCAACAAGGGAGGATCTGGAAGAAGAAAGACGTTTATTCTATGTAGCACTGACAAGAGCTGAAAAGCAGGTGTTTTTCTCTTATGCCGTTTCGCGTTTTCAGTGGGGGAAAATTACGGATGCAGAACCATCAAGATTCTTAAGTGAAATTGATGATGAATATATTGAATTCCTGAACCCGGCCCTGGAAAAGAGGTTCATTAATAATACAGGAATCAAGTCCAATATTTTTGATGAGCATCCTTCCGAACAAAAAGCATTTAGACGGGTTGAAAAGAAAACGATTGAAAAAGGGGACAGCTCAAAACCTGCACCGGAAGTCAGAAAACTGAAACCTGTAAGCACAGCGAAAATTATCAATCCAAGCGGAGCTTCTTCACAGGATATCGAGGTAGGAGACAAGGTAAGACATGACCGTTTCGGAATCGGGGAAGTTTCTTTCCTGGATGGTACGGATCCTCAGAATATCAAAGCGAAAGTAATTTTCATACATGAAGGAGAGAAAAACCTTATTCTAAAATATGCAAAGCTTACAAAAATATAACAGTTAATTTTTCAGTGAAAAAGCTGATGATAATATTGTAAAACGGATTCCACTTTTGGAGTCCGTTTTTTATTGATTTTTTATAACAAAGGCAAAGATTTATTTTTCTTCGAATCTTATTATTAAGATAAACAAAGGCGTAGACTTCTCAATGTAAGACGAGGGTATTTCTACTGTTGTATTTCTTAAAATAAGCGCAGCGGCTTTGTCTTTCTTAAAAAGTTACATAGTACAATCTTTGTCTTCCTTTGTGATAAAATTGAAAAAAAATAAACTTATGGTTTTTGATAATAGAAAACATATAAAAGATTTCATTTGGGGTTCTTTTTATTCAAACACAAATAGCACTAATGTTTTCAAATTTATTTTGAATGTTGATAGTATTTATGAAAAAATTAATGTCATTCATTTAGAACAGCAGTAATAGACTGAAACTATCTTAAATTTTCATAAAACAAAAGTCTATTATTTTTGTAGACTAATAAAATTATTCTACATTTGCCACTCAAAAAACATAAACTATAAAATTGATGTAAGGGTATGAAAAATAAAAAGACTATTTTATCAGCTTCTGTTCTGTTTTTCCTCGGAACATATGCTTTCGGGCAGGAAAAAGAAAAAGACAGCGTGAAAACCAATACTGTAGAAGAAGTCGTGGTGCTGGGCTCAAGAGCCGGTGCCCGGTCCAAAACAGACAGCCCGGTTCCTGTGGATGTCTTCAATATAAAAGAATCATCTGTAGTTCTTCCACAGTCAAGTATAGGACAAATTCTGAACGCTATAGCGCCGTCTTTCACCTCTACCATTCAGACCAATTCGGATGGGACAGATCATTTGGATCCGGCTCAGCTGAGGGGATTAGGTCCGGATCAGGTGCTGGTTTTAGTAAATGGAAAAAGAAGACACACTTCAGCATTGGTCAATGTGAACGGAACACCGGGAAGAGGAACGGTAGGAACCGATTTGAACTCGATTCCTTCTTTTGCATTAAACAGAATTGAAGTGCTGCGTGACGGTGCCTCTGCTCAGTATGGATCAGATGCTATCGCAGGTGTTATCAACCTTGAGCTGAAAAAAGATATTGGTAAACTGACAGGGCAGGTAAGCTATGGCGGAAATTTAACCCCAACAGCAAATGACCATACGGGAGATTTTGACGGGCAGAATATCCAGGTAGACCTAAATTACGGCAATAAAATAGGAAATAAAGGTGGTTTTTATAACATCACATGGTCTTCACAGTTCAGGAATCCTACTTTCAGGGCCGGTGCTGAAAGCGGAGCAATTTATAATGCGTACAATGCGATTGAAAAACGGGCTCAGAATGATGGGGTAAACCTTTCTTCTCTCTTTTCAAATATTAACAATGTGCCCAATTCTCAGCAGCTCATTAATTATATTCATCAGTATGCTCAGGGAGTAAGCTATTTTTCTCCGGAACTTCAGAATCAAATCCAGGGAGCTAATACCATTGGTGCTTTACAAGGACTTTTGAAGGACGACTTTACCGATCAGGAACTGGCTTACAGAGGATTGAGCAGAAAAGATTTCAATATGCAGGTAGGACAGTCAAAGCTGAACAACCACCAGCTTTTTGCCAATATTGAAGTTCCAATTAATGACAACTGGAAAGTGTATTCTTTCGGCGGCTACAGCTTCAGACACGGAAGTTCAGGAGGTTTCTACAGAAAGCCGAATCAAAGCCGAACCTTTACAGGTTTGTATTTGGACGGTTATCTTCCGCAGATTGGAACGGATATCCAGGATTTATCGCTTTCAGCCGGGATAAAAGGAAACTGGGACGGCTGGAATATTGATTTAAGTAATACATTCGGACAGAATTCATTTACTTATAATATCAGTAACACTGGAAATACTTCATTACGTTTTGCTTCTCCCGATGAGTTTGATGCAGGAGGTTTAAGGTTTTCCCAGAACACCATCAATTTAGATTTTTCTAAAAAATATGATGTCTGGAGTGGAATTAATGTGGCTTTCGGAGCAGAGCACCGTTATGAGAATTTTAAAATAACGCAGGGTGAGCAAGCGTCTTACGCAACTTATGATGCTGCAGGAAATGTGTGGAATAATACCAGCCCCAGAGCAACGGATTTCTTTGGAAATGCACTTCCCGGAGGTTCGCAGGTTTTCGGAGGTTTCCGTCCTGTTAATGCTGTAGATAAAAACAGACAGGCGGTGGCAGCTTATGCAGATGTTGAATTCAATTTTACCAACTGGCTATTGGTTGATGCTGCAGCGAGATACGAGAATTATTCGGATTTCGGATCTACCTTTAATTATAAACTGGCTTCAAGAATAAAAGTAGCTCCTGATTTTAATGTGAGACTGGCTGGTTCTACAGGGTTCAGAGCACCTTCCATCCATCAGATATATTATAATGTGACGTCAACTCTTTTTACGAACAGTCAGCTTCTGGAAGTGGGAACATTCAGCAATGATTCACAAATTGCAGGCTTACTGGAAATGCCAAAACTGAAGCAGGAAACTTCCAAATCTGCCAGTGTAGGATTTACCTACAGAATTCCTTCTGCAAGACTTACTTTTACTGCAGACGGATATTTTACAAGAATCAACAACAGGATCATTCTTACGGATCAGTTCTTAAGATCAGATGTTCCGGCTGCAGCACAGGCTGCTTTTGATGCCGAGGGAGTTAATGGAGCACAGTTCTTTACCAATGCCATTGATACGGAAACAAAAGGAGTGGATGTGGTGATTTCCCATAATGCAAGATTTTCAGGAGTTAAGCTTGATAATAATTTCGCGGTTAATATCAGTGAGACCAAGAAAGTTGGGGATATCCATTCTTCAGGACTTTTACAGTCTCCGAACCTTGAAAAAATCTATTTTTCAGAAAAATCAAGAGTATATCTGGAAGAAGCCGTTCCAAGGGTAAAAGCAAGTTTATCGCATACACTTTCATGGAAAAATGCAAGCATCTATCTTAGAAACACCTATTTCGGAAAAGTAACAGGAGCAGATGTTATTGATGCCAACGGGGACGGGTTTGCCGGGTTCAATGAACATCAGCAGATCGGAGACAAGATCATTACCGACCTTTCACTGGCTTACCAGTTTACAAAAAATGTAGGACTGACTGTAGGCGTAAATAATCTTTTTGATATTTATCCTGATAAAAACCTGGCGGCTTCCACGAACAATGACCAGTTTATCTATTCCCGCTCAACTTCTCAGTTTGGTCAAAACGGAAGATATGTGTTCACAAGACTTAACTTCAATTTTTAAATAACCTGAATTTGGGATAAGGTATTGGCAAGCAATACAGGGAAATATATTGGCCTTACTTTGCTGAATGAAATGCCCTTGTTTCATTATTAACATGTCAAAAAATCAATAATTAGTAAATGAAACAGTCCGGATCATCCGGACTGTTTTGCTTTATATGAATTTATCTTAATTACCTTTCTACAAGCTCTTTTACAGGTTCTCCATAGTAATCAATCTCTGTTGTTTTGATCTGCAGAAGGTGGTACCATTTGATGAAAGCTCCTATAAATACAATGAGCATCAGGATCATGGCTGTTGCTGCTAAGGCTGCTAGCAGATACTGTCCTTTCGGAAGATAGATTGTTGTCACCTGAATGTATCCGGCCCAAAAAGTGATTCCGGCCATAAAAACCCCGGGAATTGCAGAGCATAAGGCATATTTACCTCTTTTCATCCGAATCAGCATTGTTGTACAGACGATCAGTCCACAGGCTGCCAATAGCTGGTTACTGATTCCAAACAGCGGCCAGATACTGCTTACATTCCCTGTAAATACCAGATAGCCCCATGCAAAAGTAAATAAAAGGCTGCTGATGATAATTCCGGGAACCCAATTCTTATCATTGAACTTAGGAATGACTGAACCCACATTTCCTGTAAAAAGAAACGGCCTACTCTTGTTCCTGCATCAATGGCAGTAAGGATAAATACAGCTTCAAACATGATGGCGAAATTATACCAGTACGCAGTCAGCTGGTCCATGTATGGTATTTTATTGAAAATATGAGCCATTCCAACGGCTAAAGACACGGCACCACCTGTTCTTCCATGGAGCTCAATGCCTATTTTTTGAGAATAGTAATCTATATCTACACCATGCAGTGATGGATGTGCAGCAAGAAAAGCATCATAGGATTCTTTCGGAGTATTGATGGCAAAATAATCACCTGGCATGAGGGTACAAGCTGCGATTAAAGCCATTAAAGCCACAAAACCTTCTACAAGCATAGCTCCGTAGCCTACAAAAAGGATTTCTCTTTCTTTATTGAGCATTTTGGGAGTAGTTCCCGTTGCAATAACTGCATGGAAACCTGAAATAGCACCACATGCAATAACAATAAAAATAAAAGGAAGTACAGGCCCGCCTATAACAGGTCCGCCACCATTTACGAATTCAGTGAGAGCAGGCATCTGGATCGTTGGATGAATAACAATAACCCCTAAAGCCAACATGATGATTGTCCCTATTTTCAGGTAAGTTGAAAGATAATCTTTGGGTACCAGAAGCAGCCATACAGGAAGCACAGAAGCCAGAAAACCGTAAAGAGGAATTGCAATGGAAATCGTTTTTATATCCCAGGTAAACAGGTTGTTCATCGTTTCATTCTGCATCAGGCTATGCCCTCCAATAATTCCGGCTACCAAAAGAATACCACCTAAAATACTGGCAAAAAGCACACTGTTTTTTCTGTATCTCATGATAAGGCCCATGATCACTGCGATAGGCATTGTGATTACAACAGTAAAAAGAGACCATGAAGCTTCATGCATCGCATTGATACAAGCAAGTGACAAACCAGCCAGCGTAAGGATTAATATAAATAGAATAGCGAAGCCGGCAACCGTTCCCGTAGCCTTCCCGATTTCTTTGGATGCAATGGTAGCAAGGCTTTGCCCTTTGTGTCGTACAGAAGCAAACAGAACTACCATATCATGAACACCGCCACCAAGTACACACCCGATCAGGATCCATAATGCGCCGGGAAGATAACCGAACTGGGCAGCAAGTACAGGCCCAACCAATGGTCCTGCAGCAGCAATAGCCGCAAAATGGTGCCCGAACAGAACATTTTTATTGGTTGCTACATAATCTTTACCATCAGCAAATTCTACGGCCGGAGTGGTATTATTATCATTGAGGCGTAGTACTTTATTAGCAATGAAAATACCATAAAAGCGATAGGCAATCGCGAAGATCAGTATCGATACGAAGATCAGGGTGAGTGCATTGGTGTTATTCAGAAAATCCATATCATCTGTTTTTTAAGCATGAATAATTAAAAATATTGGACGTTTGTTAAGAATAATTTAAACAAAAGCCAAGTTAATTATTTATTGATAAAAAATAATCAAATGTATAGTAATCTAGCAATTTAATACTAATGCACTCTTTTAATTAATTTATTTAATTGATTTTGAATTTATTAATTCATTTTTTGTTTCGAAATGTATATGGTTCTATTTTCGTTGAGATTCAATAAAATCCACCATCTGATCAGTAAGTTTGTCCATATAGCTTTTATCGGTAGTTTTGAAACCGTGCATGCCGCCTTCAACGATGATCAGATTATTTTGAATATTTTCTCTTTTTAGTTTTCTGTGGAGCTTTTTAGACTGATTCATCGGAACCACTTTATCTTTATTTCCCTGGACAATAAGAGTGGGAACGCCCCCTGAAGCATAGGTGACGGGAGAAATAGTTTTAAAATATTCTATTGCTTTCTTTTTGTCTTTTTTAATATCATAACCAGACAAACCCTGTACAAGATTTGTTCTGAGATCCACGATTTTTTTTGCTGCCAGCCCGAAAAAGAATACCGGAACTTTTCCAAGCCGGGTATGAAGCAGCTTATTCATATCTGCGGGGCCATAATGATCTACTACATAATTTACTTTTGAAGAATAGGAGGCAAGTTCCGGACTGCCCGGAAACTCATTATCGGGTGTATACGCAGCAAGCATGGAAAGATGGGCTCCTGAAGAAGCTCCAAAGAATCCAATATTATCCGGATCAAAATGATACTTTGAGGCATTTTTTCTTACCCATCTTACAGCATCTTTCGTGTCCTCTAATGGAAGCGGAAAATGAATGCTGTCATTCAGAAGGGTATATTGAATGCTGACTACTGCATACTTTTTTTCCAGAAGTTTGGAGATAAATGTTTCAATATAACTTCCGTCCGGGATTGCCTTATTTCCTTTTACCCATGCGCCGCCATGTACGTAGATAACTACAGGTATATTTCCCACCTGGCTTTGTTTCGGAGTGTAAATATCCAGGGAGAGCGGGTTTCCTTTTTTGTTGGTTTTGTAGACGATATTTTGAGACACTTCTGCTATTTCCGGAAGAAGAATACTTTTATTTACTGCGGGTTCCAGCTGGTTTTGTGCATAACCATGGGTAAACAAGCTTAATGAAAAAATAAAAAACAGGCTTATAAAAAACCTGTTGACTGATATGTTCGTTGATGATTTCATGAGAATACTTTTTGTGGTGGAGTGTTATACTACCAACTCCTCAAAAAGTTTACCAAACGTTTTTTCCAGATCTTTTGATTTTCCAGGATGAGGTCTTGAGGTCTGAATGGAAGAGCTCCTTACAGCCGTCAGCCAGCGGAAACGTTCCGGAATCTCCATCAGGGCAACCGGGCCTCCTTCTTTGTCACCATTAGCAATTTTCTGGAAGCTTTCGAGATTTTGCAGGACATCTTCAAAATCCATTTTACTGTCCATCAGTTTGAATTTATCCGGACACAGATGAAACTCCATGCGGATGAATTGCTCTTTTTTGGAAAACATCACAAGACCAATATTGAAAAACTCTTCTCTTTCAACTTTTGGTACCAGGCGGATAACCGCGTATTCGTATATTTTATCTTCTTGCATTTTTGGCTTCATTTATAAAGATTTGAGAATTTTCTAACCTTGTTTTAAGGAACTGGAAATAGATCTCGCGGATTTCTTCCGGACTTTCATCGGCATCCTCCCAGTGGAGCCAGTCTTCAGGAATTAAATTGACGATCTCTCTGAATAGTTTGTCATTCAGTACTTGATGGGCAAACTGATCGGCTTCATCCAGCATTTTGGCTTTTGGAAGCAGGACGTGGTCCTTCACATATTTGAAAGGGGTTTTCGCAGCCGTATCGAAATTCTGCCAGGAATGGTGGAAATAAAAAGATGCACCATTGTCGATCACCCAGAGTTCCTTATGCCACATCAAAAGATTGGTGTTTTTAAAAGTACGGTCAATATTCGTAATGAAGGCATCCAGCCATACAATTTTTGAAGCAAGAAGCGGGTCAACCTTTACGCCGGGATCATAAGTGATAGAACCTGAAAGATAATGCAGTCCCAGGTTCAGACCTTCCGAAAATTTCAACAGGTCCTGAATTTCCTCATCGGCTTCAGTTCTCCCAAAATCCACATCCAGATTCACAAATACCAGCTCAGGAATTTTCAGCCCCAGCGCTTCCGTAATCTTACCGCCCAAGAGTTCGGAGATCAACATTTTTACACCGTGTCCGGCACCCCGGAATTTCAGTACATATTTAAAATCATCATCAGCTTCTGCCAAAGCAGGAAGAGATCCTCCCTCTCTTAAAGGAAGAATGTAACGCATGACAGTTACAGTTCTTAAATCCAGCATACCGCAAAAATAAGGTTATTTTATAATTATTCAGTCAATTCCTGAGGAAAGGAATCACTTTTTCAGATAAATTTTTTTTTATATATTTCGGTTAAAGTGAATATAGCCGACAGGTCCGCTGTTTGGGAATACTAATTAATAATTTGATATGAAATTAATAAAAAGCCTTAATATAAAACTCGAAAATGCAGAAACCAGGGATTTTCTGGCTGATGGTGTTTACCCTGAAACGAACGAAAAACTACCGCTGGTTATTTTTGTTCATGGCTACAAAGGATATAAAGACTGGGGAGCATGGAATCTGATGGCGGAAAAGTTTGCTGAAGCGGGATTTTTCTTTGTAAAATTCAATTCATCGCATAACGGAACAACCGTGGAGGATCCGAACAATTTTGGTGATCTGGAGGCCTTTGGGAACAATAATTATTCAAAAGAACTTTCCGATCTGGGAGTTGTAATAGATCATTTTGTGAAAGATCAGCATGTAGATGATCAAAGGATAATTCTGATAGGACACAGCAGAGGAGGAGGGATTTCTATTATCAAAACATTTGAAGATGAAAGGATCAATGGGCTTATTACGCTGGCAAGTGTGGATACCTTAGAACGGTTCCCAAAAGATGAGGCTTTAGAAAGCTGGAAAAGGGAAGGAGTGTACTATGTGCTGAACGGAAGAACAAAACAGGAAATGCCTCACTATTACCAGTTTTATGAGGATTTTGAAAAAAATATTCACCGTTTTGATGTGGAAAGAGCGACAGAAATGGCCAAAGCTTACGTGCTGATCATTCACGGAACTAATGATGAAAGTGTAAGTGTAAAAAATGCGGAACACCTTCATATCCTTAATCCGAATTCAGAATTGTTCCTGGTTGAAAATGCGGATCATACGTTCGGATCTAAAGAACCATGGACTGAAAAAGTCCTTCCTCACAACCTGAATATTGTTACAGAAAAATGCATCGATTTTATTAATAAAAATTTGAAATAAAGTAAACAGAATAAAACTTAATACCTGAATTGTGATAAGAGATGCTTGAAAACAATTTTGTTTATCCTTGCGTTTAATAATTTGATTTTTCAGTAAGAATAAAAAAATAAAACCAACCTTACATAAGGCTGGTTTTATTTTTTTGAATATTATACTGTTTATACTGTTAAAAGTGTCCAGGCTTCTTCAATCCTGCTTTCCAACAGTAATTTCTGAGCATTTATGTGAACATTTTCATCTGCATGGAAATCTCCTGCAGGCAGTATTTCTACATTGGCAAGCATTCCCAGATCATTTCCGGTAAATATTTTACTGTATTTAATGGAATCCGGCAGAAGATCAAACCCGATTCCTTTTGTTACCAGCGGCTTCGGAACCTCAAAAAGACTGTTTTCATTACTTCTGGAATACCAGTTGCCTCCTAAACGGGCTACCATATCAAGCTTTTGCTGATCTAAATTTCCAGCTTCATTCAGATATTTTTCCCTGATGTGGATTTTCTGAACCTCACAGATCACAAGATTTCCTGCGCCTCCCTGATCTCCCAGAGATTTTACTTCTAAAACTTTGCATTCAAAATTGACAGGACATTCTTCAATCAGTTTGGGCTGTACAATATCCGCGTCTTTCATAGTCAGTCCGGATTTAATAAACTCATTGACTCCCGTTTCGTATTCCGTAGAAGCCAGAGAGATTTGCTGTACAATTGGAAAATTCACTGTTCCTATCACTACTTCCGGAACTTCCAGAACATTTTCCAGGGTATGTTTAGTGGTATTGTCTCGTACTCTCCTTGATGGTGAAAAAATCAAAATAGGAGGAACTGTACTGAACATATTAAAAAAGCTGAACGGAGATAAATTGATAGTTCCGTTTTTATCTACTGTAGAAGCTAATGCGATCGGACGCGGTGACACGGCGGTCTGCATGATGGTCTGGAGCTGTACGGAGGATAATTCGGAGGGTATTACTGTTTTCATATTCTGTTTTTTAACACTCAATTAAACTTAAGTGTTCAAATTATGTAAAAAGATGCTTCGACTTCGCTCAGCATGACATTTTTAATACTAGCCGTTTTTATTAGCAATTAATTTTTAATGATGTCATACTGAGCGAAGTCGAAGCATCCGGATTATTTATTTAAAATTGAATTAAATTGAAGGAATAATTTTACCGGAAACCTCACCAAACCCTACTCTCACGCCATCTTTTTCAGCCCAGGCTTTCATAGTAACTGTATCGTTATCTTCAATGAATTTTCTTTCCTGACCATTGCTTAGCTGTAAAGGATTCTGTCCTCTCCAGGTCAGTTCCAGCATCGATCCGAAAGATTTGGGATCGGTTCCTGAGATGGTTCCGCTGGCGTACAAATCTCCAACTTCCACATTGCATCCGTTTACCGTATGATGTGCTAGTTGCTGGGTCATATTCCAGTACATGAATTTATAATTACTTTCTGAGATCAGGTTTTCTTCACCGTTTTCAGGTTGTAAATAAACTTCAAGGTTGATATCATAATTTTTATCACCTTCAAATTTTAAATAGTCTAAAACTTCAGGATCCTGCTTTGGAGAAGCTGTTCTGAACGGTTCCAGCGCTTCAAGGGTAACTACCCATGGAGAAATGGATGAACCAAAGTTCTTGGCAAGGAAAGGGCCCAGTGGAACATATTCCCATGCCTGAATATCTCTTGCGGACCAGTCGTTGAATACTACCATCCCAAAGATTGCATCTTCAGCATCCTTTGTAGAAATGCTTTCCCCCATCTCCGTGTTTCTGTTAAGAATAAAGGCCATCTCCAGTTCAAAATCAAGCTGCTTGCTTGGCCCGAAAATTGGTTTTTCTGCATCTGCAGGTTTTGTCTGGCCTTTCGGACGGTTAATTTCCGTTCCTGAAACGACGATGGATGATGCTCTTCCGTGATAACCTACCGGAAGGTGTTTCCAGTTCGGAAGCAGTGCATTGGCTGGGTCACGGAACATTTTTCCTACGTTCGTAGCATGCTCAATGCTGCTGTAAAAATCGGTGTAATTCGGGATGTGCACAGGCATCATCATTTTTACTTTGTCAAGATCGTAGAAGGCATCTGCAATGGTTTTTTCGTCTTTTGACAACATTGAGCCTTCCTGTAGAAGCTCCTGGATTCTGGTACGTACTGCATTGGTTACAGGTTTCCCCAGTTCAATGAATTCGTTGATGGTGTAGGCTTCAAAAACATTATCGTCCAATCCTTCAATATTTTCAAAATATCCAAGATCATAGAGAGTGGCAAGATCAACGACCTGATCCCCGATCCTTGTACAGCATCCGATATATTCTTTATTAAAAACTGCTACTCCGAAAGGAATATTATGTATAGAAAAGTCTGAATCCGAAGAATATTCTACAAATGATTTCATAATTTTTTTGGAATTAAATTAAAATAATAAGACAGCGAATCCATAAGATCTGCTATCATGATTCTGTGGGATTATTTATTTTTGGAGTAAGAGGCTTCATCTATCCATCTGTCTTTGGTATTAACGTCAATAAGATACAGGATATTATCCTGCCTGGTCAGCAGCAAAGTTTTGGTTACAGGCATCGGAACTTTCTTATTTTCAAGTTTATCTGCTCTTAGAGAAAGAATGTTCTTTTTCCTGATGATATCTCCTGTAAAAACGTTTGAACTGCTTTCACCGGTAGCTTTGTCATCAAAAACTTCTACATAAGTAGCTTCTTTTCCCTTGATGACAATAAAGTCTCTTTCCGTGTGATCTTCTGCATCTTTGATAAAGACGAACTTCTTATTGTCAATATTTACATTTTCAAGATTCTGATTGATGCCTTTTCTTTCTTCCAGACGGTTAAGAATTTCATTCAGGGTTCCATACTGAGCATTAAGCCCTAATGTTCCAAAAAATAAAATTCCGATAAAAAATTTTCTCATAATATGTGTCTTTAAAAAAGTTTTGTCAAGACTCTTCATCCTGACAAAACTTGGTATTTTATATTTAAATTAAAGATTTCCTCTTCTTTCCTGCTCTCTTTCCAATGCTTCGAACAACGCTTTGAAATTTCCGGCACCAAAACTCTGTGCACCGTGTCTTTCAATGATCTCGAAGAATAGAGTAGGACGGTCTTCTACAGGCTTCGTGAAAATCTGAAGCAAGTATCCTTCTTCATCATGATCAATAAGGATGCCTAAGTCCTGTAATTTTTTAATATCTTCATCAATATGGCCAACTCTTTCCGGAACCATATCATAATAAGCCTCTGGTGGAGCTGAAAGGAACTCTACCCCACGTTTTTTTAATTCGGTTACGGTGTGGATGATGTCTTTTGTAGCCACAGCGATGTGCTGTACACCTTCTCCTTCATAGAAATCAAGATATTCTTCTACCTGAGATTTCTTTTTACCTTCTGCAGGCTCATTAATCGGGAATTTTGCAAATCCGTTTCCATTGGACATTACTTTAGACATCAATGCAGAATATTCTGTATTGATCTGTTTGTCATCAAAAGAAAGGATGTTCACGAAGCCCATTACTTTTTCGTACCATTCTACAGTAGGGATCATTCTGTTCCAGCCTACGTTTCCTACACAATGGTCTACATATAATAAACCTGCTTCTTCAGGGTTATAGTTGCTTTCCCACTTTTCGTATCCGGGCATGAAAGCTCCTTTGTAGTTTTTTCTTTCGATAAACATGTGGATGGTCTCTCCGTACGTATAAATTCCGGACATTCTTAACTCACCGTTCTCGTCCGTTAAAGTTACAGGCTCCAAATATGGTTTTCCGCCTCTCTTGGTAGTTTCTTCGAAAGCCTGGTAAGCGTCATCTACCCAAAGTGCCAAAATTTTCACTCCGTCGCCATGTTTTTTTACATGCTCACTGACAGGGGAATCAGATTTAAGTCCTGTTGTTAGTACCAGTCTTATTTTTCCTTGTTGGAGAACATAAGAAGCACGGTCTCTTACTCCTGTTTCAGGACCGGCATATGCAACAGACTGGAAACCGAAAGCGGTTTTGTAATAATGGGCAGCCTGTTTAGCATTTCCTACATAAAACTCAATGTAATCTGTACCGTTGATTGGTAAAAAATTCTCAGCTTGAGCGATTTTTTCAGCAAATGTAAGTGTTGACATATTTCTATTTTTACTTTTATTTTTATGTATGCAAATTACAAAAATCCTAGAAATAGCAAAATCACTGGAATTGATTCCCAGAGTATAGTTAACATAATGTTAAAAAAGAGTTCATTTAAGTATATTTAAGTTCTTTTATAATGGAATTAGAAGGTTATCTTTGACATACACAGAACAAGTGGAAAAAAATATTTTCGAAACATGAAAGCCGTAGAAGATTCTACGGCTTTCTTTCTTTATTTGTCTATTTCGACTTTTCTGTTAAGCCTTCCGGCATCAGGATTATAGTTGTCCCAAATCTTCCAGACATTGCCTATTTTACGGATAAAATAGATCTGGGTATTAAGCTGGTTAACAAAATGTTCTTCACCGGTTTTGCCTACTTTGAACAAAAGGTTCCAGAATTCCTGAGTTTCCAATATTTTTTTGTCAGGTTCATCAGTAACAAGGTGGATATCAAAAACTTCATAGTTTGAACGGTTGTTTTTGGTCACGAGCTGAAGGCCCCTTTCACACAATTCTCTGCTGAACTGTGAAGTTCTTTCTAAAAATGGTGATCCGTCAAAAACCAGGTCTTTAAAAACTTCGGGTTTATGATCGGGAAAATTCTTGTAAAATTCAAATGTGGTAGCACAATAATCATACACTATTTTTGTAAGAAATTCCAGGCTGCCTGGAGGTTCTTTTTCCCGGATCTTTAATTGTAAGGACTGTATGTAATTATTTAAGTCTTTGTATCCTAAAAATATACAGATCTTGTCCAGTGTTTTCAAGAACCTGAGATCATTATGGGTTTTGTCCTGATAGTCATTTTCAAAAAAGCGCTGGAGGGTAACATGTGATATTGTATTTCCTATTTCAAATTTTTTCCCGCCTTTCAGTTCTTCAGCGTCAGACAATTCATCTTTTATAATTTCAGAAAGAATAATATAATGGCTTCTTTTCCATTCACTCACATTCCCCAAAACAGAATTTCTTACTTTAGAATGCTTTTCAACTTCTTCTCTAATCGAATTATATATAGTTTTCAATTTCCTTTGGTTTTGAATGGATTTATCAAAAACACTGCCAAATGTTAAAATTTTTTTATGGGGCCACTTTGTTGTGGTTGGTAATATATTGGCTTTACTTATGATAAAATATTCATGAGAAACAGAATATAAAATTTCTTACTGTTTAAACCTTTCATAAGCAGCTCTTTCCAGCATTTCCCTGTCATCAGGGTGGGCAATGCTGATAAGTTCCTGAGCCCTCTGGCGGAGATTTTTACCATACAAATAAGCTGTGCCATATTCTGTAACTACATAATGAATATGTCCTCTTGTAGTCACAACACCGGCTCCTTGCTTAAGAAAAGGAACGATCCTTGAAACTCCTTTTTTGGTTCTGGAAGTAATGGCAATAATCGGTTTTCCATCTTCACTCAAGGCTGCACCTCTCATAAAGTCCATTTGCCCACCGATTCCGCTGTACTGCAATGTTCCGATGGAGTCTGCACATACCTGTCCCGTAAGGTCGATTTCAATGGCAGAATTGATGGCAACCATTTTTTTGTTCCTCATAATATTGATCGGGAAGTTCACATCGCTTACGTCTTTGAATGCAAAAACAGTATTGTCATCTACATAATCGTAGAGTTTCCTTGTTCCGAAGCAGAAGCTTGTGATGGTTTTATTATCATTATAGCCTTTATACTTATTATTGATTACATCATTCTTGATCAGGTCTATAACCCCGTCACTAAGCATTTCTGTATGAACTCCCAGATCTTTGTGATTGGTTAAACATTTTAATACGGCATCAGGAATCGTTCCGATACCCATTTGTAGTGTTGATCTATCTTCAATAAGTTCTGCCACATTTTTTCCGACAAGCATTTCTTCCGGACCTACCTTCGAACCGTAATCTACGGTTGGGAGCTCTTCTTCATGCCATACCAGCTTATGGATCCTGCTGATGTGGATCATTCCGTCTCCGTGCGTTCTTGGCATTAAGGGATTGACAATGGCAACAATGAGTTTAGCGGTATCTACAGCTGCTCTTGCAACATCTACAGAGGTTCCCAAAGTACAGAAACCATGTCTGTCCGGCGGAGAAACAGTCACCAAAGCAACATCCAGCGGCAGAATATTTTTTCTGAAAAGAATGGGGATCTCGCTTAAAAAAACGGGAACAAAATCTCCCCGGTCCGAGTTCGCAGCATCCCGCACAGGTGTTGATACGAATAATGAATTCACAAAAAAGCTGTTTTTATATTCAGGTTTTGCAATTTCTACGTTTCCCTGTTGGGTAATGGAAACCATTTCTACGTTTTCCAGGCGGTGAGATTGTCTTGCCAGCTCGTCAATAAGATAATTCGGAGTACAGGCACTTCCGTGGAAAAATACGCGGTTTCCGCTTTTTACAGTATATACGGCTTCTTCTGCACTAATATAATTGTACATAATGAAATTTTTATGAGTGATTTTTTATTCCTGAGAACGGTCTTCCAGGGTTTTGTCTGACTCTTCCAGCCATGAAGTTTTATAGGAAGGATCTTCCACTTTTAAAGCTTCTTCCGTAATTTTTAGCGGACGGAAAGGATCTACCATTACGGCATATTCTTCAGTGAATTTTTTGCCGATACTTCTTTCCATTGCTCCAGGGTGAGGTCCGTGTACAATTCCTCCAGGGTGGAGAGTAAAGTCCATCAGGTCTATATGATTACGGCTCATGAAGTCGCCTTCTGTATAGAATAAAACCTCATCAGAATCAATATTCGAGTGGTTATAAGGAGCCGGGATAGCTAGTGGATGGTAGTCATACATTCTGGCGCAGAATGAGCAGACTACGAAATTGTGGCCTTCAAAATTCTGGTGTACCGGTGGTGGCTGGTGAATTCTGCCTGTAATAGGCTCAAAGTTTTTAATATTGAATTTATAAGGATAAAAATATCCGTCCCATCCTACAACATCAAATGGATGTGTTGCATAGATGAAATCTGTGATCTGGTTTTCTTTTTTTACTTTAATTAAAAATTCTCCTTTTTCATCTTTAGGTTCTTTAAAAACCGGCGCGATCATATCTCTTTCGCAGAAAGGTGAATGTTCCAACAGCTGCCCGAATTCATTTCTGTATCTTTTCGGTGTGTAAATAGGAGAGTGGCTTTCAAGCACAAAAAAAACGGTGTCTTCTGATTTCAGTTCTACCTGGTAGATAGTTCCTCTCGGGATAATAAGATAGTCCCCGGTAACAAATTCCAGGTCCCCAACAAATGTTTTCAGGATCCCTGTTCCCTGGTGAACATACAAGAGTTCGTCACATTCTGCATTTTTGTAGAAATAATCCATGGATTTTCTGGGTTTTGCCAAGCCCATTTTCAGGTCGTTGTTCATCAGAAGAATCTTTCTGCTGTCCATGAAGTCATCTTCGGGCGTGACATTCATTCCCTTGAACATTCTAGGGGCAACATTTTTTTCCACCGCGATCTTTGGAGTTACATCTTTTGCCGGCCCAATTGATTTGATCTGTGTAGGGCGGTGTGTATGATAGAGCAATGAGGAAATTCCGTGAAAGCCTTCTGTCCCGAAAAGCTGTTCATAGTAAAATTTATCTTCCGGCGATTTAAAAATCGTATGTCTTTTTGGTGGGATATTACCCGCTTGATGATATCTCATTTTACTTTTTATATCTAGTTTCTCAAATTTAATCATTTTTCGTGAATTCATTTCAACAACATTTATCATGATTTTTGTAATTCAAAAATAATTGTTAGATTTGTCTAACAATTTTGATTTCATGAAACAAATATTATTTTCTCTTATTCTTTCCTCTTCCTTTTGTTTTTCCCAGGAAACAGACAGTCTGAGTGTAAAAAAAACTATAAATAACGATTCTACAATAATTTCTAAAGCAAAAATTAAGACAAGCAGTATTGAAGATGTTGTCATTACCGGAACCATAAAGCCTTTCAGCAGATCAAAAAGTCCTGTAGCCGTAGAGGTGTATAACCAGAAGTTCTTTCAAAAAAATCCAACTCCAAGTATTTTTGAAGCTATTGCAATGGTGAACGGAGTAAAACCACAGCTCAATTGTTCAGTCTGTAATACTGGCGATATCCATATCAACGGCCTTGAAGGTCCTTATACGATGATCCTGATCGATGGAATGCCTATTGTAAGCTCTCTTTCAACAGTATATGGATTAAGCGGAATTCCTAACAGCCTTGTGGACAGAATTGAAGTGGTAAAAGGCCCTGCTTCTTCTATTTACGGCTCTGAGGCGATGGGTGGAGTGATTAATATCATTACCAAGAATGCACTTACCGCTCCTAAATTAAGTATAGATCTGATGACGAGTACCTGGAGTGAGAATAATCTTGATGTTTCAACGAAATTTAATATTGGGAAGAATGCTGCGTCTTTATTAAGCCTCAATTATTTCAGCTTTAAAGAAAAGATAGATCAGAACAAAGACAATTTCACGGATGCAGCATTGCAGAGCAGAATTTCTGTTTTCAATAAGTGGAATTTTAAAAGGAAAGAGAACCGCCAGGCAAGCTTTGCATTGAGATATTTATATGAAGACCGTTTTGGAGGTGAAATGCAGTGGGACAGATCTTACCGCGGAAGCGGAGATGTGTACGGAGAAAGAATTTATACCAACAGGGCGGAAGTGTTTGGACTCTACCAGTGGCCTTTAAAAGAATATATCGTTACCCAGTTTTCTTATAATTATCATGATCAGAACTCTTTTTACGGAAACAATCCGTATACTGCACTGCAGAAAGTGGCTTTTGCCCAGACCTATTGGAGCAAAAAAGTAGGAAATCATGATTTGACGGGAGGAATTACTTTCAAGAGAACATTCTATGACGATAATACACCAGGAACTTTATCCGGAGACGGAGTCACCAATGCACCGATGAAATCTCCGATTTGGGGAGCTTTTGTACAGGATCAGTGGGAAATTAATGAAAAGCATACTTTGCTGGTTGGCTACCGTTTTGATTATGATAAAATTCATCATGAAGTGCATTCACCAAGGTTGGCATGGAAATTTTCACCGAATCCTTATCATACGCTAAGATTCAATTTTGGAACTGGTTTCCGGGTGGTCAATCTTTTCACAGAAGATCACGCTGCACTGACCGGTTCCCGTGAGGTAGTGATCAAATCGGATCTGAAGCCTGAGAGATCCGTCAATGGAAATTTGAATTATATCTGGAAAATTCTGGTAGGAAACCGCATGCTTCAGCTTGATGCCTCCGCATTTTACACCTATTTCAGCAATAAGATTGTAGGAGATTTTGATACCGATCCGGATAAAATTATTTATGACAATCTCAATGGATATGGAATTTCGAGAGGAGCTTCTCTGAATGTGGATTTCAGCTTCAGCTTTCCTTTAAGCTTTAACTTAGGAGTGACCTATCTTGATGTTTATCAGAAATTCGATGGGGAAAACAAAAAATCACAGCAGCTGCATGCACCGAAATGGAGTGGAACTTATAATCTCTCCTATAAGTTCGTGAATGACCTGACTGTAGATTTTACAGGACAATTCTACGGACCGATGCGACTTCCTGTACTGCCGGATGATTACCGTCCTGAATATTCGCCTTTCTATTCTCTGGCCAATATTCAGGTTTCAAAAAGTTTCAGATCTGGCTTTGAGGTATATTGCGGGGTGAAAAACCTATTCAATTTTACGCCGAAAGATCCTTTGATGAGACCGTTTGATCCATTTGATAAATATGTAAACGATCCGGTAAATAACCCGAACCATTATACTTTTGATACTGCTTATGGATATGCGCCGATGCAGAAGATTAGGGGTTTCCTGGGAATAAAATATACTTTAAAATGAAAAATTTTATTTTATTTTTAATGTTAGTGCCCTGTTTTTATCTCTCTCAGATGAAGACAGGCACTTTTTCTGAACTTGAAACATTGATGAGAAAAGATCCGAAACCAATTATAATCCATTTGTATACGGATTGGTGCACGGTCTGCAAAATGGAAAAGCATGCATTGAATAAAGACAGGGAAACCGTGGATTTAATCAATGAAAACTTTTATCTGGTTAATTTTGAAGCCGAAAAAACGAAAGAAAAGATAGAGTTTCAGGGAAAAGAGTTTGGGTATATGCCGAATGGAAATTCCGGAATTCATGAATTAGCTTTGGCTTTGTCTAAAAATAAGGGTCAGCCTGTCTATCCTTTGTGGATTGTTCTAGATAAAGACCGGAAGTTAGTATATTATCATGAAGGTCTATTAACTCCTGAAATAATGAAGCAGAAACTTTTGGAAATTTCTGCTTTGTAGGTGTTTTTCTCTCGAGGTGTTCCACGACATTTTTTGTCTGCTGATCTTCGATAATGACAGATTTTCCATCTTTGATTCCTGTGATTACACGTCTTGGTATTGTATTCATATCTTAATGTTTCATGATCAATTTGTGACCCTGAGTCTGGTTGTTTTTAAGAATAGAATGGGCTTTTAAAACCGTATCTAGAGAAAGATTTCCTATGATTTTATAATTTGGCGGGCTGATCATTCCGTTCTCAATAAGTTTTGAAATGTTCTCTAAACCTCTTTTGTAATATTGATAATCTTTGTTCATGCTGTAGGAATAATTGGAAATATTCATGATCACGGCTCCTTTATTGAAGAGGATTTCGTGCGCGTCTTTAGAGATCAGGGCAGTTACATCTGCATACGTACCGTTAATTTTCAAAACCTCTGCAGTGATCTCAGACATATAATTTCCCACAAGATCAATTCCGAAATCGAAAGGATGGTCATTATTGGCTTTTAAAAGTTTTGTTGCAAGGTTATCCTCTTTATAATTGATGACCTGATCACTTTTTAAACCCAGCCCAAGAAGAATCTGTCTGTTTTCTTCACTACCAACCGTAGCTGTAATTTTCCGGAACTGATTCGCCAGTAAAAATTTAATGACAAAAGAACCGACTCCACCTGTTGCTCCGGTTACCAGAACAGAATCATTATCACTCAGCTTTAAACGATTGACAGTCTGTAGTGCTGTAAGTCCTGCAGAAGGAATGGCAGCAGCCTGCTCAAAGGAAAGACTTTTGGGTTTAAATGCAACAATGTCTTCCGGAACAGCAATATATTCAGTATAGGTGCCGCTGCTTCCCATGGAACCGCTTCCACAATACACTTCGTCTCCGATATTAAACTGATGGGCACATGATCCTTTTTCCACAACAATTCCTGATAGTTCGCGGCCTAAAATGGGTGATTTGAGAAGTTTCCGTTCCAGTTCATTCTCAATCATCTGATAATCGATAGGATTGAAGCCGCTGGCCTTGATTTGAATCAAAATTTCGTGGTCCTTTAGTATTGGTTTTTCTATCACAGCATCTTCAAGCTGGAAATTTTTATTTAATGTAATGGCTTTCATAAAAAAGTTTTGATGAACAAATGTAGAAAGAGAATAGTTTATATTTGCTATCAGTTAACTATTGGTAACCAGTTACCTTAATGAAACTATTATGGCAAAAATCATAGAAAACGGAATAGAAAGAGAAGCGAGCTGCACAGAAGAATTATTCGCCATGCGCGACAGCCTTGATGTTTTGGGAGGAAAATGGAAACTGATGATTCTACGCTATCTGACCAACAGAACCGATCAGCAGATTCATTTCAAAAAACTACAACGGGGAATAGATGGAATTTCCGCAAAAATGCTCAGCAAAGAACTGAAAGAGCTGGAAACAAATCTTCTGATCACAAGAACTATCCAGGATACAAGGCCCATCACGGTAGCGTATGCGGTCACAGAATACGGAAAATCAGTTTTACCGGTAACTGAAACTCTGGTGAATTGGGGAATCCTTCACCGGGAGAAGATCAAAGAGTCGATGAGTTAGCGAATTTAAAGATTGAATAATTTAAAGATTTAAATATTAAGGTCTACGATTATCTTCAAAGAAAAACATGTGTCATCTGAGTGATGGTTTACGGGAAAAGCCAACCTGCCATTGCGAACCTTTATGTGAAGCAATCTAAAATCATTCAACAAAGGAATTATTTAATTTTCTTTAGATTGCTTCGTCTCTTCGCACCCGCAATGACAGATTATTTTAAAAGGACAGCAATAATGGCCAGTATCGCCGGCAAAGCCTGTACGAAAAATATTTTTTTTGTCGCAGAAACAGCCCCGTAAATTCCAGCTACAGCCACACATCCTAAAAAGAATAATGCTATGTTATCCTGCCATTTCGGATCTTCAATTAAAAAAGACCAGATCAGCCCTGCAGCAAGAAAACCATTATAAAGTCCCTGGTTGGCGGCCAGGCCTTTTGTAGGTTTGAACATTTCTGCCGGCAATGCGGCTTTGAATACTTCCTTTCCTTTGGTTTCCCAGGCGAACATTTCCATCCACAGGATATAAATATGCTCCAGTGCAACGATGGCGATGAGAATTTTAGCAACGAGTTCCATGATTTAATGTTTTTGACATTGTAAAACTAAAAAAATAAAGTTAAGTTTGGTTATTCAATTGCAAAGATGGATACTTTCAAAGCACATTTAAATAAATTTATTACCATTACCGATGAAGAATATGCTTCCATATTTTCCTTTTTTAAAGAGGTGGAAGTGAAAAAAAAGCAGAATCTGATGCTTAGCGGTGAAATCTGCAGATCAATGTATTTTGTGTCTGCGGGTTGTCTGAGAAAGTTTTTTGTAAATGAGAAAGGAACGGAACAAACTACAGAATTTGCGATAGAAAATTGGTGGATTACAGATACTTTTGCCTATGAAAGGCAGATGAAATCAGATTTCTGTATCCAAGCAGTGGAGCATTCTGCTGTCCTTATTATTGATCTTCAGCAGCAGGAACATTTATTGGAGAAACATCCGGTTATGGAGCGGTATTTCAGGATGGTTTATCAAAGAGCTTATGCAGCGTCAGAAAGAAGGATCCGGTACCTGTATGAGATGTCCAGAGAAGAACTGTATGTACATTTCAGCACACTGTATCCATGGTTTATCCAAAGGATTCCACAATATCTTATTGCTTCTTTCCTGAATCTTACCCCGGAATACCTAAGCGAAATCAGAGCAAAATTACGTTCTTAAACCAGTTTAAGATTTTTATGGATAATAATCCGGAAATTTGTCTTGTTATTAAAAGTCAACATCATGACAGATAAAAATGCTCAGTTTCCACAATTATTTTTAAGGATTGCCCTTTCTGTAACCATGCTTTCTGCAGTGGCGGACAGGTTCGGTTTGTGGAGTGAAAATGCTGCTTGGGGAAACTGGGGAAATTTTGAAGCTTACACCCGAAAACTTACCTTTTTTCTTCCGGAAAGCTTAAGTACATTTTCTGCTTATGCTGCGACTTTTTTTGAAATACTTTTTCCCCTAATGCTGCTTTTAGGCTGGAAAACCAGAATCGCAGCATTCGGAGCGGGCTTTTTGCTGCTGGTCTTTGCTTTGTCAATGACCATCGCATTAGGGATTAAAGCTCCTCTGGATTACTCCGTCTGGGTAGGATGTTCAGGAGCTTTTTTATTGGCTGTTCAGCAGAAATATTTCTTTAGTATAGATCAATTAACCAACAAATTATAATATTATGAGCGCAAGATTAAATATTGCCAATGTAGATTCAGCAGCGTACAAAGCTATGCTTGGACTGGAAGGATACCTTCAGACGATTTCTTTAAACCACATTCAAAAAGAATTAATCAAGATCAGGGCTTCACAGATCAACAAATGTGCTTTCTGTCTTGATATGCATACAAAAGATGCTATCAAGTACGGAGAAACCACTCAAAGGATTTTCATCCTTAACGGCTGGAGAGAGGCAAAAGACTTTTTCACAGAAGAAGAGCAGGTACTTTTGGCTATGACAGAAGAAATTACTCTAATTAGTGAGAAAGGGCTTACAGAAGAAACCTTCCAGAAAGCAAAGAAGTATTTTGATGAGGCAAAAATTGCACAGATCATTATGGCTATTGTAACGATCAATGCATGGAACAGAATTGCTGTAAGCACCCATCTTGAAGTGCCAAAATAGTTTTCTGTATATAAAGTTATTTACACAAAGAGCCTTTCTATAATGAAAGGCTCTTTTATTATCAAAACGGATCACTTTAAGGCTGATGATACAGCTGTAATACATTGGCATTCAGAGGTTGTTCGATCTTCCGCTCCAGTTTTTTATCATCGCGGGTGATGTATATTTCCATAGAGCCTGTTCCTACATGCAATGACAGGATATGTCCGCCATAGGCATTAAACTGATCATCAGTCGCTATCCCATGAATATGAAGGGAAGGTCCTTTTTCGTTCCACGCAATAGAACCTGTAAGATTTCCCATTTCTACTTTATTGAATGTTTTGGGATTAAATTTTTTTGCATTAAAATCATAAAATCCAAAAGTGACTTCTCCAGCAAAACCGATTCCCGTAAAATTTGCAAAGGGTATCTTTTCTGTCTCTGCTAATTTTTCGATCTCACCAATCACATCATCACCTTCCCGCAATACCATGATATATCCGGTTTTTGTACTATTATACTTCGGGATTTTCGATGAAGATTCTTGCTGAGCCATTAGTGTAACTGTGGGATTTATTATTAAAAAGACACCGAGTTTAAATAAAAAAGACTTCATGTATGTTTTAGATTAATAATATTCAGTTTGAGTGATTAAGGCTTTTGTGTCTTTATGTTTTAATAAAAGTATGATTATTTACTAAGTTCCTTTAAAATAGCTTCACCAACACTTTTTGCAGACTGTGGATTTTGTCCGGTAATCACTCTCTGGTCTGTTACTACATGGTTTTGCCAAAGCCCTGATTTTTCAAATTTCGCCCCTCTTTCTTTCAGTTTTTCTTCCAGAAGGAAAGGAACTACATCGGTCAGTTTTACTTCAGCTTCCTCCTCGTTGGTAAAAGCATTGATCTTTTTGCCATCCACTAAATACTTTCCGTTATTCAGTTTAATGTTGACAAGACCTGCCGGACCGTGGCATACTGCCGATACAATGCCTCCATTCTCATATATTTTTGAGGCAATACCAGCCAATTCTGTATTATCGGCGAAATCCCACATGGCGCCGTGACCTCCTGCGTAGAAAATTGCACTATAATTGTCTGGATTTACCTGAGAAGGCTGTAAAGAATGGTCGATCTTATTTTTGTATTCCGCGTTTTCCCAGAATTCCTTGTTTACAGGGTCTTTCAAATCAAATCCGTCTACCGGAGGAGTTCCGCCTTTAGGGCTTACAAAATCGATTTCATATCCTGCCTTATGAAGAACTTCCCATGGATGAGAAACTTCACCAAGATAATAGCCGGTATCTTCACCGGTGCTTCCTTTTTTGTCATGACTGGTTACGACAAATAAAATTTTCTTTTTCATATGTTTAGATTTTTGATGTTGTGCCTGAACAAATCCTATTGTAAACAGGGCTAAAAATAGAAGTGCTAATTTTTTCATATTAAAGGATATGTGTAGTGTAAATTTGCGGTTTTTCCTGTAATTTTTCGTCAACGATAGCGCCGAAAGCCTGGATGTAAGGTTGTTGGTTATGTTGTGCAAGTCCTTCTTCACTTTTCCAGATCTCATAGAAAATAAACTGGTTTTTGTCTTCAATTCCCTGATGCAGGCTGTACAGTTCGCACGCATCTTCTTTTCTGGTTTCTTTTACCATATTCTGAAGAACTTCCAATACTTCTTGCTGGTGTTCTTCTTTAGATTTTATAACTGCTGTAAGATAAATTTTCATAATTAAATAAATTTTTCAATGGATTGATATTGAGGATTCCAACCCAGTTCTGTTTTTGCTTTGTCAGAATTACATATACTGTTGGATGCAAATCCAAAATATCCGCCTGCAGGACCAAATGTATTGACTGCTTCCTGTACGCTGACAGACTGTGCAGGCTGCAAATGATATTGTCTGCTTATATGTTCTGCCAGATTCTTGATCGTTGAAGATCCGTTTTCTGCATAGTAAAGAGAACCTGCTTTTGCTTTTTCCAGTGCGAGTACATACAGATCTGCTAAATCCTTAATATGGAGATTCGACCATATATTTTCACCTTTTCCAAAATAAGCTCCAAATCCTTTTTCTTTAGAGAAATTAATTAAAGCCGGAAGCTGGATGCTGTCTTTTTTTAAACCCAGACCGTCACCATAAACCATGGTAGGAACAATGACAATGCTTCTTATATTTTTTTTGGCAGACTGAAGAACATAATCATTGATCAGTACCCTGGAAGCCATTTCCAGTCTTGGGTTCAGAGGAATATCTTCTGTGTAGACAAAATCATTTTTTTCTCCATTCTCTTTTCCTCCGAAAATAGCTGAACCTGAGGTGAAAATAAAGGTTTTGCCGCTCCCTTCCAGTGCATTGATGAAACTGTCCGCGGCATAAGCATCATCTGCAGAATCTGCAGTGTGGATAATGGCATCAGCATTAGAGATAGCAGAATTCAAAACAGCTTCATCATGTATATTTCCTATGACGGAATCAATTCCTAGATGTTTCAATTTTTCTGCTGCATCTGCATTGCGAACCAATCCTGTTACACTGTAGTTTCTTTCTAATAGCTTCCGGGCAACGGTACCACCGATATAACCGGTAATTCCTGTTATCAGTATTTTTTTCATGAGGCTAATTGAGGTTTAAGTTCTTTTTCGAAAACATGTTCAAGATGTTCTCTGTAAAGTTTCATATCACGCTCTATATTAGCGTTTTTCTCTACATCATGGAAATGAAAGCTTTCCATTTTTTCTAAAGAAACAAAAGCATTCATTCTATGGAATCCAAATAACGGTCCATTATCTACACTTGTTTCATTGAAGAATTCTCCCGGAAGTGTAAAGGCTGTTTCCGGGGCGTTCCAGCTTGTGGTTACCATATATTTTCTTCCGCCCAGCATTCCTCCTGTACCGTAATTGATTTCCGGAGTTTCGGCTTTTCTTCCGTCGCTCATATAGATTCCTTTGGCATGACCGGCTGTGAAAACCTCGTCAATATATTTTTTAAAACCGTTAGGAAGCTGGAACCACCAGATAGGAGTGTGATAGATGATAAAATCTGCCCAAACAAACTTCTTTACTTCTTCGTCTTTATCAAAGCCATCCGAAATTTGGGTAGTCTTTACTTCTACATTTTCAAATTTTTTAAGTACTTCTAATGTATTTTCTGCAATCGTATTATTATATTTTCCTCCGGAATGTCCGAAATTTTGTCCTCCGTTAATGATCAATACTTTTTTCATTTTATGATTGTTTAAATTTTATAGTGCAAAGTTAGTCTGCCGTATTGTATAATAAAAATAGTATAAATTATAACTATGTATCAGAATAATGATAGTTTAAATTATGTGATTTATGGTTGAATATCATATCAACTGCTGGCGATGTTATCAAACTTCTCCAGTAATTTTGTTATTGAATAGAGTGAATATGATACAGATTGCGGTTTTTAGTGATGTGCACGGAAACCTTCCTGCATTGGAAGCAGTGTTTGCAGATATGGAGAAAAGAGGGATTCATCAGAGGTTCTGTCTGGGAGATTTAGTAGATTTTGCTCCCTGGGGAAACGAAGTAATCGAAAAGATCAGGAAACTTAGTATTCCTTGCCTCATGGGTAATCATGACGAAAGAATCGCTTTTGATATTCCTGTTGTTCCTTTGTGTAAACACTCAGAAGAAGAAACCGAAGCAAGATTCATAGCAATTGATCATTCTAAAAAACACATTACAGAACTGAACAAGCGATTTTTATCAGAACTTCCTTTTCATTTAAAACTGAACTATAAGATAGGGGAACGGCACTGGAATATTCAGCTGGTACATTCAAGTCTGGCGAGCAATGATACATACCTCTATGAATCCGAAGATGATGAAGCCTTCATTCATATGCTGGAAGAATCTCAATCTGATATTGTTGTGATGGGGCACACTCATTTATCATTCAAAAAATATTTTGAAGCTGAAGGATGGGCGGTGAATTGCGGGTCTGTAGGCCGTTCCAAGGAAGAAAACCGTCTGGCATCTTATCTCATTCTAACATTGGAAGAGGAGCAGATTTTTCCGGAGATTGTTCAGATAGCTTACCCGGTTGAAGAAACTGTCCGCGGAATTGAGGAAAGCGGAATTCCCGACTATTATGCTGCTTTTTTGAAAAATGAAAGGATATCAGTATTATAATTATTTTGTAATTTTGCATCAGAATATTTATAATTAAAGTTATGGTCAATCTGGAATGGTACCGCACTTTTAAAGCGATATACAAAACGGGAACGCTTACTGGCGCTGCAGACTCTCTGTTTATTTCGCAGCCCGGTGTAAGCCTGCATTTAAGCTCGCTTGAAGCCTATGTGGGATATAAATTATTTGATAGAACAGGCCGAAAAATGATTCCTACTGAAAGAGGAAAAGTTTTATTCAATGCTGTTTCTGAGCCAATTTCCAAGCTGGAAGATGTAGAGAAAAACTTTCAGAAATCCACAGAAAAATTAACTCCTACGATCAGTGTGGGAATGTGTTTCGAGACCTTTCAGACCACACTGGAGCAGTATGTGTCTACTTTGCCTTTCAATCTGATCATCAGCTTCGGAGAATATCCTGAAATGCTGGACCAGCTGGATAAAGGGATTTTAGACCTGATCATTACGCCCAAAAAAGGAGTTTCACCTAATATTGAACATGAGGCATTTTCTTCCGAACAGATCATTCTTGTAGGCGGAAAAGATGTAGATACGGTAAGTTTCCGCAAGACTCTTAAAACAAAAGGCATTGAACATGCTGAAGAATGGCTGAAACAGGAAAAATGGTACGGAACTACCGGTGATATGGAACATCTTTTTCAGTTCTGGATTATGAATTTCGGCCATAAACCCAATTTTCGTCCCAATTATATTGTCCCGAATCTAAACTCGATCATCCGGTGTCTGAAAGGCGGAACCGGGCTTGCTGTTATTCCTAATTTCCTCTGTAAAAATGAAATAGAGAGCGGTGAGGTCAAACTGATCTGGGAAGGCGAAAAAAAACTGGAAAATACCCTGTATTTCGGCTGCCGGAAAAAAACAAATTACCAGTCCGAGATTGATCATATTAAAGGGTTATTCAGAAAGGTCATGGGAAAGAATAATCATGTCGCGCATCTGTAATCCGTTTTCATAAATAGGGAATGGGTAATGGTCTGTAAAGAAGTTCTTACGTATTCCCTTTTTTACAAAACCGTTCTTTTCGTAAAATCTGATTTGCTGAAAGCCTGTATCCGATGTTCCTACAGTCAAAGTTGTACAGCCATTTTCTTTCGCTGTTTCTTTGGCTTTATCAATAAGAATGCTGCCAATTCCCTGGCTTCGGTAGCTTTCAATAACTGCTATGTTCTTGATTTCCAATTCTGTACTACTGTTTGGATACAGTGCCATTACGGCTATATTCTGAAGGCCATCATTTAAAAGGCAGACAGAACAATCAAAAATATATTGGTTAATGGCTTCAATGGTTTCATCAGCGAGCAACAGCAATTCATACGGAATATCTGTTCCCGGCTCTATCTTATTAAAAACAAAATGTTTCATTACAGACTCATGTGAATAAGTGGATAAGCCTTTCCTGAACCATCCTGGTCTGATCTTCCAATCCTTTTAAACCCCATTTTTTCATAAAATCCGATCGCCTTAGGATTCTGTTCGTTGACATCCACTTTCGTCAGCCCTTTAGTCTCCTTCATAAATTCGTAAAGTTTTTTGCCATATCCTTTTCCCCGCACATCATCATGAATAAAAAGCATTTCCAGATTACCATCAACCACAGAGGCGAAACCTGCTGATTCTCCTTTCTCCGAGATCAAATAGACTTCCATATTCGGGAGATAATCTCTTGGAATAGCTTGTTTAAAATAGTTAAAATCTTCGTCAGAAAGAAAATCATGGGTTGCTTTTACAGCAGATTCCCAGATCTCCATAATTCTTGGATAATCTCCAGCTTTAGCAAGCCTGATTTCATAGGACATTGTTGTGAGTTTTTTGCAAAAATAAGGAAATTAGGTTAGAAGTTAGAAGTTAGAAAGAGTTGTGGAATGGAGAAATAATAAGGGATAGATTTTTGCAGAACAAAAAGATGGGTTGTTGAAAATATTTGTCAACAGCCTTCAATTAGTTTAAAAACAGTAAAAATGGTAAGCTGGATTCCAATTTTTTATTGCAAATTTGTTAGACTTTACATTAATATCAAAAATTAAATTAAAGAATTATGCAAAAGAAAACATATGCAGGACAACCTGTAGTAACTTTAAATAACGGAGTGGATATTCCGGCTTTAGGCTTTGGAGTATGGCAGATGGAGAACCTGGACGAATGTGAAAAAGCGGTGGTAAAAGCCATTCACACAGGATACAGAATGATTGATACGGCAGCTATTTACCAGAACGAAACGGCAGTTGGACAGGCTGTGAAAGACAGCGGAGTAAGCAGAGATGAGTTGTTTATCACTTCAAAAGTGTGGGTTCAGGATCATGGTTATGAAAAAGCAAAAAAGGCGTTTCAAAGAACGCTGGACAGGCTGCAGATGGATTATCTGGATATGTACCTGATTCACTGGCCATATGGAGATTTCCTGGGAACCTGGAAAGCTTTGGAAGAATTATATACAGAAGGAAAGATCAAGGCAATCGGAGTATGTAACTTTACGGTAGAGAAGTTAGAAGAATTGAAAGCCAATTCAACGGTTGATCCTGTAATCAATCAGATTGAGCTTCACCCGGTTTTCCAGCAAAAGGAGCTTCAGGTATATGACAGAGAGAACAATATCGTAACACAGCCGTGGAGCCCTCTTGGAAACGGAAATGCAGATCTTTTAAACAACTCTCAGCTAAAAGCAGTTGCTGAAAAATACAATAAAACTGTAGCACAGGTGATCCTGAGATGGCACCTTCAGGAAGGCTTTGTTGTCATTCCGAAATCTGTAACACCTTCAAGAATTGAAGAAAATTTTAATGTTTTTGATTTTGAACTAACTGAAGAGGAAATGGATATTGTACGTTCTTTGGATACAGGTAAAAGATTGTTCTTTGATCCTAAAGACCCTGAATGGGAAGAAAAGATGCTGAAATCCGTAGCGGATATTTAATATAATATTTCCCTATTATCACTCCTGCAGATCAAACGGAACACGGATTTTAATACAACAGTCTGCTGAATCGTTTAATCTGCGGGTCTTTTTATTAATTAAATAAACCCATGACTGCAGCAAAATTCATAGAAAAACTTTCCACTTTTCGAAATGAGAAGGAACCAGACAAGGTTGAAAAATTTTTCAAAGAAAATGATGGAATTACAAAGCATTTCGGGGTTAAATTCGGGAATGTTTTTAAAACGGCAGAAGAATTTTCTGCTTTACCGCTAGAAGAAATGAATAAGCTTCTCGATAATGATTTCTATGAAGTGAGAATGGGTGCAGTGAGTATTATGAGCTTTCAGGCAGGAAATAAGAAAACACCTGAGGAAAAGAAGAAAGAACTTTTCCAGCTGTACTTACTGCGTAACGACCGATTAAATAACTGGGAATATTATCGGGAACTATCTCTTATGCCATAGAAAAACTCGATCCTGAAATGAAAAAGCAATATAAGGAACTGAGTAAGGAGAAGTAAACGACTCATCTGTAGGTCTTTGTGAGCAATATCATGTTTTATAAACTTAGCATATCATCAGATTTTTGTAAATTTTACATAAAAATAATTCTTATGTTTTGGCCGGATACACTCAATAAAATTTTTGATGTAAAATATCCTGTAATTCAGGCTCCAATGTTTGGGGTAAGTACTCCGCAGATGACTGCTGCAGCTTCAAAAGCCGGATGTCTGGGATCGCTTGCATTAGCAGACCTTTCTGCAGCTCAATCTGCTGAACTTATCAGAGATACCAAAAAGCTCACCGACCAACCGTTTGCTGTCAATATTTTTGTTCACCATATTCCTGAGCTAACAGATTCTTTGAAAGAAAAATTTGTTAAAACCAAACAGTTTATTACCCAGCTCGCAAAAGAAAATAATATAGAAGTTCAGCTTCCTGATTTTGAAGAGATTAAGGTGAACGGTTATCATGAACAGATAGATGCTATTATTGAAGAAGACTGTAAAATCCTGAGTTTTACTTTCGGAAACCTGGATGATAAGAGCATTGAGAAGCTAAAAGAAAATAGAATAAGACTTATTGGAACCTGTACTTCTGTAGAAGAAGCATTGATCCTGGAAAATTCGGGAATTGATATCATCTGCGTACAGGGAGTTGAAGCCGGAGGTCATAGAGGAACTTTTGATGCAGATATTATTCCTGAGATCGGAGGAATGTCCTTATTTTCTAAAGTTTATGATACCGTGAAAGTTCCGCTGATTTATGCAGGCGGTATTTACAATGGAAAAACCTTAAGGGCAGCAAAAGAACTTGGAGCACAGGGATTCCAGGTTGGAAGTATCTTACTGGCATCACAGGAAAGTGCTTTACAGCCATTTGAAAAAGAAAGACTGAAAAATGTAACAGAAAAGGACATTGTCCTGACAAAAAGCTTTTCGGGCCGGTATGCGAGAGGAATTAAAAATAAATACATCGAAGCTCTTGAGAACTCAGCCTATATTCTGCCTTATCCTTATCAGAATAAGCTGACGAATGAGTTACGTAAAGTTTCAAAAAAACTGAATAATCCTGATTTTGTAAGTATCTGGGCCGGACAGTCAATTCATAATTACAGTGAACTTTCAACAGAGGATATATTGAAACAGCTTATTTATCAGGCCGAAAATATTCTCTGAAAATTGTTGTAGATTGCTTCCAAAGATAGAGAATGATACGATACTAATAAAAAATAAATAAAAAACGTTCTTCAAATAAAGAACGTTTTCAGTTTATGTGAAAAATATTATTTTGTTAGATCTAATCCTCCGAAATTGCCGGAGCTCATCATCAGGAAAACACCATCGGTTTTATCCAGCGTTTCCCAATAGGCATGAAGTTCTTCAGCATTGGTAAACACCCTCAAGGTATTATTTTTGAACTTTTCTTTAATGAATTCCGGGGAAATAGGTTCCATTCTTTTGATCTTTAAAGCATCTTCAGAATAGAAAACTACGGCTTCACCCAAACCGTCCATAGCATGATCGTATTGCTCAAGGAATAGCGGATTTAAGCTTGAATAGGTGTGAAGCTCCAGGAAACCATATTTTTTTTCCTTTTTAAACTGCTCGCAGAAAGCTTTTACCGCAGCTTTTACTTTGCTCGGTGCATGGGCAAAATCTTTGTATAGAATTCCCTGATCTTCTCTTTCTACTTTTTCAAGACGTTTTGAAGCTCCTTTAAAGCTCATAATGGCTTCATAGAAGTCTTCATCCATAATACCCAGCTGGCGGCAGATATGCCTTGCTCCTTCCATGTTCAGTAGATTGTGAGCACCAAAAACAGAAAGAGGAACGTCGCCCATTTCAGTTTTCAAATACACTTTTCCGTTGCTGATCTCATATTCAGGAGTTTTGTAAGGAATTTTTCTGAAATAATTTTCAGCCGCTTCCACTACTTTTACCACTTCTGAATCTTCTTCATTGTATACCAGAACACCGCCGGGAGTAATGCTGGCAACGAATTTTCTAAACTGCTCTATATAGTCGTCAAACGTTTTGAATACATTAATGTGATCCCATGCAATACCGCTCATTAAAGCAATATTCGGCTGGTACAGAAGAAACTTTGAACGAAGATCAATAGGAGAGGAAAGGTATTCATCACCTTCCAGCACCATAAAATCATTCTCCTGCGTCAGCTTTACCATGCAGTCAAAGCCTTCCAGCTGTGCACCCACCATAAAATCCACATCTTTATGGTGAAAGTTCAGTACATGAAGAATCATAGAAGTGATCGTTGTTTTACCGTGTGATCCGGCAACAACTACTCTCGTTTTGTTCTTTGACTGTTCGTAAAGGAATTCAGGATATGAATAAATTTTTAAACCCAGCTCTTTTGCTCTTGCCAGCTCAGGATTATCCTGATGCGCATGCATTCCAAGGATAACCGCATCTATATCTGCAGTGATCTTTTCCGGAAACCAGCCCATTTCCTGAGGCAGAATTCCTTTATTTTCCAGTCTGGATCTTGATGGTTCAAAAATAGCATCATCCGAACCAGTTATCTGATATCCTTTGTCTTTTAACGCAATAGCAAGATTATGCATGGCGCTTCCGCCTATAGCAATGAAGTGGGTTTTCAACTTTATTTATTGTTTTTTTTTACATTG
Organism: Chryseobacterium hilariae; assembly: GCF_051400735.1. NCBI lineage: Bacteria > Pseudomonadati > Bacteroidota > Flavobacteriia > Flavobacteriales > Weeksellaceae > Chryseobacterium > Chryseobacterium hilariae. Next base: position 304,222 of record NZ_JBLFFJ010000005.1, read on the forward strand.
TTATTAATAACCTCCTGGAAAGCATTCAGGATATTGTTCCAGTTCGTTGTAAAGTTCGGCATCATCATGCTGGCATCAGACTTGCTGCCTTCATTCGGTCCTTTCTTTACATTGATGGAAGTGGTTACATGATCATACAGCTTTTTGTGGTCTTCCTGTATCCTTCTGAAATTATTTTGGGATAAGGTCTGGTCCAGCTTCTTTAAATCTTCATCAGAAATTTTAAAGTCATGTTTGTATTTTTTCCCTGCCTCCTCTAAAGAGTAATGTGCATTATTACCTTTGATGAGTAAATTTTCGTACATTGGAGCATAGCCTCCGCTTCTGGAATAGCTGATATCAAAATCTGAATATACTTTCTGACTGTTACACGAAACTAATACCAAGACCGTGAATAAGATCCCTAATATTTTGTTCATAATTTTCTACTTCTTTAATTATTTGAATCCTTTTGTTCTAATTTTTTAGCTTTAAGTTCTTCATCATAATTGTGTAGTACATTGAAATCTTCCGTCTGCTCAATGGCAGTCATGATCTTCAATAAAATTTCCGGCGCTTTTTCATTGTCATAATCTATATCCAGAGGTGCTTTGAACTCCATGGTAGGTTTTACGCCCGTAACCTTTACACGGAGGCCTTTCTTGTCAAATGCCCTTCTGAAACCGTTGATCTTGATAGGAATCACAATCGGGCGCTGGTTTTTAACCAGCTTGGCTGTACCTCTTCGTCCCTGAGCAAAAGCAGATGTAGTACCCTGAGGGAAAGTAGCTACCCAGCCGTTGTCCAAAGCTTTCATAATATTGTCAACTTCTGTAAGATCTACCATTCTGTTGACTGTTTTGCCCTCTGCTCTCCAGGTTCTTTTTACCGTTACAGCACCTGCAATTTTAAAAATTTTAGGAAGAATCCCTTTATTCATGGTTTCTTCTGCTGCCACATAGTAAAAATCGATCTTTGGATTGAGCAGGTAGATAGGGTTTTTAATGGTGTCCAGATATCCGTTGTTTACAGCGCAGAATGCATGATACATTGCTGCTACATCTGCAAAATAGGTTTGATGGTTAGAAACAAAAAGCACGTTGGAATCGGGAAGATCCACAAGGTGTTCCGTACCGGTTATCTTTAATTTATTAAAGCCGTTGAACCTTCTGTAGGATACAACTCCTAAAATAAAAATGATAAACCTTTTTAGAAAATAAGGTGTTCCGAATGCATCGGTGAAAATATTTTTCTTCGCCATCTCTCAATTAAACACGGTAGTGCAAAGTTACATTTTTTTCAACAATTGGCTAAACTCGCTCAATATCATTGCTGTAGCGCCCCAGATGATATATCCGTTGAAATTAATAACCGGCACTTCATGCCCGGCAGCACTTGGGAGCGCCATAATTTCAGGATTATCCGGAAGATTGAGAAAAGAAGTGATAGGAAATTCTATAGTTTCTACCGCTTCACTCTGCTGAAGTACGAAAAGCGGGTTCTTTTTGGTATACGAAATGTAAGGGTATACATAAAAATTACTTGGTGGTATATAAATAGGAGACATCTCCCTGATTACTCTTATATAATGCTTATCTATACCAATCTCTTCAGAGGTTTCACGTACTGCGGTTTCAGCAAAATCCCTGTCCATTTCCTCACGTTTGCCACCGGGCAAAGAGATCTGTCCGCTGTGCCTGTCGTGCTCGTTGATGGTTCTTTGGATCAACGGGAAATACCATTCATTATCTTTTAAATAAAGTACAATATTAACAGCTGCAAATTTTGGGTTTTTTGCCAACACTTCATCATACGTAAATACGGGTCGGGAAGGAGGTGAAAATACTCCATGGGCATTTATTCCCGGGAGCTCTACATTTGTAATTTTCCTCAATAAATCTTTTCCAAAACTTTCCATACTTCAAATTTAGCAATATATACTGAAGAAAAGAACAGGCATTAACATTAATTAACCATTCAAGGAGAATTTAAGAGTTGAAATCTTTCAATTTAAAGATCAGGATTTTTTTATTGAAAATAGGAGTTATCTTGATATTATAAGTTTTATAGGAAATAAAATGACCTTACATTTTGAGTATCTTTCAAGTTATTATAGATCTTAATTGTGAACATCATGCTTATGTTTTGTCTAGAAACCTACTTAACTAAAACGGTAGGGATATGTTGCACCGGAAAATTTACTGATCTGGCAATAAAGCAAAATTGTCCTGCCTTGTGATGGAGCTCCTTTGCTTTTTCAGCCATTGATTCTTCCGCCACAATCACTGTAGGATGCAAGGTGACCGACGTAAAATGCCCGCTTCCATCCGCTGTTTCAGTCATAATTCCTGTAGCTTCATCCGTATAACTGGTAACGATAATGCCTTCTTCGGAACAGAAATGGAGATACCATAACATATGACAGGAAGAAAGTGAGGAAAGAAAAAGGTCTTCGGGATTATGTTTGGTTTTGTCTCCACGGAATGCGGGATCAGAAGAACCTTCAATAAGAGCCTTGTTTTCAATTTGAATGGTGTGACTTCTTTCGTAATCCCTGTAGCTGCTGGTTCCTGTTCCCTTGTTGCCTGTCCAGTTAATTGTTGTTTTGTAGTGATGTTCTCTGCTCATTTTAGTTTGAAAATAAAAAAGTATCTGCTAAAATTAAGCAAATACTTTTTAAAAAGAAATTGGTGTTTTCTTAATTCTTTATTAATTTTTTTACAATTATTCTTCCGTTTTCAAATGAAGTTTTTACTATATAAGTTCCTTTTAATAAATCTGAAAGGTTGGTATTGTTGTCTTTTAAAGCTCTCACGATTTTTCCATCTGTAGAATAGATTTCTATTTTGCTTACTTTTTCATTTGTGCTGAAAATTAAATTTTGCTTTACAGGATTCTCAAATACAATAGAGGAAATATTTGTTTTTGCCTTATTTGAAGCAGATAATGTAGAAGTATTCAACAGGAATTTTAAAATCTTATTGACACCTTTTGTAGTAATAATGCTGTTGTCGGTAATGATCATTTCACCGATAAAATCGGGTGTTCCTGTCGTTTCAAAATAATGATTAAAGATAGGATCAATAGCTCCGGTTGATGTAATTTTAGAAATAAAGAATGTTTCACCCATCGATCCGGTTAACCCTGAAATGTAATAATTTCCATTTTTTTCGGTAATTATGGACGAGAGTGTCATTGGGTTGAAAGGGAAAGAACTGTTATCAAACACAAAAGTATTATCGTGATCTCCGTTGGGTTTTATTCTAAAGATTTCATTATTAATATTTGAGCATACAATATTGTTATTGCTATCCATAAAAGCAGAACCAACGTCTCCCGGATTTGATGTAAAAGCTAAAACCCCATTATTTCCGAAACTTGTAAGAGGTTGCCCGTTATTGTTATATTTTTCTAAAGCACCATACGTATATGCGTTTGTATTATTATGATTGCTGATAAAGCTAATAATGTTGGACTGGTTATCTAAGAATATAAAATTTCCAGAAGTGTTGAAAGAACCATTATTTCCAAAAGTTGTATCAATGCTTCCGTTACTGTTTAGTCTGTAAATGCTTTTATAGTGAATATATGGCCCAGGATCGGATGTTGCTTGTCCGTAAACTATTATTTTATCATTTTGAAGATAGAAACCATACTCTATACTGTTGGAATCTGTTCCGATGTTATCAATTTTAACAATTCCATTTATTCCAAATGTTGTATCGAGTAGTCCGTTTGGAAGTAATCTCACAATAGCGGATCCATTAGTATAAAAACACATGACAAGAATTTTACCGTCCGTTTGTTTTTTTAGCTCACTTTGTACAGCACTGAAATAATTATTAATTATTGTTTCTCCGTTATTTCCGAAAGAGATATCAACTGTTCCGTTAGCATTAAGCTTAGATACAGCGCATTCAGGGCTTCCCAATGAAGGATTGTTTTTTGCGTAAGTAAAATAAATGCTGTTGTCTGAATTTTGAACAATTCTTGTTTCATAATAATTAGCACCTGTGAAAGTATATTTGCCGTTTGAAGCAAAAGAATTGTCATAGGAGAGAATTTGTGCAAAAGCAGTCTGAACTGCAAGAAGCAGCACAAGAAATAAATTTTTTGTCATGTTGTTTTGTGTTTTAAGATTGTAAATATAATAAAAAAACCTCCAGAAAACTGGAGGTTAGATTTTTGTGTTAATTAGAATATCCAACCAATTCTTCTTTTTTCGAATTGTAAATCTTGTATTCTAAATACTTGAAAGAATCCCGGGGAATAATGGTTACCCATTTTTTATACTTCATAAACCATTTCATCTGGATGCTTTTGATACCTTTAGTAAGGTAAGCTTCAACAAAAGGGTGTACATGCAGGTAAAGCTTTCCTTTATCCTTCTGTATGATATTTCTTATGGTTTCTTCCATTCTTTCCACGATTACAATCGGAGCTATAATTTCTCCGTCTTTGTTCGGGTTTTCTTCTTTGGTTTCTATCTGCTTTTCCGGGCGGTTCCTTTGTCTGGTGATTTGGATCAGTCCAAATTTGCTCGGTGGAAGAATTTTGTGTCGTGCTTTGTCACGTTTCATTTCTTCTTTCAGATGTTCGTACAGATCCCTTCTGTGTTCAGGATTCTGCATATCGATGAAGTCGATTACAATGATGCCTCCCATATCTCGGAGACGAAGCTGTCTGGCAATCTCGGTAGCTGCCATTTTGTTTACTTTCAGGGCGTGCTCTTTGTTTACGGCGGCTCCGGTTGTGATGTTATTTCCGGAGTTTACATCAATCACGTGAAGTGCTTCTGTATGCTCTATAACAAGATAGGCACCTTTTGAACTTGGAATATTAACGTGTTTTCCAAAACTCTGTTTGAGTTGTTTTTCAACGTTGTAATATTCGAGAAGAGGAATGTGTGAATTGTAAAACTGGACAATATTCTTTTTTTCAGGAGCGATGACCTCTACATAGCTGGTCATTTCGTCTGCCATCTGCTCATCATCGCAGATGATGCTCACGAAATCCTGGTTGAAATTGTCTCTTAAAATAGCTGAAGCTTTTTCTTCTTCGCTTAAAACTCTGGCCGGAACTTTACTTTTCTGAATGTTTTTGAAAGTGCTTTCCCATTTCTGGATCAGCTGATTCATGTCATTGTGAAGGTCTGCTACTTTTTTTCCTTCCGCTACGGTTCTTATGATGACACCGAAACCTTCAGGCTTGATGCTGTCAATAAGCGTTCTCAGTCTTTCTTTTTCCTCAGTGGTTCTGATTTTTTTGGAAATGGAAACTTTGTTATCGAAAGGGATCAGGACCAGAAAACGTCCTGTTAAAGAAATCTGGGTAGAGATCCTCGGACCTTTAGTAGAAATGGGTTCTTTAGTAATCTGAAGCAGAACAAGATCATCTTTTGCAATGACTTTGTCTACGGTTCCGTTTTTGTCTATTTCGGGTTGTATCTCGAAATTTTTTAAGCTTGAAGTGCTCTGTTTTTTAGAAATAGTATCTTTTAAAAACTTTCTGTAGGTGAGATACTGCGGCCCAAGATCCTGATAATGCAGAAAAGCATCCTTATCGTACCCGATATTTACGAATGCTGCATTCAGGTTAGGTGCCAGTTTTTTTACTCTTCCTACAAACAGATCTCCAACTATAAATTCGCTTTTGTCCTCTTGCTCATGAAGTTCACATAGTCTTCCGTCTTCCAGTAGTGCAATCTTTGTAAGATCATCTTCATGCGAAACTATTAGTTCTTTCTTCATTTTGTATAAGATAAAAATTTATTAAGATTATAGGAAACTGGCGTATTTTTTAGCAAATAAATAATTTTAAATATAAGAATTTAGATTGAAATTGCTATATCTTTTTAAAAATATCTGCAAAAGCCTTTTTTCCTTGGGAATCTTATAGTTGCAAACAAAAATATAGTCGGTGAACTCTAAATAAATAAAACCACCAACTATATTATTATATTGTAAACCTCGAAAAAAAGAGATTATTTTTTCTTATGTCTGTTTGCTCTTCTTCTTTTCTTTCTTTTGTGAGTTGCAACCTTGTGTCTTTTTCTTTTCTTTCCGCTTGGCATAATTTTAATTTTTTAGTAACTAGTTAATATTCAGTTAATTTTTATTTTACTGCGACTTTTGTTTTTACTTTCTCTACAAAAGATTTTGAAGGTTTGAAAGCAGGAATATTATGAGCAGGAATCTCAATTGCAGTGTTCTTAGAAATATTTCTTCCTGTTTTAGCAGCTCTTGTTTTAATGATAAAAGATCCAAAACCTCTCAGATAAACGTTATCCCCATTATACATAGAAGTCCTGATCTCCTGCATAAAAGCTTCTACAACTTTCTGTGTTTCATTCTTTTCTGTTCCCAACTTATTTGAGATGGTGTTTACCAATTCTGCCTTTGTCATTTCCTTTTTTAATTTTAAATTTTAGGTGTGCAAATTTAGTTAAAAAAATTGAATACTAGCAAATTAGTGGCAAAATATTTTTGTTTAAAGAGTTGGAGTTTTTATGTTTAGTCTATATTAATATTACGTTAAATCTCTCTACATGCTGGAATTGTAGTAGCCATTTTCCACACAGAAGCGAATGAGATGTAGTTTTGTTTTTAGCCCCAGCTTTTCTGTAAGCCTGTTAATATAGGTGTCAATTGTACGCGTGCTAAGGTTCAGTTTTTCAGCAATTTCCTTGTTGCTGTAGCCTTCGTAGCAGAATTTCATAAGCTGTATTTCAGTGGGGCTCAGCTCTTCCTGGCCTTTCTTCTGCCTTTCCATATAGTTCTGTACTGCAAGTGGCTGCTGTTCCCATTCCTTAGAATACTTTTCGTAGTCGAAGCCGTCAGAAGCGATACTTCCTTTGATGAGATCTTTTATAATAGTACTCTTTTTCTGACAATAATAGATATTTGGAATTTTCGAAAGAATCTCGGCCATATCTTCCTGATAGGTACTGGAATAAGTTACAATAGGAGTTTCCGTGTTGTTTTTCCTGATGTATTTGATAGCCTCTATCCCGCTTAATACCGGCATAAACAGTTCAATGATAAACACATCTTCCTGTCTCCTGTAAATCCTGTTCACAAGCTCATGGCCGTTATTACAGTCATTCAGAAGCATATAGAAAGGGTTTTCCATAAGTGTTTTGATCATGATCTTCTTAAAGTAGAAGTCACTGTCAGCTATAGAAAACCGTACTGTGTTTGATAATAGTTTATTCACTTTTAATATCGATTTGGTATTTGATATTTAAAATTCAGAGGCCTAATTTATGAAAAACTTATGAAAGGTAAAATTAAACTTAGTTTAATTAGGGTTTTCACGGAACTACATTAGGGAAAATACGTATTGTACATAAATTTTTTTTTTTATATTTTCACAGGCCAAACAAATCACGAACATATGTCTTCTAACAGAGAAAAAAAACTAAACAAATCTGATGTCAGAGCAGGCATTTGGAAGTTTATTCTGTCTTTCACCGCTTTGTCGGTGGTATCTTTTCTGTGTTTATTCTTCTTTTTTAAAAGCTACAGTATACAACGGGAAGGAATCGTGCGAGAAGCTGATGCCTATAAGGAGCTTATGATGCGGGGTGATGTTCTCAGGACTCATGTAGATAAAATATATGACCAGATGAACCAGCTTAACATCAATAAGGTAGAAAATGACGTTTTCCTCAGAACCAGAATTATGGATGATGTCATGGAGGCGAAAAATATTATGGGCAAAGACAGTGCTGATAATTTTAAGCATTATGCCGTTCTGATGAAACAGATAGAGCCTATGCTGAAGCTGAAGAATGATATTATAGGGGTGGAATCCCAGAAAAAGATAGTCCTCAGGGATCTTGAGGAATGTATAGCAAAAGTAGGAAGAGCCAACGGCCAGCTTAAAAAAGATCCTACAAGGAATTTTACAGGAGGAAGAAGAAGATAATAAAAAATAAGCATATGCAGGGATCTATTACACTATCTAAGAAAGAAAGGCATTATCAGTTTTTTTATTTAATACTGATGCTTTTAGCAGCTATGATATTCTTCGGAATCATCTTTTTAAAAGGTTACGATTCTCCATTCTCAGAAGAAGATGTAAGAGGAATACAAAGTCTTGAGCAGAAGGCGGCATTCGAAAGCCAGCAAAAGATCTTACAGCCTGAAATGGACAGTACGTATGCCCTGATCAGCAGAATTGCAGATAAATCTCCGGAACCTTTCGCTGAAAACAATATTTTTAATGGAATTAATGGCCTTGCCAGTCATTTTCAAGGTAATAGCAATATCATGGATATCCGTAAAGATGCATATCCGCAGATCGCTAAATTCTATAAAATGTATTTTGAAGACAAAAAAGTTATTTCTACCACTACAGAAGATGTAAAAAGATTCGAAAAAGAAGTGGAAGACTGCAGAATCGGTTTTAAAGATAAGCAAAACCGCCTTTATGAAAGAGAGAATGCACTAAGAGCAAGAACCCAGTAAAAGAAATAAACATTAAAGGAATAAACACATCACAATCACTTAACTATGAATTATTTTCAAAAAAACAAAAAGAACATTATTATTGGTGTTATCGCAACGCTGCTCATTGCGGCACTCATTGCGTTATGGCTGCAGAAAAAGGTAATCCATTCTTCCGATGATATTGTAGGAGTAGTCTATCCTTCCTCACTATCTGTAGGAGATACCCTTTTATTTGAGGATAAAACCCAGTTCGCAAAAACCAAGAGATGGAATTTTGGGGACGGAACAACTTCAGACAAAAGTACCGGAATACACTTTTATAATAAACCGGGGTATTATTCGGTAAGCTTGATTATTGATAACAAATATAGCAAAACCTTCCCTGTTATGGTTTCGGCCAGATATCAGAAGCCACAAGACAGTGCGAAGATCAGTACTGTTATTGAAGCTCCTACCCAGGCGATGCAGAATGAAAATGTACAGTTCCGCGCCGTTTCAGAGGCTACACAGTTTGCATGGAAGTTTGGCGAAACGGGCAATATAGATGCTAAAGAGAAAATGGCTATTTATTCTTATAAAAAACCGGGAGATTACCGCGTGGCATTATTCACAGAGGAAAGTCAGGAACCTATTTATCACCTTATCAAGATTCTTCCGGCCTACAATTCTTTGCAGGAAGATGAAATACCTGTAGAAGATTCCTATAAAAAGGTTGATGATGATTTCAAATATCATCTGCAGCAGATTGCTAACGGGAACAGTTTTAATATGCATTATAACTACCTGCTAAGAACTTATCTGTGTAACAACGAAAACACGGTAGTAAAAGTAAGCGACAGCAAGGCAAATAACTTCTATATGTACTGTGCAGGGCTTCAGTTTGACAAAAACGTTGTCATCCAGAGTGTAAAAGTGAACTTAGATGATAAGCAGAACTGTGTAACGAAGGTAGATATAAACCAAAGCAAATAATAGAGTCCGGCATCCCGGATACACCAATCATTAAAATAAAATAGGATGAAAAATAAATTTCCTCTAGCAGCATATTATATAGGATTATCAGTATTGTTAGCAAGCTGTCAGGTCAAGCTGCCGTCTAAAAGAACCCCTGAACCGTCCCAGTACGGGCAGGTAGATAATTCGCCGGTAGTGAACGGATACCCTAAAAAGTCGGTCCCGTGGATTGTTATTTCAGACAGGTCCAGAAATACGGCCTATCTTGATAAAAGTGACGAAAAATCTTACAAAGAAGTTAAATTTCTTGAACCTTTAATGGTCCTGAAACATAGAGACGGAATGGTAAAAGTAGCGGAATACGTTCCTGATGCCCTGATGAAAAAAGTTTCATCAAAATCCATTAAAACCTATGGCTGGATCCCGGAATCCGATCTTCTTTTATGGAACAATTCTTTAAAAAGCGAAAAAACAGGTTTTCCTGTAAGAGTTGCTGTAGTTCCGAACCACAGCGAAGTGATCAGAAGTGCAGAAAGATACTATAAGAATGATTCCATTATGGTATTCAATTCACCAAGCCTTATAGAAGCTGCCAATGTCAAAATTCCAAACGGACAGATGGTATATGTCTACAAACAGGCAGAAAATAATAAACGTTTTCTGGTGGGTAAAAAGCCTTCTGTTGATATAGACAGTATCAGCACCAGCCTTTACGGATGGGTAAACGCCAATGTAATCTCTGCATGGGGTGAGCGTTCTGCAGTAAAACTTAAAAATGACACGCAAGTTACAGAGTCTGAGTTAGGAATCCATGAAGGATACCCTGGTGCCGCAGACTCAGAAAGCAGAACCGCAATTCTTCTTACAGATACCAACAAGAGAACACCTCTTGAGAATATTTATCCGGTAAATTTAGCATTGAATGAGGCTCCAACACCGGACTCCAAAACGAAATACTTCACCAATATTTTAGATTACAGTAAAAATTATGTATTCAATGTTTTGGGAGAAGAAATTTATTTTGACCGCTATAGAGAAATCACGGAAAGAGATAAAAATATCAACATTGTTTTTGCTCTGGATGTAAGTGCTCCAAATGCTCCTTATGCCCCAATCGTGAAATCTCTTCTTCAGGATCTGCAGCTTAGATTTGAAAAACCATCATATTTCAATGGTGTAAAGTACGGTGTTGTTTTATATAAGAACAATCCGTGTGGAGAAAATGTCATGACTTCCAATTTAAGTACAGATTACAGTAAGATTACAAAGTTCATTGATGAAAAAACCAATGAAATGAACTGTGCGAGCAACAGCGGATACCAGCCGGTAGGCGAAGCGCTTTCTGCTGCAGGAAACCTGCTTTCTAATGTTCCGGATGAAACCAATATTGTCGTAACAGTAGGAACTTCTGCCGACCAAAGTGGAAACATGTACAACGTGATCAGCTCCCTTACACAGGCACAAGCCAGGGTGATTATGTTCCAGACCAGTGCAAGATCATCCGATACCTACAACGATTTTGTATTAATGTCTGAAAATGTGGTGACCAATACTGCTAAAAATATTGCCGAACTGAAAAAACAAAAGATCATCAACCAAAGTGATGTTCTTACCAAAAATAACTTTAACCTTGTGGAAGGCGATGCCGGATTCTTCTCGCTGGATTATCCAAAGCAGAGTATGTCCCAGGGATTTGTTATCTTCCCTAAAAAAGGTGATGTTGCAACACCTGGATACTTGAAAAAGTCTGTAGACAGCCTTATTGCACAAGTAACTTTAGACAATGAAACGATTGATAAATCACTGAATGAGTATTTCCATTCCTCGGTAGGAGCCGGGAGAACGGATGTAGACTTGAAATATAAATATCTTTTCCCAGGTCTTACCAATCCGGTTTCAGCAGGAATTGCAGCACAGCTGATCAACTACGGAAATCCGTTTCTTGTAAAAGGATATATTCCGAAAAATCTGAAAGATTACAAGCCGGGCATAGAAAAAGGAATCCTTATCTCTGAAACAGAATACGATAACTTAAAGAACTTCTATACCGAAGTTTATCATAAGACCCAGCCTGAAAGAGCAGATTTTAACCAGTCCAGAGCCATTAAGGAATATATCAGGCTCCTGAAAAAGTATAACCCTACCTTAACATTCCTGGATAAGTCTGAACTGTATGAAAAACCAATGGCTTACGCAGTAGGATTAAGTACCGGTTTTGATAATTCCGAAGATGAGCTGATGTCGAAATACAAGCTGAAAGGTTGGAAAAAATCTAAAATTGTTTTAAGGGAAACAGCAAGAGCATATTTCAGAAACTATAAGAATCTGGCAGAACATATGCTTTCCCACAGAAACAATCCGGCCGTGAAGATCCAGCAGAACGGGCAAACCTTCTATTGGCTTAATGAATACTTTATGCCGACTACTCAGACCGTTGATGAACCGGAATATACAAAGCATTAATCATTAATGATAGCATATCAAAAGCAGGAGTATAACTTCTGCTTTTTTTATGTTTAAAATTCAAGGATTAGATATTTTTTTAAACAGCAGATTCACAAACTCACATTCTGGAGCTCAAAAACACAGCCCCAAAACTTCCTATTTCTCATTTAAGTGTAAAATTCTTCTTTTTTCTATATATCCCAATAAATTGAGAACCTTGTTCTAGTGATGTATGATGGCGATTTTTAAATCCAAAGTCGTAGAATTACTACAAAATGTGAAATTTATATCAAAATACTTTTAGAATAGAAATAAGCTCTATATATTTGTTAAACAAACACCACATCACAAAATATTAATAGTGAATAAAATTTACGGTTATGGAAGGAGATTCAGGAAAATCATAACATTCAATGACAGGAATAACAGAAGTTATTAAAGTTAGAATATAGATGATCACCGGGTTTCTGCCATATAACTAAAGATGCACTATTACACATCAACATTCATAAGAAAAGATCGTCCCCTAAAGACGGTCTTTTTGTTTAAATATTAAAATAGATGCTTTTTAGGCGCAAAAATATGAAACACAGAATATCACAAAAATTCTTCATTTTCAGCCATCCGAAAATATGGATGGAATTTTAGAAACAATTGATTTTATCACCCGAAAACTTATTACTTCTCTGATCAAAGAATTAACTATCTTTATCCTGCACACATTTTACATAAAAAAGATATATTTGTAAAAAGGTAATACTTTGACAGATTGCACCAAATAATCTGATAAAATTAAAAGAAACACAAACATATTAATATTAAAAAATTATAATGGGAGTACTAGTAACCAACGAAACAGTAAAACAGCTATTTCATATTGCTCAGTCGATAGCGAAAGAAAACTATAATGCCACGTACGGCGGTCCGCATATTCTGCAGGCTTTAATGCATAAAGATATAGGCCTTAGCGAATTTCTGAAAAGTATCGACAAAGATCCCGGCTACTTCTATGAATGGGCAGACGTCCGCATTGAAGATTATCCAAAGACAGCGCATCTTCCGGATGATGTACGTCAGGATGAAGCTGTAGATACCCTTACAGAAGAAGCAGACGATATTCGCTTAAAATTAGGTCTGGATGAGATTACACCTATCTGTATCCTTACCGCTATCGTAAAACCACAGGTTGTTTTTTCACTGCAGCAGCTGAAATCGCTTCCCCTGAGAGAACATGAAATTTTCAATCTATATAGAAAAGATACTCCTTTTGCTGTATCCGAAGATGGTGATTTTTCATCTCTTTTTTCAAACGGCTCAGACTTCACAGATTCATCATTTCCATCAATTAAAAGTTACTGTGTAGACAGAACTGCACAGGCCAGAAAAGGCGATCTTGAAAACATTATTGGACGAGATAAAGAGCTCAGAATGCTCGTTGAGATCCTTTGCCGCAGAAGCAAGCCGAATGTTATCATCATTGGTGAGCCCGGCGTAGGGAAAACAGCCTTAGTAGAAGGTTTTGCCATAGAAATCACTAAAGGAAATGTTCCTGAAATGCTGAAAAATGCAACTCTTCTGGAATTGGACACCGGAGCATTGTTAGCCGGGACTTCCTATAAAGGCGAAATTGAAGACCGTCTGAAAAAAGTCATCAATGAATGTAAAAAAATCGAAAAGGCAGTTCTTTTCATCGATGAAATTCATACCCTTCTTGATCCGAAAGGAAGCATCGGAAATGTAGCCAACCTTCTTAAGCCCGAACTGGCAAGAGGTGAAATTACCGTGATAGGAGCTACAACACAGGAAGAATACAGAAAGATTATTGAGCCGGAACAGGCTTTCAACCGTCGTTTTGAAGTTCTTACAGTCAATGAACCGGATGAGCAGACCTGTGTAAAAATGATCGACGTGCTTCTCGACGGCTACAAAAAGCATCATGGCATCGAAGTAGAAAAAAACTCTATTCCTGAATGCGTACGACTGGCCAAAAGATATGCTAAAGGCAAAAAGCTACCTGATGCAGCAATTGACCTGCTAGACAGAACCATGGCTGCCATTAAAATGCTGGATGAGCTTTCAGAAAAAGAATTGGCAAGCTGGAAAGAAACTTATGAGGCAATTTTAAAAGAAGAATTTACCGACAGCAAAGACCAGGCTAATGAACTTATCTGGAACTATAATCTCCTGAGAGATAAAATAAGCCCTATTCTTTGGGGATCATTAAACGAACAGCCGGTTATCGACAATTCCATGCCTGTTGACCAGATCCACAAGATCATTGATGATACCTATGCAGAGCTTTTAGAACATGCCGCTGTAAAAAGAGAAAAAGTAGACCGTCTTGAACTGGCAGCAGTAATGGCGGCAAAAACAAATATCCCGATCGGGAAGATCCAGGCTCAGGAGAAGGAAAAGCTTCTGAATATGGAATCCCTTTTACTGAACAGAGTTGTAGGGCAGGATCACGCCTTAAAAATCCTGTCAGATGCCATTGTTGAAAACCGAAGCGGACTTAACAAGCCAGGGCAGCCTATAGGCTCATTTTTCCTTCTGGGACCTACAGGAACCGGGAAAACCGAGCTGGCAAAATCCATGGCAGAACTTCTCTTTAATGACGAGAAAGCCATGGTACGTTTTGATATGTCCGAATTTAAAGAAGAACATTCCGCAGCATTACTGTATGGAGCGCCTCCGGGTTATGTAGGCTATGAAGAAGGAGGAATGCTGGTGAATAAAATCAGACAGCAGCCTTATACTGTTGTTTTATTTGATGAAATTGAAAAAGCCCATCATTCCGTTTTTGATGTATTCTTACAGATTATGGATGAAGGAAAAGTTCATGACAAACTGGGAAAAGAGGGTGATTTCAGTAATGCGCTCATATTGTTTACTTCAAATATCGGAAGTGAAGAAATTGTAAAACAGTTTGAAGAAGGAAAAGTTCCTGAATCATCTTCACTGATGCAGATTATGTCCAATTCAGGAAGATTCAGACCGGAGTTTTTAGCCAGGATCACAGAAATTATTCCTTTTGCCCCGATTACGGAATCTATTGCAGAAAGAATTTTCAATATCCAGCTGAAATCACTTCATACTTCACTGACAAGATTGGGAATGACCTTAAAGATCAGCGATGAAGCCGTGAAAAACCTTGCATTGGGAGGATTCAGCAGCAAATACGGAGCGAGACAGATATCAGGCGTAATCCGTGCACAGCTGGCAAGACCCATCTCTAAAATGATCGTAAGGGAAGAAGTGAAATCCGGGCAGACCATTCATGTAGACTGGAATAATAAAGAAGAAAAACTAAGCTGGATAGTAGAATAAAAAATAATATAAAGAAAGCAGTATCCTGATAAACGTATTGGTGTGATGGCTTTCTTTGTCAATAACCATAAGGAATTAAAATGAAAACTGTATTCAAAAATATCTTTACAGGACTGCTGCTTGCAGGAACTTTTGTAATGGTGAACGGACAGTTTCTTGCGGCTTCCGATACTTCGGAAAGCAGCGTGAAAAAGTATAATAGCATTATAAATGCCAATAAGGAAATCGTTGAATTTATTGAATATTCATTGGTACAGAAAGGACTGCCCAGACATTTGAGAAACCTGGCCCTGATTGAGTCGCATTTCAACAGGAATATAACCTCAGGTGCCGGAGCAGTGGGCATATGGCAATTTATGACCTCCCATGCCAATCAGTACGGACTTACAGAGCAAAACCGGACGGATGTGTATAAAAGCACCAAAACAGCCGTAATTTCCCTGGCAAATCTCTATAGAAAGTATGGCGACTGGATTACCGTTGTGGCAGCTTATAACTGTGGCGAAGGAAATATTGCCAAAGCGATGCAGAATGCAGGTTCCACACAATATCATGTATTTTCTAAATATCTTCCAGGTGAAACAATTAATCATGTTAAAAAATACCTGAACGCCTGCTATGCAACCGGCGAACTGGAAAACGTTTTGAACAATTATAATTCTTCAAGGCTTAATAAAATTTTCTTTACAGAAGGCGGAAGCGGTAAAAATAATGCTGCACCGCTTCAGGAAACAGAAATTAATGCAGGATTTAATCTGGATGTCATTGCTGATGAGCTGGATGTAGAAGTGAATGAAATTCTTGTCTGGAACCCCGGAATCGTAGAGGAACTGCAGAAAAAAGGAGAAAGCCCTCTTTATCTTCCTACCGATCTTATGCCGGATTTTCTTTTGAAAAAAAATAAGATTCTTTCCCGTTCTATAAAAGAAGGAGGCCGTATGCAGCAGTAATAAGCTTGAAAAAATAATAAAAAAACCGTAATCTTTGAGTACGGTTTTTTTGTTTCAATAGGTTAATTTAATAATTGTTAAGAACCAGCGAATTATCCTTAAATTCTTAATATTTCTCTTTTGAGTGTAAAATAGATATTTTTGAATACAGTTGTTATTTGATTTTAAATAATTTAAAATCAGGTATTTATTTGTTGTTTTTAAATCAATTATCGTAGAATTACTACATCAAGTCGTAGTATTACTACAAAATTTAAAATTTATATTCAAAAGCTTTTTTATCCTGCTATGACGTTATATATTTGTTATACAATCAATCACCAAATCACAAAATATTAACGATTAAATTTACAAATCATGGCAACAAACTCAAGAGGAATCTTAAAATTCAATGGAGGAGAAGGTCAGAAACTGTTAAAGCTTAATTACAGCGTATCAAGATCTACGGATGTTTCAGGACGTGTAGCATCGGACCCTTCCAATGCCCTTATCAAAATTACAGTAGAAGCTACTGAAAAATCTGATATCATTGAAAGCTTATTGAACGGAAAATATAAGCCGACAACAGGAGAAGTTACTTTCAATAAATCTCACGAAGAAGGAACACTGATTACATTAAACTGGACCAATGGATATGTGATCCAGCACCAGGTAGAATTCGATGCAATAGACGAAAACAGTATGCTGATCAGTTTTGTAGTTAGCGCAGAAACAATTGACTACGGTACTTCTAAATTTGACGGGGATTGGCCTTTAGAAGGTAAATAATCTGAACAATCATCTTAGTAAAATAAATTGGTACAGAATAGTGTATTCGCAAGAATATACTATTCTGTTTTTGCCGTTTTTAAACAATCGGAACCAATATGATCTGCCGAAGTTCTTATATAACCCGGTTACATAAGAACGGAGAAGCTTTCGATCGTGGAGCATCTGGAAGCTATTCAAATGTATTATACAGTTTAAGCAAAACCCACACACTTATGTTTAAAGATGATCGGTCAATACAAGTACAAAACCCCAAAAGCAGTACAAAAGATATAGCGGCAGAACAGCTGAAAGATGCTGAAGATATTGCTGTACAAAAAATAGATGCTAAGCTTCAGAAAGCAGATGAAGCGGTAAAAAAGTCCGCAAAAAAGGCGCAGGAAATCTATTCCGGTGCTGCTCAGGGCTCTAAAATGTTAATGAACCAAACCGTGGTTCCCAATAATTCATCCGTAATAGAAAACAAGGTATGGTCAAAACAGCCAACCTCTAAAATACATAATGCAGCGGCAATTTCTGAAAATTATATTGCTGGAATTAACCGTGTTGTCATGCTTGATATTGTAATAGAAGGACAGATGATCAGGCATTTCAAACATTTTAAGCTGGTGCAGAGTGCTTCAAAACATCACGAATTCAAGCTGATAATGGCTCACGATGCTTTAGGAGGAGCCGAAAATCATAATTTGCAGGAAGCACAAAACTTTTTAGGAAAAAGAATTACAGTAGTATTTAAATATAAAGATATTGAGCAGGGGCCTGAACGTAATTTTGTAGGTGTAATTACAGAAGTGGGATTCAGCCAGGAAAAAGGAAGCCTTGGAAATATTGTTCTTACAGGTTTCAGCCCCACAGTATTGCTGGATGCGGCACCTCATATTCAGAGTTTCGGAGGCGGACAGGAAGTAAGCCTGAACAGTATTGCCGATCATGTAATAAAAGAGGGCCTGGGGCAAAATAAATTTGATTTCAGGGTAGATGCCCAACACGGTAATGTTCCTTACAGCTCTCAGTATGAAGAAACCCATTATAATTATCTGGCAAGAATAGCTGAAGCTTATGGTGAACAGTTTTATTATGACGGTGAGGTCCTTCATTTTGGGAAGCTTCCGCCACAGGAAAAGCCTGTTAAGCTTACCTACGGAAGCAGCGTAAGTGATATTGCCATCAGGATGAAAGCTCAGCACGTGAGTCCAAGTTTTTATGGATACAACAGCAGTAAAAATGAGAAACTAATAGCAGGAAACTCGAAAATCAGCCATACTTCGGATATTGCCAAACGTGCTTACGAAATATCAGAAAGAACATTTAAAACTCCATCATTGAGAGTGGCTCCAATCAAAGCTACATCATTTATGGATATTGATGCATCTCAAAAAGGAACGGCGGGAAGTAAAGCATCGGAGGTTTTTATAACTTCAGGAACTACAACAGTTCCATTCCTGTATCCCGGGTGCACTGCAGATATTGAAATGCGTAAAGCAGATACCAATGATACCTCTTATTTCACTAAATTAATGATCGTAGGCGTTACCCACGAAGTTAATGCAAGAGGTTATTACGACGGGACTTTTGAAGCTATTGCAGCGGACACAGGATTTATTCCCCGCCCGGAATTTGAAACTCCTAAAGCTGAACCTCAATTTGCCAAGGTAGTTTCCAATGCAGACCCGATGAATCAGGGAAGAGTGAAAGTTCAGTTTGATTGGCAGGGCGGACCGGACACTACAGAATTTGTAAGGGTAATGACACCAGATGCGGGAAGTAGTGATAAAGTAAGCAAAAATAGAGGGTTTATGGCCATTCCGGAGGTTGGAGACCAGGTCATTGTCAATTTTGTGCATCAGCACCCGGACCGTCCCTTTGTAATGGGAGGAATGTTCCATGGCGGAATCGGAGGCGGAGGCGGAACAGGTAATAACATAAAAAGCTTAAGCAGCAGAAGCGGAAATAAGTTAGAATTGAATGATGGTGAAGGTTCTGTTTTTCTGACCGATCAGGGCGGTGCCAATATGAAATTTGATGGTGCAGGAAATGCACAGACCAATGCCAATAATAATAAAACAGTCAACGTAGGAAACAATAATACGGTCAATGCCGGAAGTACGAGTTCTATTAATGTAGGTGGAAAAGAAGGAGAAGCGGCTAATTCGGTTTTAAAAATGGATGCCAGTGGAAACATATCTGTGGAAGGAAAAACAAAAATTGAATTAAAAGTAGGGGAAAACAGCATTACCATCACCAAAGAAGGAATCACTATTTCTGCCAAAGAGGGAATGCTGGATTTGAATTCGTTACAGAATGCTTTACTGGTCACACAGGATAACTTAAGTATACACAGTAAATCAGTGACTTCAATTAATGCAACGGGAGATGTATTTATCACAGGAAGTAAAGTCGATATTAACTAATGTTGTGTAATTTATTCTAAAAATTTATCAGAGCATGACATTGGAACCAAATAATGACTTATCAGGATTTAAATATGCCTGGTATAAAAAAGCAGAATATCATATCAATATAAAATCCTATCTTACATTAGGAACAGGAAAAGCCAACCAGACAGAAATAGAACAGGACTGGACTATATTGCCGGGTGAATACAACCACATCACTGTGGAGTCTTCCAGCCAGCGGTATATTCAATCAGACGGCCAAATGCAGCCTTTTTATGAAATCCTTGAGAAAATAAATAAGGCAACAGAGGTAGTGGAGCTATCTTTGAATACAGATAAAAGCATTAATGAAGTCACCAACAAAAATGAAATTTTAAGCAAATGGGATGGGATAAAAAAGGATTTACATTTCTTTGAACTGGTAAAAGAGAGTTATAAAACTTTTATTCAAATCTATGATAAAGAGTTTAATAATATAGATCTTAACATAGGACGTAATTTATTATACCAGACTATGTTTTATCCTTTACCGGTATTCAGAGGAGGAAGTTTTACTGATGAAATCCCTGTAAGAACTACTTTATCAACGCTTTTTCCGGGAGAGGAACTAGTATACAGTTCAGCATACGAAATTTCAAAAAATGAAGGCGGTGGTTATACTGTTAAGCTGGACGGGAAAAGTAAAAGTAACGAATCCCGGTTTGAAAATATATATAAAGATAAATATCAGAGAACCCTGGGGAATCCTTTGGAATATAAATATGCCATAGATGGAGAATATATCTATAATGAAGATTCGGTATTATCCGAGATCATATTCCATGTGAAAGAAGAGCTTAATGAAAAAATGATTTATGTCTGTAGATATCATGTAAGGTTAAATAAAAAATAACAATTAATTTACTATCACTATGAGTCAATTATATATCGCACAGGGTACTCCGCTTACTTGTAGTAAAGGCAGAAGGTTGGTAGGAATTGGAGTCAGTTCCCAGTCTTCGGTAAACTTGAAAAAAGGGGCCAAACTAATGGCTACGGAGGATGACCGTTTTAAAGACAATTTTATTTGTCCTGAAATGATGATAGCAGGAGCTTTAGCCGGAGTTGCTGTAGCAGCAGCTTTTTCCGGCGGACTTTTGGTTTTGGCAGCCGCAGCCTGGGCAGGAAGTGCCCTGATAGATGATTGTCTGAATATCTGCTCATTTTTATGCAAAGGAAGCGATTGGAAAAATACCCATCCAAAAGTAAGAATTGAAAATAAAAAACCTTTACTGCAAAATTCCAGTTTACATTGTTTCATAGGAGGAGAGGTTACTTTTCATCTACCCATTGCTCAGCTGCAGGAGGCGAGTACAGCCAGCCAAATGGCACAAAATTCTTATGAAGATGGGTACAAGGATGAGAAGGGAAACGATGTATCAATAGATGGGTATACCCGCATTAATACAGATGATCAAGGTAAATTAGACGAATTATTTGGACCGGGAGTATTGAAGAAAGAAGATTTTAATACAAATAATGATAATGGCTTTTATGCGTCCTTATATCACAACAAAGAAACAGGAGATTTTTTTGTAGCGTTTAGAGGTTCCGAGCCGAAAGGGATGCAATTCTATCATGACTGGTTTATTGAAGATGGAGGACAGGCCTTTGGCTTTGCTACTCCTCAAATAGAAAAAACCAGAAGCCTTGCTGAGAAAATGGATTATGCAACCAATGGAAATGTGAAATTTACAGGACATTCTTTAGGAGGAGGGAACAGTGCAATGGCTTCCTATTATACAGGACTTCCGGGGTATACCTTTAATACAAGAGGCGTCCATCAAAATACCTTAAATTATCTTGATGAAAAAGGAGCTGTAAAGTCAACTTCAAATATTATTAATTACAGTACAAGTAATGACATTCTTAATGGGTTGCAAAACAATAGAGAGGGCCTACTCTCCACATTAGCGTTTTCAGGAATCCCAGGACTTAATTTACTTGCAGGAGCTGGAGGGCTTACCGGAGGTGTTCCCCGTGCTTTAAATGAACAACATGAAATTTACGGATATATTGAAGATAATGAAGGGCTTGGTATAAAGACCATTGGAAGCGGCCACAGTGCTTATAATGATGCATTTCAGGCTATGATGAGCACAATCAATACAGACGTTGTAGCAAATAATATATAATATGAAAGCAATTATTTTAATACTTCTATCCATTATGACACTTAACAATTGTTCAGATTCTGTTCTTAGATCCCGTAAAAATGTAAATAGAAAAAATCTTCCGCCTGGAAAACTATTTGAGGGTCCACAGCTTAAAGCTGCGCAAAGTATTTTTGATGAAAACAATGCTGAACTTACAAATGTCATTAAGGATCATCCGGAAATAATTAACCAGTTAAGTGATAGAAAAGAAGATAATGGGTACACCTTATTGCATTATGCTGCATTACTTGAAAATATGAAAGCAATGGAAGCCTTGTTACAAAATGGTGCTGATCCTAATATTATTTTACCTCAAGGTTTGCCGGTTAAGCATGCCGTAGCCCTTAATGATTATGATATGTTGAATTTATTATTAAAATACCATGCAACACTTAATCCTGCAGTTGGGGTGAATCCGCTTAGTGATGCGATGATGCTGGGAGATGAAAATGCTGAAAGAAAAATGATAAACTATTTGCTTGAACATGGAGCAGATATTAATAATGTATCTTATAATGGAGGTAATATTATGGAAGATGCTACAAGAGATGATTTGGATTTGGCCAGCTATTTTCTGGAAAAAGGAGGGCAGCCTGTTATTGCCGGAACAAATCTTTCTCCAATGGCAAATTATATTCAATACAAGGAAAAGCAAAAAAATGAACGTAGTTTACCGGATTCTCCATATTATCAAAAATTATTAGCATTAAAAAAACAGCTGATTGAAAAATATAATATTCAGTTTCCTTACCAAAAAGATACAATAGAAGAAGCGAAACTCAGGATCAAGCTTTATGAAAATCTGAGCCCTAAAGATAAAATATCAGTCAATTTCAAAAAGAATTACGGTGAAAGCCGCTATCAGGAAGATTTGGTTATTGTAAAAGGAAAATAAAGACAACCGGAAACAATACTTTAATAAAATATAAAAATCAGATCGGACAAGGTCTGATTTTACTTTTATATTTCCCATGATAGTGTAAAATATAAGAAATTTAACCTTCTTAAAAGCGTCATTTCTACTTTAAACAGACATTTACAGCATTATGTTAAGTCAAAAGTCGTAGAATTACTACATCAAATCGTAGAATTACTACAATATTTCAGATTTGCCGCCGAAAACTTTTTCTTTATTCATATCGATTCTATCTTTGCTCTGTAATCAATCACTATTCACATTATATATAACAATTAAAATTCACCAATCATGGCAGCAAATTCAAGAGGAATCTTAAAATTCAACGGAGGAGAAGGTCAGAAACTGTTAAAGCTTAACTACAGCGTATCAAGATCTACAGACGTTTCAGGACGTGTAGCATCGGACCCTTCCAATGCCCTTATCAAAATTACAGTAGAAGCTACAGAAAAGTCTGATATTTTAGAAAGCTTATTGAACGGAAAATATAAGCCGACAACAGGAGAGGTTACTTTCAACAAATCTCACGAAGAAGGTACACTGACTACTTTGAAGTGGGAAAACGGATACGTGATCCAGCATGAAGTAGATTTCGATGCGGTTGACAGCAACAGTATGCTGATCAGCTTTGTAGTAAGCGCAGAAGTTATCACTCTTGGTAACTCTGAGTATCGCGGAATGTGGCCTTTAGGTAATTAATAAGACCCAAGTCTTTTAGTAAAAAAATAACACCAGAACAGAACGGCAGAAATGCTGTTCTGTTTTTTTATAGCCATGGTACAACACTTTTTAGAAAGCATATCTTAAAACTTATAACTCACAATTCATAACTTATAACTCGAAAAAATATTCCTATTTTCTTATATTTGTTCATTATAGACATTATGGACGCAACACAAGATAAAAGACTCTTTCTCATCGATGCTTATGCGATGATATTCAGAGGATATTACGCATTGATCAGGAATCCCAGGCTCACAAGCAAAGGTGTGGATACCTCTGCTATTTTCGGGTTTACCAATTCCCTGATCGAACTGATCAGAAGAGAAAAGCCGACCCATCTCGCTGTAGTTTTTGACGTAGGACAGGCAAGTGTAAGAACTGATGATTATTCAGACTACAAAGCCAACAGAAGCGAAACTCCCGAAGCAATCAAAATAGCTGTTCCATACATTCACAGAATTTTAGAGGCGATGCATATTCCCATATTAGGAGTAGAAGGTTATGAAGCGGATGATGTAATAGGAACCATTGCCTGCAAAGCAGAAAAAGAAGGTTATACCACTTTCATGGTAACACCGGATAAAGATTTTGCCCAGCTGGTTACAGATAAAATTAAAATCTATAAACCAGGTTTAAAAGGAGGTGATATAGAAATTCTTGGAGTAGAAGAAGTAAAAGCAAAATATGAAATAGATGATCCTAAGCAGGTTATAGATTTCCTTGCAATGATGGGAGATGCCGTGGACAATATCCCCGGATTGGATGGAGTAGGAGAAAAAACAGCCATGAAATTCCTTAAAGAATTCGGAAATATAGAAACCCTGCTGGCAAACACCGACAAGCTGAAAGGAAAGCTGAAAGAAAAAGTAGAGGCTTCTGCAGAACGCGGAATTCTATCCAAAAAGCTGGCAACCATCATCTGTGATGCACCTATAGAATTTCATCAGGAACAGTACGATCTTGATACACCGGATTTCGAAAAAGTAAAAGAAGTTTTTGACGAAATAGAATTCAGAAGATTATACGAAAATCTTTACCGGGCGTTTGCTTCTGCACCGGCAGAAACTGTAATCGTAAGTGAAGTTGAAGTGACACAAACCTCTGCTGGTACAGAAATAAAAGGACAGGTGATGCAGCTTGACCTGTTTGCCAATTTTGAAGAATTGGATCAGGCCACTTCTACCAAAACTTCTATTGACAAAAATGATCATCTATACCAGTTTGTAAATAATCCGAAGGCACAGAAAGTATTGGTCAGTAACCTGTTAAAACAGAAAGCAGTCTGTTTTGATACAGAAACCACTTCATTGAACGAATTGGAGGCAGAGCTTGTAGGGATGAGTTTCTCCTATAAAAAAGGATTGGCTTACTATGTCCCTTTATCTGAGGACAAAGGAGAAGTGCTTCAGACACTGGAAATTTTCAGACCGTTCTTTGAGAAAGAAGACCTGTTGAAAATTGCTCACAATTTAAAATTCGATTATAAAATATTAAAACAGTATGATATTACGGTAAAAGGTGCGATGTTTGATACGATGATCGCCCATTATCTGCTGAACCCGGACGGAAGACACGGAATGGATTATCTTTCCGAAGTGTATCTTAACTACAAACCCGTTTCCATTGAAACCATTATCGGGAAAAAAGGCAAAAATCAAGGGACTTTCAGAGATGCAGACCTTAGAACGCAGACCGACTATGCTGCGGAAGATGCTGATGTAACTTTCCAGCTGTATGAGCTTTTTGCCCCACAATTGAAAAAAGAGAACCTGGAAGATCTTTTCTTTAAAATAGAAATGCCTCTGATGGAAGTTCTTGCTAATATGGAACTAGCCGGAATTTCACTCGATGAAAAATGGCTGGCCCAGGAAAGTATTGATCTTGAAAATGATCTGAGACAGCTGGAAGCCAAAATTTTTGAACTGTCAGGTGAAGAATTCAACATGAATTCACCCAAACAGCTTGGAGAAATCCTGTTCGAAAAAATGCAGCTGGATCCCAAAGCAAAGAAAACAAAAACCGGACAGTACGCAACGTCAGAAGACGTTCTTCAGAAGCTGAGCTCAAAACATGAGATCATCAAGCATATCCTGGAATACAGAACCTATCAGAAATTGAAATCTACCTATGTAGATGCTTTGCCTTCACAGATCGATAAACAGGACAGCAGGGTACATACCAATTTTTCCCAGACTACGGCTGCTACAGGACGTCTGGCAAGTGTAAATCCCAATCTTCAGAATATTCCGATCAGAACACTGCGCGGACAGCAGATCAGGGGAGCTTTTGTTTCAGGAGAAGGGAAAAAGATCATCTCTGCCGATTATTCTCAGATCGAGCTTCGCCTTATTGCCGAGATCTCAGGAGAAGAAAATATGATCAAAGCTTTCCAGGACGGAGAAGATATTCACGCTTCAACAGCGGCAAAACTGTTTAAAATTCCTTTGGAAGAAGTTTCCAAAACCCAGCGAAGTCAGGCAAAGACGGTGAATTTTGGTATCATCTACGGACAGGGAGCTTTTGCACTGGCCGAGCAAACGGGACTTTCAAGAACCGAAGCCAAACAGATGATCGAAGCCTACTTTGAAACCTATCCGAAGCTAAAAGAGTATATGGCAGAGCAAGTCAGTAAAGCCCGTCAGATAGGTTATGTGGAAACAATTTTAGGAAGAAAGCGTCACTTAAAAGATATCAATTCCAATAATTTCGTGGTGAGAGGCCATGCAGAAAGGAATGCCGTCAATGCACCGGTTCAGGGAAGCGCGGCAGATGTTGTAAAACTGGCCATGATCAAAATCGATAAGGAACTTAAAGAACAGCAGCTGCAGACTAAAATGCTTCTCCAGGTGCATGACGAACTTATATTTGAAGCTCCGGCAGATGAAATTGAAGCAGCTTCAAAGTTAATTAAAACCCAGATGGAAAGTGCTTTGGAGACACAGGTGCCTTTATTGGTAGAAGTGGGAGTTGGGAACAACTGGCTGGAAGCACATTGATAAAATACTGTAAAATTAAAATAAGGTGGGTTTTAAACTCACCTTATTTTTTATCTGAATCTGGGATGAAGATTGCTCAATGTGGCCTTTACAACAAAAAAGAAGACTAAAACTTAGTCTTCTCAACTTTCTGCATGGTACAGAAAATTTGTAATCATTTTTCACCTCATCGATTTTACCTTCGTCTCTGGTTTTTTAAGGCCTGTATTTTAAAAGAATGACAATTCATTCAGATTCAATACAAGATAAAGATAAGAAGTTTAAATTTCCTGTGAAATACTACTTTTGTATTAATTTAAGAAAGTATTGATTTATGGTTCTTCAAAAATTGATTTCTATTCGGTATTTTTCCTGTGCTTTTGTATCCATTGCATCAATAATACATCCGGTATTTTTTGGAATAATTCCATATTTTCGATAAATGCTGTTGATCAGGTGAGTTGTTTTTTCATCATAAGTAGGAACGACAAATCCGGCATATCTTATATACTTCGAGGATAAAACATTATTCGAGGTTTATTTTGTATAAACAACTTCGTTATCCGTCAGACCATAGATATTGCAGTCTTCAGGAGTAAGGTCAATAAGGTCAAAAAATAAATGGAAACTGTATGTTCTGCCGTTGAGTAGCTTAGTATATTGAATGGTTTCTTTTATAGGAATAGTGTATAGGTAGCTTTCTCCAGCCCTTAATTTTACTGTATTTTTTATGCAGTCAGTAAAGCAGTCTACATCAGCTGTATATTCTATTTTGTTTTCCTTGTTTGGTGTATTTTCCCGGATTTTGAGAAGTTGAAGTCGGTAAGCTGAAAAAACTTTATTAATCTTAGTTTTCTTGTTTCCTGTATTAGTTACAGAGAGTTCTATAATTCCTTTTTCCTGCAGTTGGGTAGTATTGGATTCTAGTTTTAAGGTGCACTTATTCTGTCCAAATGCAGTTGATGTATAAAATATCAGCAAAATAAATAGAATCTGTTTCATAAGTAATTTATTAAGCCTAAGATAATTAAAATTTTAAATTGTCTGGAAAGTAACTTACTTTATAGTCTTAATTTTCAATAAGGACAATTTTTCTTGACCGCTTCAATCTGAAGGATCACAAAAAACTTCAGCAGATTCTTATGATCCTTTATTAAAGCCCTTCTCACAGAAGGTTAGATATTGTATTCAATTTCGCCGATGTAATATAATGCATACTCCTCATCATTCACCGAAACCGGATTGGGAATTACATGTTTGTTGGCGAAAATAATAGCATTTACCGGAGTTTCCAGGCCAAGCTCGTTGATCTTCTGTTCCACAACAGGAAGCCATTGATCAGCATACGAATAATAGGTAAATTTTTCGTAGATGCCTAAACTTTCATCTTCAAAGCCATATTCCATAAAATCATAATCAAACCACTGTATATTCTGTGATTCTGCAAATTTTGAGACATAAAGATCCTCCGTTTCCTCTTCTGTGTAATAACTTTCATCCTCTTCCGCAAAATCATTAAAGGCATCTTCATTTTTAAAATATCCCAACCAAAAGTGTGAAATTTCTTTCTCCATAAATTATTTTTTAAGTATACTGTATGTTTATTTTAATCTCTTTAACTGCTCACTTTCATGAATAACTTTTTCCAATCGGGAGAGTTTTGTTTTTTCCTGTTTCGCGCTCATCAGCCAGTGAATGACCATCCTTTTATAAGAAGGAGCCTGTTTCTCAAAAAAAGCCCATGCATTCTTATGAGCTTTAAATTGCTTTTCATACACCGGATCAAGGATGATGTGCTCTTTCTCATGCGAATAAATTCCCGTTTTATCTTCTCTCCTTGCTTCAAATGCCTTTTGCCCTTCTAAAGTCATAAGCCCGGCTTTTGTCAGCTCTTCCACTTTTTTTATATTGATGATACTCCAGATGCTATTCGGTTTTCTTGGGGTAAAACGGTTAGAGTAGCTTTCTGAATCTAAAGATCTTCTTACACTGTCTATCCACCCGAAGCACAAAGCCTGGTCCACAGCTTCAGACCAGTTCATAGAAGATTTTCCGCTGTCTTTTTTATAGAAACCCACCAGAATTTCTTTTTCTTTTCTATGGTTTTCCTCCATCCACTTTCTGAATTCTTCCTTTGTTGCAAAAAAGATAGGTGTCATTCTGAATCTTTTATTGGAATTAAAATGTAATATTACAAAACTTTTCTTTTAAACAGTACAATACTGATTCATCAAAAGACATTAAAATACACTTTTTTATTGTAATTTTATTCAGGTAAAACTCAGTGCAATGGAATTTCTTCAGGATCATTATGTTATACAAAACGAACTGCTGCTGATACTGATCTCCGTATTTTTGGGACTGCTGATTGGCGCAGAACGGGAATACCGGAACAGATCAGCGGGTCTGCGGACTTTTATTCTGGTGTGTTTCGGTTCCTGTCTTTTTACCATTCTCTCCATTAAGATAGGAGTGGAAAATCCAGACCGTTTGGCAGCCAATATCATTACCGGAATTGGTTTCCTGGGAGCTGGCGTGATTTTTAAAGGCGATAATAAGATCGATGGAATTACCACTGCAACGACTATCTGGGCTACCGCTTCAATAGGAATGGCTGTAGGTTCAGGCTATGTTTATCTTTCGCTGCTTGGGACAGCTTTAGTGCTTTTGATCCTCAGTGCGCTGATATACCTTCAGAATTTTATAGACAGCAGCCATAAGATAAGGGAATATAAAATAACCGTAACAAGATCAGAAGATATCAAACATTGTGAAAAAATCTTTGAAGAACATCATCTGAAACATTTTATGCTCAAACTGCAGTATACACATGGAACCCTTTCCATAACATGGATGCTCACCGGAAAACATACGAAACATGATGAGGTGGTAAAAAGCCTTATTAATGATCCTAAAATTACAGCCTACCAATTTTAAGGTAAAAACAAAAAAAATAAAGGCCTAGGCCCTTATTTTTTCTTGAAAACGTACAGATCTTTGTTCGGACCGGTTATTTCCTTTCCGTCCATATCCAGCTGTATGAGAATGTTTTCGCCTACCTTGTATTTATAATTGGTATCTTTTCCTTTTAGAGTAATAACACTTCCTGCAGCATTCCATTCAAAAGTCCCTTTATCCTGATTTTTCGAATTTCGGTCGATATATTCCTCGGTGATGCTGAACGTTTTATCATTGTTAATAGTAAGAGAGGTCTTAATTCCCGGACAGTCCGCACAAGGAACTACAGCTTCATACGTTCCCGGCCAGTCAAGAGCATTTTCCGAAGTATCGCCCGGAGCAGAAGGAGTTACTTTTGCAATACTGTCAGAAGCAGGAGCTTGTACCGTTGCAGAATCCGTGGTTGTATCAATAGTTTCAGGATTTTTTTCTTTAGGATTACACGATGCTAAAAATGCAGCAGATGCAATTCCCAAAATGAAGATTTTGTTATTTACCATGATTAAATAATTTTGATATATTTTGAATAATTAAGTTCCTTATTACCAACAAAAACTGAGCCACAGACAGGAGTTAGAGTTGAGAGTTAGTTAGTGTTTTAAGGGTAAAAGTATAAGACAGAAGATGGAATTCCAGAGATATGTAAAGCTATTTCCTCTGAAATATAAATCCATCATCTGAAATCTTGGCTCTTGATTCTTGCTCTTGGTTCTTGGCTCTGACTCTATAAAACTCACTATTCACTCGCGCAGCAAAATTCACCATTCACAATCTATTGCTCCCGTCTGTCAAAAAACGTTTTCGCTATTATTTCATAAGGCATATGTATAATATTCTTTGTAAATTGGGACAAAATTTTGATTATGACAAAAAAGATACTTTTATCCGTATTTCTTTTGCCGGCTGCAATGGCATTTGCACAACAATATGGAGGAATGTGGATTCCTACAGAGCTGAATGAAAAGGAAATGAAGGATTTGGGAATGAAAATCTCTGCCAAAGACATTTTTAATACTCAGAAGCCGAGCATAAAGGATGCAGTAGTACAGTTTAACGGTGGGTGTACTGCAGAAATCATTTCACCTAAAGGTCTGTTACTGACCAACCACCACTGTGGATACGGACAGATCCAGGCTCATTCTACAGTTCAGAATGATCTTCTTTCCAATGGTTTCTGGGCTAAAAATCCGGACGGGGAACTTCCGAACCCGGGTGTAAAAGTAGACTTCATTGTAGATATCAAAGAAGTAACAGATCAAATTCTGGAAGGAACAGACAACCTTGTAGAGCCTGAACTGACTAAAAAAGTTAATAAAAATATTGAAGTTTACAAAAACTCTCAGAAAATAGAATCTTACCAGTCGATCATTGTAAAATCAATGTATTACGGTAACAAATATTACGCTTTTACCACGGAAACCTACAAAGATATCCGTCTGGTTGGGGCCCCGCCTCAGAGCATAGGAAAATTCGGTAGCGATACCGACAACTGGGTTTGGCCAAGACATACCGGAGATTTTTCCATGTTTAGAATTTACGCAGGGAAAGACAACAAGCCTGCGGAATATTCAAAAGACAACGTTCCTTACGTTCCGAAACACTATCTTCCTGTTTCTATAAAAGATAAAGCTGAAAACGATTTTACATTCGTATTCGGGTTCCCGGGAAAAACAACGGAATATCTTCCTGCAGTAGCTGTGGAAAAGATTATGACAGATATAGATCCTGCAAGAATTGCCGTACGTGAGGTGGCGCTGAAAACACTGGATGAGAAAATGCGTACAGACAGCGAAACGCGTATCAAATATTCTTCAAAATATGCATCGGTAGCCAATTACTGGAAAAAATGGATTGGTGAAGTAGAAGGTTTGAAAAAATCCAATGCGGTGGAGAAAAAAGTGATGTACGAAGGCTCTTTGGTAGCTAAAAATCATGAGATCAAAGCAACTCTGGACCAGCTGAATAAACTATACAATGATCAGGCTCCTTACGCATTAAACAATGCCTACTATACAGAAGTGGTAAAAAATGCTGAAACGTTGAAGCTTGCAGGTGATTACTACGACTATATTGCTTCTGTGGAAGCAGGAAAAATGGATGAAAAAGAGCTTACCAAATTAAAGAAAAAGGTAACTTCATTCTACAAGGATTACAGTGCAGAACTTGATGCTAAGGTGACAGCAAAATTACTGGCTTTATACGCCAATAAAACCGCTCCTCAGTTCCTGCCGGCCGGATTCAGTAAATATAAAGACGAGAACCAGAATATTCCGGTGGTGGAAGAAATGTCTAAAAACTCAATCATAACAGGAAGAGAACAGGTAAACGGAGCAACTCTGACCGGAGATATTGAGAAAGCATTTTCCAACCAGGACAAGCTGATCAAGACCTTGAAAAAAGACCCGATTTACCAGCTGTATGTTTCTATGAAAGAAACGTATATGAAAAATGCTGATCCTCAGTTCACTTCTCTTCAGGGAAAAATTGATGACCTTCAGAAGAAATTTATGGCACAGCAGATGGCAACGGATAAAGACAGAAAATTCTTCCCGGATGCGAACTCTACTCTTCGTGTAACCTACGGAAAAGTAAAGGGTTCTACACCTAGAGATGCTGTTTCTTACGGTTATCAGACGCATTTGGCTGGAGTGATGGAGAAATATATTCCGGGAGATTATGAATTTGATGTTCCTAAAAAACTGATCGATCTTTACAACAAAAAAGACTACAGTATCTATAAAGACAAAACAGGAGATGTTCCTGTAGGATTCACTGCAACCAACCATACAACGGGAGGAAACTCAGGAAGTCCGGCGCTTGATGCCAACGGAAACCTTGTAGGACTTAACTTCGACAGGCAGTGGGAGGGAACAATGAGTGATATCAATTACGACCCGCGTTTCAGCCGAAACATCATGGTAGATACCAAATATATTCTGTTCATTATCGATAAATTTGCCGACTCCAAATGGCTTATCGACGAAATGAAGGTGATAAAATAATACACAAAAGTGATACCTTTAAGAATCTATTTAAATCCAATTTGAATAGATTCTTTTTATTTAATAGAGATGAAAGATAAGATCATCAGTATGCTCGCCGCCTTCGAAACGGGAAATATCGGGAATTCTTTTCCGATGGATTACTGCCTGCCTGTCTATCACTGTGTTTCAGATGAAAATCTGCCACACATCCGACATATTATTCAATATAAGAATACAAAGCAGTTTGAAGAAGATATAGACTGTCTTTCAAGACATTTTCAGTTCGTGAGCTGGTCAGAATTCAAGGACTTTATCAATGGTAACTTTAAACCTAAAAAAAAGATTGCTCTCCTGACTTTTGATGATGGTTTCAGAGAATTTTACGATACTGTGCTTCCTATTCTGGAACGGAAGGGAATATATGCCTGTAATTTTATAAATCCGGCTTTTATTGATAATCAGGAACTGATGTTCAGATGTAAGGCAAGTTTAATTATTGATGCTGCGGAAAAAACAAAAATAACAGATACTGAAGTCTGTCAAATGCTTTCTCTGGAAAATCCCTCAAAAGAAAGTTTAAAACAGCAGGTTTTAAAAATCAGCTATCATAAAAGAAATCTCCTGGACAGGCTTACTGAAAAATTTGAAATTGACTGCAATGCTTATCTTAAAGAGCACACGCCTTACCTTACAACAGACCAGTTAAAATCCCTGACACAAAGAGGCTACGGAATTTCCTCCCACAGCTGGGATCATCCAAAATATAGCGAACTGTCCTTAAAAGAGCAGATGGAAAGTACCGACCGGACTTTTAATTATTTAAAAGAGAATGGTTTTCTATACGAAAGCTTTGCATTTCCATTTACCGACTTTGGAGTAAAAAAAGATTTCTTTGATGAGCTGTTTAAAAATAAAGAACTATTCTGTTGTTTTGGAAGTGCAGGCGCAAAATTAGACAGCGTTGAAAGGCTTTTCCACAGAATTCCGATGGAAATGGGAGAGAGCGGAGAAAGCATATTAAAAAAAGAAACCGCTTATTTCAGATTGAAAAAAATCATCAACAAAAATAAAATAGTGAGAAGATGACGGAGCTGAAGACATTTAACAAAAAAGAACTTGAAGATTTTGTTTCCTCAGGAGATTTCAGAAACTTTAATTTTCTTCCTATCTCAGAGCACCGGGCAAAATCTC
Source organism: Chryseobacterium hilariae (assembly GCF_051400735.1). Lineage (NCBI taxonomy): Bacteria > Pseudomonadati > Bacteroidota > Flavobacteriia > Flavobacteriales > Weeksellaceae > Chryseobacterium > Chryseobacterium hilariae. Next base: position 337,436 of record NZ_JBLFFJ010000005.1, read on the forward strand.
AGGTCAGAAACCTGAAAGCTTTAGATAATCAGACGCTTCTGGTTCTGGCTTTTTATGACGGAAAACTGGCGGGATATGTAGGCTGTTTTCCTGATAGTTATTTGATAGACGGAGAAATATTCCATTATGCATGGTTAAGTACCCTGTTTGTAAGTGAAGAATTCCGTGGAAAAAGGATTGCAAAAGCGTTGCTGAATAAGATGTTTGAAGAATATGACGGCAATATTATCGCAACAGAATTTACCAAAGAAGCAGAAGCTCTTTACAATATATTGGGCGTTTTCGAGTATGCTTATCCAAAGGCTGGAAAAAGATATTATTTCCGTTCAGATGCAGCCTTCATTATTCCTGAGAAAAAGCCTGAAACCAAAGTATTGAAGCCTCTTTTTCAAATAGCTGATGCTGTTGCCAATTCTTTAATTTCCCTAAAGAACTCTACCATCAAAAAGCCCGGATTCAGATTCGAAATCCTTGATCAGATTGATGCCGAAAGCTCTGAATTCATGTCAAAATTCCAGAGTAAGCGAAATGCCGATGAAATCAATGTATTCATGAAAAATCCATGGGTTCTGGAAAGTAAGCAGAAAGAAGATAAATACCTGTTTTCCAGCTATGCTGAGGTTTTTAAATATGTCTGGGTTAAAGTTTATGATGCTGATAATGCATTGACAGCTTGCTCACTGCTTCAGCTCAGGGACGGAAATCTTAAAATCCCTTATCTGTTTACAGAAGCTTCCGGTTTAGACCATTTTATTGATTTCATAAGCTATTTTATTGTCAGCAATAAAGTAAAAACTTTAACCAGCTATCAGAAGGAATTCAATGCCAAAATAGAACAGTCAAAAACATTTCCTAAAATCTACGAACGTAATTTTGAAAGAAGATACTTATTCCACAAACAGCTGATCCAGCACTTGCCGGAAGGATTTGATCCACAATATCAGGACGGAGACGGAGATTGTATGATGACCTAGATTTAGCTTAAAATCAATACAAATCCTGTTTTTTTCCAGTGTATTATTTTTTAGGTTCTTATACTTGAATTCAATTAATAAAAAAACCGCCTCAATAATGAAGCGGTTTGATTTTTTTAATGTCCGAAGATTTCTTCCAACGTTAATTCTTTAAAGGTTCCCATCTGGTTCACAGCGTCCATATCCAGGTTTTCTTTCTTACCAATAATCGCTGTATTAAAATGTATTGGCTTGATTTTCGTCTGGTAAAAATCCTTCAGATCGTTAAATTTCAGGTTTTCGATCTGTCCATAGATATCTTTTCTGAAATCGTGGTAGATTCCGAGTTTTTTCAGTCTTAGCGTATTGAAAAATATATTGTTTCGGGTAATTCTGGTCGAAGCGATCTGTTTCAGGGCGGCATTCCTGGAATTTTCAAACTGGATCGCCACTTCAGGAAGCTCATTCATCAGCTCGCTCATTGTGCTTACGGCAGTCTGGAGCTTATCCGGCTGCGTTCCGATATACGTGGTGACATAATCAGGATGTCCCAGCTCGGAATTGGCTGCATAGGAAACATACGCTGAATACGCTAAGCTTTTACTTTCCCGGATCTCCTGGAAAACGATAGACGAAAGTCCTCTTCCGAAATATTCATTGAAAACGTTGATCTTTCCAAAGTTTGAAGTATCTACCTGATGGCCTCTTCCTACTTTGCTCATTTCCATCTGTACCATGTCATAATTCATGAAATAGACATTCCCGTTGGTTTCGGGTTCAGGATATTGTTTAGGTTCAGGAATCCGGAAGCTTTCATTTTCCACGTATTTTTCAATATACTGTTTGAAATTTTCAAGATCTTTCCCATAGAAAAAGATCTCGTAAGGATATTTGAAAAGCTTTTTCATTCTGTCCGTAAATACTTCCGCACTGCTGCTTTCAAGCTCCTCTTTCGAAATAATATCCGTGTAACGTGAGAAGCTGCCCAGTTTTGTATAATTGGTCAGGGCGGTCATGATCCGGTTTTTATCTTTTTTCGTAGCCTGGCGGTTTTCCAGAACCGTTTCTACAAACTGCCTGTAGATCTCCTGATCCGGTTTTACATCATACATCCAGTGCTGTAAAAGGGCAATTCCTTTTTCAATATTTTCTTCCAGTCCGCTCAGTGAGATCAGAAGCTGATCATTCGTTGTCTTAAAATCATTGCTGACCCCGATCTTAAAGAATTCCTTCTTCAAATCTTCAGGCGAAAGATCATCAGTTCCAAGATATTGCAGTAATTGTGTGGAAATCCCAAGATCCCTGTCATGATCGCTTCCGAAAGGAAAAATAAAGTGTGCCTGCGCAATATCATTATATTTATTACGGACGAAGCTCAGTTTTTTATCTTTTACCGTATCGGTAAGGATTTCTTTTTCATAATCAATAAATTCCGGCTGTATATCTTCCGTTTTTTCAGCTATAATTTCCTTTAAAAAGTCAGACTGTGCATCACGGTTTATTTTAATCGGGGTAATTCCGGGGTTTTCGACTCTTACCAATTGGTCATTAACACCTTTTTCCTTGTAAACAATAACATAATTGTCCTTAAAAAAGGTATTGGCGAAATCTATAACCTCTTCTTTGGTGAAACTTTCATACTCATCCATTTCATTCAGTTCCTGCTCCCAGGTTCTGCCTTTGATATAGGTGTCATAAAGATTGGTAGCTAATCCATCTGCCGTTTCCAAACCTTTCATCCTCTGAATTTTGAAATCATTAATGATTGCAGGAAGGATCCAGTCCGGAAAATCTCCTTTTTTAATCAGCTCTATCTGCTCCAGAGCCATATCTTTCGCTTCATCCAAAGTCTGTGTTTCCTTCGGAACCGCTACGATAGAAAAATATCCATACTGCTTTAAGCCTACAGAAAAAGCCTGTGCCCAAAGCATTCTTTGCGTCTGGTTAATATTAAGGTCAAGCAGTCCGGCTTCCCCTCTGTTGCTGAGAATATTGGCCGTAATATCTGCCAGCATTGCCTCACGAGTGCCATAGCTGTCTGTTCTCCACGCCAGCTGAACTCTTGGCGTTGTAGGACTTTTAACCGTTCTTTTTACGATTTCCGTTAATGGCTGTTCAATAACAGGTGTCTTTTTCGGAAGCTCTCTGTAAGGAATCGTTCCAAAATACTGATCAACCAGCTGAATCGTTTCCTCAAAATCCAGATCTCCCACCAAAACCATTGCATAATTATTCGGAACGTAATACTCATCAAAATACTTATGAATAGCTTTCATTGAAGGATTCTTCAGGTGTTCAGGCTTTCCGAGTGTCGTTTGCTGTCCGTTGGGATGCGTAGGAAAAAGGGCTGCCATAAGCTCGTAGTTTACAAGCCTCGAGTCATTATCCTGCGCTCTGTTGAATTCTTCGTATACCGATTCCAGCTCCGTATGGAAAAGTCTCAGGACAACCTCTGAAAACCTTTCCTTCTCTATTTTAAGCCATTTTTCAAGCTCGTTATTCGGAACATTATTTTTATAAACCGTCTCATCGAACCACGTATGGGCATTGGTTCCGCTGGCTCCAAGGGAAGAAATCGCCTTATCATATTCATTGGCGATCGCATATTGGCTGGCTTCCTGGGATACCTCGTCTATTTTTTTATAGATTTCTTTTTTCTGTTCAGAATCCTGTTCAGTTTTATGTTCCTCGTATAGTGCTGAAATCCGGTCGAGAAGTTCCTTTTCCTTTTCCCAGTTCTGCGTTCCGATCTTCGAAGTGCCTTTAAACATCATGTGTTCCAGATAATGTGCAAGTCCCGTATTGTCGGATGGATCATTGTTACTTCCCGTTCTTACCGGTATATAAGTCTGTATCCTGGGAGCATCAAAATTTTGAGCAAGAAAAACCTTTAGGCCGTTTTTTAACGTATAAATTCTTACTTTATTTTCGTCATGCGTAACTGTAGTATATTCGTAGTTGTTTTTATCTGTATGAACCGTTTCTCTATATCTCTTGTCAATCATAAGCTAACTCATTTCATCCCTAAAAATCAGAATGCCTTACAAATGTAAGGAATCAAAAAGGAACAAATCAAAATTTCCTTATTATTGCATCTATAGTTTTAATTTATACAAACCAAGATCGCAATGAACATTAAATAGTAAAAGCTTTTACCCGAAGAAAGTAAATCTACAGAGCGATCAGACTGGAAAGCCTTAAAAATTCCATGGATCTTTCGGAGCCAAATATGATGAAGCATTAAAAACCGAAAATTCAGAATAGAATATGCTAAAGCATTTAATCTTTACAAAAAAAATTGGGTTTGTAGAAATTCCTGATGCTGGACAAATGAAGATTGATTCAAGTATGTTGATGAAATATTCTCAGCCGTAGTCCTAATCAGTCTTCTTTACTTTCTATGCGTCTTTCCAAAATAAATTCAATAAGTTTGCAGTAGTTTTCCAAAAACTCACACCATGCACGGAAACATTCTGATCATCGATGACGAGATCAAGCTCCTGAAATTATTAGGAATGATTCTTTCCCAAGAAGATTTTAACGTAAAAGAAGCTTCAACAGCACGTTCTGCAATGACCATGCTTGAGCAGCATGAGTTTGATGTCGTGCTCTGCGATGTCCGCCTTCCTGATGCTTTCGGAGTAGAACTCGTACGATCCATCAAAACTAAATATCCGCATCTCGAAATTATTCTGATGACGGCTTTCGGGAATATTACTGATGCTGTCCAGGCCATGAAAAACGGAGCCTATGATTATCTGGTGAAAGGGGATGATAACGAGAAGATCATTCCGCTGGTATACAAAGCACTGGAAAAAGTAAAGGATAACCGCTCCAGAATTGGCCAAAAAATTACTGTATCAAAAGGATTCGGACAGATCATCGGAATTTCTCCTCTCATCCTTCAGTCTAAAAAACTGGCTGAAAAAGTAGCTTTAACGGATGCCGCCGTTCTTCTTACCGGAGAAACAGGAACCGGAAAAGAAGTTTTTGCCAATGCAATCCACGAAGGAAGCGATAGAAAGAAAAATAATTTTGTGGCGATCAACTGTTCAGCATTCAGCAAAGAAATTCTTGAAAGTGAGCTTTTCGGTCATAAGCAGGGAGCATTTACAGGCGCTGTAAAAGATAAAAAAGGTCTCATAGAAGAAGCCAACGGCGGAACCTTATTTTTAGACGAAATAGGTGAAATGCCAATTGAACTGCAGGCCAAACTTCTTCGTGTTCTCGAAACCGGAGAATTCATCAAAATGGGAGAAACAAAAGTTTCCAGATCCGATTTCAGGCTAATCGCTGCAACCAACAGAAATCTGGAAGAAGAAATAAAGCAGGGCCATTTCAGGGAAGATCTGTATTTCAGGCTGAATGTCTTTGAGATCCATCTTCCGCCATTGCGTGAAAGAAAAGAAGATCTGAAAATGCTGGCCAAAAATTTCATCGATATTTTCTCTCGTAAACTTCACCTTTCAAACCTTCAGGTGAATCCGGATTATTATAGAATGCTGGAAAAAAACGACTGGAAAGGAAATATCCGCGAACTCAGAAATGCGGTGGAAAGAAGCCTTATTTTAATGGAAAACAATATTCTGGATGCCGAAAGCCTTCCGCATTATTCGGATAAAGCAGTTCCTGAAAGCGACTCTTTAAGCATAAGAACGCTGGAAAAAATACACATCCAGAAAGTTCTGCAATATACCAAAGGCAATAAAGCCGAAGCCGCAAGACTGCTGGAAATTGGCATTGCCACACTGTATCGTAAGCTGGAGGAATATGGGTTGAGGTAAATGAGTTTCGAGTCTTAAAATAAGCTTATTTGTCTCATAATCTTTAGCCTAAATCTCAGTTTTAGCTTAAACCTCATGTCTGAAATCTGAGGTCCAATATCTGGCATCTAAAATCTTGTTTCTTGAATCCACTCTTCACTTGCGAAGCAAAATTCACTTTTCACCCTTCACATCTAAACTTCTGATCCCTATCATTTCAATAACGGACCTATCAAAATGATAGGCTTTTGTGTTTGAATACAGTTGAATTGTTTTATGTAAGTGTTTGTTATTTAATTGTTTAAATGTTTTGTTTGCAAAGTGGGCTTTCTTTTGGCCTATAGGATGTGAATAAAATATTTAAAAAATGACAATTTCAAGAAAAACGACCAAAAAACGCGAGCATGCAGTTTTCAGTCAGCTGATAGTATCGTATGTAGTTCTTACCCTTTTAATCCTAATGATTTCAATATGATGCTTATAAGTTTAATTCTGCTTTTTGCAGTGATGTTCTGGCTTCTTTACAAATCTGTTGAATTTTTTGATAAAATATAAAACTATGTGGAGTTTATTTTTCCTTTCAATCCTGGCTTTTGTGTACATCTGCTACGTTTTGCTGAAACCTGAAAAATTTTAACCGGTCATGAATACAGAAATTCTAGGCGTTATAGCCATGTTTGTCATTACACTAGTCATTGGAATATTTCTTGGGAAATACATTGCTAATGTGTACGGGTACAAAAAGACCTTTTTAGATCCTGTTTTTGAACCTGTTGAAAAATTAATTTATAAAATATCGGGAATCAGCCCGGCCCGTCAGATGACCTGGAAACAGAATATGTATGCCATGCTGACTATCAACCTTGTTTGGTTCATCATAGGATTTCTGATCCTGATGACCCAGTCGTGGCTTCCTTTAAATCCTGACGGAAACCCGAATATGTCACCTGATCTTGCTTTTAATACAGCTATATCCTTTCTGGTGAACTGTAACCTTCAGCATTATTCAGGAGAAACGGGAGTGAGTTATTTAAGTCAGCTTTATCTGATGTTCCTGCAGTTTGTCACTGCTGCTACCGGAATGGCGGCAATGGCTGTTCTTTTCAAAGCTTTTAAAGATAAAACAACTACAGAATTAGGGAATTTCTACGATTTCTTTACTAAATCTGTGGTCAGAATACTGGTTCCGATCAGTATCCTTGTTGCCCTGATCCTTTCTGCCAACGGAAGCCCGATGACTTTCGAAGGGAAAGACCATATCACAACATTGGAAGGACAGAAAGCGGATGTTTCCAGAGGCCCTGTGGCTGCTTTTGTAGCGATCAAGCATTTGGGAACCAATGGAGGAGGTTTCTTCGGAGCCAACTCGGCGCACCCGCTTGAAAACCCGAACTATGTGACGAATATGACCGAAATGGTCACTCAGATGATCATTCCGTTTGCATTGGTTTTTGCATTAGGATTTTATCTGAAAAAAAGAAAACTGTCATGGGTAATCTTTACCGTAATGACTGTCGGTTTTCTGGCACTTGCTGTCCCTAATATTGTTAATGAAACAAACGGTAATCCACTGATCACACAAATGGGTGCTGACAGCAGTCTGGGAGCTATGGAAGGCAAGGAAATCCGTTTCGGAAGCGCATCTTCAGGATATTGGAGCATTGCAACAACTGTGATCTCAACAGGCTCTGTGAATTCAATGCATGACAGTACCATGCTGCTTTCAGGAATGAACGAGCTGCTGGCTATGATGATCAACTGTTTCTACGGAGGCTGTGGTGTTGGAATCCTGAATTATTTCATCTTTATCATTCTTGCTGTATTCATCAGTGGTCTGATGGTAGGAAGGACGCCGGAATTCATGGGTAAAAAGATCGAAGCCAAAGAGATGAAGATCGCCATGATTGTGGCTCTTTTCCATCCATTCTTAATACTTGTAGGAACAGCATTAACGGCCTATCTGCCGGAATTTGGAGCAAAAACATTGAATAATCCCGGTTTCCACGGATTCAGTGAAATGCTGTATGAATTCACCTCTTCTTCTGCGAACAACGGTTCAGGATTTGAAGGACTTGGTGACAATACACCATGGTGGAATATCTCAACGGGAATTGTATTGTTATTATCCAGATTTATTCCCATCATCGGACCGATAGCGATTGCAGGATTACTGGCGCAGAAAAAATTCATTCCGGAGAGTTCAGGAACGCTAAAAACAGATACAGCCACTTTCGGCTTTATGACGCTGGCGGTGATTCTTCTTATTGCAGCCCTGTCTTTCTTCCCGGCACTCACATTGGGACCTATCGCAGAACAGATCCAGTATTTCTCTAAATAAATATTAAAAATTAAAATCAATAGTCAACCATTAGGAAGATTGAAATATCAGGAAACAGTCTAAAACTCATCGAAACATTCACCTGAATATATTATCCATTTCCATTCCTTCTTATTTTAATTTGTCTTAATGGTTACCGTTGATTTACAATGATATAACTCTTTCAAAAAAATGAAAAATCAATCACAGACATTATTTCAAAAAGATTTGGTGAACGAAGCGATCAAACAGTCCTTCGTCAAGCTGAATCCGAAAATCATGTTTAAAAATCCCGTAATGTTCCTGGTAGAGGTCGGAACTGTTGTAATGTTCATCGTAAGCCTTTTCAGCCTTACAGGAGACCAATCACAGGGAAGCTTTGCTTATAACTTTACCGTATTCATCATCTTATTTTTCACCGTTCTTTTCGCCAATTTTGCAGAAGCTATTGCGGAAGCCAGAGGAAAAGCTCAGGCGGATACCCTTAGAAAAACACGTGAAGAAACTCCCGCCAAAGTAATTTTGGAGAACAAACCGGGATTTCAGGTAGAAACCGTTCTGAGAATGTCTGCCGAAATGAAGCTTGGTGATATTTTCCTTTGCGAAACCGGAGATCAGATCCCAATGGACGGAGAAATCATCGAAGGGCTTGCTACTATTGATGAATCGGCAATTACCGGAGAAAGTGCACCCGTTATCCGTGAATCCGGAGGTGATAAAAGCTCTGTAACAGGCGGAACAAAAGTTCTTTCCGACAGAATAAAAGTAAAAGTGACTACTAAACCGGGAGAGTCCTTTTTAGATAAAATGATTGCCCTTGTAGAAGGAGCTTCAAGACAGAAAACACCTAATGAAATTGCATTAACCATACTTCTGGCAGGATTTACCCTGACCTTTATTATCGTAACACTCACTTTAAAACCTTTTGCAGACTACGCGCAGACTCCCATTACCATTGCGGCATTTATATCACTTTTCGTTTGTTTGATTCCCACAACCATTGGAGGTCTGCTTTCTGCAATCGGGATTGCAGGAATGGACAGGGCTTTGAGAGCGAATGTAATTACTAAAAGTGGAAAAGCGGTGGAAACTGCCGGAGACATCGATGTCTTGCTGCTTGATAAAACAGGAACCATTACCATTGGAAACCGTAAGGCAACAGAATTTCACCCTGCAGACGGAATCAGGCTGCCGGACTTTATTAAAGCTTCTGCGCTAAGCTCTGTAGCAGATGAAACACCGGAAGGGAAATCTATTATAGAATTGAGCCAGCTGAAATCAGAAGACCTTCTTGTTCCCAACCCGGTCTATATTGATTTCTCAGCGGAAACAAGAACCTCAGGAATTGATTTTGAAACCACAAGAATCAGAAAAGGAGCCTATGACACGATAAAAAAGCTGACTGAAAAAGCCGGGAATGTTTTCCCGAAAGAAACCCAGGATGCCGTTACCAAAATTTCTGAAAACGGAGGAACTCCTCTTGTGGTAAGCGTTAATGAAAAAGTCTGGGGCGTCATCGAACTTCAGGATATCATTAAAACAGGAATCCAGGAACGTTTCCAGAGACTGAGAAAAATGGGGGTAAAAACGGTGATGGTAACCGGAGATAATCCTCTGACAGCAAAATTCATTGCTGAAAAAGCAGGCGTAGATGATTTTATCGCCGAAGCCAAGCCTGAAGACAAAATGAACTACATCAAAAAAGAACAGCAGGAAGGAAAGCTGGTCGCCATGATGGGAGACGGAACAAATGATGCTCCGGCATTGGCTCAGGCTGATGTGGGAGTAGCAATGAACAGTGGAACACAGGCTGCAAAAGAAGCCGGTAACATGGTAGACCTTGACAATGACCCTACGAAATTGATCGAGATCGTGGAGATCGGAAAACAGCTTTTGATGACCCGAGGAACACTGACGACTTTCAGTATTGCGAATGACGTTGCTAAATATTTTGCCATCATTCCTGCACTGTTTATTACTTTCATTCCTTCCCTTCAGAAATTGAATATTATGAATCTTCACAGCCCGGAAACAGCCATATTATCAGCCGTTATTTTCAATGCCGTGATCATTCCTTTCCTTATTCCGTTAGCGTTAAAAGGAGTGGCCTATAAGCCGATTGGGGCCAGTGCATTATTGAGAAGAAACCTTTTGATTTATGGTTTGGGAGGTGTTATTGTTCCGTTCATCGGGATCAAAATCATCGATTTAGTGATCAGTTTATTCTATTAAAATTTTAAAAAATGAAAAATCATATTGTTGCAGCATTCAGACTGACTTTTGTAATGCTGGCTGTCGTAGGAATTTATCTGCTTATCGTATACGGAGGGTCAAAAGTATTGCCTACAAAAGGAAATGCGGAGATTGTTAGCCATAACGGGCAGAAGTTCTATGCCAATGTAGGGCAGGAATTTAAATCTGGAAAATACTTTCACGGACGTCCGTCATCTGTTAATTACAATGCCGCAGGAAGCGGGGGAAGCAACAAAGGACCGAGCAACGAAGAATACCTGGAAACCGTACAGAAAAGAATCGACACCTTAAAAATGGATCATCCTGGAATGGGAAATACAAAAGTTCCCGTAGAACTGGTTACAGCCAGTGGAAGCGGCCTTGATCCTGACATTTCAGAAGAAGGTGCTTTGTACCAGGTAAGGAAAATTGCAGAAGTCAGAAATCTTTCAGAAGAAAAAGTAAGAGATTTAGTGAAAAATCAAACAGAGAAACCGTTTTTAGGACTTTTAGGACCTTCAAAAGTAAATGTACTGAAGCTTAATATCGCTTTGGATCAATTAAAATAATCTAGCCATCACCGTGAAAAAATATATCATTACCAGTGCCGTATTATTCGGGATTTTTTTCCCGAAAGCACAATCATCAGATTCATTAAAAACAGAAAATAAAGTGACTTTTTCTGCCTATGCAGAACTTTTCTACACGTATGATTTTAATGAACCTGACAATCATCTCCGTCAGAATTTTTTATACTCCTACAACAGGCATAATGAGCTCAATCTGAATTTAGGATTGGTAAAAGCGAATTATCAGAGTGAGAATCTCCGCGCCAATATTGCTTTAATGGGTGGAACTTATGCGCAGGACAATATGGCTGCAGAAGAGGAAGCATTGCGCTATGTAAATGAAGCAAATGTGGGAATCAAAATTTCAAAGACCAAAAACTTATGGATCGATGCAGGGATTATGCCTTCCCACATCGGTTGGGAAAGTGCGATAGGAAAAGACAACATGAATCTCACAAGAAGTTTTGCTGCTGAAAATTCACCATATTTCGAAACGGGAGCAAAGGTTTCTTATACTTCAGACAATGGAAAATGGTTTTTGAGCGGATTAGTGCTTAATGGCTGGCAACGCATTGCAAAGTCGGAAGGAAATCAAAGCATTTCTTTCGGGCATCAGGTGACTTATAAACCAACAGAAAAGATTACGCTGAACAGCAGCTCTTTCATCGGAAATGATAAATCAAAAGAAGAAAAAAGGATGCGTTATTTCCATGATCTTTACGGAAGTTTCCAGCTGACAGATCAATTTTCGGCTTTGCTGGGCTTTGATATCGGTGCAGAGCAGAAAGAGAAAGGGAGCAGCAGTTATAACATCTGGTACACTCCAAATATATTAATGAAATACCAGCTGGACAGCAAATGGGCTCTGGCAGGAAGAGTTGAATATTACAACGATAAAAACGGGGTGATCATCAGCACCAAAACGCCCAATGGTTTCCAAACCTTCGGATATTCCCTGAATGTAGATTATGCAATTCTGAAGAACGTGGTTTTCCGTACAGAAGCGAGAGGTTTCACCTCCAAAGATGCCATCTTTGTGAAGAATGATGAGATGAAGCAGGGTAATTTCTTTATCACAACAAGTCTGGCTGCCTGGTTTTAGAGAATAAAAATAATAAATCACAAAAGTCACAAAAGTTGTTGACACTTAAGTTATTTGAAGTTTAAAACTTTTTGATAAGAAGATCACATAAGTTTTTAAACAAAAATGAATTAAAATCTGCGTAATTCGTGTAATCTGCGAGAGATAAATATTAACCACAAAAGTGATAAAAGATTCTGAGAAACAAAAAGCTTTTGTGCCTTTTGTGTTTAAAAAATTAATAAAGCAAAAATCAATGTCATCAGCAAAACATTTTTTAGAATTGATCCAGAAATCCAGGAAAGGAAAATTCAAAATCTATATCGGGATGAGCGCAGGTGTGGGGAAAACATTCCGTATGCTACAGGAGGCACAGTCTCTTCTGCGTAACAGCATTGACGTGAAAATTGGCTATATAGAAACCCATGACCGGGAAGAAACCGTAGCCCTTACCAACGGAATTCCTGAAATACCAAGAAGATCAGTTTTTTATAAAGGTAAAAACCTTGAAGAAATGGATCTTCAAACCATTATCAATGAACATCCGGAAGTCGTTTTAGTGGATGAATTGGCTCACACGAATGTAGAAGGTTCGAAAAACAAAAAAAGATGGCAGGATGTGCTGGAAATCCTTGATAACGGGATCAATGTCATCAGTGCTATGAATATCCAGCATATCGAAAGCCTGAATGAGGAAGTAAAAAATATAACGGGAATAGAAGTGGCAGAACGTGTTCCTGATAAGATTTTAAGTCTTGCGGATGAGGTGGTCAATATAGATCTTACCGCAGATGAACTGCTCACCCGTCTGAAAGAAGGAAAAATCTATAAAAAAGAAAAAATCCAGACCGCGCTTACCAATTTTTTTCAAAGCGGGCATATTCTGCAGCTTCGGGAACTTGCTTTAAAAGAAGTGGCTGCTCACGTAGAAAGAAAGGTTGAAACTGAGATCAAAACTGAGAATTTTAAACCGATAAAATTTCTGGCGTGCATCAGCAGTAATGAGAAAATTGCTAAGAATATCATCCGGAAAACTGCCCGCCTGGCAAGTTATTACAACAGCCAGTGGACAGTTCTATATGTTCAGAAGCCATCAGAAAATCCTGAAAAAATTGCTCTCGACAAACAGCGGTATTTAATTAATAATTTTAATTTAGCACAGGAATTGGGAGCGAAAGTGGTTCGCGTAAAAGAAAGCAGTGTCCACAATGGAATTCTGGAATATGTAATTGCCCATAATATCACGACAGTATGCATCGGAAAACCTCACGCAAAGCTCTGGCAGCGGCTTTCCGGCTACAGCTGGATCTATACGCTGATGAACAGACTGAATGAAAAGCAGATAGATATTATTATTTTATCTTAGAAGTAATGAAACTTAAAACAAAACTCACCTTAGGCGTAGGTCTTTTATTTTTACTGATCGTTCTCATGTCAGTAATCGGATCCGTCTATATCAATAAGCTGAAATCCGACACTGAAAAAATCCTTACTGCAAACTACAACAGTCTGGAATTTTCCAAGAATATGCTTCTGGCCTTGGATAAAATAAGTACTGACAGCGCTATTGCAGTGAACGATTTTCAGAAAAACAATAAGCTGCAGGAGAAAAACCTTACTGAATTTGGTGAAAAGGAAGCTACTCAAAGTCTGAATCTGCATTTCAACAGCTATCTGAAACAGCCTTCTCCGGGAAAAGAAAAATTGATTCGTGAAGACCTGGTAAAGATCATGTCACTGAATATGAAAGGAATTGAAAGGAAAAGTGACATTGCCATCATCACCGCTGAAAATGCCACTTTCTGGATTGTAAGTTTGGGAACGGTCTGTTTTCTGATCGCTTTCATTCTGCTTTTTAACCTGCCGCAGACCATTGCCGAACCTATCAATCAGCTGACGTTCAGTATCAGGCAGATCGCAGCTAAAAATTATAGTGAAAGGGTACATTTCAAAGGCAGTGAGGAATTCAACAGCCTTGCAGATTCATTTAATACCATGGCCGAAAAACTTCAGGAATATGAAAGCAGTAGCCTTTCCAAGCAGCTGATGGATAAAAAACGCATTGAAACACTGGTGAACAATATGCACGATGCGGTGATTGGGCTGGATGAAAACCATTTTATCTACATGATCAATGATGAGGCGCTGAAGATCACCAATCTCCATAAGGACGAAATCATCGGTAAAACTGCTCATGAAGTAGCCGTTAATAATGATCTGATGCGTGAACTGCTTAAAAATATTGATCATCCGGTAAAAGAACCGATTAAGATTGTTCGGGACAACAAGGAAAACTATTTTGAACAGGATATTATTCCCATCAATATTGTAAAGACGGGTGAAAAGGAAACCAAATATATCGGAAAAGTGATTCTTCTACGGAATATTACGCCCTTCAAAGAACTTGATTTTGCTAAAACCAATTTCATAGCTACCATTTCCCATGAGCTTAAAACACCTATATCCGCTATAAAAATGGGTGTACAGCTACTCGGCAATCAAAAATTTGGAGAGTTGAATGATCAGCAGAAAGAACTGCTCAAAAGCATCACTGACGATGGCCAGAGGCTATTGAATATCACCGGAGAACTGCTGAATCTTTCACAGGTAGAAACCGGAAACATTAGTCTGACCGTTGAGAAATGTTCCCCGAAAGAAGTGGTGCAGGCTGCCGTTAAGAATGTTGAAAAGTTGGCAGAACAGAAAAATATTCACATCAATACCGAATACCTTATAGACAACAGTGATTTCGTAAATGCAGATTTTGATAAAACCGTCTGGGTGATGAATAACTTTCTTACCAATGCTGTCAAACATTCCTTTCAGGATGAAAATATTGCAATCAGGGTAGAAAGGCTGGATTCAATGATTCAGTTCAGTATTACCGATACCGGAAGCGGAATTGATGAAAAATATCACCGACAGATTTTCGATCGTTATTTTCAGGTTCCGGGTGAACAGCAGAATGGAACAGGGCTGGGTTTGGCGATTTCTAAAAATTTTATAGAAAAACAAAAAGGCGAAATAGGAGTAAAGAGCGTTCCAAATCAGGGAAGTACTTTTTATTTCAGGCTGCCGGTGGCGTAAAAGATTTTAAATAAAAATTCGTTTAGATTTGTAAAAAATAATAATCAGAAAAATTAATTATGAAAAAATCTATCACTCTGCTATCATTCCTGTTTTTCATCCTGTTTTATTCACATATGTCCGGACAGGCGTTCAAACTGGAAGAGCTCGCTGCATTCAATACACTTGATATGGCGACTTTTAAAGCAGAAATTAAAAAACATAAATATACTTTCTACGACAAAACAGAAAGTCCCGCATTTATTCTGTTCGAATATGAAAGTCCGGATTATACCTACAAAATTGGGAAATTTGAATATACCGCTGATAAATCTCAGGACAATATAGAATTTCAGTTCAAAGACAAAAAAGAACATGATGCCTACATAAAAGCAATTCTCGCAACAGGCTACAAGCAAACTGAAAAAGGGAAAATACTTACCGGTGAAAATTATGTAGATTACCTTAAAGATAAAGCACAGGTCAGAATGGTTGATCCTAAAACTGCGAAGGATCGTTATACGATTCTAGTATTCAAATAAAATAATTTTTTTATATACGTTGGTATCACTGGATTTTGTACTATAAAAAATAAGGGCTGTAATTTTTTTTACAGCCCTTCAAATATAGATAAGGTTATTAGTTTATTTTTTTATGAACTTCTGAATCATCGTTTTGTTTTTTGTAAACAACTTGATGATGTAGTTTCCTTTAGCCAGTTCGGCTACATTTACAGAATTGGTTTTTACGCCTGTAGTATTCAGGATTCTTCCGGAAGCATCATAAATTTCAGCTTTGATGATCTCCTCTCCGGATTTGATGTGAAGAATATCCTGTACCGGATTCGGATAAATGCTTACATTTTCCTTGCCTGTTTTAGTTTCAGAAACTGCCAGTACATTTCTTACCGTAGTCGTGTAAGTGTTGGTAATGACCGGAGCATTATAATCAAAATAAATATTTGCCGTATTGCTGAATGCATCTCCCATGGCCAACGTAGATTTTGTTTTGATCTTGAAAGAAATATATCCATCGTTACTTGCATCGTCAAACGGAAGCTGTATATTTTCAAAAATAAATTCGGCCGTGTTTCCGGTCATTCTCGTTACAAAACTATGGCTTGCATGTAAAGGAGTGAGAGTAGAGATGTCAAATTTTGAAGTATCAATTTCATCCTTCACGACAATATTTCTGGCATTTGCTGTTCCTTGATTTTCAAATCGGATGAGGTAATGAACGTAATCGCCCACCTGGGTTTGTGCAATCATCGTTCCTTCAAGACAGGTTTTATCATTCGGATCCAGAGAATTTACAACCGTTTGGTTCAGGGTAAATGTATTGTCTGTTGGCGTATCGTCAGGAGCTCCGTTGATCTGTGCTGTATAATGGAGGATATCACCATCGTTTACCGGCGGAGTATCGGTTGGTGTATTCAGTTCGAATTTAACCTTAACTTCTCTTGTTTCAAAAGGAATAAGGCCTGTGAAATTCCAGGTAAGGTTCCCGGTAGATTGAGCATCAGGAGTTACAGTAGAGCTTACAAAGTCCATGATGTTGTCATTGTAACTGAATCCAACAGTTCCGGACTGCATGGTCGTTCCTTTATTTTTGAAAACGATTTTATAATCCGAATTGAATCCCGGTACTGCAGAATCCAATGGAATAATCACAATTTCAAGGTCCGGATGGGAACCATTAGCCGTGATACAGAAATTTTGGGTCAACGGACTTGTCATCATTGGGAAATTAGCTGTAAAAGAAGCGGGCGATATATTGAAATATGCCGGGTTTTCAAGAGCGGGACTTATTGTATGCGTTCCTGTCTGCACCGGAATAGAGTAGTCCCCTGATTGATTGCTTATGATACTTCCTGTAGCTCCGCTTCCTGTAATGTTGAATTTCTGGAATGCCTTATTCGGATCCGTCGGATCACAGCCGCTTCCGTTAAGATCATATTTTGTATTACCCTTGATCGTGTAGAAAGTTCCGCCCGGGGTGAACGAACAGTAAGAATTGACGATTACATTATTATAACCATATGAGTTATTTGAAGCAATAATCTGATTGATTTCAGAATCATCACAGCATATGTAGCTCAAATTCGGATTGTTTTGATAACTTCCGATGGTAATTCTGCCGTTTTTTATAAACAGGCTCTGCAAATTGTTATTGGGAACATTAATTGAATTCAGTATTGTATTATGGCTTATATCTAGAGAAGTAAGCTGATTATTATTAAGGAAAAGTGTCTGCAATAAAGGAATGCCAGAAAGATCGATACTGGTGAACTGGTTATTGATAATCCTTAGATAATTTAAAAGAGGGCTTTGGCTTAAATTAAGAGTAGACAGGCTATTATAACTGGCTTCAAGTGATTTTAATTTAGGCGTATTCTGAAGATTGATCGAAGTCAGCTGGTTGGCTGAACATATCAGGTCTTCAAGTTTTGTTAAGTTACTTACATCAAGACTCGTCAATAAATTTCCGGAAATATGAAATCTGTACAATCAACCAGCGAGCTTACATTGAGGCTGGCTATGTCATTGTCGCTGCATAGCAAATATTTCATTGTTGTGCTGCCTGTGAAATTAATAGTTTGTACTTTTCCTCCTGTACATGTCAGGATATTCATTTTGGGAAGGTTGGAAATATCCAGATTGACAATGTTGGCATTCGATACATTGATATTTTCCAGAAGAGGGCAGCCCGTAAAATTGGCAGAAGACATATTGATGTTATTCTTGAAACTTACCAGTTTTACTTTTTGCATACCGCTGATGTCTACAGAAAGTAGGTTCGGACTGTCTGATACATCCAGATATTCCAGGTTGGTGAAAGATTTTACACCTTCAATGGAGGAAATCTGGAACGGGTTGCCGTTTGAACTGTACATGGTAATATCCCTGATATTGGCAGCTTCAGACAGCTGTATTTCGCCGTCGTTATTGATGTCCATAGCTATCCAGTTGCCTGCAAGATCCTGAGTGATATGGTTGGTGGCGGTTCCGGAAAGCAGTTTAGCTTTAAATTGAGAGTCCGGAATGTTAACAATCTGTCCTATAACAGATAAGTGTGCCAGAAAGAGCACAAAAAAGTAGAGTTTTTTCATAGTTACGTGATTAGTTTTTATAAATATATAAAAAATTATATTACGAAAAATAATTACTTTTTGATTTTTATTATTTTATATAATGTTTGTTTTATTTGTTTTTGTTTAAATAATTTATTTAAATATTGATTTTATGTTAATTTTTAATTCTGTATAAATGTTATGGAATTGTAGAAATATGAAGGAAAATATGGTTATTTAATAAACAGTTATGACTTTCCGAATAATTTAAATTTGGCTAAAGCCCGTTCCCATTGAATAAATTTGCCACCACTATAAAAATCTGCGTTATCCGCACCATCTGCGAGAAAAAATATTTTCCATGTTTTATGAATCTGTGTCATCTGTTTAGTCTATAATCACAATTCAATGCTATTAGGCTTGGACTTTACAAAAAAATAAGCCATTGAAATACAATCTCAATGGCTTATTTATTATTTATTAAAAGTATTACTGTTTCTCTATCAGATCTAGAAATTCCTGTTCATCCAGAATCGTAATGGTACCAATGTCCTGGGCCTTTTTCAGCTTGCTTCCTGCTTTTTCGCCTACCACAAGGAAGTTAAGGTTTTTAGAAACCGCAGAAATGTTTTTTCCGCCATGTTTTTCCACCATCTCCTCCGCCTGCTCTCTTGTGAACAGGGACAGTTTTCCCGTAAAAAGGAAAGCTTTTCCTTCCAGAATATTAGACAGGACTTCATTCGTGTTTTCTCCCTTTTCAAGCTGCACACCATATGATTTCAAACGCTCAATCATCAGGATGTTCTCCGGGTTGGCGAAGAATTCTACAATGCTTACGGCGATCTTCGCTCCAATATCCTCTACCTGGCAAAGCTCTTCTACGGTAGCATTTTTAAGCTCATCAATGGTAGCGAAATTTTTCACCAGTTTCTTGGCAACCGTTTCACCTACATGTTTGATCCCGATTCCGTACAGAACTTTTTCAAACGGTATTTCTTTTGATTTCTCAATCCCTGAAATAATATTCTGTGCCGATTTTTCAGCCATTCTTTCCAGCGGAAGCAGCTGTTCCTTCGTCAAAACATAAAAATCTGCAGGATTTTCTATCAAACGTTCCCTGTAAAGCTGTTCTATTGTTTCACTTCCCAGATTTTCAATATTCAGAGCCTTTCTGGAAACATAGTGGATCATTCTTCCCACAACCTGTGGCGGGCAGTGAAGCTCGTTCGGGCAGAAATGGATGGCCTGATCAACAATTTTTACAAGCTCTGTACCACATTCAGGGCATTGTTTGATGTATTCTATTTCTTTGCTTTCAGCTGTTCTTTTTGCAGTATTTACCCCTACAATTTTTGGGATAATCTCACCGCCTTTCTCTACATAAACGAAGTCATGCTCATGCAGGTCAAGCTTCTTAATGATGTCTTCATTGTGAAGAGAAGCTCTTTTAACGATGGTTCCTGCGAGTAAAACAGGTTTCAAATTGGCAACCGGAGTAATGGCACCCGTTCTTCCTACCTGATAAGATACACTCTGAAGCTCAGTTTCCACCTTTTCAGCTTTGAATTTATAAGCCATAGCCCATCTCGGTGACTTTGCCGTATAGCCAAGCTGTCTTTGCTGTTGGAGAGAATTCACTTTTAGTACTATTCCGTCAATTTCAAAAGGAAGATTATGTCTTTCCGTATCCCAGAAGTTGATGAATTCTTTCACCTCATCCATAGTTTTACAGAGTTTGGCCTGCTGTGAAGTCTTAAAGCCCCAGCTTTGTGCTTTCTGAAGCAGTTCCCAATGGCTCTGTGCCGGAATATCTTCAGAAATAAACTGGTAGAGCACTGAAGACAGTCCACGTTTTCTTACCTCACCACTATCCTGCATTTTTAAGCTTCCGCTGGCCGTATTTCTTGGGTTCATAAAAGGATCCAGGCCTTCCTCTTCACGCAGTTTATTGATCTTGTCAAAGTTCTTCCGGGTCAGGTAAATTTCTCCTCTCATGAAAAAATGAGCTGGGAAATCGCCTTTCAGCGTCAGAGGAATATCCGAAATGGTACGCACGTTTGAAGTAATCTCATCACCCTGGAAACCGTCACCACGCGTTACGGCCTGGGCCAGTTTTCCGTTTTCATATAAGATAGAGATAGAAGCACCGTCATATTTCAGCTCTGCCACAAATTCCACCGGATCATTGATGGTTTTGATAATTCTTTTCTCCCAGTCTTCAAGATCATCGAAATCATAAGAATTATCCAGAGAATACATTCTGAATTTATGCTGAATCGTTGGAAAAATTTTAGTAATACCGCCGCCTACACGTACCGTAGGTGAATTTTCGTCATAAAATTCCGGGTGCTTTGCTTCCAGGTCCCGAAGCTCTTCCAGAAGCATATCAAAATCAAAATCAGAGATGGTAGCGGCATCCAGAAGGTAGTAATTTTCATTATGCTGGTGAAGCTCCTTACGAAGCTGTTCTATTTTTTGCTGTATGTTTTCAGACATTGCTTTCTATCTTTTGAGCAAAAATAGCTAAACTAATTTCATTAAAAAATACCATAATTAAATATTATAGAAATATTAAAAAGCTGTAATATGCTTTAAAGTGTTGACTATCTTTATTATAAAACGTTTGTTTAAATTAATTTAACATAATGTTATGATTTAGTTGAAAATTTGTTAAAGCTCCCTTAAACAGATGGTTCGGAAAGTCAAAATACCTTTGCACATCTAATTTGAAAAGATGAGAAAAGTAAAGATTGTACTAGGATTATTGTTTTTGGGATTTGGAACACTGGCTTATGCGCAGACTACGCAGGCTTCTATTGTGGGAAAAGTAACCGGGCTGGGCAGTACCGCTCAGGAAAAAGTGAAAGTAACGATCGTGAACGAGTCAACAGGGTTCAGGACGGAAACGGAGACCAATTCTAAAGGAGAATATATCTTCAAAGAAATCCCTTTGGGCGGACCATATACGGTGATTGTAAACGAGGAGAAAAAAGAGGGATACAACGTCAACTTCGGAGATCAGGTTACAGTAAACATGAGCTTAGACGGCGGAGAAAAGCAGATTGAAGAAGTAATCGTTACCGGAAACCTGAAAAACAAGATAGGAAACCTTGGAGCGGCTACTGCAATTTCAGCGAAGAATATCAGTATGCTTCCGGTAAACGGAAGAAACTTTACCAATCTTACAGAATTATCTCCATTAAGCGGAAAAGGCGGAAACCTTTCCGGGCAGCTGGGATCTTCAACAAACTTTACGATTGATGGGATGACGGCTAAAAATCCTACCTCTGCGGGATCCACAACCAGCCGAAGCGGAGCGCCTTTCTCTATTTCGATAGAAGCTGTTCGTGAATTTAAAATCACAACCAACCAGTATGATGTGACACTGGGAAGAAGTGGTGGAGGAACGGTAAGTGCTGTTACGAAATCAGGTACGAATAAATTTTCTGGAAGTGCCTGGGAATATCTGAGAACCAACTGGCTTTCCAGTCCGTATGATATTAGAGGAAATAAAAGGGAAAATGATTTCTCTACTTCCCAGTTCGGGTTCTCATTAGGCGGACCAATCATTAAAAATAAGTTACACTTCTTCGTGGCATGGGATCATCAGCTGGATTCAAGACCGTTGATCATAGCAGATATCAAATCTAAGGACGACGAGAAGAGATTTAATACAACAACCGAGACGCTGAACCAGTTCCTTGATATTGCAAGGAAAAAATACGGAGTTGGAAATACTCCGCAGTTTGGGAGTTTTGACAAAGTAAGAAATTCAGATGCCGGATTTTTACGTTTAGACTGGCAGATCAATGAAAAAAACTTATTGACGTTAAGGAATAATTTCACCTACGACCTGAATAAGAACGGATTGGGAGACAATACCGCGATCAATTTCTTCGAATCGTACGGAAATGACAAAAATATTGACAACAGCTTACTCTTAAGTTTGAGAACAAACCTAAAGCCTAACCTGACGAATGAGCTTAAGGCACAGTATCTATACACATTTCAGGACAGTTATCAGAACAGCGAATTAGGAAAAACAGTTCCGAGAGCAGTGGTAGAAGGTGTTCAATCCAGCGTGGGATCAACCAATATCCAGATTGGAGGGCATCGTTTTGCTCAAGAAGGCTTTCGGAATAATGTATTCCAGATTGTAGATAACTTATACTACAACACGGATAAAATTAAATATACTTTTGGGGCAGATTTGATGTACACCAGATCAAAATCTATCTACGGAAGTGAGGTGAACGGAAGATTTCAGTTCCAGGGAATGACGAATTTCGACAATCTTACTCCTTACAGATTCTACAGGGAAGTGCCGTTGATGGACGATCCGTCTGTAAAATCCAGTATCTGGAATGCAGGATTATATGGCCAGATTCAGACCAAAATAGCAACAGGTCTTGACTTTATGGCAGGACTGAGATTCGATTATGGAGGATATCCGAAAGCAGAATTCAATCAAAAGCTTTTTGATGAAATGGGAATCAGAACGGATAATCAGATCAAATCTTTTGTTATTCAGCCAAGATTCCAGTTCGACTGGAATATCAACGAAGAGAATAAGGATTTCTTAAAATTTGGTGCCGGAATTTTCTCTTCTGATATCAACAATTATATGGTGATCAATAACCTTGTTTTTGACGGAAAACACTTAGCAACAGTAGATGTGAATCCCGGCACTGTCGGCCTGACTCCTGATTTTCCAGGATATAGAAATGACTACGGAACGGTTCCTTCACTTTCACAGTATCAGATCCCAACAATCAATTATACCGGAGAAGATGCAAAGATTCCAATTGTTTATAAAGCAAATATTTCCTATACACACTTTTTTAATGAAAGATTCAGAGCAGGAATTGCCGGATATATGGTGCTGGGAAGAAACAATTACTTCTATTATGACAGGAATATGATGGCCAATCCATTCTTCACTTTAGCCAATGAAGGAGGAAGAGGAGTATATGTGCCTGATGCTACCATTATCAATAACGATAATAAAAGTGTGAGTATCGACTGGAAAGAAGGAAGAATTAATAAAAAGTTCGGAAGAGTGCTTGAGCTTGTAAGCGATGGAAAAGTAAACCAGTTCTCATTCGTTGTGGATACAAGTTACCGTTACTGGAAAGATGGGGAGATCACTGCAAGTTATACATGGTCCGACATCAAAGATAATACCTCATACAACGGAAATGTGGCGAATTCTGCAACATTATCTACTCCGGTTCAGGGCGATCCGAGAGATTTAAGAATGGGCTATTCTGACAACCAGTTCAGAAACAAGATCGTGGTTTACGGTAACTCGCCTACCATTGCAGGCTTTACTCTGGGAGTAAGATATTCAGGAATCGGAGGAACACGTTTCTCGGTGACTGCAGGAGGAAATATTAACGGTGATTTTGTGGATTCTAATGATCTTGCTTATATCTTCCCGGAAATTATTACCCAGCCGCTTCTTAACGATCCGGAAGTAGGGCAGGCACTAAAAGATTATGTTGAAAAATACAACAATGCCATTGCAGAACGTAATGGTGGTAAAAACGGTTTTTACGGAGTATGGGATGTTCGTGTTGCGAAGAAATTTAAATTTGAAAAAATCGGTGCATTTGAGCTTTCTGTAGATATTTTCAACCTGGCGAATCTTCTTAATAAAGAATGGGGTGTGAATAAATCTTATGGTAATATGTCTTTGTACAGAGTGACAGAATTCGACCATGCTACCAAACAGTTTAAATACGTTAAAAATACCAGCGGTTTAGCGCCTCTTTCCGGTAATCCTTACCAGATCCAGATCGGAGCGAAATACAGTTTTTAACATTTAAGCATTACCTTTATCAAATATTTTAAGTTTTTTATCTAATTATCCAATTGTATTATGAAAAAATTTATCTTAGGGTTAGCAGTTTTAAGCACAGTCGTAATGAAGGCACAAACCCAGATTATTGCACACAGAGGCTATTTCCAGGCTCAGCCGCCTACAACGGAAAATTCTATTAAATCTTTAGAAAATGCCCAGAAATTAAAGATATACGGATCGGAATTCGATGTAAGAATGACCAAAGACGGTGTTCTTGTGATCAATCATGACGAGCATCATGGTAAAATGGAGATCTCTGAAACCTCTTTCAAAGAGCTGGAAGCATTGAAGCTATCGAATGGCGAAAAGTTTCCTACATTAAAGGATTATCTGAAGCAGGGCAAAAAAGATCCTTCTTTAAAACTCATTGTTGAGATAAAACCCGCCAAAACTCCGGAAATAGAAAATGAGATCACTCAGAAAACCCTTAAAATGATCAGAGATATGAAACTGGAAGGGCAGAGTGAATATATTTCTTTCAGCCTGAACATCTGCAAACAGATCAAAAAGCTGGAACCGAAGTTCAAAGTACAGTATCTGAACGGTGAGCTTTCCCCTGAGCAGATTAAAAAGGAAGGTCTTGACGGTATGGATTATCATTACAGCGTTTTCCAGAAAAATCCTACATGGATCTCTGAAGCTAAAACTTTAGGACTTATCACAAACGCCTGGACAGTAAATGATGAGGCAGTTTATCAGGAATTGAAAAATCAGGGAATAGGTTTTATTACCACCAATATTCCTGATCAGCTAAAGAATAAATAATAGATTTTGGCTCAAAGAAAATAAGCCGGATAGCAAATTTTACAGCCTGTTTCTTTTTAAGAGCAGGCTTTTTTTGTGTTTGAAATTTATTATCGGTTTGATAGGCAGTTATTTATTTTTTTATTTTGTCAAAGAATACTGTAAAATATATTATTTAATACAGAAACTGATGTTAAAAATTCTTAATTATTTAAGTGTCTGAATATTAAATACATGTAAGATGTGTTAAACTTAGGTTCATGATTTGTTTAATAATATTTTAATAAATGTTAAAATTGTATTAAAACCATAGCCATAATGTCGTTCTAATTTTGCGCAAACAAAAAGGATATGCGTAAAGAGACACAAAAACTGCTGGTTTTGTCGCTGCTTGGAATAGTAAGCGTCAATCTGGCGGCTCAGCAGAAAGTAAAAAAAGATACTGTTAAGGGCATTGATGAGGTGGTGGTAACCGCTTTGGGGATCAAAAGGCAGGATAAGTCTTTGGGATATTCCACCCAAACCGTCAAGTCAGAAGAAATCCTCAAAACCCAGAATAACAACTGGGCACAGGCATTGGAAGGAAAAGTGGCCGGACTGAAGGTTCAGACAGCAGGGGCAGGACCACTTGGAACCAGCCGTATCACACTCCGCGGAGACGTTTCCATGAATATGGGTAATAACGGAGCCCTGATCGTTGTAGATGGCGTTCCTTTAAGTGACAAAAGAAACGGAACCGGAACTTCAGCTTATGGCGCAGGTTCGGGAGGAGACCTTCCGATCGATTATGGAGACAGCTACAACAGCATCAATCCGGATGATATTGAATCTGTTACTGTTCTGAAAGGACCAAGTGCATCCGCGTTGTACGGTTCCAGAGGTTCCAAGGGAGCGATTATGATCACCACGAAATCCGGAAAAACAAAAAAGGGGAAAGTGCAGATTACATTGAACTCCTATACCAGTTTTGACAGCGTTCTTAAATGGCCGGATTACCAGTACGAATACGGACAGGGAACCATGCAGAAAGATAAAGGCGGAAACTATTACTACTCTTACGGAGCTTCGGCAGACGGAGTGAATACCGGATCTACCAGCAGCGCATTCGGGCCGAAATTTGACGGGCAGTACTATTTTCAGTATGATCCTTCAGTAGAGGGACAAAGTAAGGAAAGACAGCTCTGGAGACCCTACAAAAATAACATCAAAGATTTCTGGCAGACAGGAACCACTTATTCAAACAGTTTATCATTAGAACATTCTAATGAAACCACCGCTTTCAGATCATCCCTTTCTTACCTTAAAAATGAATGGATGATGCCAAATACAGGCTTTGACAGGCTGAACGCAGCAGTATCTGTTGATCATAAGATGAGCAGTAAACTAAGGGTTGGAACCAAACTGAATTTCAGCCAGACCAAAAGTGATAATCTTCCGGCTACAGGCTACAACAACCAGTCGATTTCATATTTTATGATCTTCCAGAATCCAAACGTAGATCTGGCGTGGTACAGACCTATCTGGAAGAGCGGGCAGGAGCAGGTAGACCAGATCCATCCTTTCAGCTCATATATTGATAACCCTTATGTTATTGCTTATGAAAACCTGAATTCTACAGATAAAAAGATCATTACCGGAAATATTAATGTAAACTATCAGTTTGCAAAAAACTTTGATGTTACCTTCAAATCCGGCCTGGAATGGAGCAGTGAATTCCGTACACAAAGAAGACCGTGGAGCTCTGCCAACTACCTGAAAGGCTATTACAGAGAGCAATATATCAAATATTTAGATCTGAATAATGATATTTTATTTACCTATAAGAATAAATTCGGAGACTTTGGCGTAACAGCTTCAGCCGGAGGAAATATCAGGTATTATGAGCAAACCATGAATGATTACAGGGCGATAGGTCTTAATAAAGCCGGCGTATATCAGCTAACCAATGCAATAGCCTTAGACAATAAGCTTCCGAAACCTAATGACAACCAGGTAAACAGTACCTATGCACTGGCGAATTTCAGCTATAAGGATCTCGTTTTTGTGGATGTGACGGCCAGAAATGACTGGAGCAGTACGCTTCCAAAACATAACAGATCTTATTTCTATCCGTCAGTTTCCTCATCATTTGTGCTGTCTGATATATTCAAAATGAAATCAGATCAGTTTAATTTCTGGAAACTGAGACTATCCTGGTCAAAAGTAGGAAATGACACCTACAACTACATGCTGGATAAATATTACGAAAACAGCTCTTTTGCAGGTTCCGTGGAATCTCCGTTGCTGTATCCCAACCCGGATCTTAGACCGGAAATGATAACGAATATTGAAGGGGGAATGGATTTCACTATCCTTAAAAACAGATTGAGCTATAATATTACAGCTTATCAGAACAATTCCAAGGACCAGACCATTGTGATCCCGGTATTATATGAAGTAGGTTATAACAAAAGGATCATTAATGCCGGTGAGATTAGAAACAGAGGAATTGAAATGACCTTAAATGCTTATCCGGTAAAGAATAAAAACTTCTCTTGGAATGTAAGCGCCAACTGGTCTATGAACAGAAATAAAATCCTTTCCCTTCCTGAAGAGTTTCAGGGTGAACCTTATACCATTGGAAGTGTAGGTGGTGTAGTGTATTACAATGCTGTAGTAGGCGGTTCACTGGGTGATATGTATGGTTACGGCCTGATGTATTCCCCGGACGGCCAGGTGATTTACGGTAGTGACGGACTGACAGCAAAGCCTACAGAAATGAAAAAGATAGGAAATGCCTATCCAAAATGGAGAGCCGGTCTTCAGAATGAATTTAAATATAAAAATATCACTTTAAGCTTCTCATTTGACGGGCAGTATAAAGGAATAGCATACTCCCAGTCCCACCACAAAATGTCTGAGCAGGGGAAACTGGAGCATACGCTTTGGGGAAGAGATAATCCTAATGGCCTGATTGTAGGTCAAGGCGTAGTTCAGAACCCGGATGGCAGCTTCTCACCGAACACCAAAGGAGTTCCCGTTCCTACATATTACTCAGATTATTATAGGAGAGCCAATGTGGAAACGAATTCATTCGATACATCATTCATCAAGCTTAGAGATGCCAGAATTTCCTATTCTTTCCCTAAATCGATTGTTGATCCTTTGAAGGTTACAGATATAACGCTTGCCTTATTTGGAAGAAATCTTTGGATGTGGACGAAATTCCCATTGTTTGATCCGGAGGCCGCAACACTGGATGATTCTACCATTACTCCTGGGATAGAAATGGGGCAGCTCCCTTCTTCAAGAACAGTCGGGATACAGTTAAACGTTAAATTTTAAAAATCAGAACAATGAAAAGACTTATCTATATATCTTCATTTCTCATGCTTTTGGGAACTGCCGTGTCATGTGACAGAAACCTTGATGAGATCAATAAAGACCAGAGCCGGATCAATAAACCGGTAGCCAGCTCCCTGCTGGCTCCTATCCAGTATAATATGGCTGCAGTAGGTTATAACAGGGCTAATGATTTTACTTTCGACCTTATGCAGGTATCTCTGGATTTCCCGAATGAAGGAAACTCACTGAGCCGTTACTACATCACTGAAAATACAGGCGCTGGATTCTGGAATAATTCCTACCGGTGGCTGAAGCAGGTTGATGACCTGAAAAGAGCCGCCGTTGAAGAAGGAGATAAAAACTATGAAGCCATTGCTTTGGTACTGAATGCATGGATATATTCCAACCTTACCGATACCTATGGCGATATTCCTTTTTCTGAAGCTTCAAAACTTGATGAAGGGATTTTACAGCCCAAATTCGACAGGCAGAAAGATATCTATGTAAAACTGCTGGATGATTTGAAAACTGCCAATTCTCTTTTTATCACCAACAAAGTGCTTGCAGGAAGTGATCTGTTTTATAAAGCCGAATCCGATGCGAACGGAATTACGAATTGGAAAAAATTCTGCAATTCCCTTTCCTTGAGATTGCTGACAAGAATTTTAAATAAAAATGGAGAAGTTAATGTTCATGCAAGAATTCAGGAGATCATCAGCAATCCTTCTGTATATCCGGTTTTCCAGAGCAATGCCGACGGAGCAAAGCTGGATATTACCGGAGTTTCCCCTCTGATGCCGCCTATTGCCAGACCTCAGGATTTTACCACGGGAAGAGCCGCTTCCGAATTTTTTGTCACAACATTGAAAGCAAATAATGATCCGCGTTTATCCATGTTCTTTTCCCAGGCAAAAGATCTGAACAATGTCAACATAGGATATAAAGGGGCGCCATCCGGCTATGCTTTTGGAACCACATTCGATTATCAGCCTTCAAATCTTAATCAGAACTTGGCCAAAGCCCCTCTGAAAATCCTTATGTATCCTTATGCTGAGCTACAGTTCATATTGTCCGAGCTTGCCTTTAAAGGAATTATCCAGGGAAGCGCACAGACTTATTATGAGAATGGGGTAAAAGCAGCGATAGAACAGTGGGGAGCAGTAGTGCCTGCCAATTACTTCGGCAATCCCAATGTTGCATATAAACCTGATATGGAAAGAATCATGCTTCAGAAATATGTAGCACTTTTCTTTGTAGACCAGCAGCAGTGGTTTGAAAAAAGAAGAACGGGCTTTCCTGTACTTCCAAACAATGGCGGCCTTTTGAATGGCGGTGCCATGCCGAAGAGACTGATGTATCCCCCCAATCCTAAAGTTCTGAATACGGCTAATTACCAGGCTGCAGTTCAGCAGATGGGTGGAGATGATATTAATGTGAAAATGTGGTGGAACCAGTAAATTAATTAGAGAAAAATAAAAAAATAAAGAATAAGAAATGAGCATCAATATAAAATTTTTAATGCCTTGTGTGCTGATTTCAGCGATGGCATTCTCCCAGGATTCTGTTTCAGGATATGTGTTTGAAGACAGCAGCAGAAATCAAAAGAAAGAAAACCGTGAAAAAGGGATTGAAGGTGTTGCGGTTTCCAATGGAGTTCAGGTTGTGCTTACTGATAAAAATGGAAGATATAGCTTACCTGTTCAGGAAAATCAGACCATCTTCGTGATCAAGCCTTCAGGATACCAGACCGCTCTGAACAGCAATAATCTACCTCAGTTTTATCATCATCATAAGCCAAAAGGCTCACCGTCTGACTTTAAATATAAGGGAACAGCACCAACAGGAGCTCTTCCAAAAGAACTGAATTTCCCGCTTTATAAAAAAGACGAAAACAAAAACTTTGATATTCTTGTTTTCGGAGATCCTCAGCCTTACACAGAAAAAGAGCTTGATTATTTCAAAAGAGCTATCGTGAATGAAGTGAAAGGTACTAAGAAAAATGCAGTATTGGGAATCAGTTTAGGAGATTTGGTGGGCGACAATCTGAGCCTTCAGAAGCCTTATGTGGATGTGATGAAGGAGATTGGCCTTCCATGGTATAATGTGATGGGAAATCATGATATGAATTACGACGCTAAAGAAGACCAATTTTCAGATGAAACCTTTGAAAGTAATTTCGGTCCTGCTAATTATTCTTTCAATTACGGAAATGTGCACTTTATTATTTTAGATGATATTCTGTACCCCGATCCGAGAGATGGAAAAGGCTATTGGGGCGGATTCCGTGAAGACCAGCTGAAATTTATTGAAAACGATCTTAAACTGGTTGATAAGAACAAACTGATCGTTGTTTCTTTTCATATTCCCTTAGAGCATAAAAACGAAGATAATTTCAGAAATGCAGACCGTCAGAAATTATTTGATTACCTGACTCCTTTTCAAAATGCTTTGATTTTATCGGCTCACACACACATTCAGCAACAGATCTTCTATGGAAAACAAGCGGGCTGGAACGGTTCAAAAGACCTGCATGAATACAATGTGGGAACTACCTGCGGCGACTGGTGGTCAGGAACGTCTGATGAGATAGGATTGCCTACTTCAACGATGAGAGACGGAACTGCAAAAGGATATTCGTTCATCAGCTTTAATGATAATCAGTATAAAGTTAAGTACAAAACAGCAGGAAAACCGGAAGACTATCAGATCAAACTGTATGTTCCGGAAGTAATTCCTTATCCGTCTAAAACGTCTGCAAAAATCCTTGCTAACTTCTTTATGGGAAGCAAAAAAGACAAAGTAGAATACAGGATAGACAACGGAGCCTGGGAAGAAATGGCCTACGATGAAGCGGTAGACCCGAATTTTGCTCTTTCCGTATTCAAATGGGATTCTACACAGAACTTATTCCCGGGAAGAAGACCTTCCAACCCTGAAATGTCGAAACATATCTGGACGGCAGGTTTTCCTAAGAAGCTTACATTAGGAAAACATAAACTTGAAGTGAGAGCTGCCGATATGTACGGGAACCAGTTTACCGCTTCAGAAGAATTCGAGGTACAAAACCCGGTTCTTATCCCATAGTTTTTCATTTTTTACTATACTTTCAACAGAAACCGGTTTATGATTAAGCCGGTTTTGTTTTTATATTTCTCACAGATTGTACGGATTACGCAGGTTGGGATCATGAGCTTGCTAAAAGTCTTTGATTTTTTTAGAACCTATGTGAGCCTCTTCTTTGCAAAGTTTTTAACTCTAAAATAACTTAAGTGTCAAAAATCTTTTGTGATTTAAAAACCTGTAAGCTTGATTTTGCTATTAAAATTCCGTTAAATCCATATTCTGCCGGCCTTTTAAAAATGTTCTTTCGTAAATTTGTCTGACGAAAAATAATATTATGAATATAAGCGGAAAAAATGCCATCGTAACAGGTGGTGGAAGAGGATTAGGAAAAGCGGTTGCCTTGGCCTTGGCTAAGGAAGGAGTGAATGTTGCTGTCACCGGTAGAAATGCAGAAAATCTTAAAAGTACAGCTGAAGAGATTAAAGCGCTTGGAGTAAACTCGGCCTATGCTGTTTTCAGTATTGATAATGAATCCGAAGTGAAAACAGGTATCGAATCCCTCGCAAAACAACTGGGAAGCGTAGATATCCTGATTAATAATGCCGGAATCGGAGATTTTGGAAGCATTGAAGATATGTCTTCCGAAACCTGGGAACAGGTAATCAGGACCAATTTATTCGGAGTATATTATGCGGCTAAAGCAGTTTATCCGTTCCTAAAGGCTAATGGCGAAGGAGATATCGTAAATGTCGCTTCTACAGCAGGCTTAAAAGGCGGTCCGAATATGTCAGCTTATGCAGCATCCAAAGCTGCGGTAGTATCTCTGTCACAGTCGATGATGGCAGAATGGAGAAAGCAGAACATCCGTGTAATCACTTTGACACCAAGTACCATTGCTTCCGATATGAGTATTCAGGGAGGACTAACAGACGGAAATCCGGATAAAGTGCTTCAGCCGGAAGATTTTGCAGAATGGGTAAGAGATATTTTGAAAATGAACAGAAGAGCATTGATTGCCAACGGATCTATTTTTTCTACAAATCCGTAGATTGGCTAAAAGTTCCGGGATTCGGGTTTACATGATGTTGTAGGAACTAGCTTCATATAATAAATATTCAATAGGAGCGGGCTTTAGCCCGCTTTCTCTATTGACACAAACCTATCCGGCTTTAGCCTAAACATAAAAGCAGAACCAGCCTTACCGTTAAAACAAAAGGCATTATTCTCAAAATATACAAGACTCATGACACTTCAATTTTTTTAACAATAATAACATCCTTATTTTTGCACTAAATTATTCACTCACATGCAAAATTATTTAGAATTCAATTTCAAAATTTCTCCATTGCAGCCATGGAACGAGATATTAATGGCAGAGCTTATTGAAATAGGTTTTGACAGCTTTACGGAAGAAATTGACGGAATTTTAGGATATATCCAGAAAGAACTTTTTAACGAAGAAGAACTTAAGGCACTTCCGCTTTTTGAAAATGAAAATGTACAGATTACGTATTCTTTCGAAGAAATGCCCAATATCAACTGGAATGAAGAATGGGAGAAGAATTTTTCACCGATTAATATTGATGATAAAGTGTTGATCAGGGCAGAATTCCATGAATCTGTCCCGGGAATGCATGAAATTATCATTCAGCCCAAAATGTCTTTCGGAACAGGACATCACCCTACAACGCACCTGATGATCCAGCAGATGATGGATATTGATTTCAACGGTAAAAAAGTGCTTGATATGGGATGCGGAACCTCTGTACTGGCTATTTATGCAAAACAGCAGGGTGCCGGAGATGTAAAAGCAATCGATATTGATGAATGGTCTGTAGAAAACTCAAAAGAAAACGCAGCCAGAAATGGTGTTGAGCTGGATATTGAATTGGGAACCGCAGATAATTTAGGAAAAGAGAGTTTTGATATCATTCTGGCCAATATCAACAGGAATATCCTGATCTCTGATATTCCAACCTATGTTTCTGTTATGAATGAAGGGGGAAAACTTCTGCTTTCCGGACTGTGCTTTTTTGACGTAGATGATATCCTGGAAGTATGCAAAGAAAGCGGATTGGAACTTAAAAAGAAACTTCAGCGTGAAGAATGGGTGAGCCTGTTGCTGGAAAAATAATGGAATGGATGTAAATATGAGATCTTTACTGAGCCTTTTATTTTTGATGTTGCTGCAGTTTTTTTCTGCACAGGAAGAAAATGGCGTTTATCCTGACGGAGTTTTCAGCTTTGAAGAAAACAAACCCCAGAAAATTTTTACAGACTGGACCAGAGTAAGAAAAGAACCGGATGTAAAAGCTGAAGTAACAGATTCGCTGCAAACCAACCAACAGGTGATGATCCTTAAAAAGGAAGATGCAATACTTAAGTTGGGCGAAAGAGGCGCCAATTGGTATAAAGTTTCCTACCAGAAAGGAGATTTGGTTTCCGAGGGATATATCTGGGGTGGAAATTTATGTGTAGGCTATCGAAACAAGAACGGCTATGACTTCCTTTTTGGACTTTCAAAAACGGTAGACCGGAAAAATAAAGAATATAAGGAAACTGTAAAGCAGAACATTGCCGGAATAAAAGCGATGGAAGGAAATACTTTGATTGATGAGGTGTACTTCGACACCGGAAGAGGAGAGGAGTTAAGCTATGCTACATTTACCATTGAAAGCGGACATAAGCTACAGAATGTGGAACTGACGCTTAAAGCTATGGTTTCCGGCGAAGCCTGTGGAATTGCAAGCTACAGCCAGTATGTTCTTTTTAAAGATAAAAAACTGGTTGTCCTGCCACAGCTGACAAATGTAGGGGATGCCGATGTGTATTATCATTCCGAGGAATTTGTATTCCCAAACGATCAGGGCGGAATTCCTAATGCTTTTATTTTTAAAATGGAGGAAATGGAAAAAGATGAGAAGGACAGAGAGAAGAAAAAGCGTTCTTCCAAAACGTATTTCTGGAATGGAAGCTCTTATAAGCTTAAATAAAAATCCAAAAACTGATTATAAAACCAGCTGCCATATAAAATTATGGTGACTTTTTATAATAGGCTAACAGGTAATAGGACATCGACTTTTATATTATTATTTCTTTACTTCGCGTATTTACCCTTTTTATACGTTTTTTTATCAAAACGATTCCATGTTGAGGAATTATTTTTGTGGTAGTAATCAAAATGAGTTGTATAGATTCAAAGATGATTAAGGACGTAAGAGATCCTAGATATTTTTTTATCATTTGTGTACAAACTGCATCAGTATAGGTGCAGTTTTTTTGGAATACACATGGCAGTTGTGACAGAAAGTTCTGTAAGTCTTTGTTATTTTTATTATGACAGAGATTCCCTTATGGTGCATCAGCTTTTGTAGTGTTAAATTTCAAAAGAGAAATAAAAAAATGTAAATATATTACTGCTTTAACCGTTTCATTTATATAAATACAACAATGGATGCATTTCTAATCGAGCCATTTCTCAATGCTGATAATGGTATTTCTTATATCAACACCAAAAATATATCAGAATTGTTATTACTGCGGCCCGCGGAGTTATTCCAACCACATAGAACAGAATTTAATGTTATCTATCTTTTCGACGAAGGCGAGGGGAAGCATACTATAGATTTTAATACAATTGATATAGAGCATAAGCATATGCTTTTTGTTACTCAAAATCAGGTTACTCAATTCCATGAGCCTGCCAATTACAAGGGCAGGGTGCTCATTTTTACTGAAGACTTTTTTTGTGCAAATAATTTATTTCAGACCCAGTTTTTTGGACAGACAGATCTATTTAATGATCCATTAAATTTACCTTATTTCGATGTAAGGGAAAGATTTGATGAGATTTCCTCTTTGTTTAGTTTTATAAGTGATGAGCTTAAAAGACCTTATCATGAAGCTCAATCTGCTATATTAAATAATTACTTATTCAACATCCTCTTAATTGCAGAAAACTTATCTGTTTACAAGGATAGAAAGCTTGCTGTTTCTAAAAACAAGCTTTTACTGTCAAAATTCAAGTCTATGGTTAATAAAAATATCCACCAAAGGTATACCTTAGAATTTTATGTTGAAAATTTAAATGTGAGTTTGCGAACACTTCAAATAGCTTTTCTAGAGGAAGAAAAACAAACACCAAAACAATGGTTGATAAACAGAATGATTCTCGAAATCAAAAGAAATCTTTGTTATCATGATAAAAGCATAAGTGAAATTGCATACAAGTTGGGCTTTAAGGAAGTAACAAACTTCATTAAATTTTTTAAAAGCAAAACAAATCTAACTCCATCTCAATTCAGATCTCTCTCAACCAAAAGATAATTTTTTTATACACTTTACATCAATTATGTTTTGGAAGGTTTTAATTGACAGCTTTGCCATGAACAGATCCTGGCTTAATTTTTCCTAAACAATCTGGATTTTCATTTTTAAACAAAGTAAAGCCACACCAGTTATATTAGGTGTGGCAACAACACAAATGATGAAAAAAAAATTATTTTTGAAAAAAAAGCTATATCAGTCAGCTAACACTCAAACTGAATTATATAATCTTTAATTGATACAAATTAAAATCTTTTTTAATCAAAACATTGATATATAAGCGAATAAAAATGATCAAATTAATAGTTTGGATGATGATATTCAGAATTAGGATGGAGTTAGATATGTTTTTGGACTAAAGAATAATAAAATTTGTACCCTTCCTGCCAGATTAAATTGCAAATATTAGATATAAGGTTTTCAACAACAACTAATAAAGAGAAACCTCTTTTTTATCTCTTTATCGTACTGGTAATCATATTGTTATTTCTTTTAAAATATATAGTTATTTTCCGAAATTTTATAAATTAAATTTCAGAAAACGGATAGGTATTCGTTTGTGAGTCTGCAAATTTGTATTGATTTTTACATTGTCTAAAGCTAAAACATGTTGAAATGTTTAAGAACTAAGTAACTAATAACAAAATCTAATAAATACCATGAAAAAAAAATTATTTCTATTATTCACTATAAGCATAACATCAGCATTTTATGCGCAGGTTGGGGTGAATACTGCAAATCCTTCTGCAACGATGGATATTGTAGGAAACCCAACACTAACAACTTCAATTGATGGACTGTTACCTCCACGTGTTACAGGTGATCAATTAAAAGCTAAAGATTCTGTTTACGGAAATGTTCAAAATGGTGCAATTGTATATGTTACGGTACCCGTTGGAATTTCAACACCCAAAACAGTAGAGGTTACAGCATCAGGTTATTACTATTATGATGCCCCAAACAATGTCTGGACAAACTTTAATGGTAACAAGGATTCCGGTGGGTCAGGAACAACGCTTTTTGCAAGCAAAAATGGTGCTTGGTCGCTAATAAATCTGGGTATTTCTGGGACAAGCTGGAATAAAATAAGCCTTACATCAACAGATACTAAAGCCGGGGTTCCAACGCTTCTCGACAATGGGGTTTATACAGCTCCCAAAACAGGACTTTATGATGTAAAATATGAGGTCCAGTTGGCAGGAGGTGTTGATTTAAGTGTGCTAGGTGGCAAAAGGTTAGGTATCCTGAAAAATGGCAGTACTGTATTTGAGCAGAAAATTATTGATGCTGTCCGTGTGTCTATTCTCAGTGTTACTCTTGCTTCGGTACCTGTTACCTCCACTACTCTTGGAGCTATTGTTCCGCTGAACGCTGGCGAAACAATCACATTTGCTGTTGAAACTGGAAACGTTAATTTATCATTACTTACAGATAGCAAAGTCTCAGTATCCATATTCAAAGTTTCTGACTAATATCCGATTTATTAAACTTCAAGAATTTTGCTCAATTATTTGCAATACAGCATGAATTATAAAAACTTACATATTGGAAAATTGATTTGTTTAAAAGTCGAGGAATCAACACTTGAAATAAGCTATATCTGCACGTTTTTTAAATGCGACGCAGAGGAAATCAAAAAAATGTACGAGGCGGAAACTCTGGATACAGAAGTTCTTCTCAGTTGGTGCAAGCTTCTGAAATATGATTTTTTCAGGGTTTACACGCATCACTTGATATTATATTCTCCTCAAACAAAGGCCCAGCTCTGCAATAAAGATCAAAAGAAGAAAGAGCCGGCAGTGCCTGAATTTCGTAAAAATTTGTATACAGTTGAAATAATAGCATTTATTATGGAAAAGATTTTTTCCGGAGAAATGACAAAAATACAAGTAATAAATAGGTACGGAATTCCAAAGACAACCTTATATAAGTGGATAACTAAATATGAAAGTATGGAAGCTTAAATCAAAATATAACGTATATGAAGAATCTTACACCGAACTATAAGCTGATCTTTTTAGATATAATTGAACAAAAATTTCCGGACAGGAAAGATGTCTGTATGCCAATAATAAATAAAAATGAGCTGTCTCAATTTGATATCATTGAGCTGAATCAAAAAATTTTCGGAAGTATTGATAAGTCCACATTTACTTTAAATCAAAA
Organism: Chryseobacterium hilariae; assembly: GCF_051400735.1. Lineage (NCBI taxonomy): Bacteria > Pseudomonadati > Bacteroidota > Flavobacteriia > Flavobacteriales > Weeksellaceae > Chryseobacterium > Chryseobacterium hilariae. The sequence goes on from NZ_JBLFFJ010000005.1 coordinate 374,973, forward strand.
ACACAAAGCCTATAATAAAAGTAGTATTTTAAAGATTTTAAATTATCAGATTGAAAACCATTTAAGTAATACACAAACTGCTGCGATTTTCAAATTGAGCAGGAATACGATTGCCAAGTGGAAAAAAAATTTTACAGCAACTTATTCAGCGAAATGAGATCCGCATTTAGTTTTTTATGCAGCAAACCGGTTTATCATTCTTTATTCTCAAAATATAATGATGGAGGAAGTCCCGTAATTTCTTTAAAAGTTTTGGTGAACGAAGAAGCCGTAGCAAAGCCAGTGATTTCTGCAAGATAGCTTATCTTATATTTTCTGTATGCAATGTCACTTTCCATCTTGGTAATGATATAGTTTATTCTGAGATTGTTAATATAGGATTTAAAATTATCCGATTTGTATTTTTTAATAACCGCAGATAAATATTTTACATTCGTACCGAATTCTGTGGCAAGATTGCCAAGCGTAACCCCTTTTTTTGTAAACATTTTATTTTCTTCAAAATTATTTAGCTTGGCCAGAATTAACAATTCAGTACTACTGTTAATTGAATTTGGTAATTTGGCATCGGTTATTTCCACAGGGCTTATATTAGTGATTTTTTCAAGCGAATAAACCTCTGAATCGTTATTTATATTTGGTTTTATTCTGATAAATATAATTAAGCCTATAATTATCATTATTGCAACAGCCAAGCATAAAATCAAAATTTTAATCTGTTGTGGATTCTTTATAGACTTGAGACATACTTTGCAATCCTTAGCCATTAAGCTCAGGCCTTTCATCTGTTGGCTACATATGCAACGGACATCATTTCCTTCTGTATTTGACTTTTTGCTCAGTAGTGCTGAAAAATTAGGACTAAGATTAACTGCCTTTAAAAATTCTTGAAGTTGAGGATATGCCCATGATTTGGTTTTATCATTTACGTTTATGTAATTATAAAATTCAGAAGAGGCATTTAATTTTTTTTTCTTCTCAACTGCCATTGAAATGAAAACATAAAATATGAGATGAAAAATGTGACTCATAATGCCTGGTATAGTACCCAGAAATATATTTTTTTTGTAAAACGACGTTATCATGATAACGCAATAATATGGTAAATAACCCGGTGTTAATTATCAATTTCCGAAAAAAAATGATAATATTCAATAAAGAGAGGTTTTATATGGTGATAGAAATCACATAAAACATTATCCTTTTTGTATTAAAATTTTTGTTGCAGTACTGTTAATAAATTAAGAATTTCTAGCTTTCAAAGAATATAGATACAGATAACCACAGGAAAGCACATGAAAAATTAATGAAAAATGTTAGCCATCTTACAAATATAACTATGAAAAGAAAATTTAACCCTTTTATAATCGGAATAGTGATAATTGGCATAGTGATTATTCTTTTTTATGATGTTGTTTTTACTTCTCGTTCGGAATTTGATGTTGTTGACAAACCAAATGATAAGATGATTCCTATGTTCAATGCTGAAATTGATAGGCAAATAGAAGAACATACGCAAAGCATTAACCATATAGGCTATATTAAAGAAAGCCGGCAGAATACGATCAATTATCTGAAATCATTGAAATCAATCGAAGGATATGCCAGGTACGGCGTAAAATCTACAAAGGCAAGAAACTATATTGAGCTCAAAATAGAGTTCAATAATGGAAAAGTCGTTGATCAAATTTATACAGGTCAGAGTATATCAGGCTATATGGCTCCCTCTTTATTGATGAAAGTAAATATGATAAACGGAAAAGCAGTAAAGGTTTATACCAATGGACTGGAAAGAAAAAACTTACCCGAATGGGCTATCCCGGATATTCAGCTGATGATTAATAAAGCGATTACTTACGATGTCATTCAGCATTGGGATGCGTACTTCGCTCCTAATAAAACACAGGAAGAAATTAACAAAGAATGGGAACGGTAAATTGATGTGATTTCGCCGAAGTTTTATTAAAGATAGATTCCTTAACTACCATTTACTAAAAATGACCCGGATCTGAATAAAATAAAAAAAAGTCTCTACATTGCTGTAAAGACTTGATTAGTGAGCGCGTCAGGATTCGAACCTGAGACCGTCTGCTTAGAAGGCAGATGCTCTATCCAGCTGAGCTACGCACCCATTAAATAATTTTGAGAAAATTACTAAAACAGTCGGGGCGGCAGGATTCGAACCTGCGACCTCCTGGTCCCAAACCAGGCGCGATGACCGGACTACGCTACGCCCCGATTGATGGTCATCTAAGCGAATTTTACTTCGTTTTAGCGAGTGCAAAGATAGTAACTTTTTTCAAATAAAAAAGAGAAATTTGAAAAAATATTGAATTATTAATCGGCCCTACCAAACAATAAAGAATAAAGAGAATAACAGTTTTTAAGACTCAATAGGTATTGATTATTAAATATCAGTGTTTTATGTAAAGATGGTGCATGTTTTGGGATTGGAAACTCACTATGTACAATTTTTTAAAAATTAACTCCTTTTCCTTCTCACAAACAAATAAAAACTCACCACAATAAAAATAAACACCGCAGCTATATTGTAATAATCAAGTCTTTCAAAAGGAATATTTTCATTCAGAAAATTTTCTAAGGATTTATAACCTCCGGTATAAACCAAAAAATCTGAAAATTCCTTGTCTTTGACCATTACCGTGAACAAAAGCATGAACATGCCAAACCCAATAGGATAAATAAAGTTTTTGAATACCAGGCTTAATGCCAGCTGTACCATCGCAATAGCAGAAAGTGTAATGTAGAACTTTAAGAAAACATAAAATATAACCTCCCTGTAATCATAATTCTGATAACCCAGGGCAGGAAAAATGACTGAAAGGAGATAACCGCTTCCTAAAAATACAATGTACGACAGCAATATGGATAACAGAACCGTAACCAGAATAAACAAAGCCTTAGAAAAAAAGATTTTCAACTTCGAAACGGGAATGGTAAAGAGAATTTTATAATTATTATTCCGGTATTCTACGTCACAGCAGGCATGAACAAAAAGACAAACCAGAATAGGATACAGCAAATAAAAAAACATAAAAACATACCTTCCCAGCGCATATTTCCACGGATTGGCAGTACTTTCTGCCACCCCTGAACTGATAACATCATATGCAATGTAAAAAGTAATGGCTAAAATGACAAAAGCGGGAACCAGAAGTACACCAAAAATCTCTTTATTTTTTGAGAGCTTATATTGTTCGGATGAAAAAGCTTTATAAAAAGTATTAGTCATGGTTTTTAGAAATTAGGTTAATAAAAATTTGTTCAAGATTGGTACTTTGAGATTCTATGTCATAAATTTCAATATCATTTCCGACTATTGTCTTCAGGAGCATATTGAATTCCAGGTCGTCACTGATTTTTACCGAAATTTTATTAGGCTCACTTTGGGAAGCAGAAAACGTTTCCTGCAGTACTGATACAGCTTTTTCACCATTGTTTACCTTTAAAATGATCTCTCTTTCAACCTGGCTCAGGAGTTCGTTTTTTGTTCCTTGGAACACCATTTTTCCACCTTCAATGATCCCGATGTGGGTAGCGGTTTTTTCCAGTTCACTCAGAATGTGGCTCGAAAGGAAGATCGTTTTGCCCTGATCATTCAGGTTCTGAAAAAGTTTTCGCATCTCAAAAATACCCTGAGGGTCAAGGCCGTTTAGAGGCTCATCCAGGATCAGCAGCTTTGGATCATGGAATATGGCCATGGCAATTCCAAGACGCTGTTTTATTCCCATTGATAAAGCGCTGGCTTTCTTTTTTTTCTCCTTATGCAGATCTACGAGCTCCAGAACCTCATCAATTCTTTTAGTTCCTTTTTCATAAATAATATCCAGGTATTTTAAATTTTCAAAAACAGTCAGCTTTGTATAAAAACAGGGCGCTTCTATAAGATTTCCGGTTGAGGCAAGAATCTCTGTACGGTTCTGCTTTAAACTTTTATTCTGAATAAATATTTTATCATTGGATTCCTCCAGAAGCCCTAAAAGTAGCTTTATTGTGGTGGATTTTCCTGCTCCATTCCTTCCCAGATAGCCATAAATACTGCCTTCAGGAACATTCAGGCTGATATTGTTTAAAATAGTTTTAGAGCCTATTGTATAACTCAGGTTCTGCGTTTTTATGCTTTCCATTATTTATTGATTGGTGTTAATAGAGTATTGGTGTCTATATAGAATATTCCGTCAAAAGATCTGCTCCAGATTCTCTTCTGATCAATTCCTTGATTAACAGTTGATGCAAACTCCTTTCTTAAAAGCGAGCCTTCCGGAATATCCCTCAGGTTCATAAAAAAGTAGGGCGTTTTTGTCTTATGAAATGTATTTTCAATAGCAAACTTCCCTGGTTTATTAATAAGATTTCCCTTTTCACTCTTTTTGGCATAAGACGAAAAATCCATCATGTAAGAAGCTTTGCCGTATTTATTTTTGATATAAGCTCCTAATGGAAGATAATCTTTATTATATCTTTCCGCGAAAGTATGGATATTGGCACACCATACGATAACCTTTTTGTCTTTGTACACAGAATCAATCTGATGGATAAGATTTCTGGCCATAAGGGAATCTCTGAATTGCATGCTCGGCATTGATCCGGGTTTGTATCTCCATGACTTATGAAAATTATTTTTCATATCATGCAAATATTGAGCATACATCATGTTTTCTGATGTTTTCTCAAGTTTTAAAACTGCCTGTTGAAGCTTGCTGATTTCACGGAGGAATTCATTTTTTTGATTCCCTTTAAGCATCTTATTGGCATAATAGTCAAAGGTGAGATTGTCAAGATCATTAATGTTCTTATTAAAAACAGGAAAGCTGTTAATATTGATCTTGTTCTTGCTTAGAAATTCTTTCAGGAGCTTACCTCGCCTGCCGGAAAGCGCGTTTCCGGAAAACTGAATATCAAAACCCCCAAGCTCAATGGGTGTGCCGGAGACTTTAGTTTTCTGATAATATTGAATAAGCGGTCTTGTTTCAGTGCTTGCCCACCAGAACCAGAAAAGACCGAGACCAGCTATGGAATCTTCAGTAATCTTCATACTGTGGCTGTTCATTTCCCTGTTCATTAGCCATGTATCATATTGGCCTGCTTCATATAAAACTACATGATAGTCCAGGTTTTCATGAAGATATTTGATTAGCCTGCTTTTTGCCTGTGAAGTAGCACCGTCAAAATGCGTATTTTCTCCCAGCATCAAAACTTTATTGTCCTTTAGCACAGAATCAAGTACCTTCAGATCGCTGTTATCACGGTATTCCATAGAAATGCTCTTAATGGGATGCTGATGACGAAGTACTTCAGAAAGCTGCTTCTGTTGTTCTTTCTGGGGAACTTCCTGATAAACCATTTTGTTCAGAACAAAAATTGCAATAACAGAAATTATGAAAGCATAAATTATTTTCTTCATGAATTGAATTTACATAGTTATAGATTGTTGTCTGTTTTCTTTAATAGGTGTTGATTTAGCAAATAATGTTACTCTTCAGTGTGAATTATTTGTATAACTATGAAACTAATATCATGATAAAAGTAATGACGAATTGTCATCTGGTTTTTTAACAGGGTATTGTCTGCAAAAGGTAAAAAAAAATTAAGGAAGAACATGTCATCATTTATTTGATGCAAAAAAGAATAACAGAGATAATTATTAGTTTTGAATGTACAATAATTCTTAGATTTGGATGCTGGATTTGGTATATAACCCATAGACAGTTAAGAAGAAAATAAAAGGATGAAATGACTGATGTATTTGAAACTTACCTATCCTCAACAGGAGAACTATCAGCCGAGGAAATCAACTTTTCTGCGCAGTTCTTCAAACCGATCCGCTTAAAAAAAGGTGATTTTTTTATTCGGGAGGATGAATCCTGCCGTCATATTGGATTTATTGCTAATGGCGCTGTAAAAGCATACGCTATCGACAAAGAGGGAAAGGAAAACATTACCTGCTTCAAGTTTGAAAATGAATTTGCCACCTCGTTTCCAGAGTTTGTAACACAGGAAAAATCCAGAAGGAGTATCAGGGCTATAGAAGATAGCGTAATCTATAGGATAGCCTACCTTGACTATCAGCATCTGCTTGGTCAGGTGACCGCCTGGAACAGAGTTATAAAATCAGTGATGGAGCAGGAATATAACCAAAAGGAACGTTACCTGATGAATTATAATAATAAATCGGCTGTGGATAAATACCGTCATGTCCTGTCTAGCGAACCGAGGCTCATTCAGCGCATAGCGACGCAGGATCTGGCATCGTACCTGGGCATCACGCAGCGATCGCTTACACGTGCGAAAGGACAAATACATAGACCCAACATATTATAGGACAAATGTCCTTATTCCGGCCTGATCAGAGATGTAGATTTGCACAAAAAACCTATGTTACGTCAAATTGCTCCCGAAGTGTTCCAGATTTCACTGATGCCGCGAAACAGTATCAACTGCTATATTATTGAAGGTGTATTGGTAGATTCCGGAATACGGAGTTCGTATACCACTGTAAAGAAGGCTCTCCAGAAAATTCCCGTTGATCAACATATACTGACGCACGCGCATGCAGACCATCAGGGCTGTAGCGATCAGATATGCGCTGAGTTCGCGATACCTTTACTCTGTCATCCCGGCGAAGTTTTTAGGACCGAAACGGGTATGGTAACCAGTGACTATCCAACCCCGAAACATTGGGTAGCCAAGCTTCAGCAAAAGTACTGGGCAGGTCAGGGACATAAAGTCGAACGGACAATTGTTGAAAACGATATGATCGGGAATTTTCGGGTAATAGAGACACCCGGACATTCGGCAGGTCATATTTCTTTATTCCGTGAGCGGAATGGTGTACTGATAATTGGAGATGTGGCGACGAATATGAACTTGCTCACGACAGCAACCGGTCTGAGGCTTCCGCCGAATATATTCACCTCGGATCAGCAGCGCAATATCAAATCGCTTCAGAAGTTAGCAAAACTGAACCCCGCTATTATCTGCTTCGGTCACGGGCCAGTGATGCGAAATACAGATCGGAAGTTTGAACAATTTGTAGCTGAATGCAGTAGAAGAATTCAGGCTTCGAAAATCGAATTATGAATGTCCCGATAGTAAAAAGCTTGGGTCACAGATTTTTATGGGTATAAAAAAAGGAGACGACTATCAAATAGTGTCTCCTTAAGTGAGCTTGGCAGGATTATCATCGAACCGGTTGTTAGTTGATCTAAACTGGATTTTACGTATATTTAATTGAAAAACAACGTTTTATAAAACTTGAAAAATAGTTCGAATCCTGTTGAGATAAGGTGAAAGATATGCGTTTTCGAACCTTTTCATTTTAATATTATTTTATTTAGAATATATCTCGTTGCTAATTAGTTATTTAGGTAACCGGTGATCAGTTCGAATCCTGTGACCATAAGCATTAGCTTCCTAATCACTTCATAAAAGTTACAATTTTTGAATAAAATAGAGTTGGTAATTAATCAACTCTATTTTGTTTTATGAAGTTGTTTGAAATATTTGTGATAGGAAGGGATTCGAACCTTTTTCGTTTTTAGCCCTGGCAGCACTGTTTTCCGGCTGCTGAATAATCGTTTTGCCACGATTCTGCCACAACCTTCGTTTATGCGCTCCAAACTGCGTTTTTTATGTCTCGGCGGAAAGTGAGGGTTTCGAACTTAATAGTTTAAATATTTGATATTGTGAATGTTATTAATGCTATTTGTAATAACTGCCATGAATTTGCCACGGACATAATTTCAACTACTAACTCTTCGGTTTACGCCCACAAGATACCGCTGTATATACTGCAATGTAACCGCTGTCAAAAGAACACTTTTGTTTTCTAGCACTAATATATAAAATGCTTCTTATTATTTAAAAATATCTACGGAATAGTTGGCATGATCGTTATTTTAAACCATCTGCAGAGTAATAGTGATACAAATACGAAAGGTAAGACTAAAGGATAATTGTTTAAGTAATGTAAGTTTTTCTTTCTTTCTTTTAGTATTGAGATAATGCTATAGGAAAAATTTTAATATGTTCGCATTTCTAATTTTTCATTATATTTAACTTGCTAATTAAAAAAAAACTAACTCCATGAAAACCACGATTATGACAGCTCTAATAGCTGTGTCATATTGCTTACAAGGTCAAGAAGTCCTTTGGCAGAAAGAGATCATATCCTCAACACAGGATTTTCTGAGCAAAGTAACATCAACCATTGATGGGCAATATCTTATTACAGGAAGCTGTATTCAATCTTCAAAACCACCATTCACAGACAAAAAACAAAACAACGGTTACGATTTCCATCTGGTTAAGCTCAACCAGCAGGGAGAAGTAGTCTGGGAAAAGTATTTCTCAGGAGAGAAGCACGATTTCCTGACTTCAGCTGTCGCTACACAGGAAGGTGGATTTCTACTTGCAGGAACCTCTTTTTCGGGAAATTCTTTGGATAAGAAAGTGGATTCCAAAGGAGGATCGGACCTCTGGCTCATTAAAATCAATGAATTTGGTGAGGAACAATGGCAGAAGTCTTTAGGGGCGGGTTCGGATGAAGAAGCAAGAACTGTTATTCAAACTACAGACTTAGGCTATTTTGTAGCAAGTAATATACAGAATTCTGCTAAAGGATACGGTTCTAAGGATGCATGGATCATCAGGCTTGATAAAACAGGAAATGTAATTTCAGAACTGGTGTTAGGAGGAAAAGGCCTCGATGAAGTTGAGAAGATGATTCCGACTAAAGATGGAGGTGTTTTAGTTGGGATATATTCAAGGAGTGATGCAGGTGGATCTAAAAACACTCACAATTATGGTGAAGGAGATTACTGGATTATAAAGCTCACCAAAGATGCAAAAGTACAATGGGAAAAGAACTTTGGCGGAAAGGCAGATGATCATATACGGACTTTGGCTTCTACTTCCAATGGATATATTTTAGGCGGAGAAAGCAGGTCAGAGCAATCAGGTAATAAGACTTCAGGTATTGAAGAAGGAACTGATCTATGGCTTATTTCTATAAATGACTTAGGGGAAGAATTATGGCAGAAATCCTACAGCTTTAAGAACAGGGATATTTTAAAGGGAATGAGCACAATCAATCACCTCTCATCTGATAATTCAGAATTTTTAACTAAAGGTATCTTATTAGGTGGTTATACTCAGGCAGAAGAAAGAATAGAAAGTGATGATGAAACTTTCTGGATGCTGTATTTAGATCAGGAGGGAAAGGAAGAGTGGAGAAAACATGTGAAGGGGGCATCCAGAAAGAAGGAGGAAAGATTATCTGATATTAATCTTAACAGAGATGGTTCTATTATCCTCGCAGGAACCAGTGCAGAGGAGTTGGGAAAAGAAAATTGGAAGATTGTAAAGTTGGGAGACATACAGATTGACCAATTGATCGAAAAGAAGCAAATCACGGTCTATCCAAATCCTGTATCGGATTACACGTATGTTGAGATCGGGCATGAGTTTAAGGAAGCAGATATTGTTCTTTATGATATGAGTGGAAAGCTATTGCAACAAATTAAAACAAAGAATAAAGTTACAAAGATTAATACTCAATCCTTGATTCAGGGAGCTTACCTTATCACTATAAAAACGGATACTCATAAAGAAGCAAGTGCAAAAATCATTAAGAAATAAATTAAGATGAGAAAAATATTAACTGTTCTATTGATGATCATTAGCAGTTGGCAGTTTATTACATTACATGCGCAACAGCAAGAAATAAATTTTGGGGACTTTTCTAGACCTGTTTCATCAATCTCTTCATTGGCAACATATAATAATACCCCTGCATCCTTAGCCATTGGAGCTACCGATGTCAGCATTCCATTATTAAATCTACCTTCTAGATCAAAAAGTATTTCAATCCCAATACAATTATCATATAATCCTATGAATTTGCGAACAATTGAGCCTTCTAGTGATGTAGGAACCGGGTGGTCATTATTTGCAGGTGGGGTTATATCGAGAGAAAACATTGATGCAATCAACGAAGCTACTTACCGGCCCAATGCTACTGATTATAAGGCAGATGAATTCAATGATTTGTTCTATTATAATTTACCTGGAGTTTCGGGAAAGTTTAGATTTAATAGAAATATTGCAAATAATACTATTGATATTGAAAACCTGACCGCAAATAAGGTTAAAATTTCTTATACTAGGGATAGCGATCCTTCAACTTTTAAGATTAACAATTTTACAATTATAGATGAACAAGGGTATAAGTATATTTTTAGTGACTACAGCGAAAGCTCAAGAGATGAGATATATCTATACAGATCTGCTTTTTATTTAACAACAATAAAATTGCCGAATGATTCTCCAGTGCTAAGCTTCGAGTATAGAAAAGATACAAAGTACGAAAATGATAATCCTCTTTCTTCCGTTTTGTATAGAGTTTGCAAGCTGGCCAAAATAAATTCTGAGGGCGTGGGCTCAATTAACATTACTTATGTTTATGATAGTGCTAAAGAAAATTCCATGAATGACCCTTACAGTATTTCTCAGATCTTACTAAAAAATCCACAAGGAAATACTGTTTCTGGATATAAATTCTCGTATGTAGATGTTGGATTGTATCCAGGCGCTAGTGAGAGTATTGGTCGCAGAATGTTGGATAAGCTTTTCAAATTAAACAGAGATCTGCAAGAATATGATAAAACAGTATTCACTTACTATCCTACTGGAGGACAAGGGTATCCTCATGGAGTTTACTATTGGACAAAAACTTTTGAGCCTGACAATTGGGGTGCTTACATACTTCCAGGATTATTGAGAAAGATTATTTCGCCTACTGGTGGTGTTGTCGAATATAATTATGAGCCGCATGAAATGTTTTTCAATAGAAGTACTCCTGAATATTTGGAACGTATGCAAACCAGCCAAGGTATCGTTGATCCTATTATTCAGTACCAGGGAGATTTTCTTTCTATCTTAAATGTAGATACCAATCAGAGCTCAACTTATAATTTTACGATTTCAGGAGATCCTACCAAGCAGAAAACGGTATACTTACAGTTTTTAGTTGATGAATATTATCAGCCGGGTATCTGGATTCCTGATCCTCCTACAGATCCTAATGATAATCCGGATCCAAACGATCCTGGTGGCGGTCCTGGTGGGCATTATCACACCGAGATCAATTATGTTCTGAAAAAAGATGGTGTTGTCATCAATACTTTTGAACCACAAAGTTATTACTTATATCCTGGAAATTATAATATTGAAGTCTCTGGTACGGGAGGAAAAGCAAGGTTATCGCAAGCTGAAATCAAGTTAAAAAATCCACCATATATCAATAAAAATGTTACTCTAAATTATGGACCTAGAATAAAAAATATCAAAAATTACAATAGTAATGCCGAAACAACACCATTAATTACTGAAACTTTCTCATATATCTATTTCAACGACCTAAACAGTTCAAGTGGTTATGTTTTTAGAAATGAGGCTGATAACCAAAATGTTTTTCCAGGTTATGTCTTGTATAAGAATGTGTCGACTACAGATGGACAAAACGGTTATACTAGGTATTATTACAAAACGCCTAATGATTATCCTAAAACGCCTTATACTGTAGATGGTAATCCTACAGAATTTTGGTCGAATTATATGATAGCTAGATCGGGTATTTTGGAAAAAAAAGAGATATTGAATGCTCAGAATGATTTGTTGGCATCAAATAGTTATGAATATACACTTGAAACCTTGCATAATCTTCCTGATTTAGTAATTAACGGATTCGATGGCATGCCAACCAGATATACCAAACCAGCTTATTTTAAAAACTCCTTAACAACAATAAAAAGTTTTGATGGTACCCAGTATGCTGAAAGCAAAACAGAAACCATATTTAATAATTTATCTAATTATGGAACAGCTTACGTAAAAGAGACATCCACAGATGGAAATATATCTGAAAAGTGGATCAGGTATGCCTATGACAAAAACAATACGCGTCTGTTAAATTCCAATATGGTATCTGTTCCTGTAGAAATTGAAACAAAAGTAAATGGAAAATCAACAGGTAAAGTTGAAACTAAATTTGATGATATAAATCACCTTTATCCGACTTCAACACTTGCCACCAATCCAAATGATGGCAGCGTAAGAACAATTGAAAAGTTTGATGTATTTGATATATATGGAAAACTGTGCCAACTGACAGCAAACATTAGCGAAACTACCGGTGAAGGAGTACCGAGTGTTGTGATCTGGGGATATAATCAAACTCAGGCAATTGCAAAAATTGAAGGCGCAAAATTATCAGATATTGGAAATCTAGCTGATGATATTATTTCGAAGTCCAATCTAGATATAAATTCTTCAACAGAATCTGATCTGATTAACGCTTTGGATGCATTCAGAACACATCCAGCTTTAAAGAACTTTTCTATTACCACTTATACTTATGATCCCTTAATAGGAATGACTACTGCCACTTCTCCAAGCGGTATGCGCGAAACTTATGTTTATGATGTGAATGGCAGATTAAAATCTACAATAAATGTTAATGGGAACATCATTAAGGATTATAAGTATAACATCAAGCCACAACCTTAAAAGTGCGAATATGAAAAAGCTAATATTATTAATAAATATTCTAATTGTTACTACTTTTCATTCCCAAAATTTAACAGCTTCAGAAAATTATATATATAGTAGAACTTATCTTGAAGCAGTAACTTCGGAACAGGCTAGTGCAGCACAAACCCAAAATGTTAAATATCTAGATGGAATAGGTAGGCCTAAGCAAAGTGTAGCGATAAAAGCCTCTCCTTCTGGAAAGGACATAATAGTACCATTCTTGTATGATACAGATGGCAAACTAACTAAATCGTATCTTCCTTTACCATTAGACTCCCAAGATGGTGCTTTCATTACGAATAATATTGAAAATACTGCAAGTACCTATTATGGAGTTAGTAATCCTTTCTTCGAAGTAAAAGTTGAAAAAGCGCCATTTGCAAGAATTGAGAAATCAGCTTCACCTGGGATAGATTGGCAAATGAATGGAAATCACATTCAGAGAAAGGAGTATCTGCTCAATTCAGCTAATACTGTAAAAAGATTCAAAGCTGTTACCGTATGGAATCCTTCAACAAAGATTAATAATGTATCTATAATTGTTGTAGCAGATGATGATTATACCTCTAATGGATATTATGATACCAATACATTATTTAAGATTGTAACAAAAGATGAAGACAATAATGAAATTCATAATTACAGTAATGCAGCCAACAAAACTATATTAAATAGGAAACTTAATATTAAGTCTGATGGAAGCGTAGAAAATTTTGATACATATTATGTGTATGATGACTTTGGGAATTTAGCATTTATTATACCACCTAAAGCAGCAATTTCTACCCTAACATCAACCGTGTTAGATCAATTATGCTATCAATATAAATATGATAAATATAATAGGTTGGTTGAAAAAAAGCTACCTGGAAAGGATTGGGAATATATGATCTATGATGGGCAAAATAGACTAGTGGCATCACAAGACGGTAATCTGAGAGCAAAAAACCAATGGGCCTATATGAAATATGATCGTTTTGGAAGGGTAGTGGTTAGTGGCATCAACATGGGGAGTACGAGAGCCAATGAACAAGCTATCGTTGATCAAAAAGGTTTAAACAATGTCAATAGAATAGACTATGTTTTCTACAATAGGCAAGGAATGGATGTTTATTATGACAATCCTGATACAACTTATCCGGACTCTTCGACATGGGTTACTTTACTGTCAGTTAATTATTATGATACTTATCCCAATGGATCGCCAATACAGCCAAGTCAGATATTAAACCAACCTATTCTTTTGGATAATCCTACATCTTTTACGTCTAATGGTTATGCATCAGTGCGAAGCACTAAAGCTCTTCCAACTGTTAGTTATATAAAAAATGTAGAGAATGATAACTGGTCATCTGCAGTTATATGGTACGATACTTTAGGCAGACCAATCGGTACTTATGGGAAAAATCATTTAGGTGGTTTTACAAGGACAGAATCTGAAGTGGATTTTTCAGGCAAAACAAAAGAAATATACACTTACCATTCCAAAAATAGTAGTGCTACAGAAGTAACAATTAAGGATAGGTTCGTATATACTTCTCAGAGTTATTTGTCCAAGCATTACCAACAGATTAATTCCAATACAGAAGAATTGCTGTCGGAGTATACATATAATGATGTGGGGCAGGTTATTAATAAAAAAGTTGGTAATAATCTTCAAAGCATAGATTATACTTATAATATCAGAGGATGGCTGACTAAAGTTAACGACCCGACAAATCTTGTTGGTAAACTCTTTGGATATGAATTAAAATATACTAACACTCTCTATCCTGGGTATGCAAGCCCTAAATACAATGGTAACATTGCGCAGGTAGATTGGGCGACGGGAAATGATGGTATATTAAGGAGATATTCCTATCAGTACGATTCCCTAAATAGACTGGCAGACGCCAGCTACTCCGAAACTACAAGCACTGTACCCATTAATGAGTTTTATAGCGAATCTGTAGTATATGATCTCAACGGAAACATTACCAATCTTTATCGTAACTCAAAAGGATTAAATGGAACGGCAGAACAGATTGATAGACTTGAATATACTTACCTAGGCAATAGATTGGCTTATGTAAAAGATGCTAGTCATAATATTTCCGGATATCCTGTAGGTGGTAACAGTATCTCCTATGATGCCAATGGAAATATGACTAATCACGTAGACAAGGGTTATATAGGTATTACTTATAATTTCCTTAATCTTCCAGCGAAAGTCACTAATAACAATAAATCACTGAATACTAATTATATTTATACAGCAGATGGAGTTAAAGTGCAGATGAGCTATGGAGCGGTTGTAACTGATTACGTGGGAAATTTCCAATATACAACTTCTTCGGGTACAACTACTTCTTCTGTTGTATCAAATGAAGAAGGGTATTTCGATTTTGTTAATAACCGGTATGTATATAATTATAAGGATCACTTAGGAAATATAAGGATTTCATATACTAAAGGCGCTGATGGGAAGCCGGTTATACTGGAAGAGAATAACTACTATGCTTTTGGTCTAAAGCATGCAGGGTACAACGTAGGAGATGCAACTAATAATAAATTTAAATATCTTTACAACGGGAAAGAATTGCAAACCAATGGTAATTTGGACTACGGCTGGAGGCAATATATGCCAGATTTAGGTAGATGGAATGGAGTTGACCAACTTGCTGAAAAGTTCCATTTTTCTAGCCCTTACGCTTACGTTATAAACAATCCAATTTTATATATAGACCCAGACGGGAGGCTGAGTGAAGATTTTATGTCGGCAATGTGGAAATCGTCTCCGGCTGGACAAAATACCCAATGGGAAAATATGGGCGATTATTTTCAGAATGGGGGTAGTATTGCAATAAACTTTAATGGAACATATGTAAGCCCAAATACATCTTCCCCTGGATCCAACGGAAACAATTTGGGAGGAAGTTATGGAGATATCAGTGGAAGTTTATACAATTTCATTGGTATAGGGGATGTTTTTATTCCTACAATTTACAAAGAGCTCCCTGCTCTTCATTTCATAGGAGATAAATCAAAGTGGGCAGAACAGTTCAAAAACCATATGAATATGTTTATGGATGGAGTTATGGAGTTTGCCGATAATGCTTGGGAAGGGAAGCTTTCTAGGAACCACTATATTGATGAAATCGTTAATAATAAATATTACGACATCACTTCTTTAGGCTTGGATCAAGCCGTAGCTAAAACTACTGCATATGTCACAAAGGCGCTTCAAAATAATTCTTCTGTTAATTTTACTGTTTTGGATAATTATGCTAAACCTGCATTTAGAACAGAGTTATCCGGTAATATGGTTAAAACGTCGAAAGTTGCAACTGCTGCAAAAGGTCTAAAAATTGTAGGTAACGCTCTTGCAGTAGTTGGAGTTGGAGTAGGAATTTATCAAGTGTCTACAGGGCAAATTACAAAAACAGAATTTGTTGTAGACACAATAATGACTGGTGTAGGCGTTTTTGGAGGCCCGGTTGGTGCTTTAGTATCTCTCGCTTATTTTGGAGGGAAAACTCTATATGAATTACAGACAGGAGAAGAATTATTTGGGAAACCGTAAAAAAATGATATGAAATTAAAGTTTAAGATAATAAGTAGTGCGCCCATTTTAATTTTACTAGGTTTAGTATCGTTTTTATTACCATACTTGTTATTGACTGAGACTACTTTAGTCTTCAAAGAGAGATATCTATGGCTTTTTTATTTTGAATTAATAGCTTTGTTCACCATTTTTTTTCTTTGGTACAAAATCTATAACGAAATTGTGTTTGCAGAGATAAAAGATGGAGTTTTATACTATAAAAAGCTATTCTTTATTAGTAAATCAATAAAGATAGAAGATATAAAAGGTTATAAAACGGGAAATGAAGAAGCGGATTTTTTTGTTCTTTATAATAAGAATAATGAGAAATTATTTGTGGTACGAATGGACCTTTATTCGAACTATTATGATTTTATAGATGCTCTTAGAGTCGAAAAAATAGGTAATTACTATACAATATTTCAAAAAATATTATTTAAAATATTCAGAACAAAATAATAATTCCTTTATATAAATGCAATTAATGTTGAAAGAATTGGAAAGAAAGTAAATTATTAAGAGGCTGCTCCTTTTTGGTGCAGCCTCTCTTTTTAGATTCTTCCTTGTTAAACAGCTTTAGATCTAATGTAGTAAATCAATTATTTGGCGAACCCGGTTTTAGATTCTTTACCTAGCATATGTTAAGTCTTATAGTGAAGCAAGTGAATTTAGGCGTAGTGTAAATAATTTACCTAAAAGGTGTCAGACGGCTTTTGGTAAATTTTTGACATTAGTGTGCGATCCAAAAGTCCAAACTGTTAATCTTGGTGCATTAGGAACAAACAACTGCCAGGTATCTTTTAGTTTATCAAAGTCTTTCGGGAACTGCAAATACCTGCTACATCCCAATTTCTGTTTATGATTTTACTGCTTTCATTGTCATTTATCTTTAAAAGTTATTGAACAGAACAAGATATCTAAACCTGAAAGCTAGCTGCTTAAAGTAATTACGGGAAGACTTTAACTATTTACTGATTCCTGAAAATACTGGGTAGCCTTCCGTACCTTTACTGATTAATAAATTTCATCATTTTAGTTTTTCGAATAGAAATTTTGGATGACATATTTGATATTATACTTATTGTATTCAGAAATTTTATTCTTTGATAATTTTTTCTGAAGCAATACTATCATCCGAAAAATGAATATTAATCATATATACACCTTTGGGAAGAGCCGAAAGGTCAACTTTTTCTGAAACAGCTGTTAATATGACTTTACCCGATATATCAGATACTGTAGAAGATTTTATTTTCTTTTTTGTTTGTATATTAAATTCTCTTTTTGTTGGATTAGGGTAGATAATTACTTTTTGAAAAGAGTTCTCCTTTGTGCTTAATTGGGCTAAATTATAATACTTAGCAAAAGTAGCGGAGCCTAAGCTTTGATCAAAATATCCTAGAATAATGCGGCTACCATCTGGCGCTATTGCAAGGCTGGTAGATTGTACTGCCCCTCCCGAAAAACCAGCAGTGCCTACTGTTGTCCAGTTAATTCCATTAAACTTCATTACTGTGGCCCTTCCTCCTTTGTTATAGTCCATGTAGCCAATATAGGGGGTTCCGTCAGGTGCTATAACAAGACTGGTAAAATATGCTGCACCGGCAGAAAATCCTGATGTTCCTACTGTTGCCCAATTAGTGCTATTATATTTCATTACTGTAGCATTGTCATACATTGTAGAAGAATCTAAATAGCCTATGTAAGGAATGCCATTAGGAGTTATAGCTATACTGGTATACTGTACGTTTGCTGCTGAAAAACCGGCAGTTCCCACTGTTATCCAGTTTGTCCATTAAACTTCATTACTGTAGCTTTATTATTTTGGCCCGTATCCTGATAACCAATATACGGAGTGCCATCGATAGCTATAGCAAGGCTTATAGTATAAGATTGTGCAATTGAAAATCCTGCCATTCCTACAGTTACCCAATTAGTGCCATTAAACTTCATTACAGTAGCTTTATCACTGTTTCCGTTATCCCTATAGGCAATATAGGGAGTGTTATCGGGGGCTATGGCAAGATCAAGGGAAATGGTAGAGCCTGCTGAAAATCCAGCAGTGCCTACTGTTGTCCAGTTAGTACCGTTAAACTTCATCACGGTAACTTTATCATAATTGCTATTATCCGAAAAACCAATATAAGGAGTTCCGTCTGGAGCAATGGCAATGCTGGTAAACGCCACACTACCTGTTGAAAAACCAGCTGTTCCGACTGTTTCCCATGTGGAGCCATTAAATTTTTTTACAGTTGCTTTATTACTTTGGCTTGAATCCTGATAGCCAATATACGGAGTGTTATTTGAAGCAATGGCAAGGCTTGTATAGTTGGAAGCACCTGCAGATATTTGTGATCCAAGATATTGCCAATCGGTTTGTCCCCATAAGAAAGAAGCGGAAATAAAGAAAAGTGAAAATAAACTCTTCTTAAAAAATAAAAATTTATTCTTCATATATTTTTTAAGTTCAAATGTATTGAATATTTTAATTCATTAATGATTAAATTTAATACAAATCTTTTAAATCCTTTCAAATTAGTATTGTATTTTCAAAAGAAGAGATAAAATTATTTTAAAATGTAATTTTCATTCTAAGTTTGAACTTTTTTGTTACAACTGTAAATCGTCAGCAAAAAGTGTACTGATTTAGGCTCTCACTTAAGGAGTGTTTCATAAGAGATTAATTTTTAAATT
>NZ_JBLFFJ010000006.1:0-280994 GCF_051400735.1 Chryseobacterium hilariae
GCGACAAGCGGGAGAGTAGGCCGCCGCCAGTTTTTATTAAAAGTCTCATACAACACAGATTGTATGAGACTTTTTTTTGTTATATGCATCAAAGAGATGGCAAGCATTGATCATTGATGATAAGTAATAAAGGGCTATGCGTTGTAGTCACTCCATCATTCATTATTTTATCATTCATAATACTCCCGGCTTATTAATTGCTTACGGTAAAAACTATTCTGCTGTTATAAGTTGCTGCAGGAAGCGTTACAGATACACCGCTTACCTGGTACTGTATATTAATACCGGTATAAGATGTTACTGATAAAATAGTAGATATTCTGAATAATTCAACAGCAGTAAGAGGAACAGTGATATAATTAGTTCCACCAGATATAGCGCACCCTACACAAAGAGTGGATCCATTGTTTGTTCTTTTGGCTGATAAAACCAAAGAACTGTTCCAGGTAGGGTTAGCTTCATAATGTACATATACTTTCACGCTTCCAAGTAATGCTGGCAGGCCAACATTAATACTGGCCTGGTTCGTTGGGCTGCTATATGTCCCGCTATAGTTACTTCCTGCTTCTGTAATTGCTGGAATAGCTGCGTTCCAGTTGGTAACCGGAACTGTTACAGATTGCGCTTTACTTTGATAGTTGAATATGAAAAAAAAAGTAAAGCAGATAGAATATTTTATAGAAAATATTTTATGCTTGGCCATAACATCAATAAGGTTTATTTCTTTTTTCATTTTATTCCGTGATAGTGTAGGTTATAACAATAGGTGTATTGGTGCGGGCTGAGAGATTAGCATAAGTGTTTACAGCGAGGCTGATGGTCAGTCTGTGTCCATTATTAGCACCGGTTCCTGTAAAGGCTCCGCCTATCCCTGTGATAATATTTGTTGCCGTTGTAGAAAGGGTAACCAGTCCGGATGATGTACCTAATACTCCACCACCGGCACCAGAAGCTGCAGCTGCCTGGAGTCTTATGCTGACGCCGGGAATTACCTGATTGACAGAGGCTGTAATTCTTCTCGTAAGTCCTCCGGATACAATAGCCGAAGTATAATTGACCCATTTTGTTGTATTAGCAGCAGGAGCTGTTAAAGCCTGGCCTGCTTCCGTAGGTGCTGTAAAATTCAGGGTAAATGTTCCGGTAGGTTCTATATCCAGTAATGTGACAACAGGAAGCGTTACTGCAATAGTACTCTGAGAGAACATTGTGCAGGGGGCCATACAGAAAATCAGGTATACTGTAAACTCTTTTAATCTCATTTTTTCTTTTTTATTTCGTTGTATCCTACCTTAATTGTTTCCTGTTGATATTTAATTTCACTTTGCTGCTTCACAATATGAATAGCTATGTTCTGTGTCTGAGATGGTTTCAGGATGTATTGAAAGGAATCAGCAGCTATTTTATACCGTTTGTCCAAACCGTTTCTGTAAAGTTTCACTTTCCATTCTCCCGGACGAAGGTAGGTGAAATCAAATTTTTCTCCGATAAATACTACCTTTCGGTAAGTCTGCTCACCATCTGATGCTTCAATAATAATGCTCTGCTTCTTCTTTTTTTCTGTTTTAGGCTGAAAATGTACAAAGCTGTATTGATTTTTATCGTCATCTTCAGAAAGCAGGATAATTCCTTTAATTGCAGATGCAGCAGTCAAGCCGAAATTGAAAACATTCTCCTTGTTGATAAGATGCAATGATGCAGGCAAAGGAATATTGGGGATATCATTAATTTCCGTTGTAGAACGGTCTATTTCAAGAAAATAATCTCCCGGAACAACATTTTTAAAAAGATAATTTCCATTTTTGTCTGTAATGGATAAATGGCTGCCAAGCATTAATCTGATTCCTTCTACCTTTTTTACACCCAGGTTGCTGATATTTCCTGACAAAGAGGTATACTCGGCAGTTTTTTCTACAGGCACATTAAACCGCAGGGTATAACGCAGCGAAAATACAAAATCCTTATTACCCAGTTCACCTCGTTGTAATGAATACCTTCCCGACAGATCAATGTCACTGCCCGGAAAAAGCTGCTGATGAAATAATACTTCAAAAAGATTTCTGTCTCTGAAATATTCTTCAGGCATATAATTGTTCTGATAAAAAAGACTTAGACTGGTCTTATCAGAAAACCTGCTGAAGATCCTGGCTCCGTAATAGATCTGTTTCTGATTCTGCAACTGATATCTTGAAGTAATGGCATAGCTTGCATAAAGATTGAAAGAAGTTCTCAACTTTTCAAAGGCTATATTGGTAGTATAGAAGCTGGAATTTCCATTAAATCCACTCAGATAGTTATTTGTTTTTCCAAATTGTCCCTGCAGGTTTACCTGGAATATTCCTATCTGCTGATCAACGCTTACTTTAAAATACTGTTCATAATAATCAAACTGTTTAGGTTCGAGACGGTCCTGATACTTTTGAAAACCGTTATAAAAAGTTACCAGACCGGTTGGGAGATATTTGTACTGTGCCCCATACTGAAGAAAGCTTCTGTACGGTGCTGCAAGGAATAAAGTATCCCTTTGAAAGTTTTTGGCATCCTGTACGTAATTGGCGAATACATTGATCTTTTTAGAAATAGTATACTGCAGATTGCCGTTAAACGTGCTGGTGTTGGTAAAGTATCCTGCAAATTCCGGACTGACCCTCATATACATTACATTACCGTTAAACCTTTCAAAAGAAGCCTGAGCCTGGGCCATATAAGCCGTACCCTCTATCTGTTCGTTCTTACTGTATGCAGCTTCTCCCGAAAGACTTATGTTTTTTGAAATTTTGAATTTTCCTGCTGTGTAGGGAAGATGGGTTTCAGAATACAGCATGATATTTCCGAAATAGATTTCTCCCTTCCTGGGAATTTTATAGAGATATCCTGCGGTGATTTCAGATTCCTTGCGGATCTTAAAGGTCGAATAAATATTAAACTCATCTTTAATATCCCGGAAAAACCTGGGGTGATTATAAAAACCTCCAAAGCTGAATTTTTTTAAATCATAACGAATTTCTGCTCCACGTCCATATCTCGCAAATTCAGTTAAAAAAGAAGCCGAATACATTTTATCGCCCAGATGAACAAAGAAGTTATTTCTTTTATAATTAACAAAATATTCCTCATATTGGGTAAAAGAATTGAATTCAACAGGATTATGAGATACAGCACGAAATTCAACCTGGTTTTTATTTTCTTTGTCCAGACTTCCCTTCCCATATATTTCTCCCTGGAAACCATCATTGTAAATGCCCATATTTTTCATCCCGATAAATGACAAGGAGGCTGAAACAGGAAGCCTGTGGTAAATATCGTCTTCTACCGGTTTTACCGATATCACTTTTACGCTGACATAGGCTGTCTGACTTTCTTTCTGATTGTCCGGAGAATAAACGGAAAGATTGAGATTCTGAAATTCATTCTGCCCAACTTCTGCATTGGTGATTTTATAGATATTAATTACTTTTGATACGTTCGGAGCCAGTATTATGGTGGCATCATTGTCCACTACAGCATTCTTGCTTTCCAGGATCAGTTTTTCAGTTATATTTCCACTGTTTTTTAAGAGAAAGGATGCCCGGATCGTTTCACCCGCCCGGATGAATTCCGGTGAACTTAATGAAGTCAGGCTAAGCTTTCTGTTGCCGGAAATATAAACCTGTATGTTTTTGGTAAAAGACGTTCCGTCATATCGATCTTTTCCGTGTAGAATAATCGAATATATGCCTTGAGCTGCTTCCGTTGCAATGCGGATAGGAAGAATGTAAACTGTTTTTTCATGGGGTGATATTTTAAGTTCTGCTCTTTCTAAAATAGGAGTGAGGAAAGGACTTGAAGCAGTAACATTAATATCATATGTCTTGCTTTCGGGTGAAGTATTTTCTAAGGCAAAGGAAACAGAAGTAGACATGCCCGGCATAAGGCTATCTTTTTTACTGACCAATGAACTGGGCAGCTGTTGAGAAAAAATATGTGCCGGGAATAGTGACAGTAGGACAATATATAAAATCCAGGTTCTAATCATTCTTAACTTCTAATTCCACATTGAGGGCAAATGCATTTTCTTCTTCATCAGTAGCAATCAGAACAGCTTTGTATTGATCTGCCGGAACTTTGCTGATGTCAATGTAAAATAATTTGGAGGTCTGTGGTAATAATCCCATTGCAATGCTCGAGTAGCTTCCGAGCCGTTCTCCGGTTTTCCGGTTGTAGATTTCAATGGCTACAGTTGGTTTACAGTAAAGATCGCCGTTGTTGGCAATGGCAATTTTTGCGGTTTGCTTTCCGTCTTCTTTCTCTACTTTTATACTTTCAAATTTAAGATCCGGTTTTGCTTTTTCCGCTTCATAATCAGTAATAACCTGGATAGCGTAACGCACTACTGAAGTAATGTTTACTCCGGCTTTATCATTGCTGGGCTTAATCTCTTCTACAGGTTCCACGATGATAACGCTCCAGTAGCTTCCGGAATCGGCTGGCTGATTGGGAACTGTAATTTCATAGAATACTTCGGTTTTTTCCCTACCTTTCAGGGTGATCAGGTTAGTATTAAGCTTTATCCAGTCGCCATTAGTTCTGTTATTGGTGCGTATTGCAGTATAATTTATAGATCCGTCGGCCTTATAGGTAAAATCCTGTAAAAATAATTTTACACTCTGCGGGGTGCTGTCTGTATTTTCAATACCAATTTTTCCTTTATACACTTTTCCGTTTTCCACTTTATAAGTATGGGTAAGACCGTTCAGGACCACAATACCTGCATGGAGAAAACTAAACTGCAACATTAGGAACATTAAAAGGAAAATGCGCTTTATCATAATCATGTAAAGATTGGAATTAAATTATTGGCCATATAAAACAGGGAAGAAACGGATAGGTGATTTCTTCCTGCTTTATCTTAAATTGAAAATTTTAACTAGTTGTCCGAGATCGTATAAGTAACTGTAGCTACAGTAGAAGCTGTTGCCTCAAGATCTGCATATGCGGCTATTCCCCCAGGTCCGCTTCCTGCTGCCAGGGCATAGGTAAGATTGTGGCCATTATTGGCTCCGTTTCCTGTGTAGGCACTTCCGATTCCTGAAATAATGGTTTGATCTGCCGCGCTCAGGGTAAGCTGGGCTGCCGGTGTACCCAATGTACCACCTCCACTGCCTGTAGCCGCAGCTGCAGTTACATTGATGTCAATTCCCGGAATAAGAGCATTTACTTTTACAGATACATTACGGGTAGGGTCCGCCACAGATTTAATTGACGAATAATTTAGCCAAAGGGTGTTATTGGAAGTCGTTGGGGTAATGGGATTACCTGCTTCTGTTGGTGCTGTAAATCCCAGAGTAATGTTCTTCGTTGCAGCTGGCTCAATATCTACCAGTGCAACTTCAGGAATAGAAATTGTGATGGTGTGATTGTCAGTATTGGTATCTTGCGCTTGTAAATTGCCGGAAGTTGCGGCAGTAATAAAGCATACTGCAAGGCTTAGGATTGATTTTTTCATGATGCTGTTAATTAGTTAAGTGAATTTAATAAAAATCAGTTAATAATATGAATAAAATTGTATTTTTAAAATATTATTAACTATTTGGTTATAGTATTATGTTATGTATTAAAATATTTACATGTAAATTATGTAAAATCGATATTTTAATTCATGATTGTAATCATAACAAAAGCCTCACACAATTTGTGCAAGGCTTTAATTTTTACTGTCTTTTTGGTTATACCCAGTGAGGATCTGAAATAGAGGGTTTTCCGGTTTCTGTTCTTCCGGCAAAATGCCAGATATGGTCATCAAATATGACTTTCAAATCATACCAGCCTTTATTTTTGTTGAGATCAACTGTTATTTTTTCCTCCGTTTGCTGTAAAGAGACTGTTCTTTTATTTTTTTCATACAGATCTTCCACAACCACTGAGGTATTTGCCTTTTTCTTTCTGAAAACCAATTCCACCTCATTTTTTGAACCGTTACCTGTGAGCTGTATTTCTATTTCGGGTGTATTGTTTCCGCGGAACTTCCGAAAAAATCCATTAGGGCCAAAAACTTCGTAATCATATTTTCCGGGATTCACAGCATGCAACAACTCCTGATTTGAATACAAAGCATAAGAGAAGTAATAATTATCGCTGTTAAATTGTGTTCTGTCATAAATTAGCAAGGGAACGCCTGCTTCTTTTAAATTGGTCATTTTGATCCTTCCGTTTTCCAGATTCACATGGTAATGGTAGGGAAGCGGATGGGAAGGTCTGATCCCTCTTTCCTGAATTTCAAGAAGGCTGTCGCTGATTTCATTTTCTGCATGCCATTTCAGATCCGGAACAGGCTTGCTTTTGGCAGCGTTGATAGTCTTTGCATAATCTTTTTGATCCAAATAATCCATCTGAGGAGCCTTTGTATTGGAAGAATTAAAGGCAGAAGTCAGATCGCCACAAATTGCTCTTCTCCAATGACTAATATTGCCAACCTTAACATCTTTACGATATTTTTTCTGAATAAATTTCTCCAGAAACTGAAGAACGGAAGTATGATCGGAAACCTCAGAATTGACAAAGCCACCTTTTGTCCAAGGTGATGCAATAATCATCGGAACTCTGTATCCTAAACCAACAGTGCCTTCTATTCTTTCATGGTCTTTCAATGGAAGGGTAGACATGTATTCCTGAGATTTGTCCACATATTCCACTCCTTCTTTACCATTCATATCCACCGGTTGGCTCGGATTAAGCGGAGGGGCGAAGGGAAGAACGTGATCAAAATAGCCATCGTTTTCATCATAATTGATTATAAAAATGGTTTTTTTCCAGGTTTCAGGGTCTTTAGTCAGAATATTTAAAACCTCCGAAATATACCAGGCGCCATACCACGGTGATCCCGGATGGTCAGAAAAATGTTCAGGAGCCACCAGCCATGAAACCAGCGGAAGCTTTTTTTCTTCTACATCTTTGCGGAACTGGAACAGTACATCTCCTTTTGGAACTACCAGCCTTTCTCCGTTTTCGTCACTTCCGATTTCTAAGTTCCAATAGTCAGGATCATTACTATTAGTTGTAAAGGCTTTTTCGTGAAGATTTTTTTCCTGCTGCGACAGTTTGGAGTAATTTTCAGGAGTATATTTGATCTGGTCATCTTCAAGCTCAGCGATCATTGCTTCCAGTCTTTTTTTCTGATCCGGTTTTTTTCCGATTTCCGCTTTCAGGTAAGCAATCATTTTAGGAATATTCTGGTGATAGCCTTTTGAAAACTTGACATTGAATTTTGAAAACCATTCAATAGGATTATCCGTGAAATTACTCAGCCATGCTTCCTGTTCTCCGGACATTCCTTTCGGAAGACTGATCTCGTTCTGGTAGATTTTCCATGAAACATTCTGTTCTTCTAATAGTTCGGGAAAGCTCTTCCAGTGTGCCTGTCTGGCTTTATCATAGTCAATATTTTCATTATAAACGTTAGCTTTTACTTTACCATTCTGCTGCTCTCTGAGAGTGCCGGACCAGTGAAAAAGCCTGTTCGGAGTGGTTCCCGTAAGTGAAGAGCAGAAATATTGGTCAAATATCGTGAACGCATCCGCCAGCTGGTAATAAAAAGGAAGATCTTCCCGGTTATAATAGCCTAAAGTAAGCGGAATATTTTTATAGTCTTTATTTCCGGAGGCTTTAAACTGCAGCCATTTGTCATATTTCCCTTTATTTAAAGCCTTTTGCTGATCAGACCAGGAATGAGGCAGAGAACTCATCCACGTAGATTTTGTATTTCTAAGATCTAATCTTGCAGGCGAAGCATATTTTCCTGTATCATCTTTTTGAAAAAAAACGGAATGGCCGTCCTCTTTAATGAAAGCCCTTTTGTCAAGAAAGCCCCTTACCCCTTTTAATGCTCCGAAAGCATGATCAAAGGAACGGTTTTCCTGCATCAGGATTACTACATGTTCTGCATCATAAAAAGTTGACAGCGCTGCCGGCTCAATAGCCAGTGCTTTTAAAATAGCAGGATGAAGAACGCTTGAAGTTCCCAGTCCTGCCAGCAAAAGGCTTGATTTTTCTAAAAATTCTCTTCTGTTCATGTTCAATCAAAATAAGAAATAAACCGCAAGTTATTGAGATTTTCCTGCGGTTTATCTGTTTTTTATATAATATTAGGTTCCTACTGCAGCCACCATGGTTTAGAATTGATATTATCGTTTCCTCCGTACTGGGCATCTAATGCAGCTTTTAAGTTTGTGCTGTTATAGCTATATTCAGCTTGTGGATACCTGAATCTGAATGGTGCAGAAACTCCTGCCTGCAGAGGGTAGTTTGGATAGCCTGTTCTTAAATAATCATAATAAGAGGTCCATTGGCTCTGATGGAACATTGTCATATATTTCTGGGTCATAATCTTCTCCAAACGGGTTTCAAGTGGAGCAGCATCACTATAAATTACCAGTGGGGTCGCCAGATATTGGTTCACATCAAATCCTGAGAAATATTGTCCCGGATTTTTTACATAGGCCTGGTAAAAGCTGAAACTTGCTTTAATGGCACTGTCATAATGTGTTTTAGCTGATCCGGAGATCCATCCTCTGGCTGCAGCTTCGGCAAGAATAAATTCCAGCTCCGGATAGCTTAAGACAGAAGAAGGCTCATTAGTAGGATCTTTATAAAACCGGTCATTCACTTTAGAAATATTTTTCGCTGTGATCAGTGCTGCATTGTCAGAATAGGAAGAAGTAGGGTTTCCTCCGTTGTATCCTGTAAAATCCGTAAGGGGCTTTCCTGCTTCTTTTGCACCTGTAGTTTGGGCGGCAAAAGTGAACAGACGCGGATCCTGCCTGGCCTTGAACAGATTGATAAAATAATCCGCCATGTATAAACTTGATCCATAGCCACTGCTGTTGAACATCGTATATCTGCTGTCTGCCGCATCAGCAAATTTAAGCTCTCCATTGTCAGAAATGGAAGTCATCAACGGTTGGCTGCCTGCAATAGAGGCAAATTCGGTAGCTACATTATAACTTCCCAATGTAGATTTTTTAGACATACTTATTAAAATCTTCAAACGGAAAGAATTGATTAGTTTTTTCCATTTTGAGGCATCACCGTTATAGATAATATCACCTTCAATTTTATCACTGGTATTGATGAGATCATTGGCTTCTTTCAGTTCAGATAAAATTCCGGCCATTACTGTTTCCTGACTGTCGTATTTCGGCTGGGTAATTCCGGATTCACCTTTGGCAGCTTCTGTATATGGGATGCTTCCAAATTTTAAACTTAAATTAAAAAAGTAATAAGCTCTGTAGAATTTACCAATAGCAGCGTAGTTTTTATTGTTGATCTTCTCAGCTTCCTGCATCATTTTTACTGTATTCAGGAGTCCTTTCGTGTATACGTCGAAAGAGGCATCGTTCCACTTCATGTACTGATAGGTATTTTCTCCGTCTGTACCGATCATCATTCTCGAAGCATACATATTGTCACCGTTAACCTGGAAAGCATCTTTTGAAACATACGTCAGAAGGACTTTAGGATCTACACTGGCTTGATCATTAGGGTTTTCGTTGATTTTGTCAAGATCGGTCTCACATGAAGTAAGAATCAGCAGTCCTGCAAAAGTTGCCGACTTTAGCCATTTGATCATTGTATTATTTTGCGGTTTCGCTATAAAATTGATAGTATTTTTCATTGTTCAGGATGCTTGTTAATTAAAATTTAAGATTAAACCCGATTCCTATCCATCTGCTGGAAGGATCCTGGATATCATTGTTATCTTTCTTGAGCTGGTAATCCGGGTCGGAATAAAGATTTTTAGACTTTTTCCACATGGCCAGATTGTAAGCTGAAATATTGGCTGTGAAATTTTTTATCATTCCTTTTGGATTAAGGAGATAAGAAAAATCATATTCCAGGACTACAGATCTCAGCTTGATAAAAGTTCTGTCGAAAACATTGGCAAACAATTCACTTTCATCCTCTGTTACCCTTGCTTGATAAGGATAATTCTGTGCCCAGTCCTGAAAGCTGATGGGTTTTGTGTGTGGAGTATACATGCCGTTAGCCGCATTATAATTGACACCATCCGGCACAAAATAATACGTTCCCGGATTCGCATATTCAAGGTCCCTGTATGCTGTTGAGTTCGGGTGTTTTCCGCCCCACCACATTTTTTCTACGACCTGGGATCTCATAACTCCTCCTATGCTTCCGTCAATTCCGATATTCAGGGAGAATTTTTTATATTTAAAGGTATTATTGAAGCCAAAAGTCCAGTCCGGGTTGAAGTGGCCCAGATTGCTTGGAGCATCTGCTCTTGTAGGCATTCCTGTGGCGGCATTAAGAACTACTTTTCCGTCCGGGGATTTCTTCCAGGTATAATCGTAGTAGCTGTCCATTCTTTCGCCGAGCTTGATATTGTTGTAGTTCGGCATATCGTCATAAATAGAAGTAAGCTTCTGTTCATACGTACTCCAGTTGATTAAAGATCTCCAGGTAAAATTGGCTGTTTTTACAGGAACCAGGCCTAAAGAGATCTCCAAACCTTTTGTTGTATACTCGTTCCCGTTCACATATTGCGAAGTAAAACCAGATGATGGTGCAGCCGGGAATTCCAGTATATTGTTATAATCTAATGTTCTGAAATAAGTAACATCTAAAGTAACCCTGTTCTTGAATAATCCCGCGCTTAATCCCAATTCATACGATTTGGTCTGCTCTGGCTTTAAGGAATTTTCGATATTGAGTATGGTAGGGTAGTTGAACATCGGATTTCCATTAAAAGTGGCTCCCTGATTATTCAGATAGTAATTTCTTATCGAATAGGGCTGAAAATCATAAGCTACCTTGGCCCACGAAGCTGAAAGTTTTAAAAGATTAACAGCTTCCGGCATTTTAACAAGGTTTGAAACAACGGCACTTACCGATGCAGAAGGATAAAAATAAGATCTGTTGGCTTTCGGAAGGGTAGAGGACCAGTCATTACGTCCTGAAACATTGATGAAAAAAGCATTGTACAATCCGATATCAATCGTTGAATAGGCACTGTAGATCAGCTTTTCCTTAAGATAATCATAATACTTTATAGCTCCGGTTGAGTTTTCTAGGGTATACAGTTCCGGAATTTTCAGCCCGTCTGTTGAAGCATTGTCGATATCGTTCTTATAATAGAATGTTGATCCACCGGCGTTAATCGTAAAATCGAAGTTATCTGATATCTTTTTCTTGTAGGTGGCTAAGATATCGGAGTTCATATTCCATGTTTTGGAATCATTCAGGAGATAACCTCCACTTCTCGGAGCACTGTAGTTGAAGTAAGAGTAAGGACTTAATATTTCCTGTTTGTTGTGATTTTCAACGATGGATATTTTCCCTTTTACTGAGAAATCTTCAGTTGCTTTATATTCCAGACCGGTCTGTGCATTAATGATGTTGGTCCTGTTTTTATTCTTGTAATATTCGGCTCCGAACCAAGGATTGTTGTACCATGCATAATTCCAGTTAGCCTGGGCTCTGCCTTCTTTTCCCGGGATCCACATATGATTTTTAAGGTCTCTTCCATCTACATCTGCTCCCATCCAGATCAGGATTGTATACATATGCCCGCTTGGATTATATTCGTAGTTGGGGATATTGGGCGTAAAAGTTTGATTGAAATTGAATTTGGTGTCAAAGATTAATTTTTCTCCCAAATGATTTTCAGAAGAAAAGTTCACACCATAGCGCTGAAGATAGGAACCCGGAATTCTATCATCATAATTCATGAAATTCCCGGAGAGCCTGTAGATATCTTTATTGTTTCTATAGCTTACTGCGAAACTGTTATTGTTGATAATCGCAGGCTTTAAAAAGGTATCTAAGTTATCATGATATTTCCAGTCGATAGGAACTCTTTCATATCTTGATTTGTCATTGTATTGCGTTCCGGAAACTGCACCGTACCACGGAATTACCTGTCCAGTCATTTTATCCCTGATCGGGCTGTTCCACTGGGCAATTTTCAGACCGGGAGTAAATTTTGGCCCCCAGATCATATCTCCGTCATTCACACCACCATCAGCTCCGTCCCAGAATTCATACTTTCCGTGTGATCCGTTTCCGTACTCGTTCTGGGTTTCCGGAAGATTGGTAAATCCTGCCGTCACCATCGTATTCTGAGAAAACTCTACGGAAAAACCTTTCTTTTTTGCACTTTTAGTAGTGATTAAAACAGCACCGTATCTTCCTCTGGAACCGTATAATGCAGAAGCCGTTGCTCCTTTCAGAACATTGATGTTTTCAATATTATTGGGATCCAGGTTCTGGAAAACTTCTTTCTCTACAATTACCCCATCAACCACGAAAATAAGATTGGAGTTTCCTCTTAACGTAAACTGTGGAGCCTGCTGCATTCCTGTGGGGTTGGATACATTAAGACCGGCTACTTGTCCTGAGAATAAGTTTCCTATACTTGGGGTTGTAATGGTCTCAAACTGTTTAGTGCCGACTTCCTGGGTGGCGTAGCCTATCTTTTCTTTCTTTTTGGCGATTCCTAAGGCCGTAATAACTACACCTTCGATTTGTTTCTCATTTACTTTTTTCAAAATAACAGAATACTGTCTTTTGGAAGAAACCTCTATGGTGTACATTGAGAAATCCGGAGCATAAAACTCAAGAATGTCTTTCGGGTTGGCCGAGATTGTAAAATTACCGCTTTCATCCGTCACTGCCGTTTTTCCGGTGTTCTTGTCGGTAATGTTCACTCCGGAAACACTGGAGCCGTTTTCGGATTTTACATTTCCGGAAATGTTAATTTCTTGGGCAGTAAGATAAAGGGGGAGTAAAAAAACAGTAAAAGTAGCTAAAGTCTTCTTCATTTTTTTGAGGACAAATTTAGCGGTGCAGTGTTACCAGTGTTTTAATGTGGTATTAAAATAAAAATACTATTTTAATATTTTTTAACAGGAATATTTAACAAAATAATAAAATTGGAAAAGGCATTATACTCTAATATTTCCTTTTATTATACTATATATTATACCTTTAAAAGCATTACATTTTAATCAAAATTTCTTACTTACTGAAAACGACTGCTTATTCAGTGACGCAGCCACTTCTTTGCTTATTTAGAAATAGAACACACTTCTTTAAACTTTGCATTAAAAAAACATATGATTTAACGCAAAGTTTGAGTTATGGATGCTTTATTTAAGAATGCTGAGCAGTAATCAATTAAAAATTGATTTGCTGAACTTGTGAATAAATAAGAATGAAAGATTTTTTAAAACCTGCTCAGGATTCCCCAATGAATCTTGATATCGTTAAATTTAAAAGGGTTTCCGAATTCATTACCATTCGATAGCTGAAAACTCATCAGCCCGATCGGGATAAAGAAATTAAATCCAAGTCCCACACTGTAAAGTTTAGGTTTGACATTTAAGGATTTGTTATTGAGCTGTCCGTACTGCCCAAAGAAATCAAAGAATGCCTGGCTTCCAATGAGATATCGGTATTCCAGGCCTGCGTAATAATAAAAATCGCCAGCGAGGGATTTTTCATTGAACCCTCTCATGGAATTCCAGCCCCCGAAACGGTAAAGCTCATTAGCAGAGAATTCTATCTTGGAATCCATCATAGCTCCTTCCGCCTTTATATTAAGAAAATGATTTCCTGAAATATGGTAATTGTGTTCACCGAAGAAATAAAACTGATTCTGGTTAGCCTTAATATTATCTTTGGTATAGGTTGTTGTCAGGTAATCATAGCCGGCATTGATCCTTGTTTTGTAAAGGAAAAGATCAATGTCCGTAGGTTCAGTCATTTCAAACCAGATCCCGAGTCCTTTTTTATTATAATCCTTACCCTGAACATACAGAGTGTCTATGATGCTGGAGGACTCCAGGGTTCCTCTAAGCCCGATCTTGTTGCGGCTATTGATGTGGTAGTAGAAGGCAGGAAGGAATTTTACATTTGCGAAAGTAGAATCCTGTCTAAAAATATTGACTTTCAGGTTCATTCCTACATTAGATTTAAGAAGATACGGAATGTCAGTCTGAAGGTCAAAAGTCTGCCCTTTATCTGGGTTTCTCTGCCAGTACAGATTAACGGTTTCAAAACTGTTGAACATATTCCTGAAGTTGACGTTCAGGGTTCCGTTCAGTGTGAATTTTTCAGTTTTATCGTTCCCGAAACCGATCACCCCATCAAACGTATTGGTCTTTTTCTTTTCCATAAACAGGTAAATGCTTGTGGAGTCTTTGGTGAATAATGTTTGTGGAGGGCGTTCCAGCGTAACGAAAGCATGGCTTTGGAAATTTTTACTGATAGCTAAAAGATTTTTGTCATCATAAGTTTTTCCTTTGAATTCCTTTTCAAGGTTTTTCATAAACCTTTTAGGAACTCTTTCGTAACCTTTCACTACAAAATTGTCAATGGTCCGCTTATCATTTTTGTTAATATCAAGCTCTATCACGGGATAGCCATTCTTCTGACCTTTATATTTAGATTTAAGACGGCTGAAAGAATATCCGTCATCAATATATCTTTTGTTAATACTTTTCTTTGTTGAATCTAAATTTTTAGTGAAAAATTCTTTTTGTATTTTTAACTTCACAGCAACAGAATCAGAAAGATCTACATAAGTTTCATTGAAGTTTTTTCCTTTATCGTAGAAAATTTCAGTACTGTCGCCTTTCACTTTCACTTCTTTCAGCCTGGTAAAGAAGTAATTGTTCTGTGACAGGGAATCCAAAAATTTCGTTGCTGAAACAGAATCATTTACTTTTTTTCTGACATTGGTTTCCGTATCAATAAGCCAATACTGCTTCTTCTGCGCTTGTACAAAAACGCAGAACAGGATAAAAAATATTTTTAGAAATAACTTCAATGTTAATTTATATAACCATTAATAAAGCTTGTTAACAACTCAGTATTCTTAATGGTTTAAAACAGGTTTTAATAATTTTTTAAATAACTGAAATTAGTCCAGTTTATTATATTTTTTCATCAGATTCTCGTAGGTTCCCTGAGGAAGGATCCATTTCAGCGGAACGCCGATCTTTTGTCCGAATTTACCGAAATAATAATGAGCTTTCCATTTATTCTTGTCCAAAAGCTTTTCAACGTAGGCTGCCACTTCAAGAGGTTCGGTTCCGTCGCCCACATGAGAGTTCATCAAGGTATACACTTTATCAAATATAGTTTTGTAAGGTTCGGAAACTGGGGTTCTTACCCTGTTCTCCGCAATATTTGTTTTGATATCACCAAGATGAAGTGAGCACACATCGATGTTCCAAGGGTACACCTCATACCTCATGGCTTCAGTTACCTTATCCAAAGCTGATTTGGAAGCCGAATAAAAGCCCCGGAACGGAAGTCCCATTTCACTTCCTATACTTGAAATATTGATGATTTTTCCGAACTTATTTTCACGCATGGTCGGAAGAACGGCACTCA
Organism: Chryseobacterium hilariae; assembly: GCF_051400735.1. Taxonomy (NCBI): domain Bacteria; kingdom Pseudomonadati; phylum Bacteroidota; class Flavobacteriia; order Flavobacteriales; family Weeksellaceae; genus Chryseobacterium; species Chryseobacterium hilariae. The sequence goes on from NZ_JBLFFJ010000006.1 coordinate 15,388, forward strand.
TCATCTGGACCGCTCCTACAAGATTCAGGTTGAACAGTTTTAAAATGTCTTCCTTAGTAGAATCTTCCACGGCACCTACCATTCCCATTCCTGCATTATTGATCAGTACATCGATTCTTGATTCCGTTTTTAAAACTTCAGCAATGGCGTTCTGAACGGCTGTGTTGTCGGTAACATCTGTCGGAATAGAACTGAAATACTGGCTTTCCGTATGTTTCCGGCTTAAGCCGTATACTTTATGGCTTTTTTTTCCGAAATATTCGGCCAATACAAAACCTATTCCTGATGAGGTTCCAGTGATGATGATGGTCATTGATTGTTTATAATTTAAGACTTTTGTTTTTTCTTCCGGCTGCTGTGTTTCAGCACAAACCGTATTTTCAGCAAATGTAAAAAAAGAAATAGGAACTCTATTATTTATTACAGTATAAAATTATTCAGAAACAAAATCAGCAGCTATATTCTTATTTCTGAATCTGTATGTAAAAATGGTATTTATAAATTGTGGATAACTCTGTGGATAAGTATGTGGACAACGTAAAAATGAATAAGCAGAAGAAAATTCTGCTTATTTATCTGTCTGATCTTCAGTAATTCAATTCTTTTTTTAAGCCGGGTGCTTTAAAATTGTTTTCCCCAATCCTGAAATTGTTATTTAATCAAAATCTATTGGCCAAAATCTTCTTTCTGTACCTCTGTATCGTCCAAATTGCACATGCAGCCTTTAATTGTTTTATAAACTCCTGCAATATCAGTTTCTTTTCCTTTACTGTCCGTTACCGTGATGCCTGTAGAAAATGATTCATCTTCTGCAGAATAGGTTCTGAACAGTTGATATTTGTAGTCGTTTTTGGTAAATGTCAGATAGTTGAGGTCCATACCTGCATTTTGTTTTCCGCCACCTCTATGATAAGAGCTATATGTAAATTGCTTCCAGCTTTCTTTGGTTCTTGTGGCTGGGAATTCCATTTCTACACGGTCTTTACTTCCAAACCGATATTGAATGTAACCGTTCTTTTTATCTTTAACCAAAGACATGGTTTTACCATTTTTTGTTTGAAATGAAAAAATATTTTCCTCATTAGGCAACAGATACTGTGCCCAGGAAAACATAGGGATCAACAGAGAAAAAAAGAATACATACCTTCTTGCCATATTAGAATTTTTTAAAACCTGTTATCCTTGAATCATTATGTCACTCAAATCCTTCCAGAACATAGGGTAAGACTTTTCCACTACATCTTCTTCTTCAATGGTAAGTTCCTTTATAAGACAAAACGGAGCAAAGCTCATCGCCATTCTATGATCCTGGTAAGTTCCGATGGAAATATTTTCCTCCGGCTCCCCGAAACTCACAGATTTGATGGTAAGGTCTGTAATTTCTGTTTCAGTGCCCAGTTTTTTCAGTTCATTATATAAGGCCTGTAGCCTGTCGGTTTCTTTTACCCTTAAAGTGCCCAGTCCGGAAATTTCAAAAGGAATTTTTAAGGCGGCTGCCGTTACACAAAGTGTCTGGGCAATATCCGGACAGTTATTCATATCCAGAATGATTTTTTCAGGGAAAATAAAATTGGTTTCCGGCTGAAGGGTAATCTTATGTTCGTCTTCAGTGAAAATCGTATTAATTCCGAAAAAGTCTTTATAGATCTTGGCAATGGCGGAATCTCCCTGGGTGGATTCTTTGTAAAAGCTTTTCAGATGGATGGTTTCTCTTCCCAATGCACAGATAGAATAGAAGTATGAAGCCGAGCTCCAGTCACTTTCCACTTCATAGCTTGTAGCAGACAATCTGCCATTCAAATCAAACGGTTCCACTTTAACTGTATTTCCTTCAAAGCTGTTCTTTATTCCGAATCTTGTTAGAATATCCAGCGTCATCTCTATATAGGATCTTGAGGTAACTTCACCAACCAGATTAATCTCCAACCCGTTTTCAAGTTTCCCGGCAATCAGAAGAAGAGAAGTAATGAACTGGCTGGATATGTTAGCCGGTACATTGACCTGTTTCTGAGTGATTTTCTTTCCTGTAATTTTTAAAGGCGGGAAGCCTTCGTTTTCCATATATTCAATCTCAACACCCAGATCTTTTAAAGCATTGACAAGGTTTTTGATGGGCCTTTCCTTCATCCTTTTGGATCCGGTAAGAACGGTTGTTTTCCCTTCAATTATTGAATAATAGGAAGTAAGGAAACGCATGGCCGTTCCTGCGTGGTGGATGTCTACCGTTTCAGTGTTTTCAGACAATGCTTTTTTCAGCAGCTGGGTGTCCTGGGAATTAGACAGATTCCCGATCTGTATATTTTTAAATAAACTTTCCAAAATCAATAAACGATTCGAAATGCTTTTCGAACCGCTGATCTGAACTGTTTTATCTGATGCTAATTTTGATTTTTCTAACTTCATTATTTCTTCAAATTAAAGACATCAGATTATAAAAAAAGTCTGATATCCAGTGTCTGTTATCTGATATCTATATATTATTTCAACTTCTCGTTATTCTGATGCCGGTCTTTATCCCGGTCTGTTTTGATCTTCATTTTCTTGTCGAAAGCTTCCTGTAAGTTCACTCCGGTTTGATTGGCTAAACATAAGGTAACAAACAGTACATCTGCCAGCTCTTCACCGAGATCTTTGTTTTTATCGCTTTCCTTTTCGCTTTGTTCACCATACCTTCTGGCGATGATACGGGCAACTTCGCCAACTTCTTCGGTCAGCATGGCCATATTCGTCAGTTCATTAAAATAACGGACTCCTATGGTTTTTATCCATTCATCAACCTGTTCCTGCAGCTTTTTGATCTCCATTATTGATAAGCTCCAAGAGTAGGGTTAATTGTTCTTGATACATTCACAATATCAAAAGGTACGGTTCCTGCTACCGTCAGATTTCCTTTTCCTCTTGCCGGAGATGTTGTTTTTACCCTTAGGTTCATCTTTGCAGCAAAATAATTAAGGAATTGTGGATCTTCGTTCTTAATGCTTTGTATTACATTCACATTATTGTCGAAATTGAACCCGGCTTCTGATGTGCCGGAATACTTTATCAGTGAGTTTTGAATAAGGAATTCAAACTGCTGCCCCGGAGTCTGCTCAAAATTCACGGAGTTGTCTCTGTCTGAAAAAACGATGCTGTTTTTTATATCAAGGCGTTGAAGTGCTCCCTGTTCAGTAGTTCCTGCTGCATTTTTCCATTCATTGGCTGCCGTAATTCCGTTTCTGTTGTAAGATCCCATTGTTTTGGAATAATTCGCAATTGTAGCATGAGTGTAGCTGTGATTTCCGCCTCTGAAAATCCCGATACATGATTCACCACAGTTGTTCATCACTAAATTATTAGCAGTAACCGTTGAGCCTACAGCATAAATACCATATTCAAAGAAAGTATGGATAAATGAATTTTTGATATTTGCCGTATTTTGTTTCATATCCAACCCTCTTGTTCCTCCGAAAAGTCTTGCAAAATTCATATTGAGGATAGAATTGGGTTCCATCTGGATAGAATTCCAGTTTTTAGGGATTGTATCATAATATGGATCATTTCTGTCTCCGCGCAGAATCACCTCATTGTCAAAAACTCCGTTGATATTTAAGGTTGCACCGGATGAAACCTTCATGCCGCTGTTTTTATGAAAGTAAACTTTAGTTCCCGCCTGGATGTCCAATGTGATATTTGGATTGATAGTAAGGTCTCCGTAGATAATCTTGGCTTTATTATTATTCCATGTTGTATGATTGGAAATTACGTTAGGATTGCCTGGTGTTTCGATGAAAAATTCTGCATCCTGAACTACTGAGAACAAAGTTACATGCTGTTGTCCTGCACCGCTGTTAAAGACAATTTTATCTTCAGCAATAGCTTCAGGACCGGTAGCTTCGGGAGCAATTTCCACAAAAATATACATACTGTCTTTCTTTCTCAACGGTACATCTTTGAAATCATAGCCCGGTTTTCCGTCTACATTGATCCTATATAATGAAGCGCTTCCCCTTTCAAGATTGATCCTTGGAATTAAGACATCTTTGTCTTCATTATTATATACTTTTACAAAATAGGTTTCAGAACGTACCTGATGGTAGACCGTATCGCAGAATACAGTATCCTTTGAAAAACTTAACTGCTGTGATGGAGCATCAAAAGTAATATCATCTTTATTGCACGATACCGCTACAAGAAGCATCCAAAAAGAAAAAGCCAGTAATAGTTTGATTTTCATCGAAAATAAAGTTTAAGATTCCAAATTTAACGAAAATACTTTGAATTTCTTATCAATAAAAAATATTGAATTGAGTATTTGTATATTTGAAAAAATGTTGTACTTTTGCAACCTAAAATTAGCAGAGAAATACCATTACTATTTCGGAAGCAAACTTTAATTTTTTAAAAATTGTATTATGAAAAAAGGAATCCACCCAGAAAATTATAGACTTGTTGTTTTCAAAGATATGAGTAACGACGAGGTGTTTCTTTGCAAATCTACTGCAGAAACAAAAGACAGTATTGAATATGAAGGACAAGAATACCCATTAATCAAAATGGAAATTTCTTCAACTTCTCACCCTTTCTACACAGGTAAAGTTAAATTAGTTGACACTGCAGGTAGAGTTGATAAGTTTATGAACAAATACAAAAAATTCGCTAAGTAATTTTTTGTTACCCAACATACTGAAGTCTTCCAATTTATTGGGAGACTTTTTTTATGTAGAAACTTGAGGTTAGAAATCTAGTCATAGGTATATTTGTAATGTATTTCGATACATGGAAATCGCCCTTTTCCAAATAGAAGACAGATATTCTTGCTGAGGCGTCATGAACTAACTTCTAGCTTCTAACATCTAATCTCTATTTCCAGCTATTTTTGTATTTTTGTTCTGAACAGAAATTAGACGCTCCGAATTGTTATCAAATCATAAATCTCAACTTTGGATCCCTAATTTCTAACTTCTAATCTTTAACTTCTATAATATAATGCAATTAGTATTTTCAGATGCCCAGTATTGGGAAGATTTTCTTCCATTGACTTTTACCCGTCCTGTTGCCGCCATGAGATGCGGAATTCTTACCTTTTCCGAACGATGGCAAAAGATCTTGGGAAATACCGAAGTTTCTTATTTTACCGAAAATTATCTTCAGAATAAATTCAAAAATCCCGAAGAAAAAGAAAGCCTTTTCCTGGTTACTAATTTTCTGCCGACCGAAACAATAATCCAGCAGATTAAAGATCTTAAACAGGGTGAAGCTCTTGTTTATGAGGATGAGCTGATTGCAGCAAGAATTAATATGAAAAATTTTTCCCTGAACCAGATCGAAAAAATGACAGATGTAAAGGAAAAATTAATCTTCTTTAAAAAACCTGCAGATTTATTTACCTATAATCATCTTGCTATTGATTTTGATTTCAATTTGCTGACTGAAGGAAGAACTTCACAGGAGCTTTCCTCTACCAATGGATTTTTAGGAGATAAAAAAGATCTTTTCATTGAAGAAGGAGCCCAGATTGAATTTTCTACGATCAATACAAAAACAGGAAAAATCTATATTGGTAAAAATGCTGAGGTGATGGAAGGCTGTAACCTCCGCGGGCCAATCTCGCTGGGAGAGGATTCAAAATTTAACTTAGGGTCAAAAATTTATGGTGCAACGACTGTCGGTCCGCTTTGTAAAGTGGGTGGCGAAGTGAATAATATCATCATATTTGGTTATTCAAGTAAGGGGCATGAAGGTTTCGTTGGAAATTCCGTGATTGGTGAATGGTGTAATTTTGGAGCGGATACCAATTCCTCCAACCTTAAAAATAATTACAGTCAGGTCAAATTGTGGAGCTACAGAACAAAAGCTTTTGAAGACACTGGGCTTCAGTTTGCCGGTCTTATTATGGGGGATCACTCTAAAACAGCGATTAATACCCAATTGAATACCGGAACAGTGATAGGAGTTGCTTCTAATATATTCAAGCCAGGTTTTCCGCCAAACCTCGTGGAGAACTTCTCATGGGGCGGAAGTAAAGATGATGAAAGATTCAAGCTGGATAAAGCCTATGAAGTAGCAGAAAGAGCAATGGCGAGACGAAAAGTTGCTTTAGCGGATGAAGATAAAGCTATACTGAAGCATATTTTTGATACGTATTAATATTGAAAGCCTCAATTTGGGAGGCTTTTACTTTATTGGATACTGATAATTCGCTCACAGACAATTAAATTATCTTCCAGAAAGTAAAAAAATGTAATTTTATAAAAATCATAAAACTCCTTTGTAAAAAGGTTTTATGAATGTATAGAGAATCTAAAATTATAAAATCATCACTTTTTTTATAATGTAATGTAATAGAATTAAGATTTTAATTGTCTTACTAATAGAAACAAAACTCATGACCCAAGAAACTTTCAAGAATACGGTGTTTATTCTCAAAGACGAGATGTATCGTTTTGCGAAAAGATTCGTTATGAGCAGTGATGAGGCAGAAGATGTGGTGCAGGATCTGATGATTAAATTCTGGCAGAAGAAAGAAGAGTTGGAGAAGTTTGGAAATTTAAAATCCTATGCTTTGAAATCTGTCCGGAACGAATGTCTTAACAGGCTGAAGCACCATGATGTGAAGTTGGGATTTGCAGATTTGCAGCTTCACCGCTCAGAATTGTACAGCATGGACATCAATAACCTGAAGGAGCACATTATAGGGTTTATCAACCAACTCCCGGAAAAACAGAAAATGGTGATCCATCTGAAAGATGTAGAAGAATATGAGGTCTCGGAAATTTCCGGAATGCTGGAAATGGAAGAAAACGCAGTAAGGGTAAACCTGATGCGGGCGAGACAAAAAGTAAAAGAACAAATATCACAACTGATGAGCTATGAACAAAGATCAATTTCAGAATAAATACGATGAAATCTTCCATGAGATAAAGGAAGAAAAGATGGACTGGAGTTTTGAAGATTTTCTTCAGAAAGCAGAAGGCGGAGCTGATGACTCTGACACCAACAAGGCCCCAATCATCCCACTCCAAAAGAATTTGCCTTCTTTTCCGAAATGGTTCTGGATGGCAGCCGGATTAGTGCTTCTTTTCAGTGTTGGTTTTTTCTTTAATGATTACCGTACAGGGGTTATTGAAAGAGAAAAACTGGTAAAAGATGAGGTTTTGAAACAGAAATCAGAATTTATTGAAGAGAATAATGACCACCAGGAACAGGTAGCTGTTAATCATACCGATTCCATTTCCGGAGTGAGAAAAGATTCTATTTTCCAGGAAAAGTCAGTAGCGGAAAAAGATGTACTGGATGAGATATTGCCAAAAAGAGGAAGACTGAAAAAAGAATCAAAACCGAAGTTTGTCAGTAACTCTTCAAATAATAAAGCTTTAAAAGATTCTACCGGATATAAGGATTCCTATGTCATCGTAAACGGTAAAAGGATTGATAATGTAGATGAAGCCATCAATGTAACTAAATATTCATTCCAGATACTTGCAAATAACGTTAGCGAAAAGTTAGCACAGCCTACTGTAGTAGACGACGATTATTAACAACAATAGATATGCTCCTGATCAGGCAAAAATAATCAGCTTAATAAAAAATTGACTCATGAAAAAAATATTTATAATATTCGCACTCGCTTTTTCCCACTTCTTTACAGTGTATGGGCAACGGGATAAATTTGATACGCTTTTTGACAGGTACCAGGAGGTAGAAGGAGTGACTTCCATTAAAATTGCAAAGCCAATGTTCAGTATGCTGAGCAGCCTTAATATTGACGATTCCCAGCTGGATCAGATCAAGCCTTTGCTTTCAAAAATTAACGGATTGAAAATTCTTATTACAGAAAATCCGGAAAATGCTAATACAACTGAAGGGCGTAAAGTTCAGGATAACCTTTCCAGACTCAGCAAAGATGTTTCCGTGTATTTAAAAAACCTTAATTACAACGAGATCATGTCTGTCAATAATTCCGGCTCAAAAATAAAATTTCTTTCTTCCGACGCGAAGGACGGAATGCTGGACGATCTCCTGCTTAGCATTGATGGAGGAAAAGGAGAAAATATCCTGGTCATGCTGGATGGAAAACTTTCTATGGATGATGTGAATAAGATCATTAATTCCAGTGAAACCAAAAGCAATCCTGTAACCAGTACAAGAAACAGCCTTACTTCTGAAAATAATTCCTCTTATCTTAATGGGGAAGCAAGAAATGTAGGCGAGTTTTCAGGAATCCAGGTAAGTACAGGCGTGAATGTGGTTTTCAAACAGGAAAGTCCTACCAACGTAAAAGTGATCGCAGACTCTGATAAGCTTCAGTACATCATCACAAAGGTAGAAAACGGTATATTGAAAGTCTATATAGACAATAAAGGAACAAAAAATTTAAAGTTTAGAAATCTAAGCGTTAACATCTCTTCTCCGAGAATGGACAATATCAAGGCTTCTTCAGGAGCTAATTTCAATGTGGTGAATTCTATAAAGGAAAATGATCTGGTTATTGATGCATCGTCCGGCGCTAACGTAAAAGGAGATTTTAAGATCTCGAATAAAGTAGATATTGGAACTTCATCAGGTGCCAGTATCAGAGCCGGAATTACAACGGGGACTATTATGGTAAAGGCTTCAAGCGGATCCAATACAGCTATTGAAGGGAGAGCGGATTCCGGAATAATAGATATCAGTAGCGGGGCACTTTTTAAAGCAGACGGACTGAAGCTGGATAAGTTAGAGGCAGAGGCTACATCCGGAGGAAACCTTTCCGTGAATGTTTCCACCAGACTGAAAGTGAAAGCTTCCTCAGGAGGGCTGGTAAAATATAAAGGAAGACCTGAAATAGAATCTAATATCAGCAAAACATCCGGCGGGGCTTTGAAACCTATTGATTAAAAAACTCATCACATGAAAACTTTAAAAAACATTTTTTTAGGAATCTTTACATTGCTTATGCTTCAGTCATGTATTGTTTCAGGAAGACCCAATATGGCTTTCTTTAAGCAGTCCGGATATGATTTTAAGGGAGCAACATTCGCAAGCTTCAATGTCCCTGTCTTTATGGCAAAGCCTTTTATTAAGAAAGCTTTAAGGGAAGATGGTGAAAGTGAGGAAGTTATTGCGTTGGTTAAAAAAGTTTCAAAAATAAAGATCATGACGGTAGATAACGGGAGCAAAGATATGCTGAACGAATATTCCAGATACTTAAATGACAATAATTTTGAAGAATGGGCTAGTATAAAGCATAACGGTGAAAATGTCAATGTAAGAGTAAAGCAGAATGGAGAAGCCATTAAAAATATGATGATCACTGTCAATTCAGATAAAAAGCTGGTTTTCTTGGATGTGAAGGGAAGCTTTACAGCAGATGATATTTCAAAAGTGATTAATGCTGCTACAGATAAATAATCTTATTTATTGTATGCATTCATAAAGAAAAACAAGTAGTTTCATACTAAATCAATTATTTTGTACAGAAAGACCGTTCTTAATAAGAGCGGTTTTTTCATTTAAGTTATTGATTATTAAATTTTATTTAAACTATTGAAAAGGATTTTCATATCTCGTCAAAATAGCCTAATTTTGCAAAGAAAGTAAAGATGTCTATTCATAACAAAATTGTAGAGACAGCCATCACTTTCGATGACGTTCTTCTAGTCCCTTCTTATTCAGAAGTTTTACCTAACCAGGTATCATTAAAATCAAGACTTACCGACAAAATCACGCTGAATGTTCCGATAGTTTCTGCTGCGATGGACACAGTTACCGAAGGAGATCTGGCTATTGCTTTGGCAAGAGTTGGAGGTTTGGGTTTTATCCACAAAAACATGACGATCGCTGAGCAGGCTGCACAGGTAAACCGTGTAAAACGTTCAGAAAACGGAATGATCTCCGATCCTGTTACCCTTTCAAAAGATCACACCTTGGCTGAAGCTAAGGAAACTATGGCCAAATATAAAATTTCCGGCCTTCCTGTAGTAGATGCAGATAATGTACTGATCGGAATCATTACCAACAGAGATGTAAAGTATCAGGAAAACCTTGACATGAAGGTTGAAGAGATCATGACCAAAGAAAATCTGATCACTTCTGATAAAAATACCAATCTTGAGAAAGCTAAAGAAATCCTTCTTAAAAGCAGGGTAGAAAAGCTTCCGATCGTAGATAAAGATAATAAGCTGGTAGGATTAATTACGATTAAGGATATTGATAATCAGCTGGAATATCCGAATTCTAATAAGGATCACAAAGGACGTCTTATCGTAGGAGCAGGTGTTGGTGTTGGCGAAGATACAATGGATAGAATTGCAGCATTGGTAAACGCCGGCGTTGATATCGTGGCTATTGATTCTGCTCACGGACATTCAAAAGGGGTTCTGGATAAGATCTCAGAAATCAGAAGAACATATCCCGACTTGGATATCGTTGGAGGAAACATTGTAACTGCTGAAGCAGCAAAAGACCTTATTGAAGCAGGAGCTAACGTTCTTAAAGTTGGAGTAGGGCCTGGCTCTATCTGTACAACGAGAGTGGTTGCAGGTGTTGGTGTTCCTCAGTTATCTGCTATTTATAATGTGTACGAATATGCAGCTTCCAAAAACGTAACAGTAATTGCAGATGGAGGAATCAAGCTTTCCGGAGATATTGTAAAAGCAATTGCAAGTGGAGCAGGAGCAGTAATGCTGGGATCTCTTTTAGCCGGAACTGATGAAGCTCCGGGAGAAGAAATTATTTTCCAGGGAAGAAAATTCAAATCTTACCAGGGAATGGGAAGCCTTTCCGCAATGAAAAGAGGAGGAAAAGAAAGATATTTCCAGAGTGAAGCTAAAAAATTCGTTCCGGAAGGAATTGAAGGAAGAGTACCACACAAAGGAAAGTTAGAGGATGTGATCTTCCAGCTGACCGGAGGTTTAAGAGCCGGTATGGGATACTGCGGAGCTAAAGATATCGAAGCTTTACAGAAAGAGACCAAAATGGTCATGATCACAGGAAGTGGTTTGAAGGAATCTCATCCGCACGATGTAATTATCACTCAGGAAGCGCCGAACTATTCTTTTTAGAACTTTAAAGAGTATATTATTGAGATTGGCTGTACATAATTTGTACGGCCAATTTTATTTAAAATGTAACCAATTTGGAAAATTGTTTGCAAATATTTTAATGATAAAAAAAATGATGTTGTTTTGTTTAATAATAAAGCTTTTTTCTACTAATTGCTATATTAATTAAATTTTTCCATAAGAAAATTGTGAATTTTAAACTTTAAAAAAAATATTTTTTCATAAAAATTAAAAAAAATATAAAATATTAGTAACAAAACCCGATTTTTGCTACTAATAGAAAAGTATTTTGGATGAATTTGTGAATTTAAATTTGTTGAATATTAAAAAAATAAAATATTTGAAGTTATGAAGAAAACTTTCCTTTATGGAGTAGCATTATTTTCGCTTTCATTAACTGCACAACAGCAGCAACAGCAGAAAATTTGTGGTTTTGAACAAGAGTTACAATTACAGGATAGAACAATTCCTGGAGTAAGACAGGTTTTTGATAAGGTTATCAAAAATATCCAAGATGAAAAAAATGCAAATCCTTTAACAGCTGCTAAAGGAATGGTGAATGGTGCCTATGAAATTCCTGTTGTAGTTCATGTAATTGAAGGCAATAATCCAACATTCACTAGAACGGATACTCAAATTCAGCAATGGCTGGATAAAGCTAACCAGATGTATGCCGGAACTTATGCCTGGCCTGCTAATGGAGTGCCGGCAGATTTCGGAACATCAGCAGTATTTCCTATTAGATTGGTTTTGGCTAAAAGAGATCCGAACTGTAACGCTACCACTGGTATCGTGAGGTATAATGGCAGTACATTAAGTGGATATAACACCTCTGGAATGGCTTATCAAACAGCGAATGGTGCTTCTAGAGCTGCTATTAAAGGCTTGGCCCCACACTGGCCGGAAGCTTCTTATTTTAATATTTATGTAATTACCACATTTGATGGAAGCACAACTCCTAATGCAGGATTGATGGGATTCGCTGCATTCCCGAATAACCTTGATGCTAATTATGAATCATTTATGAAAACCGGTGTTGTAACCAATCCTCATGATACAACATTTGCTCACGAATTTGGGCATGCTATGGGATTATATCATACTTTCCAGGATGGTAGATACGATGCTGTTCCGGGGGACTCAGATTATTGTCCGCCTACGACCGGAGTTTGTGCTGAGGATGATGATATGGTTTGTGATACGGAAAGATCTGGAAGCGGTTACTCAGCATGGCCAGTTCCTTCTAACTCTACTGTTAACTCTTGTACTGGTGTAAACTATCAAGGAGTACAGTATAATATGATGAATTATTCGAATTCTGTTGCTCAGAAGTTTACTGCTGGACAAGGAGCTAGAATTAATACTTCCTTTATGTTATTCAGAAGCAGTTTGACAACTTCACAAGCTGGTACTGCTTTACCTGCTGTTCCGGCCCCATCAGTTGTTCCGGCTGCGGCTGCTTGTACACCTTCAGGTTTAGCGAATCCAGGGAATTATTTGGCAGGTCCGGTTTCTGTGAAATTAGGGCAAATAGATAATGAATCTCCTGGATATTGGGCAGCACACGCATTATATTATGTAGATTATACTACAAAGGCATGCGCTATGAAAGTATTTACTCCATTGGTGGTTAATCAACAGCAAACTGTTGAGGTTAAAATTTTCCAAAACTCTCAGTCAGTACGTGTTTGGATAGATTATAATAATAACGGAACCTTTGAAGCAAATGAATTGGTGGCTTCTGGTACTGATGTGCCCCTTGCTGCAAACCTGTATGGAACATTTACCGGAACCTTTACTCCTCCAGCTACAGCAACATTAAACACTCCATTAAGAATGAGAGTTATGGCAGACGCTGAGAGCACATTTACACCATGTGGCCAACTGGGATATGGGCAGATAGAGGATTATTCTGTAATGTTAGTAAATAACCTTGCTACAAGTGAAGTGAAGGCCGATAATAATGATCTTGTTATCTATCCTAACCCGGTTGCAACAGGTGATAAAGTATTTATCAAAGCTAAAAATGGGAAAAATTTAAAAGTTTCTATTTCTGATATGTCGGGAAGATTGGTAGCAAGCCCATCTTTGACGGATGAAGGAAATGATACTTATAAAGTAAACCAACAGCTTGAAAAAGGAGTTTATATGGTTCAGATTTCCAACGGGAAAGATACTAAGACTTCTAAACTGATCATTAAATAAATTTTAATCATACAAAGATGAATGCCTCCAGTAATGGGGGCATTTTTATTATGATTAATTTAATTGATCTTAATATACTTAAATCTTCGCTTGATAACATTATTCAGGAATCTTCCCTTCGATTTGGCTTCCCTGAATTTTTCAGATATAGACATCGGCACCTTAAGATAATCATAAATAGCCCCTGACTGATACACAATTCTTAATATCTCAGTCTCAGGAAAATAAATATAACTGTTGACTACGCTTGAAGGCATAACATATATCCTGCAAAAAATATTCCCAAAAAAACAGCAGTCAAAAATTCCGAAAACAATTGTATTTATCCCAAAGGAAACAAAGTAGGTCTTTTGACGTTTTAATAAGGAAAGCAAGGGCATTTCATTCAGCAAAGTAAGATCAATATATACCCCTGCATTGCTTACCAATAAGTGAAACGGCTCTGTTTATCTTAAAAAATAAAATGTTTTTTAAGGCTTTGTCGACTGAAAGGTAGGGTTTTATTAATTTTAATTTCTATTATTCTGGATTTTTTTCTATTGTCCAAGCATTTTATGATACCCTGCAATGTGAAGATGCCCTTCCTCTTTGATGCTTACCTCTAGCTGATGCTTTTTTGCCGTCAGATAAATCTCTTTAGGAAGCATACTTCCTTTTTTGCTGAGTTCAATGCTCATATCTTTCAGAAGGTCTAAATGAAGGAGCAGATCTTCCCTCGTTTTTGCAGCGAGATCCTGCATCAGCCTTTCAATCTTTTTGTCCGTAATATCATGCTGCATACGGTGCGGATAATCTTCCAGGCTGTATGTCGCCTGATATTCTTCATCAAACCCATATTTTCTGATATAGTCGGTGGCAAGCATTGTGGCCTGTTCCCTGTCATGGCTCCTTCCTATGCTTGCATTATTTTCTCCAAATACAATTTCTTCCGCAATACCGCCCGCCAGATAGATTTTAATTCTGCCAAGAAGGCTTTCCTTAGTATCGTGGATCTGGTGTGGAAAGGTAAATCCTGCAGCATAACTGCTGGCTACTTTGCTTTTCAGCTGCAATGGAGCAAAACCTGTATAAAGCATATAAGAAACGGCGTGGCCACATTCATGAACACTAATGTTGGCTACCGCATCCTGCTGGCTGGATTGACGTATACTGTCGATTCTTCCGGTATAAGGAATTTCAATGATACGTTTTCCCACTTTCCCGGTGATTGTTTTCTGCTTTACCAGATAATCAATTTCAATGGTTTTGTCATCATTGATGATGGCTTCAAATAGAAATTTGCTGAGGTTTGTATCCAGGATGTCAACTACACTGCTGAATACCGGACGTACGCCCTGTACGGGAAAGACCCCGTTTCTATAAATCAGCTCATTGATGCTTTTGCTGATTTTTAAGCTGATGCCAAATCTTGATTTCGTCTTGGTTTTAAGATTGTTTATTTCCTTTTGGATGAGCTGTTGAAAATCTTCCGTCTTTAATGAAAAATAAATTAAATGGATATTTCCAAACCTGGCTACCTGTTCCGGACGGAATTTCCTTGACAGTGCATTTTTTATATCAACAACGGTTATTTTCTTTGTGAACGCATGGTATATATTCGCATCTATATCCGCTTCGCTGGTTTCACGGGACATCTGAAAAGCTTCATCCAGATTTCCGCTGATGATGATCAGCATTTTGCTGTAATCTACCGGCTCATAGATCTTTTTCTCTTTTTGCTTCTTCAGAATCAATTTGATCATGTCTTCCTCCTTCATATCGATAATGCTCATCACATCATCTTCCATGCTGAGGTACTTTTTCAGTTCCTTAGCGTCCCAAAGATTCAGATAAGGATTTTCATCCATTTCCGTTTCGCCGTTCATTTTTCGCCGTTCATTTTCTTTTTTACGCAAAAGGTAGGAGAACAGATAATGTTCAAGATCATCCCGTTCCCTTTTGCTTAGCCTTCCATCACTTAAAAGTTCCCAAAAGTCGGTAAACTTTGTCTGTGGTACCGGAGTGCCGTCGGGATCGATTGTATTAAAACGCTGGATCTCATCAAAAAGAACGATGCTCGGTTTTTCATCACTGAGGCGGTTACTCTGGAAAATATCGGATACACTTTTTGCTCCATGAAGTTTCATCACTGTTGCTGAGCTCTATCTCTACAAAACGATTCTGAAATTCGAGGAACCGGACGGTTTTTCTTACAAGATCTGTCTTTCCTACACCTGTCATTCCCCACAGATTAATCACTACGGGACGGGTTAAGATTTCAGGCATCAGATACCAGATCTGGATGTATTCCATTAAATCATCAATAATCTTATCAATTCCGATGAATTCTTTTTTCAGGAATGCTTTACAGTCGTCCAGCTTTTTCTTTTTCTTCTGGATCTCTTCTTTATCAATAATCATGCATGAAAAATACGCTATTTTTTTAAATTATCCTTAAAATCATCAATTCTGAAATCTGTCAGAGCATTTCCTTTTTCAATTTTTTCTTTAGAATAAAGCCTGAAATCATTTTCTGTTTTTTCTAACAGATAATCATAAGGTCCGACGTGGGAAATCAATTTTACCAGAACCGGAGAAATTTCAAGACAGATAAAAAGTCCCATAATAAAAGCTGCTGCCAAACCGATAATTGCCGAGTTTTTGCCTAATTCATCCAAAGCCTGCAGTCTTGCTGCAAAACCATTGAACTTATCTTCAAAGGTTTCCGAAGATTTTCTTTCTGTTTCCAGATTTGTATAAACTTTGGAGATCTCTTTGTCTAAATATTCAACTCTGGGTGCGTTCTGCTTCTGGAAATTTTCCAAGTCCAGACGGCGCTGTTCCTTCAATTCCTGTTTACGTTTTGCGTTGGGGCCATAACCTTCTTTTCCACTCGTGAGTCCGGACTGTTTTCCAAGAATTTCTTTTTCAAGCTCTACAGCTGCTGAATCATAAGCTTTCTGGTACTGTACGGTTTTTTCAGCGATCTGTTTTTTTTCAGTTTCAAAAGGGCCGCTCTGTTTCAGGATTCTGCCGCTCATTTCGCCCTCAAGCTGTTTTTTATTCCGTTGGATGATGGTATTAAGCTGTTTGTTGACTTCCTTTTCAAAAATTTTAAGTTCCAGAGGTTTGGATATAATAATTCCTAAAAATGTTGCTAACACAAGACGGGGAATAGCCATTAAAATCTGATTTCCCCATGTACCTGTTTTTTTGATGGATGAAACAATATAACGGTCCAGATTGAAGATCATTAATCCCCACAAAATTCCGAAACCCACTGAAGTCCATACATTATCAAATACCGTATACATGGCATAGCCTGCAGATAGGGTAGCAAAAACGGAAGTGAATAATACAATTCCTCCAATTCCTGAAAATTTATTCCATTCACTCGGAGTCTTTCTTAAAATATGAATATTTCCTCCGGAGCATACCATCAGAAACTTCTGGAACCAGTTTATTTTATGATTCGCTTGATTTATAGTTTGTTGGTTTGTTTTCATTAGTGAAAATTTATACAAATGTAGCAGTAAAAATCATACCAATGTAAAAGATAGTATTATGTTTTGCCAAGTAATTGGATGTTTTGGTTTAATTAATTGATTTACATTGTGTTATTTTCAGTTACTTCACCCTCCCCGGATTCTGCTTCAAAAAACTATCCCATCCGCTGTAGGATTTTGTATCCGCAATAGTGCCGGAGTTAAAATGGTGGCAGACTGCAACAGCCAAGCCATCCGAAGCATCTAAATATTTGGTGGGGAATTCTTTCAGTTTTAAAAGATTCTGGAGCATTCCGGCTACCTGTTCCTTACTGGCATTTCCGTTTCCGGTGATGGCCATTTTAATCTTTTTAGGAGAGTATTCCGTGATGGGGATATTTCTGTACAGGCTTGCGGCCATTGCAACGCCTTGTGCACGGCCCAGTTTGAGCATACTCTGCACATTTTTTCCATAAAATGGAGCTTCCAAAGCTACTTCATCAGGATGGTATTCATCGATCAGCGCTAATGTTTTATCAAAGATATATTTCAGTTTGGTTTCGTGGTTCGGATATTTTTTAAGGATCAGTTCGTGGATGGAAATCATTTCCATTTTACTTTTGGTCACGGAAATAATGCCGAAACCCATAATCGCTGTTCCGGGATCAATCCCTAAAATTATCTTCTCTGAAATCATGCTTCAAAGATAGCGTTTATAAATCTTTTTTGTTGAATTGTGGTAAAGTTTGATTGAACCTTATTTTAATTGTTTTTCAGCAATAGGAATCCATCTTCCGTCATGACGGAGAAGTAGAACTTTTTCGACTAAAAATTTAGTTTTATATTCTTTGTTCTTGTAAATCTCCCACGCCTTCAGATAGTTGTCAAAACTAAGGTTTCTGTATCCAACAGTCATGTGAGGCGTAAAAGATTTCTTGCCAAAACTAAAGTGCTGTATTACCCTTTGATGAAGTAAATTTAAATTTTCGTTGGCTTCAGGCTGTACAAAAATGACCGGATTTTTTGGATTAGGGAAACTTCCGAAACCATTCAGGATTATTTCAAAAGAAGGAATATCCGTGTTTATCTTCTGGAAAGCATTATGAATATCACTTTCCAGTTCAAGTTCTCTTTCAAAAGGTGATAATAAAGTAATATGTGCATCATTTGTTAATGCCTTTGAATTATCATAATTCACAGCAAGATCTTGTTTAAACACCTTTACTTCATCAATGATGTCCTGTGGAGGATAAATGGCGATGAAATACATTTTTTTCATACTGTAAATATTATTGTTTTACTCTAAGCTGCAATAGGGTATTCTCAAGATTGTCCATAATCTTTTTAACTTCCACATGAGGCCTGAAAGTTGAACTTTTTCCTTTTTCTTCATCCGCAATATTGGATAAAATGATAACGGAGGTTTTGGTTTGTGGATAATAAATATTCAGCGAAGGAGAACCCTTTACATAGCCGCTGTGGAAATAACCTTCAGGACTTCCGATATTGACCATAATACCGTAGCCATAGCCCATTTTCCCTAAAATAGCATGATGCCTTTCCGAGCTTTTAGACACAAACTGTTTCAAAGTTTCAGTTTTGAGGATCTTTCCTTCATAAATAGCGTTGTTCCAGATGTGAAGATCCTCTACGGTTGAAAGAATACCGCCTGCCGGAGTTCCTATATCCTTTCCTCCCAGCCTTTTTGGCATATTCGGAACTTCTGCAAACTTTACAGCATTTCCCAAATAAGCACTTGCAAAATCCTTACCTTCAAAGATATTTCCTGTGGAAGAATTTTTCATGCCTGCTTTTTTGAACAGTTCCATGACATTTTCATCGTATGATTTTCCTGAAACAACTTCTATAATTTGGCCCAGAGCATTAAAGCCGTCATTAGAATAGAAAAAATCCGAACCGCTTTTGAACATCAGCTTCCCTCCGAAAGTATTTAATCCTGAAGTATGATTTAAAAGCTGATGAATAGTAATGTTTTCATAGCTTTTGGTCTGAAATGTTTTCAGGTATTTGGATACTTTGTCACTAACATTCAGTTTTCCCTGTTCCATCTGGAGAAGAATAAGAGCCGCAGTGAACTGTTTGCTTACAGATCCAATGGCAAAAACCGTATTGCTGTCGATTTTTACCTTATTCTTGAAATCGGAATAGCCGTTGTCTTTCCTGTACAGTTGCAGCGAATCTTTAAAGACGGCAATACTTCCGTTGAATTTATATTTTTTAAATACAGAATCAATCTGCTGTTCCAAAAGTGTTTTTTGAAAGGCCGTAATTGTAGAATCAATAATTGCATTTTTGTCAACCGGATCTTTTGGAGTTTCAGTTTTGCATGAAAACAAGACGCAGAAAAGCAGAAGAAGTGTAAAATTTTTAATCACAGGTGTTTTACATTAAAAGTTACTGATGTTGGGATTAATACATATTTAAATGTAAGAAAATCCTTTAAAGTCTCAAAGAGAAGCAAAATTTGTGCTAAGCCAGGGTAGAATCTTACAAGTATTTAATATTTTTGAATAAATTATTTTACAATATACCATCATGAAAGAATATTTGAAAAAGGATTCAGTGCAAATAGATCATATACTTGAAATCATAAAGCAGCAAGGAACTCAATACCTGAATACCCTGACAGAGAGACCCACTTCTGTAAATAACAACAGGGTACCTGAAAACATAAGCTTGCCGGAGTCCGGTTTTGGAACTGAAGAGACTTTAAAAATATTCAATGAAAGATTTGAACCCATCATAGTAGGATCATCAGGTCCGCGATACCTTGGATTTGTAACCGGAGGCACTACTCCAGCTTCCATTGCGGGGGACTGGCTGGCAACAGTCTACGATCAGAATACTCAAACTACAACAGGCCAGGGAGATATCTCGGGCAATGTAGAAATGGAAACCATAAAGATGCTGCTGGATCTACTTAGCCTGCCGCAAAGTTTTCTGGGAGGTTTTGTAACCGGAGCCACTATGTCTAATTTTACATGTCTGGCTGTTGCAAGGCAATGGCTGGGAAAAGAGCAGGGAAGGGATATTGCTAAAGAAGGAATTTCAGGAACTCTTAAAGTGCTGACAGCTACGCCCCATTCATCATCCATAAAATCGCTGTCACTTTTAGGGATAGGAAGTAATAATATTATAAAGATAAAAACTGCTGCAGAAGATCGTGAAGCGATTAACATACAGGATCTTGAAGATCATATCATACAGCTTAATGGAGAACCATTCATCTTAATTTCCAGTGGAGGAACCGTGAATACGGTTGATTTTGATAATTTTACAGAGATCAGAAAGCTGAAAGGAAAATATAAATTTTGGTGGCATATAGATGCAGCATTCGGAGGTTTTGCAGCCTGTTCAGATACTTACAAGCATCTTGTCGACGGCTGGGAATACGCAGACAGTATTACAGTAGACTGTCATAAATGGTTAAACGTTCCCTATGAAAGTGCGGTATTTTTTGTAAAAGAACAATACAAAATTTTACAGATGGAAACCTTTCAGAATTCCAATGCTCCTTATCTGGGGGATCCGTTGGAGAATTTTAACTATTTGAATTTTCTTCCTGAGAATTCAAGAAGATTAAAGGCGCTTCCTGCATGGTTTTCTATCATGGCATATGGCAGAAAAGGATATCAGGATATTGTAGAAAGCAATATAACGCTGTCTAAACAACTTGCCCAGTTGATTGAAGCCAGTCAGGATTTCAAATTATTGGCTCCCGTAAGGCTAAATACAGTATGTTTTACTTTAAAAGAGGAAGCAAAACAGGATCAGGTCAACAGATTTCTGGAAGCACTGAATGACACCGGAAAAGTCTTCATGACTCCTACTTTTTATAATAAGCATAAAGGAATCAGAGCTGCTTTTGTTAACTGGCAAACCACCGAAAAGGATGTCGAGCTGATATTTAATGTGATGAAAAATATAATAGCAACGCTAGAGTAGTAAAGTAATAAAACTTATTTATCATTGCGTTAATTTTTAATCTCGAATTCAGATTAAATTAAAAATCGCCTTGTAATTAATAGAATCTTATTTCAAAATAAGGTCGCAGAACCAGAAAATATACTCACCGTCTTCATTTTCAGGATTTACTTTCGGTTTTGGATAGGTTTTCTTTACCGTTTCTCCTATTTCAAAATGAACAGGATTTCTAAAGATAGGCCCATCAAAAGTAAATGTGTGGAATTCCCCGTTTTCTCCACATGGATCAACATTTTCAGGAAGATCATTGATGAAATCCTGGTCAATGATTCTTCCTGCAAAGCTTTTATCCAGATAAGTTTCATTCACACAGGTCACAATCGTTTTGAAACCAAGATCAAGAAACTCATGAATAAGATCGGTTGTGTTTTGCTTCCAAAGTGGAAATATAGCTTCCATTCCTATTGCATTCAGCTGGTCTTCACGGTATTTCCGGAGGTCTTCCAGGAAAATGTCCCCAAAAACAGACTGCGTAATGCCCATAGCCTGAATATCTGACATCGTTTTACCCATAATATCACGGTATTCTTCCATAGACGGTTCCTTGGGAAGCTCCATTTTAATCAAAGGTAATCCTATGCTTTCGGCTTGCTTTTCCAAAAGTGAGACATGAACACCATGCATGGAAATCCTCTGAAACTCTTTATTGATACTGGTAAGCAGAGTTGTAACTTCAGTCTGATTTTTCTGCTGAATTTTATAAAAGGCAAGTGCGGAATCCTTTCCGCTACTCCAGTTGAATACGGCTTTTGGTTTTTTTAATTTATTTTGCTGCATCATTCATTTCTGCTTCAAACTGTGCTAATCCGGCTTTTGTGCTTCCTTTATCAGTTGCTGTTTGCCATTCTTTTGTGGCTTTGGTTTTGTCACCCAGACTATAATAATAGCTTCCTAAAACTGTATGGCCTTCAACCTCGCCCATGCTGATGATTTTTTGCCCTAACTTAATGATTTCAGGATTCTGCTTAGCCTTTTTAAGTTTGTTTTTTAAAACGGCTTCCATTCCGCCAACATCGTTCATGATCATTAATCCAAATTTTTCCATGCATGCCTTTGCAAGACCTCTGGTACACAAATCATCAATGGTTTTTGTGTAATTTACCATTGCATTTTCATCAAATAATTTGGTGAGATCATTGGATTTAGCTCTTGTTTTACGGTAATATTCATAAAGAAGATTTGCGTTTTTCTTAGCCAGGGCATCATCTTTTCTGTTGTTTTCAGCGATGCTGTCTTTCTTCAGATCCCATTTGGTGTCTTTTACCCAGGTTGAATTACCTGCCAAACGGTTTTTAGACATTTTAAAAATAAAAATATCCTTATCCGGAAAAACTACCACAGAGTCATTTTTTACAAAAAAATCTCCTTTTCCATATCCTGCAATATCAACCTTTCCATTGCCATCAAAGGCAAAATATGGGTATAGCGTTTCTTTAGAATTGGTCATAAAATAACCCTGAAGGTTGTTATCTGCTTCTTGAGCATTGAAGAGTCCGCAGGAAATAATTCCAACAAGGAATAAAATATATTTCATTAGTTAAATATTTTTGTGTTGAGTAAAAATACAAAAAACCTCAAGAAATTTCTTGAGGTTTAATTTATAAATGTTTTACAATTACTTAGTAGCATGTAAACAAAGTTGTAAGTAATTGTATTGATAATTTGATTTTAAATTATGGTAATCCGTAAAAAACGCGATGTGTATCTAATAAATAGTTTTATATATTTTGATATGTAAAATTATTTACTTATATTTGTATTTAAATATTATAATATGGATTTTTTAAAAGACATTATATTTGAAGATCCTGATAAAATAGGAGGCTCTATAAAGGCAACAATTCAAAAAACCGGTAAGATTGGTTTTTCTTCTGGTGCTGAAGAATTTATGCAATTAAAAAATACACCTTATTTTAAAATAGGATTTAACAATAGTGAAAATGCAGGAGATATTATCTATATGGTTTCATCTGCAATAGAAGAAGGAGCGTTTAAAGTTTCTAAAGCGGGATTATATTATTATATCAATTTGAAAAATGTTTTTGATAGAAAGGGAATTGATTATAAAGCTAAAAGTTATATATATGATATAAAGAAAGAAAATTCTGAAGATACAGAATTTTTTATTTTAACTAAAAGAAAAAAATAATTAGAGGGATAGAAAATATAAAAAAAGGCTGAATAAACAGCCAAGGAAAATTTATTGAATTTTGTCAAAAAATAAGGGGGTCGGATTCCAAATTTAAACAAAATTAATTACGAAGAAATGAGATTACCTCATCTACTTTTGTTGTGCAAAGATACTTCAAATGTTTCTTTTTTCCAAGAATAAAATTCGTTTTAACACTCACGTACGTTAGAGTAATTTATAATATTTAAAAAATGAGAATATTATTTATCAACAATTTTAATCTAAAAGAAAGAAATAAAGATTATGAATTATAAAGTATCAACTTTTAAATTCTCCATCTTAAATAGAAGAGGAGAAAAACACTTTTTGGCGAACTTGCCTGGGAATATTGATTTTCAAGATTTATTTGACGAATTTTGTGAAGATATCTTTTCAAATACCAAGAAGTTTAATGAAAATGGGAAAGATAAAAGTCTTACCTTAAGAGAGCCTCATAAGTTTAACAAAGAAGAAAGACACATCTTTGGTAAATTTGATGCAGGAACAACAGGTGACCCTGTAAATATTAACGACCCAGAAACTAATGAAACTAATTATTCTGTTAGCCCTGATGAACTTCAAGCTAGAATTCTAAACTTCTATGTTCAAATTCCTAGAAACAAACAGGAGGGTTTCATTATACTACAAAGAAAGTCCACTCATAGTATTCAAAAGAGCTTTGAAGATTGCTTCAATAGTTTTTTAGTAAGGAAAGGCTTTCAAGGTGAGAATAGAATCAGAATTAAACTTTCGCACGCTCCAAATTCAAAATTAATGAAAAGGATGATGGATGTGGGAGAGTTGAAAGAAATAAATCTTGAAAGGAATATTATACCAAATAGTTTTTCAGGATTGTTTGAGGGTGTAAGTGATTCTAATTTTGGAACAATTACAACTCAATTGACATTTCAAAAACCAGCTACAAAAGATAACTTTAAACAAGCTTTGTACAATATTTATAATAAAAGTTATACAGGTGATGAGCAAGTTGAAATTGAAGGGAATTTTTATGATGAAGTTTCATTTACGTTTCACCTTGATAAGGTTACTAAAACATTCTTTGTGAAGGATAAAACAAAAACTAGGTCGGAAATTGATATTACATCTATGTTGGATGGTGAAAGTCTCAAGGGAGAAATTCCTCTTGATAAATTCGTAGAAATATCCATTAAGTTAATTTTAGAAATTTCATAAATTAGAAAGGCTGTTCATTGAACAGCCTTTTTTATGTAGCTTTGCCGTTACATATTTCTCCTGTACTTACCACCCACTTCAAATAAAGCATTGGTAATCTGTCCCAGAGAGCAATATTTTACAGCATCCATCATCACTGCAAATAAATTCTGTTGGTTGATGGCTGCATACTGCAATTGTTTTAAAGCTTCTGCAGACCTGTCTTCATTGGATTTCTGGAAATTATGTAAAGTTTCGATCTGAACCTGCTTTTCCTCTTCAGTAGAACGGATAACCTCTCCCGGACGAACCGTTGGAGAACCGTCTTTTCCAAGGAATGTATTCACTCCGATAATTGGATATTCTCCTGTGTGCTTCAACCATTCGTAATGCATCGATTCTTCCTGGATCTTAGAACGCTGGTACATAGTTTCCATGGCGCCAAGCACACCGCCTCTTTCCGTAATTCTGTCGAATTCTGCATACACTGCTTCTTCCACAAGATCCGTAAGCTCTTCAATAATGAATGAACCTTGAAGCGGATTCTCATTTTTAGCTAATCCTAATTCCTTATTAATGATCAGCTGAATAGCCATTGCTCTTCTTACAGACTGCTCAGTCGGTGTTGTAATCGCCTCGTCGTAAGCGTTGGTGTGAAGAGAATTACAGTTATCATAGATGGCATAAAGCGCCTGAAGCGTAGTTCTGATATCATTGAAATCAATTTCCTGCGCGTGAAGCGAACGTCCTGAAGTCTGGATATGGTATTTCAGCATCTGGCTTCTTTCGTCTGCTCCGTATTTCAGCTTCATTGCTTTTGCCCATATTCTTCTTGCAACACGGCCGATCACTGAATATTCAGGGTCAATCCCGTTAGAGAAGAAGAAAGATAAGTTCGGTGCAAAATCATTGATATCCATTCCTCTTGACAAATAATATTCCACATACGTGAAACCATTTGCTAATGTAAATGCCAGCTGGGAAACCGGATTCGCGCCTGCTTCTGCAATATGATATCCTGAAATAGAAACGGAGTAGAAGTTCCTAACTTTTTCCGTGATAAAATATTCCTGAACGTCGCCCATTAGTCTTAAGGCAAATTCAGTGGAGAAAATACAGGTATTCTGAGCCTGGTCTTCTTTTAAAATATCAGCCTGAACCGTTCCGCGAACTGTCGCGATGGTTTTAGCCTTAATTTCAGCATAAGCATCTGCCGGAATCACTTCATCTCCTGTAATTCCCAATAATTTTAATCCTAAACCATTGTTGGAAGGAGGAAGTTCTCCGTTATATTTAGGTCTTTCTAAACCTCTGTCATCAAATTTTGCTTTTAAAACGGCTTCAACTTTAGACTCAAGCTTGTTTTCAGCAATATATTTTTCAACATTCTGATCAATGGCAGCATTCATGAAAAAAGCCAGCAGCATCGGAGCTGGTCCGTTGATCGTCATTGAAACAGAAGTCATTGCATTCACCAGATCAAATCCGGAATACAGTTTTTTAGCATCATCCAGCGTTGCGATGGAAACTCCTGCATTTCCGATTTTACCATAAATATCCGGTGGTAAAGCTGGATCTTGTCCGTATAAAGTCACGGAGTCAAACGCTGTAGATAGACGTTTTGCGTCCATTTCCGCAGAAACGTAATGGAATCTTCTGTTGGTTCTTTCTGGTCCACCTTCTCCGGCGAACATTCTTGTCGGATCTTCTCCTGTTCTTTTGAATGGATAAATTCCTGCAGTGTACGGGAATCCTCCAGGAAGATTTTCCTGGCCTTTCCATTTGATCAGATCGCCCCAGTCCGTATATTTTGGTAAAGCAATCTTTGGAATTCTTAAGTGGGATAAAGATTCGGTTGAAGTTTCCACTTTAATTTCTTTTCCTCTTACGAAATAAGAATAAAACTCTTCGTGGAATGCCTTTTTTGTATCATCCCAGGTTCTTAAGAAGTCAATATTTTCTTGTTGAAGATTTTTTTCTGCTTTTTGATATTCAGCGTCTAAAGCTTCATTGGAAAGGAAATTTTTTACTCCTTCAATATGATACATTTTCCTTGCTAATTCAGCCTGTTTTTCAACATTGGCGTCATATTGTCTGTTGTTTTCAACAATTTCAGAAAGGTAACGAACTCTTTTTGGAGGAATGATAGTTACTTCATCTGTAATTTCCTGTTCAGCAAAAGTTTTTAAATCTAAGCCTGAAAACTTATCGTTTACTTTTGAAATTAATCTGTTGTATAGCTCTGTGGTTCCGTGGTCATTGAACTGAGATGCTTTTGTAGCATATACAGGCATTTCATCCAGTTGCTGTTCCCACAATAAATGGTTTCTCTGGAACTGTTTTCTTACTGCCTGAAGCGCATCAAGAGCACCACGTTTGTCAGATTTATTTAAAGCCACTAAATCTGCATAATCTAACATGTCAATTTTCTCCAGCTGAGTGGATGCTCCGTATTCAGGAGTCATCACATACATGGAAACATCTGCAAAATCAGATACTTCCGATCCGGATTGTCCGATACCCGAAGTTTCCAGTATAATTACATCAGGATGAGCTAGCTTCAGAACATTCAGTGCAGAATGAATGAACGGAGAAACGGAAACATTGTTTTCTCGAGTAGCCATCGAACGCATATAAACTCTAGGATCATTAATTGCATTCATACGGATTCTGTCTCCCAAAAGAGCGCCTCCTGTTTTCTTTTTAGAAGGGTCAATGGAAATAATGGCGATTTTTTTATCAGGATTTGAACGGATAAAACGTCTTACCAGTTCATCTGTTAATGAAGATTTTCCCGCTCCACCAGTACCTGTGATACCAATGATAGGAATATTTAGATCTTTTGATTTCTCGTCAATTGCTTTTACCAAGTCCGGTTTTTCTTCTGAGAAGTTTTCAACGGCAGAAATGACTTTAGCAATGCTTGTGGAATTTTCAAAACTAATTGAATCCAGATCATCAGCGGTTACATCTTTTCCGGTTGCGAAATCTGATCTTTTAACCAAATCATCGATCATTCCCTGTAAACCAAGTTCACGGCCATCATCCGGAGAATAAATCCTGTCGATTCCGTAAGACATGATATCTTCAATTTCTTCAGGCAGGATTACACCGCCGCCGCCGCCGAAAATTTTAATCTGCGGGGAGTTTTTTTCTCTTAAAAGGTCGTAGATGTATTTAAAATATTCATTGTGGCCGCCTTGGTATGAAGTTAATGCAATGGCATTGGCATCTTCCTGGATGGCTGTGTTAACAACTTCCTCAGCTGATTTGTCGTGGCCAAGGTGGATCACTTCACATCCTGTTCCCTGGATCACGCGGCGCATGATATTGATCGCAGCATCGTGTCCGTCAAATAATGACGCCGCTGTTACGATTCTCACTTTGTTGGTTGGAGTATATTTTTGGGTTTCCATAAAAAATCTAGAAAATTTCTGAATTTCCAAATATAATAATAAAATAAGAACCTTGTGGTTTTATTTAAGGCATTGATTTACAGTATTTAGGTTGTGTTGTGTGGGTTTGTTTTTTCCCTGCTTAATGATTGATCATTTAAAAATGATAAGTAAATTATCTATTTTTGCAGTATTAATATATATACTATGAAAAAGGCTTGGATGTATTTTGCTTTAGGAACCGTTCTCAGTTTCCTTATTAATTATTTTTTTTACAGTTCGGATAATATCGGTCTTGATATATATTATGCCCTGTCTTTTGGAATAGCATGGGGAATTGCTTATTATTTGGATACACCCAATTTTACGTTGCCGCAAAAATTAGGTATTTCCTTTGTCGCAATGGGTATTTTGGTGCTCATTGGAACATTCATATTCAACCTTGAGCTTGCCATTCCGTCTATCCTGAAGTTTTCCACGGTTTTTGTAGCCTATTACCTGATTGCTAGTTTTAGGGCAAACAAGTCCCTGCGTAGTTAATGCATTAATAAAAAGCTAACGATTCCCAAGCCCATTAATAAGAATGTAAATAAAACGGTGTTGATAAAGAATAGAATAGCACCTACTAAAATAGTCAGGGCAGGGTGCGTGCGATAGGTCTTATAATGAGCTACAAAAAAATAACATCCTGCATAAACAGTAGCTCCTGTAGTCAGTAACCATTTCATAATAATGGCAAAGCTGCTTGTTTCATCAAAATAGCTAAACATCTTATTCAGTACAAAAAGAAGAAGGGTCAGCAATAATAAAAAGGAAAAATAATGGAGAGTAAAAACACTATGGTCAAAATACCACCACTTTTTTTTACTGTGAAATATCCATAGCAGAAAAGCAAACAGAGGAAGGTATATGAAAAGAGCTTTTGGTAAATTGTGAACAGAACTCTTAATAAACATATTGATAATCTCACTAGGAGAATGACCTTTTTCTTCCAATTCAAAGATTTTAGCTACGAAAGGACGAAAAGTCTGATATTTGTGTCCGTTCTTTTGATCTTTCTTATCAAAATCCTTCATAGACTGCAGTCCTAAAGATTTTGTAATGCTCTTATTCTCTTTAAATATATTTTCAACATCTACATCATCTTGAGCTGTATTTTTAACTTGGCTGGAATCTAATGCACGAGTTAGCATTCCGCCGGTAAGGGAATCCGCCTTTAGTGCTTCCGGGGACTGTAAAGCCTCATTTACAGCTTTATTTTTAGCGGCTTCTTTTTGAATCTCTTTATTGATTTCTTTTGCCTGGCGGGAATTTTCCTTTCCGAAATTTAAATCTGTTATCTGAAATGAAATAAAGAGAAATGTTATAAAACTGATAAAGATGTAAAGCTTCACCGGCGGGACAAACTGCTGTCTTTTTCCTTCGAGATACACCTTTGTAAGTCTGCCAGGCTTAAGAAGCAGATTTTTCATAGTTCCCCAAAACTGGCCGTCATAATGTGTGAAGTCTTCAAAAAAGTGAGTGAACAGATAGTAAAAAGGATGGCGGCTTTCTATATTTTGCTGTCCGCAGTGCGGGCAGAATTTTTCTTCAACCTGGTGCCCGCAGTTCAGGCAGGTTTTATCTTCTCTTATTTTTCCGTGGCTCATGGATAGTTAGAACTTTGGGCACAAATATAAATATTTCGCGAAATAAATAATCATATTAATAAGCTTTAAGGAAAATCTTTAAAGTAAAGTTAATAAATAACGAGTTAATTTCTAAACTCTTTGCGTTTTTAGAATTTTTTGAAATGTTTTCATCAGACATCATTTTACAAGCCATATGTAAAGTCAGTTGTTGATAATCAATCAAAAGGAATTAAAATCCGGAAGTAGGACAGATTAAATAAAATATGTTTTTGGGTTACAAAAATAATTTGTACCTTTGCACACCCTTTTAGGGGAAAATTATGTTTAATCTTTAACTAAAACGTGTGAATACATTAAGTTACAAAACTGTTTCAGCGAACAAAGCTACTGCTAATAAAGAATGGGTTGTGGTAGACGCTGAAGGACAGCCGTTAGGAAGACTAGCTTCTACGGTTGCAAAGATTTTGAGAGGTAAGCACAAAACGAACTTTACACCTCACGTAGATTGTGGTGATAACGTGATCGTTTTGAATGCTGGGAAAATTACGCTTTCCGGAAATAAGTGGGCTGATAAGACTTACATCTGGCATACAGGTTACCCTGGTGGGCAGAAGTCTATGACTGCGGCTGAACTTCAGAAGAAAGATTCTTTAAAAGTATTGGAAAAATCTGTAAAAGGTATGTTACCAAAAAACAGATTAGGATCTGCTTTATTGAAGAACCTTTATCTATATGAAGGAACTGAGCACAAACATGAAGCTCAACAGCCTAAAACAATTAATGTTAACGAATTTAAATAATTAATTATGTCTATAGTTCACAAAATCGGAAGAAGAAAAACTTCTGTAGCTAGAGTTTATGTAAGACCAGGTTCTGGTGTTATTACAGTAAACGGTAAAGATGCTGCAACTTATTTCTCTACAGACGTGATGGTTTACAAGTTGAACCAACCGTTTATCCTTTCTGAAACTGTTGGTCAGTATGACGTTACCGTAAATGTTTTCGGTGGTGGTAATACAGGTCAGGCAGAAGCTATCAGATTAGGTATTTCAAGAGCTTTATGTGAAATCAATGCTGAATTCAGATTAGCTTTGAAGCCAGCTGGTTTACTTACAAGAGACGCAAGAATGGTGGAAAGAAAGAAGCCAGGTCAGAAAAAAGCAAGAAAGAGATTCCAATTCTCAAAACGTTAATTTTCAGACTTCAGATGCAGGATTTCAGATTTCAGAATGTATTTGGTTTGTTGTCTTGTATCTAATATCTATTTATCAAAACAAAAAAATTGCCCGTTACGTTTAGCATCCAAACACTTCTCCCATCTAAAGAAGTTGTTGATTGTTTAAAAGACGGAAAGTAAACTAACAAAAACAGAAAACATGGCAAAAGCAAATGTAAAAGACCTTTTAGAGGCTGGCGTACACTTCGGTCACATGACCAGAAAGTGGAACCCAAATATGGCTCCATACATTTTTATGGAGAAAAACGGTATTCACATTGTAGACTTACATAAAACAGCAGTTAAATTGGACGAAGCTTGTAGTGCTTTAGAAAAATTAACTTCTGCAGGTAAAAAAGTTCTTTTCGTAGCTACTAAGAAGCAGGCGAAAGAAGTGGTTGCAAAACATGCTGCTGAACTTAATATGCCTTATATTACAGAAAGATGGCCTGGTGGTATGTTAACGAACTTCGTTACAATCAGAAAGGCTGTAAAGAAAATGAACCATATCGACAAAATGAAAAAAGACGGTACGTTCGAAACTTTATCTAAAAAAGAAAGATTACAGGTTGACAGACAAAGAGCTAACCTAGAGAAAAACTTAGGGTCTATCTCTGACATGGTTCGTCTTCCTTCTGCAATCTTCGTTGTAGATATCATGAGAGAACATATCGCTGTAACTGAAGCTAAGAAATTAGGTATTCCAGTTTTCGGTATTGTTGATACAAACTCTGATCCTAGAAAAGTAGACTTCGTTATCCCAGGAAACGATGATGCTTCTAAATCTATCGATATGATCTTAAACATTGTTTCTGATTCTATCAAAGAAGGACAGTCTCAAAGAAAAGCTGATAAAGAAAAATCTAAAGAAGAAGGAGAAAAAGTATCTGCTGAAACAGATGCTGATTTCGATGCTGAATAATTAAAGATTTTCTTTAATATAGGAAAAACGCTGGATTTTGTCCAGCGTTTTTTGGTTTCATATCCTGATATGGCTTGCTTGCCTTTGCAATAAAAATAAACAGATTTCGCAGATTTTCTTACCGGGAACGGCCTCAGGTTAATATAAGAACCTCACTCAATGAGCAGGGTTTATTTTAATTGCTGATCTTTATAGCATAAGATGTTGTGATGTACTTTGTAGAATCGTAAGAAGAGTTACAGAGCATTCCGGAGAGTCTGTAATTCCGGTTTTTAGGAACCATTGTATACCCAACTTTTCCGGAGCCTATCGGGATCTTTTTAAAGAATCCGGTGCTGCTCACAGTAAGAACCATGTTGCAGGGAGATTTATTTTCCACTGAAATAGAAGTTCTGGGATTGCCGGGAGAATCCTCATTAAGAAGGTCTGTTAAAACATCTGCTGTTTCAGGTTTATAGGTCTTAATAAGCTCTGCGTATTCTCTTTCCGTACTCATCACAGTACTTCCCGGACTTGAAGAAGTTCTTATGGGATAGCTAGGATAACTGCTGTAGCTGGTACTGCAGCTTATAATGATAAGTAAAATTCCGGAGAAAGCGGATAGCTTTTTCATACAGTTTATTTTTTTGATCTTTTCTTTTTTGAAGATTTCACCGGTGCAGCTTCCTTTTGATCTTTTGCTGCATCTCTATTTGCATCAGGCCTGGGCGTACCGGGGTTTTCAATCACTACAAATATACTTTTTTTTATGTCTTTCTGAGAGGAGTATTTTACATCACAGACATTACTGTTGAGTGTATAAGAACCCTTATTGAGAATGATAAAATTCTCACCATGTGCAGGAACTGCCAGGTTGTAGAAATTTTTCCCTTCAATTCTCAGGATGATATTGCAGTCTGAATTATTTCTAAACAGCAGCACAGCCTCTTTACTGGTAATGTCTTCATCAAACATAGCATTCAGGAGCTTTACCGTTTTGTCTTTATGCTGATCAGAAGTTTCGGCGATGAGCCTTTTAAACTCTTCCGCATCATTAGAGTTTGAATTTCTCATG
Source organism: Chryseobacterium hilariae (assembly GCF_051400735.1). Classification (NCBI taxonomy): domain Bacteria; kingdom Pseudomonadati; phylum Bacteroidota; class Flavobacteriia; order Flavobacteriales; family Weeksellaceae; genus Chryseobacterium; species Chryseobacterium hilariae. The sequence continues at coordinate 47,644 of NZ_JBLFFJ010000006.1, forward strand.
AATCTGTTCGGGATATCAGTCATTACCGGTCTGGCTTCCATTGGCTTTGCGGTTTTAGCACCTTTTGTCCAATTGGAATTCTTTAAGGCAATAAGTTTAGGTTTTAGCACATATCTTTTTGGGTCATCAGGGTGTGCATTCTTAAGATATTCTTCAATTTCTTTTGTATTTGTGCTTTTTAGGATATCCTTATGTTTTTTCTGCGCCGAAGCAAAACCCGAAACCAGGAAAAAGAAGAGGAGGGACATTAAAATTTTTTTCATCAATTGTTGTGTTATTCCATTAGCTTATCCGGAATTTTATATAAGTTATTGTTTTTCCTTTAGCCGAAAAAAGCTCTTCATAATAGGTTTTTATGTCTCTGAGATGTTCCGTATTCGGATCATATTCAGGTGCACCGTAAATATCATGATGGGCTGTAATGATTTCGTAGCCGGCACCCTGCAAATAGCCTAATGTATAGCCATGCAGAAATTCCGAATCCGTTTTCAGATGAATGATTCCACCAGGTTTCAGGAATTTTTTGTACCGTTCCAAAAAGTCAGGATGAGTAAGCCTGTGTTTGGTACGTTTGTATTTGATCTGAGGATCTGGGAACGTGATCCAAATTTCATCAACTTCATTTTCTGCAAAAAAATGATCTACAAGCTCGATCTGGGTTCTGAGAAATGCCACATTAGTCATTCCGTTATCCACAGCTTCCTTGGCTCCGAACCAGAATCTGGCTCCTTTAATATCTATTCCGATGAAGTTTTTTTCAGGGAAGGTTTTCGCAAGACCTACGGAATATTCTCCTTTTCCACAGCCTAATTCAAGTACGATTGGATTTTCGTTCTTAAAGAAATCCTTTCTCCAGTTTCCTTTAAGCGGAAAACCATTTAATGCATCCTCTCTTGTGGGTTGGATAACATTTGGTAAAATCTTGTTTTCAGCGAATCTTGCTAATTTATTTTTGCCCATCGAGTCATTTATAAAATCCTGCAAAAATAGCAAATTTTACATAGATTTCCTTGCCTTTTAAACATAAAAGACTAGATCTGGGCGTATTTATAATGGGCTTACTGTGCCGCGGAAGTTCCCAATGCTACCATAATAGCTTTTTCTATAGTTTTTTGGGAAGCATACTGTGCGCCGCATACGAGACTTGTGAAGAGATATTGTCCTTTGGTTATAACAATTGTGCTTTCATCATGGGCAGGAACGGCAAGTCTGTATTTGGTATTTCCCACTCCTTCCATCCTTACAATGATATTGCAGTCAGAGTTATTCTTAATAAGAACAATGCTTTCCTTGCTGTTCGGGTCATTATCGAATAGGGAGTTTAATATTTTTACCGTTTTATTTTTGTGCTCCACAGGATTTACAGCCATCAGCATATTGAACTCTTCAGCCTCAGCGTTCGGAACAGCAGCATTGGCAGCTGTATTGACAACAAAAGCATTTTGAGTAGTACTTGGCGTATACACTACCGTAGGTTGTTTGGCAGCAAGCTCTGCCTTATATTTAGCGATCTGTTTTTGTTTGATAATGGCGTTCATTTCATCAAAACTGATCTTTGTAGACGGTCTTCTTTTCAGCAGGGCAAGCATTTCCTGCATATCTTTCACTTTCTGGTCTGCAGGATGAGCGTCTTTAATGTATTGCGTCATCATTTCCATCACCCTGGGTTTCAGTACAGACCTTCGGGGGTCATCAGGATGTGCATCTCTGAGAAAAGCATTGATCTCATAGATATTTTTACTTTTTAAAATATTAGTGTAGTCTTTCCCTCTTTTTTGGGCAGACAGATTAAAAAATAGAACAGAAATAAATAGTAAAAGTAATTTTTTCATTAACAAATATTAAGTTAAAAGCTGATGTTCTTTCTTAATTTGTGTTTTGGCCCATTAGTTTATTACAATAACGGGATACTGTTGTTTTTATTTTAGACGCGTCATTGTGAGATAAAATTAAACATATTTTTAAATAAAAAAAGAAATGTATACCATAAATTATAAACAGTAAACATTTCTTAAAATTTAAACACCTATTTAATTACTTCCTGAAGATTTGAAGTCTTAAGTCTTTTCTGATAAATCGGCAGATACTTTTCGATAGGAATCTTTATCGCCTCAAAATTACCGGACAGGACATACGCTTCAATATTTTCTGATGTATAAACAAACTGAAGGAAATTATCAATAAGATTGTCAGGAATTTTGAACTTGGCAAAATAATCCTTACCAAGATAATTCTTAATCTGGGCCACAGAATTATTCATCCTTTCATAAGCCATGTAACGCTGTTTTTTCTTTCTGTCACCTGAAAGAATGTCATAGATGCTTTCCAGGCTGAAAGTAAGTCCGCCGTCTCTTAACCCGGCAACCGGAAGTTCAGGAGAGGTTCCGTCACCTTTAGGTTCCGGCAGTCCAATCACTTTTTTGATAGCCAGCCCTTTGTCTTCTTTTCTGATAGAATTTACATCATACCTGAGATTTCCGGTGGGCTTGAATCTGCTTAACACAATCTCCTGAATTTCGTAATAAGCAATTTTTAATTCAATGATATTTTTCTGCTGCATCATCTGTGGGGTAAGCTTTACATCTTTTCGTTCTGTAACAATAGACGTAAAACGGATCACATCTCCGGGAGCTGCAGGGATATTATAAGTACCGTTGTAATCGGTAAGTACCGTTTTCTGAGTATTCAGATTGGTCACGTAAACCTGGTTGAGATACAAGATCGAGTTGTCTCTTAAAAATACCTCTCCGGAATATGTCTGTGCTTTGATTTTTGCCAGAAAAACCAGCAGCAAAAGGGTAATTAGCTTCTTCATATAATTAGGGCAAAATTACGTAGAAATACAGCAATTTATACCTATTAAGATAGTGATTGCAGGTTAAAGTTATATTAAACTTTAATACTTAACTGTTAATGAATGTTATAAACGTTGATGAATAAAAACGGTATCATGAGATTTAAATCAAATCATTCCATTATTTGCGTTTTACAAGCAGCCAGCTTGTGTATTTTATAGGATTAGAAGTGCCAAATTCTGTCCAGGTGATGAAATACCAGTAAGTAGCTGTGGGTACAGGTCTTCCGCCCATTCTTCCGTCCCAGGTATATCGGTTGCTTGGGTTTCCTCTAAAGACTTCGGCTCCATAGCGGTCGAATATCCTGAATTCCAGATTCGTGTTGCTCATTAAAGCAGAATAGTTTATCTCATCATTATGTCCGTCACCGTTAGGAGTAATGGTATTGATTAAATTGATGATAGCAAATGCCTTGTCTACTTCATCACATAACTTAGAATCTCTTACAAAGACCTTGTGGCTTCCTCTCGGTACATTGTTGAAAACATTTGAGTTCTGCCAGCTTACCCCGTCCAGTGAATATTGATATGGAGGTACGCCACCGCTTACTCCAATCGTTACCGTAGATCCATTGATCTCAATGGAAGTAATTACAGGAAGAAGGGATTCTGTAACGTTAACATATTGCTTGTAAACACAACCATTGAATGTAAGCTCTACCCAGTAGCTTCCCACAGGAACATTGGAAATAGAGGGAGAAGTCGCTCCTGTACTCCAAAGATATTTTTCAAACCCTGGACCTGCATCTAATGTAGTAGTAGCTTTTAGACAGATAATTTTGTCCGTTAAAAGGTCAGATTTTTTAGGGGCTTTAACGGTGATTTTAATAGATGCAACCTCAGGGCAAACCCCATTTTTCTCAAATCTGATATAAAAGGTCTGCGTACCTGTAATATTAACGGTTGCTGATATAGGATTAATGTCATTCTGAGCATCAGCTAAACTTCCATGAAAAGTATAAGTCACATTTGGGTCTGCTGTAAACTGTGGGATAAACTGTGCGAGATTGAACACTTTTATCCCGTCAAGATCATCATCACAAATGCTTGTTACGGCTGAAGGTGTTAATAATGGAATACGGGCTCCGATGCTGAACTGTAAAGGTTTTACAACAACGGCGCAGCCGTCCGGAGACTCTACTCTGATGTAAATGGTAGTTGTAGCTGTATAGCTCCAGTTATTAGGAAGAGTATTGTTGTTTCCAGCATTAGCATCAGCAAGGGATGCATAATATCTTACGTTGGTAAAGTAACCGGGATTATTCAGCACAATACCTGTTATGCTGGATAATGTGACGGTGACTGTTCCGTCCATATTGTCATCACAGAAAATACCGTTATAATTGTTCGTTATAATAGCCAGGTTATATAAAGAAAGGGTAATCTGAGCAATACTTTTACAGCCCAGGTTATTTTTTACCACAGCATATACAATAGTGCCGTCTGGGGCAGTATAGGCGGTCGTCGAGGTGATAAGTGCCCCTGGGTTTTCAGTCTGGGCATCTGCTAAGGTAGGATAGTAGGTAATAGTTACCGGTGAGTTATTGGTTACATTGGCAGAAGTAAGGTTAAAAGTTCCCTGTCCATTAATATTACAGGCATATAATGTAACATTTGTTACGATAAGAGACAGAACATTGACGGTGACAGTTACTGTTTCACAGTCAGGAAAAACAGGATCATTTCCGCAGAAAGTATAGGTAAAAGTATCTGTCCCGACTGTTCCGGGAGTGTTGACGGTATAAGTAATGATACCTGTTGCGGGATCAATAACTGCCGTTCCCAATGTGGGAGCATTAACAATAGCTACGGTAGAAGGTACGGGTGCTTGTGCAGAACTGGTGAATGCCGGAGTGATGGTTTTTGTGCTGCAGACATTATAGGTTGATGTGGTCAGTTTTGTACAATTCAGTACTTTAAACTGCTCTGTCACCAAAGGTGCACAATTTCCCATCGTCACAGAACAGGTGTAAAATCCAGCCTGTGCAGGGCTGATGGACGCTCCCGTAGCTCCGGGAATAAGAGTTCCGTTTACATACCACTGATAGGTATCATAAATAACAGGGTCTACAGTAAGCACAATGCCGGGAGCACAAGTTCCTCCTGAGCTTAAAATAACAGGCTGTGTAGGAAAACCTGCGAAAAAGCCTCCATATCCTACAGCATTACTTCCGGCATTAATTCCCGCGGTAATTGCTTTGTTAGAAACTATAGTGATTGTTCCGGTAACATTGGGAATACCGTATGTAACCCAGTTGGCTGTACCTGTCATATCGAATGGACCTGTTGTTGCCGGTGGAACAGCGCCGTTTACCGTGACATTGGCCCCTTTTTCTGTAATAAGATTCAGTTTAGTCGGAATATTAAGGATCCCCGAAGGATTTGCAATGGAATGAACAAAGTTTTCATCAATAAAACCCAATTCATTGATTTGCTTGGGAAGATAGCAGTTCAGTGCCGGAATAAAATTGAACCCACCGGTTGCTACCTCACTTCCTGAAACGGAATCTCCGGCGAGAATCTGATATACATAGGCATTTTTGGATGTTTTAAGGTAGAGATTATAATGAACCCCTGCCTGTAGTTTATACTTTGAATCAGGAATAATAAAATACTGTCCTGCATTTAGAGTGGTAAGGGGAGGAATTTCATCATTGACAAAGATCTGCGTATTGTCCTCAGTGGCAATCACAATAGCGCCTTCCATATTGGAGCCGATTCTGCCGTTTCCTTTTACTAAAGCAAACTCAGTTCCAAGTCTTTCAACAGGTACAGCCTGATCCATTAAAATATCCGAGCTTGTAGGATAGTTCCCGGCATACTGGCCATTGAAATTTCCATTGGTGATATTCACAGGCTTATTGGCGATTATTTTAGCACCAATAAAGCCATCAGTATTTGCCGTACCTGTACCTTCAATAATGTATGATTGTCCTTTATTGAGGGTAAAAGTCATGGTTGGGTTTGTAATACCAGTGGTTCCGTTTGAAAACTGTACCGTTGGCTCATATCCAGAGACTGTAATTGTTGTATTATCCTCAGTTGCAAGAACGCTGGTCATAAAGTTTAAGATGGTATTACTAACCGTAATGGGAGCATTTGCAGCATAGAAGTTTTTTCCTGTGGAAGGTATTCCTTTCGAAGTAATGATCTCTGCATGGTTGAATACTGAAAATCTGAGATTAGCATAAAAAGGAAAATCTGCCTTTAGATATAATCCTTTTGTAGTTGGGGTAAACAGGTCTGCCTGATTGGTGGTAATGATATAGTTTCTTAGGACATCAAATTTCTGGGGATTGTTTTTGCTGATATTTACCGTTCCGATAAGAACATTATTGTTATATATGCTGACAGGGAAAGGGGTTGTTCTGTTGGTAGACAAGTATAATTTCTGATAAGGATTGGGGCTTAAACTCCTATCCATCATCGGTGCAAACCAGTGTTCCCTATCCAATTGGGCTAAGGTAAAGGTGAAAAAAGAAAGTATAAATAAAAAAGATAGAATTTTTTTCATTCAGAAGGGGAGTTTAACACAAATTTAATAATAAAATGAATTCATGGCTTGAAAAATTAATAAAAAAACCGCGACGTTAAAATCGCGGTTTGTAAAGTTATATTTTTCAGTATTTACTCTCTGCTTTTTACTAAAATCCAGCCTGTATATTTTACAGCAGTCTGTTTACCAGCAGGTTCATTCCAATGGATCTCAAACCAGTAATTTCCGGTAGGAACTCTTTTGCTGCCACCCAAAGTACCATCCCATTTATAACCGTTTGATTTATCTCCCTGGAATATTTTGCTTCCATATCTGTCAAAAATAGTGAATTCCAAATCTTTTTTGCCTGATAATAATGAATAGTCAAGGACATCATTTACCCCGTCTTCATTAGGGGTAATAGCATTGATTAGATTAGGAATGGTAATTTCTACTTTTATTGGATCGCAGTTGTAACTGTCTTTTACATATACGGCAGATATTCCTCTTGCCACATCTGTAAATATATTGGAATCCTGCCATTGGATATTATCTATTGAATATTGATATGGAGGGGTTCCGCCTATTGCATACACAGTAACTGTGGTGCTCGAAATATCAATATTGGAAATCACCGGCTGCTCGGAAGCATATACTTTCACCGTCTGAAGCGTAATACAATCGCCGGTTTTCAACTTTACCCAATAGGTTCCTACGCCGACATTTTGGATGGATTGTGTTGTAGCCCCCGTACTCCATTCGTAACCGTTGAAACCAGGACCGGCATCAAGTGTTGTTTTGTCTTCTATACAAATGATCTTGTCAACAAGAAAAGTAGATTTTACAGGTGGAAGAACAGTAAGTGAAACTTCTGCAATTCTGTAACATCCGTTGGCATTGATTACTTTTACATAGGCAACCCCGGTAGGAGCAATATAATTTGCCGGATTTAGAATTTCATTCGTACTGTTGTGAGCATCTGTAGGAGAAGGATAATATTTTTTGATAACTCCCGGCTGTACGGTTACTGAAGCGTTAGTAAGATTAAATAATCCTGTAGCCGGATTTGCTTCCAGATAACATGTTCTTAAAGAGGCATTGGTAACAATAGGACTCTCAGAAATTGTTAAATTTAATGTTACTTCCTCGCAGTCCGTAAAGTCAGGATTATTTCCACAAAATTTATAAACAAAAGAATCGGGGCCTACATAATTGTAAGCAGGAGCATAGCTGATAACGCCTGTGGCAGGGTCAACTACCGCATTACCGTTAACAGGTGGGGTCACAATGATTACGCTGCCCGGAACTACAGACTGTGTAGAATTTGTAAATGTTGGAACAATCAGCTTAACGCCGTCGCACACCGTTTCGTTCAATGTAGTTTCCGTAAGGCAAGTGAATACTTTATATACCGGAGTAGTTATCGGAGGACATGAGCCTACCGTAATTTTTACAGTATAATTACCCGACTGTGTAGGAATATAAGAATTGGCTACCGCTCCGGTAATAGGAGTGCCGTTTCTATACCACTGATAAGAATCAAAGCTGTCATCTACTTCCAATACGATTCCCGGAATGCAGTCGCCAGTCTGTTTGGCAATGACAGGAATAGAAGAGAATCCTGCAAAATATCCGCCATAACCTACTACGCCACTTCCTCCGGAGATTCCTGCTGTTACCGCTTTTGAAGAGGTGATTGTTACATTTCCGGTAACGTTTGGTACGGAATAGGACACCCAGGATGAAGTTCCTGATACAGGATATGGTCCCTGAGCAGCAGGAGGGGGAGCTCCGTTCACAGTAACTGCGGCTCCTGTTTCTGTCAGGATATTTAATTTAACACTGTTGGTTGTAGGTGGAAGAATATTAATATTTCCTATTTCATCGATTCTTCTTGGAAGATAACAGTTCAAAGGCGGAATATAATTGAACCCGATAGTAGCGTTACTCGTTGCAACACCTGCGAGTAGCTGGTACACATAAACATTTTTTGTTGTTTTAATGTACATGTTGTAGTGGTTATTCCCCTGATTAATGTAATTGGTATTGGATAACTTATTCACTCTGTAGCTTTCTCCTTCATTCAGTGTGATTACGGGTGTTGCACCATTGTTAATGAATACCTGTGTACCGCCTTCAGTGGCTACAATCAGGGCATCTTCCATTCTTTCACTGATATCTCCGTTTCCTTTTACAAGAACGAATTCGTTTCCCAGTCTGTCCGTAGGAACGGATTGGTCCATGACGATATCTGCCCCATCAAAAAATCCACCTGGTGGAATAATGGCAAATTGGCCGTTGAAATTCCCGTTGGTCACAGAAATAGGTTTGTCTGCTTCTATTTTAGCACCGATAAAGCCTTCTTTGTTTCCTGCTTTATCACCAACTCCTTCAATAATGTAGGATTGGCCTTTATTGAGGGTAAATGTCAAAGAAGGATTGGTCACACCAGTCCATCCGTTGGTAAATATAACGTCGGGAGAATAGTCTGAAACAGTAACAATAGTATTGTCCTCTGTGGCCATCACTCCGGTAGTAAAATTCAGGGCCACTATAGGATTTTCTATAGGCGAAACTACCGCATAAAACTTTTTGCCGATCCCTGCTTTTCCTTTAGATGTAAGAATTTCTCCATGGCTGCTTACAGAAAATCTCAAGGTTGCAAAATAAGGTTTTGTTCCTTTTGTATATATTCCTTTGCTTATGGGAGTGAACAGTTCAGAAGTATTACCGGTAATAATGCTTCCTAACGGAATTGTAAATGTCTGGGGAGCTCCTTTGGAGACGGTCACTGTTCCCAGCAGAGTATTATTACTGTAAATTTCTACAGGAAAAGGGGTAGTGGAGTCTGTAGAGAAATATAAAGCCTGTTGTGGATTTATAATATTTGTACTTCGGGCCGCCATAGGGGCAAACCAATGCTCCGTATCTCTCTGCCCAAAAAGTGAGTTAGCTGTTGTGAACAGCAAAAGAAAAGTGAGTAAAAAATATTTCATTTATTAGGAATTTAGGATTGTCGCAAAAATAAGAGAATATTTAATGTGGGATTATAAAATGTTTAAAAAAAATATTGATTTGTTTCAAAAAAAACCGCGATTTCAAGTCGCGGTTAATTATTTGTTGACAGAAATAGCTTATTCAATGTTTTTAACTAAAATCCATCCTGTATAGTGAATAGGAGTTTTTTCTTTGTTAGTCTCATTCCAGTTGATATGATACCAATAAGTTCCTGTTAGCAGTTTTTTGTCATAATGTTTTCCGTCCCACTTGTAATTATTGAATTTGTTTCCGGTAAATACCATATTCCCGTATCTGTCATATATTACAAAAGAAAGATTTTCCTTATAAGCTAATTCGCTATAGTCTATAAAATCATTTTTATTATCACCGTTAGGAGTAATGGCATTTAATAAATTAGGAATCGTTACTTCCACTGAAGTAGGATCACAATTGTAAGTATCTTTTACATAGAAAGTATGCTGACCTCTTGTAAGTCCTGTAAATACATTGGAATCCTGCCAGTTAGAAGGTGAATCTACTGCATATTTATATGGAGCTTTTCCTCCGTTTACAATTACTGTTGCTGTTGTGTTAGAAATTTCGATTTTAGTGATTACCGGATCTTCAGCTTTTCTTACTCTTACAATCTGAGGCAGCAAACATCCGTTTTTGCCCAGAATTACAGAATATTCTCCAATACCTACATTTTGAATAGAAGATGTTGTAGCTCCGGTATTCCATAGATATGAGTCATATCCAGGACCCGCATCCAGATCTGTCGTGGCGTCTGCACAGATAAACTGGTCAACAAGAAGTGCTGATCTTTTTATCGGAAGAGCAATCAGCTGAATTTTTGCATTCGCTGTACATCCTTCGTTAGTTGTAACTTTTACATACACAAATCCTCCGGTAGACGGATAGTTCTGGGGAATCGTGATTTCGTTAGTCCCGGCAGTAAGATCAGCCAATGTTGGATAATATTTTTTAATTACTGCATTATAGTCAGTAATGCTGGCTTTAGTAAGATCGAAATAAGCATACGGATCTACATCATACTGGCATGCTGAGATTATTGCATCTCTCACTACGAATGGTACAACAGTAAGATTTAAAGTAACCTGTTCACAGTCTATAAATTCAGTAGCATTACCACAGAATTTATATACAATCTTATCCGGTCCATAATAATTAGTAGTAGGAGTGTAGGTAATTGTTCCGTTTGGATTTATTACAGCGGTACCATGTGCCGGTGGAGTAATAATCACCAGCGTACTTGTTACAGGAGTCTGTGTTGAAGATGTAAACGCCGGCGTAATTATCTTTGTAGAACATGCATTCAGTGTTTGCGTAGTAAGTTTTAAACAGGTAAATACCTTATAGATTGGGGTAGTAACGGGTGGGCATGTACCCATTGTTACTTTTACCGTATAGTTTCCGGAAGTTGTAGGTGAGAACGTATTGGTTGTTGCCCCTGCAATAGCTGTTCCGTTTAAGAACCACTGATAGCCTTCATAAGTATCATCCACTTCAAGTACAATACCGGGAGCACATTCTCCGGAACGCTTGGTAATTACCGGGATTGAAGAGAATCCTGCAAAATACCCGCCATATCCTACAGCACCACTTCCTGCAGAAATACCTGCAGTAACTGCTTTTGTGGAAACAACCGTAACATTCCCTGATATGTTGGGAATAGAATAAGATACCCATGCTGTAGTTCCTGTTGCAGGGAAGGGGCCCTGTGTAGCTGGAGGAGTGGTTCCATTTACTGTTACAGTCGCTCCTGTCTCAGTAAGGATATTTAATTTTACATTTTTTGTACCACTTGAAAAAGTTTCAGGAAGTTGATTGATCAATCCTATCTCATCGATTTTTTTGGGCAGGAAACAGTTCAAAGGAGGAATGTAATTGAATCCTTCTGTTGCCGTACTGTTCGGAAGACCAGCCAGAAGCTGATATACATATGCATTTTTAGAGGTTTTGATATGCATATTGAAATGAGAATTTCCCTGATCAATGTATGGAAATACATAAGTATTACCCGGTCCCTGACCTACTCTTACCCATTCTCCTTCATTCAGGGTTTGGACAGGAGTGGTAGATCCATTGAGGAATACTTGTGTGTTATCTTCAGTTGCGATGATCAGTGCGTCTTCATCACCGTCATTGTTGTCTCCATTTCCTTTTACAAGAACGAATTCGTTTCCTAGTCTGTCTACAGGAACGGATTGGTCCATGATAATATCAGAGCCGGCGGAACCTGCACTTGGAGGGAGTGCAAACTGTCCGTTAAAGTTACCGTTAGTAATTGATACAGGTTTATTAGACTCTATTTTAGCACCGATGAAGCCGAAGGCATTGGTTCCGTTATTTTCTCTGCCTTCTATAATATATGCCTGCCCTTTATTAAGGGTAAATGTAAGTGTTGGTGCAGTAGTTCCTGTGCTGCCGTTAGAGAACTGTATCCCTGAATCATATCCGGAAACAGTAACCGTTGTATTATCTTCTGTAGCCAAAACACCAGCTGTAAAGTTCAAAATGTGGGTGTTTTGCCCGGTCATTGGAGAGGATGCAGCATAGAATTTTTTTCCAATACCTGCTTTGCCTTTGGAAGTTAATATTTCCCCGTGGCTAGTAACACTAAATCTGAAATTAGCGTAATATGGTTTTGCTCCTCTAGTATAGATTCCCTTACCGATTGGTGTAAACATTTCAGCTGTATCCAATGTAATCATTGTAGATGTGGTAATATCAAATGTTTTAGGATCGCCTTTCATGATAGTCACTGTTCCAAGTAGTATATTATTGCTGTATATTTCTACAGGAAATGGTGTTGCAGAATCTGTAGAAAAATATAACGCCTGTTTAGGACTGCTGAGAGCATTCGATTTAGCGGCCATGGGAGCAAACCAGTGTTCCGTATCCCTTTGCGCAAAGAGTGTATTAATTGATAAAAGAAGTAATACTAAGCTGAGTAGAAATCTTTTCATGTGTGTGGAATTAGGATTTCTACAAATTTAAAATAATATTTGAAATAGTGTTAAATAAATACAACAAAAGTTAAAAATTAATCATGATTTTTAATTAAAAGCCATCAGGAATATGAAACTGGTAATCTCGTATAAGGCTCTGCTCAGGTGATCATCTACTGATAAGAAGAGTTCTTCCGTTTACTTTTTCCGTTTCATATATAGTTATTATCAACTTGATCCGGTATAACACATAAAAAATCCCGGTGAATTTCACCGGGATCAGTATTTTCTTTGAAAGATAATTAAGTTAGGCTTACTCTTACAAATCCTGTTACTTTAAGGTCTCCGTTTACAGATTTTACATAGTCAGCAACAGAAATACTTCCGTCTTTAATGAAAGACTGGTGTACCAATGTGTTGTCTTTGTAGAATTTCTGCATTTTACCTTTAAGGATATTGTCGATAATGTTCTCTGGTTTACCTTCTTTTACAAGAAGTTCTCTTTCGATTTCTAATTCTTTATCGATAGTTTCCTGAGAAACTCTGGTTTCATCCAAAGCGATAGGGTTCATCGCAGCAACCTGCATAGAAACAGATTTAGCAACTTCGTCAGCTCCGTCTACCTTAGCAGAAAGGGCAGTGATAGCAGCAATTTTGTTTCCGGCGTGGATGTAAGCTCCCAAGAATGGTCCTTCGATTCTTTCGAAAGCTCCGATCTCGATCTTTTCACCGATAACACCTGTCTGCTCAATTAATTTCTCAGCAACAGTCATTCCGTGGAAATCTGTAGCTAAAAGCTCTTCTTTAGTAGCCGCGAAGATCGCCATTTCAGCAAATTCGTAAGCCAGCTCAATGAAAGCTTCATTTTTTGCAACGAAGTCAGTTTCGCAGTTTAGAGAGATTACCACACCTAAAGTGTTGTCCTCGTTTACTCTAGCGATTACCGCACCTTCAGAAGATTCTCTGTCAGCTCTGTTTGCAGCTACTTTCTGTCCTTTTTTTCTAAGGATATCTACTGCTTTTTCGAAGTCTCCTTCTGCTTCAACTAGAGCTTTCTTGCAGTCCATCATACCTGCACCTGTCTGGTTTCTTAATTTCGCTACGTCTGCAGCAACTGGTGTATAAGACATAATATCTATTATTTTTTTATTTATGATTAGTATTAATTTTTAGCTTAATTTTAAAGCAGTGCAAAGATAATGATTTTAATGATAAACTAAAAAATGACTTTTCACGTTATTGATATATTTAATATTATTTAAGACTTGATTAATGAAAAAAATCTTTCTACTTATATTTCTATGCATTTTTACCTTAGGTTTCTCTCAAAAAAAGAAGAAATCGAAATCCAAAGCTGTTGTAGAAAAAGAAACTGTAATTATCTATACAGAGCAGGATGCCGAAGCTTCGAAAGAGGCCAGAGTGATTGCCGGTTTTCTAAAACAGAATCCCGGACACGCCAAAACGGATTATTTTAAAAGAAAACTGATTGAAATGATCATGGCCGATAATTCTCCTGAAGCCAAACCTACGATTAAGCCGATCAGTAAAGAGAAAATAGAAAAAATTGTTCAGAATAATGAGCTTAACAGCGGTAAGGTAGTAGCGGTCAATAAAACATCTGCTGAAAATAAGAACACGGATAAGGTAAATGATGCTATAAAGGCTTTGAAAGAAGAGAGACTGGCAAGCGTTGGTTCCACAAGTTCCGCAAAAACTGCCGGGGTTGCCAAATCAGAACCTAGTGAAGCCCATAAAAAAACGGCAGCAATGCTTACCCACATTTTTAATAATGATATGAATAAGAATGAGGCTTATGTCAATATCAAGAACAGATCAAGCTGTAACCTGATCGTAAAAATAAGCGGAAAAAAATACTATAATCTAACTGTTCCGGCAAAAGGACAGAATTTTATCCTGATAGATAAAGGTGAATATGTACTGACTACAATGGTGTGTGATGCAAAATATTCTTCGATCAAGAAAGTTACTCAGGATATTGAAATTGCCCTTAATGTAGCTGATTAATTAAGTAAGAAGAAACTAAGCTATAAATAAAAACGGTTAAGAAATCTCTTAACCGTTTTTATTTTTTTATCCTTTAAACTGTCCCATTGCAATGAATTTCTCCTGCCTTTGGGTTTCAAGTTCCTGTCCTGAGAATTTTGAAAAAGCTTTGATATTCTGTAAAATTGAATTTTTCAGATTCAGGTAAGCTGTTTCCGGATCATATTGAGCGCCTCCAAGTGGTTCTTCAATAATACCGTCAATGAATTTTTCTCTTAAAGCATCTTTCGGAGTAAGATTTAATGCGTTGGCCGCATCTTCCTTGTGATCCCAGTTTCTCCATAAGATAGAAGAACAGCTTTCCGGTGCGATTACAGTGTACCACGTGTTTTCAAGCATGTATACTTTGTTTCCGACACCTATTCCCAAAGCTCCGCCGCTCGCTCCTTCACCAATAATATAAGTGAAAATCGGAGTTTTAAGCTGAACCATTTCGAAAATATTTCTGGCAATGGCTTCACCCTGTCCTCTTTCTTCAGCTTCTAATCCAGGATAAGCTCCCGGAGTATCTACTAAAGTCACTACAGGGATTTTAAATTTCTCAGCAAGCTTCATCAGTCGTAAAGCTTTTCTGTATCCTTCAGGATTAGGCATTCCGAATCTTCTGTACTGTCTTTCTTTGGTGGTTCTCCCTTTCTGGGTTCCTATGATCATTACTTTCTGACCATCCAATGTCGCCAAACCGCCGATCATTGCAGGGTCGTCTGCGAAATTCCTGTCGCCGTGAAGTTCCAGAAAACTTCCTTTATCTACCATTCCGTTGATATAGTCAATTGTATAAGGACGATCAGGATGACGGGATAGTTGTACTCTTTGCCAAGGGGTAAGATTTTCGTAGATTTCTTTTTTCTTTTCCAAAATCTTATCCTCAATCTGGCTGCATGCTAATTTTACATCAACACCACTTTCTTCTCCTACTAAAGAACAAGTCTGAAGTTGATCCATCAGATCTTTTATAGGAAGTTCGAAACTTAAATATTCCATTTCTTGAAGTAAATTAAATCTTTCAAATTTATGAAAAATTATGAAAAACTATTTAAAATTATTGATAGCATTGTTTATTCGGGAGATACTTTCCTCTTTTCCAATCAGTTCCATGATATCCGGAACATCAGGGCCTTTCAGTTCTCCTACTAGAGCCAAACGTAGTGGCATCATCACTTTTCCCATCCCCAGGCCTTTGTTTTCCGCGAAATCGTGGACTGTCTGCTTCAGTATTTCTGAGGTAAATTCAGTGGTAGCAAAATTTTCAGCTAATTCCCCTAAAACAGTAGAAGTTTCTTCGTTCCAGGCTTTTTTTGATGCTTTTTCCTCATAAGAAACCGGACCTTCGAAGAAAAATTTTCCGTTTTCATAAATATCTTTAGGAAAGGTAGCTCTTTCTTTCATCAAACCGATGATCTTTATTAATTTTTTATCAGAAGCATCAGCCAGGTTAAGGCCTGTATCTTTTAACATTTGAAGAAGATCTTCGTCAGATTTCATCTGGATATACTGATGATTAAACCATTCGGATTTTTCTTTGCTGAATCTGGCACCTGCCTTATGCACCTTGTGAAGATCGAATTCTTTGCCCATTTCTTCCAGTGACAGAATTTCTTTATCATCTGAAGGAGTCCAGCCTAACAGGGCAACCATATTGATGAATGCGTCAGGAAGATATCCGTTTTCTCTATATCCTTTGGAAATAGCTCCCGTGGAAGGATCTTTGAAATCCAGCGGGAATACAGGGAATCCAAACTTGTCCCCGTCTCTTTTGCTTAGTTTTCCGGAAAGCCCTTTCTTTAAAAACTGCTTTACAGAAGCTGTTAATGGGTTATCTTTATCGTTCTCGGCCAGCATTGATTTAAATCTTGGACTTTTTACTTCTGCAAAGAATGATTTGATAAGCTCTGCTGATTCATCAAAGGAAAACTGGCTGTTTTTCAAGACAAATTCTTCTGCAAAAGATTTTGTGATGCTGTCGATATTATCTTTATTAATTAGAGTTGATACATCAGGCTTCAGGATTAAAGACAGGTGGGCAAACTGAGGAGCTTCCCAGCCCATAGCTTCATATAATAAAGTGTGAAGCCCTAAAGATGGCAGCCATTCTTCTCCACGGATCACGTGGGAAATTTCCATTTCATGGTCATCAATGATGTTGGCAAAATGATAAGTAGGCATTCCGTCGTTCTTTACAAGAACTTTATCGTCCAGTGTATTGGTGTTCACGGAAGAATTCCCGCGGATGATATCCTGAAGGTTTAATGTTCTGTCAACCGGCATCTTGAATCTTACCACGTAAGGTGTTTTTTCATCCAGTAATTTCTGAACCTCCTCTTCGGAAAGGGCAATACTGTTTCTTAGTCGGTTTCTGGTTTTGTTGTCATAAGAGAAAACATTTCCTTCAGCTTCGAACTCAGCACGGATGGCATCCAGCTCTTCAGGCGTGTCAAAAGCGATGTAGGCATAGTCTGTTTTCAGTATCTGTTCTGTATATCTGTCGTAGATATCCCTTCTTTCAGACTGTCTGTAAGGTGCAAATTTTCCTCCTTTCTTAGGACTTTCATCAGGAACGATTCCGCACCATTCTAAAGCTTCTTCTATATAGTCTTCAGCTCCTTCTACATATCTTGCCGTATCCGTATCTTCGATTCGAAGCACAAATTCACCACCCTGGTTTTTGGCAAAAAGATAATCATATAATGCGGTTCTTACGCCTCCCAAATGCAAAGGTCCGGTAGGACTTGGAGCAAAACGAACTCTTACTTTCTCCATTTCAATAAAAATTTTGTGCAAATTTACTTAAAATTATACGTTTTAAGGATTATTTACATTCCCGTTATTGGTTTTTTTGATTTTAGACAGTAAAAAGGATGAAGTGAAAATTCACTCCATCCTTTTTATTTATTTTTTAAGCATCAACAGTTTAAAGAACAGAACAGGGTTTTTATACTTAATTCTGTACTTTTCTTTTTTCCATTCCGTTTGCAGCCTTTTTTTCTCAGATTCAGAATGTGTTTCTGATAAAAGGATTTCGTACTTGAAATGAATAAGTTTAAGCCTGTATTTTTTATAAAGCTCCTGATCTGCTTTTATGTAATCAATGTATTTATGGGTCACTTTTTCATAAGAATCTTTCATCAGCTTCCAGTTTCTCGAAAGGCTGGTGGAGAGGATTCTGTAATAAAATAATTTTTTGTTGAGAAACCCAATTTTATAGCCTTTGGACGTCAATCTCAGATTCATATCCCAGTCCTCAGTATTGATATTTTCATCAAACGGATACTCCACGAGAAGCTCTCTTTTTACAAATGTTCCTACATTGGCCGTTTTATTTTCGGAAACGTTTTCATGGAAAAAATTATTAAGGGTATCTATGATCTGTTTTTTCTCTTTCGGAGCATAGGCATCTGTCATTTTCTCTTCCGATTGGTAATATTTATAGCCGTCCGAAAGAATAAAGTCTACCGGATTTTTCTCAATATATAATACTTTTTCTGAAAGATGGTCTTCTG
The DNA here is from genome assembly GCF_051400735.1 of Chryseobacterium hilariae. Lineage (NCBI taxonomy): Bacteria > Pseudomonadati > Bacteroidota > Flavobacteriia > Flavobacteriales > Weeksellaceae > Chryseobacterium > Chryseobacterium hilariae. The sequence continues at coordinate 65,512 of NZ_JBLFFJ010000006.1, forward strand.
TAAACCAGTCATCTCCCGAAAGTATGGAGATGTATTCTCCTGAAGTATGGGAAACTGCAATGTTAAGGTTTTTTGCTACGCCGAAGCTTTCGGTATTCCTGATCATCTTATAATGTTGACCGAATTGGGAAAGCACGCGCTCTGCATTTTCAAAAGTCTTATCCTTTGAAGCATTATCCAGAAGAATAATTTCATAATTGGGATAGGTCTGCGAAATGGCGGACAAGCATGCCTGCTCAATGAACTTTTCATGGTTCATGGTGATGATGATGAGGCTTACAAGCGGCAGGTTATTCATTGTTTAAAGATACTGATTTTAGATAGGATGAGTTTAATTACCGTAAATGGTAAAATATTTTGTCTTTTTGATTGCTTTTTTTTGTTTCATAAGTTCAAGGGTTATTGAACTGACAAAGAAGCCCTCTTTATAGTAATGCAAGAGATTATTATCTACTGCTATTGTGTTTGTTTTTAATTTTTGAAGATCAGATTTCCAGCTTGGATATTCAACATCCATTTCCCATGATGCCCGGTTTAAAAAGCTTGTGTTAACAATATCCAAAAGAGGAGAAGCAGGTAAGAATATAATATCTTTATGTATTTTATGTATCTGTTGTGCCTCCAAAATATAGGAATGTTCTTTTTCTGAAACCAACAGGCTTGAAACAGCAGGAACGTTTTTAATAAAAACATGTTTAGATGTAAGACTTTCAGAATGATAAGGGTACTTACCTCTATATATTGAAAAAACGGTTAATATAATTCCCCATAAAAGTATGAAAAATCTGTCTTGCTTTTCTATGAATTTATAAAGAAGAATTAAAATAAAAAAGGCAGGTGTATTATATCCCCACGATATAGAAGAGCACCATCCGAGAAACAGCAATAAAAATATAAATTTATTTTGCCGTTCATACTTTAGAAATAAGATAAATAAGATGGCATATAAAACATAAGTTCCCTTGAACTGCCCGTCATTAAAAAAAGGATATATGATAAAGACAGGCAATACAGCCACCAATACTAGTTCAAATACTTTTCTGTTAATGCTTATAAAATAGATCAGGACCAATGAAAGGATATAAAGTATGGTGTGAAAGTTCTTTTCAAAAGAAAAGTAAGGAGCTATGCAGCCCTCATACACATAAGATGGCGATGCAGGTTGTAAGACCTGTTCTATAAATAAATTGAAATTTTCAATAATCCGATACTGAAACAGTATTGCAATGAAGAATAAAAAAGAAGGAATAAAGAGGTATAGATCTTTTTTTGTAATCACAAATTTTTTAAAAAGATCAAAAAGGATAATGATTGATGCTCCCAGTCCGAAAATAACAAACGATTGCTTGGTGAGTGAAGCGAATGCAATAAAAAGGAGTGAACTCAGATACCATTTTTCTTTATAAAACAGCAAAGCAAGCACAGCAAAGAAAATTCCATCTATAGTATGCCAGGGCATAATAGGGAAGGTATGAAGAAAGCATAATACCAGAAATATGGTAGTCTGTAAATCTTTCTTTCCAAAGATAAGCTTCTGTATGACATAACAGATGATAAAGCTTTCTAGAATAACAAGAATCCTGGAGATTAAAATTAAATAATCAAACTGCAACGGAATAAACTTGAGCAGGTAATCCCAAAAAATAACGCCAAAAAAAGGGCGGATAAAATCGTAATCTTTATAAATAATCTGCCCTGCTTTCAATCTTTCTACTGCAGATAACTGAAATCCTAAATCAGCCTGATTGATAGAGTAAACACATATGAAAGCAAAATATAGACCTGATAAAAATAACATTCCATAGCTGAAAATCTGTTTCCTATTATCATTGGGTTCCGAATTCATACCTGTCATATATTCCCTGGTTACAATAAGTACATTTTTTATTTCTTTCATGAATTCAGTTTAAATACAGTGTTCACCCAATGGTCAAGAGTATACTTATTATAAACTTCTTCAGGCAGCTTTTCGTATGGTGTGGTGAAAAAATCTTTTTTCAGATTACGGAAATTCTTATCCAGCACCAAAATATTATTAGGATTGTAAAAATCATACGTTTTGATTGTAGGATTATCCGTAATAATCTTCTTTTCCAGCGCCATGGCTTCAAATATCCTGAAGCTCAGTCCTGTCTGGTCAGCACGCATCAGGTCAAGGATAGCCTTAGTATTCTTATAATAGGCGGGCAGTACATGATGAGGTATCTTTTTTCTTCCGAACTTTAAAATATCAATATTCTTCTTATCAATGATCTGGTTCAGTTTATTTTTCCAGCCTTTTTTACCAACCATATAAACCTCGAACTTTATTTTCATCGGATGTATGCGGTTGATCAACAGATTCAGCGCAGAAAGCCTTTTTTGATCATAAGACGTGATGTAGAAAAGATCCAGCTTCGGGCGCTGCTTTTCAGCTGGAATATGGTCGAGGTAATTATAATTGGTGATCTTTTCGAATCCGAAGTTTTTTACATCTTCATCATCAAAAGAAAATATCGTGTCAAAATAATGAAGAAGGTGGGTCGCCGGATTCCGGGCCATGCTGTCATACAGGTATGCGATGTTCCGGTCCGCGTATTCCCTGATTTTTTGGTGGATACTTTCGTCAATAGCCTCAGGATTGATAACCAGGATCTGGTCCTGTGGTCCTATCTTTTCCAGAGATTCCAGTATGAAACTTTGTCTTTTGTGATATTTGGGGTTTTTACCCAGAAAAATTTTGCTGAAAGTGTTTTTTATACGCTCTCCGGTATTTTTGTGGGTAAAGGCTCCGATGTTGATATGGCATGCTTCAATGCCTTTATCATTCAGTTTTTCCACTATGTGTTCATCATAATGCCAGAAATCGAAGCTGATTAAACAAATTTTCATACTGCAAAAATAAAAATTTCATGATCAAACTGATTATAAAACCACATGATTGATTATATAAACAATCCTGGCATAAGTATATTTATAGTTATCTTGATAATAAAACTAAGCTGATAATTAAATGAATTGCATTAATTTTTAATAAGTTTAATTAATATCTTATTAAATTATTTTAAGCATTCTAAACGTTTTGTTTTTTTGCCGGATTTCCAAACCAGATTTCTCCGGCAGGTACATCTTTTGTCACGACACTTCCTGCCCCTATCACTGCATTTTCATGAATGGTAATTCCTGGAAGTATTGTTGCATTGGCTCCAATAGAGGCTCCTTTTTTGACAATAGTTTTTAGTAAAGTAAAATTTTTATTTTTTGAAACAGGGTGCTTATCATTGGTGAAAGTCACATTGGGTCCAATAAAAACATCATCTTCAATAGAAATTCCATCCCATATTTGCACTCCCGGTTTTATAGTGACATTATTTCCTATATAAACATTATTTTCTATGAAAACATTATAGTTGATATTACAATTTTCACCTATTACGGCATCGGGAAGCACAATGCAGTATTGCCATATCATTGTATTTTCGCCAATAGATTTGCTCAGGACTTCTGCAGTAGGATGTATATTTATCATAAGTTTAAAAGTTGTTTTAGTTCATTTGAGAAAACTTCAGGATCCAACTTATAATCTTCATGAAAATCTTTACTTGTCTGAGGATAAATATAAAAGTATAAATCGAGTCCTATTTCTTTTGCTAATGTAGAGAAAATAGCGAAATCTCCCCAAACAGAACTAAGCCAAAGTAATGCCTTGGCTCCAGGATTGGTAAAAAGGATATTAGTCCATGCTGCTCCTGTTGGTCCTATGATATAATCAGCTTTGTTAACGAGGTAAATTTGCTCGTGGATGTTAAGGTCTTCGAAGAAAACTTCCTCAAACCCATATTTTTTTGCTGTTTCAAAAATTTCATGATCATTATATTTCCTATACTGAGACCTTCTTGAAATAAATACTTTTTTAATAGGCTCGATGCGTACCTTGCTTAGGTCTAGATTATCAAAGGCTATTTTTCTAAGATACTGCAGAGAAGATTTCGATAATTTTGCAAATCCGGCTTCATATTTTTCGCCAGGCATAATATTCGGGATGGCATAATTGATGCTCGAGATATGCCACAGCTTTTTGAATTGGTAATAATTTTTATTGTTGCTGAGAAATACAATTTTATAATCCTTCAGAAAAAACATCAGAAGATCTTTCATATTTTCTACCTTCTGCACTTCTTCATCTATGATGATCAGTTTATTCTTTGCGTCAGGTATGTATTTAAAAAATTCAACCTTAGAAAGAATATCAACCAGAAAATGATAATAATTGAAAGTAAAAGTTCCGCCCAGAAAAATAGCCTCTTCATCATAATACACATTTTTATAATTCTTTACTTTTGCAAGAGTTATGGAATGCTGTATTAAATTGGTGGTATTGTATACGTAAGTAATCCTGTCATCATCATGCCATTTTTCGTAAAAGATTTTATCTTTTTTCAGATTTAAAAAATACGTGGAATTAGGAATACAGAGTACATTTTGAAGCGCAAAAATCTCTACGGTATTTTTAGGTGTTTTTACAGAAATTTGAGGAGCATAAAAAGTTTTAGGAAGAAAGATTTCTGCCTCTTGTTTTTCGCTGATCTTAATTCTTTCCGTACAATATTCAGACGGGATAGAATCCAGCGGTAAAAAATCTGTTACGAGTCTTTTTGCTTTTCTGAAAAAAGACTTGATATAATATTTTTTTCTAAGTGCTTTAAGCTGTTTTTCTAAATTTTCAATTTGTTCCTTCGCATTCATATTCTAAAACTTAGGATGAACTAAGAAGTTAGGACATTATTTCCAGTGATATTACAGGTCGTGTTTTTCTATAATTTCTGTATAATAACTTATGGTTTCATTCACCATCATATCAATGCCGAATTTAGATTCTATTAATTTCCGTGCATTTACTGATATCCTTTCTCTCAGCTCATCGTCTTCAAAAATAAGACTTATCTTTTCATGGAAGTTTCCTTCCTCAGCAATCAGGCCGTTCACCGGTTCCTCTATAATTTCTTTAAAGGAATCTATCGCAGAACATACAACAGGTTTCTGCATGGCCATTACCTCGAGCAAAGATAAGCTAAAATTTTCACCTTTGGAGGGGAAGCATACCACCTCTGCTTGGCTGATGAGCTCTACAATTTCCGCACTTGGTTTATTGCCATAGAAATGAACCGAATTCCGGGTTTCCATATCGGGAATATTCTCAATGATATATGCAGGATAATGATTAGGTTTTCCTATAAAATGGAGCGATGCTTCCGGATGATTTTTTTTAAGTTTAATAAAAGAATTGATCAGCGTTTCTGCGCCTTTTTCAAAAGAAACATTTCCTAAAAAAAATACAGATTTAGGAATAATTTCTATATTTTCTGCAGGTTTGTAGAATGTTTCATCAATGCCGTTATAGATGAGTTTCGGATCTTTGATGCCGAACAGGGTTTTATTAATCGTCTCATTATACCTTGATATCGTAATGATGTTTTCTGAGCTTTTAAAAGCTTCTTTTTCACAGAAAACTCTTCCTTTATGCACTTTTTTGTAGCCGAAATATTTTTCCAGAACAGACCAGGAGCCGTGGCATCTGATTACATAAGGGATTTTTTTAGGGATAGAAAGTGCCAGTCCGTCGAAATCATGGGTTTCTGCAATATCAAAATCAAGACTATTTTTCCTGATCCAGGCATTGATCTGATCTGAGATGTTTTTTTTCTCGGATAAATAGGTTTTAAAATGAATCTGTTCAAGAATCTTCAGCTTTCCGGTAAAAGATCTTATCAGCTCAAGAAGAGGATTAGCTTTGAAGATATCTTTGATTGAATGAATCTTTACACCGTCTTCCTCTATGTCAAATACATACTTTGAGATCAGGAAAACATGTACTGAAATGCCTCTCTTTACAAGCTCTGTACATAAATTTCTATAGAAAACGCCTGTACCGCCTACTTTAGGAGTACGGGAAGCTTTATATTCCCTGGTTACAATAAGTACATTTTTTATTTCTTTCATGAATTCAGTTTAAATACAGTGTTCACCCAATGGTCAAGAGTATACTTATTATAAACTTCTTCAGGCAGCTTTTCGTATGGTGTGGTGAAAAAATCTTTTTTCAGATTACGGAAATTCTTATCCAGCACCAAAATATTATTAGGATTGTAAAAATCATACGTTTTGATTGTAGGATTATCCGTAATAATCTTCTTTTCCAGCGCCATGGCTTCAAATATCCTGAAGCTCAGTCCTGTCTGGTCAGCACGCATCAGGTCAAGGATAGCCTTAGTATTCTTATAATAGGCGGGCAGTACATGATGAGGTATCTTTTTTCTTCCGAACTTTAAAATATCAATATTCTTCTTATCAATGATCTGGTTCAGTTTATTTTTCCAGCCTTTTTTACCAACCATATAAACCTCGAACTTTATTTTCATCGGATGTATGCGGTTGATCAACAGATTCAGCGCAGAAAGCCTTTTTTGATCATAAGACGTGATGTAGAAAAGATCCAGCTTCGGGCGCTGCTTTTCAGCTGGAATATGGTCGAGGTAATTATAATTGGTGATCTTTTCGAATCCGAAGTTTTTTACATCTTCATCATCAAAAGAAAATATCGTGTCAAAATAATGAAGAAGGTGGGTCGCCGGATTCCGGGCCATGCTGTCATACAGGTATGCGATGTTCCGGTCCGCGTATTCCCTGATTTTTTGGTGGATACTTTCGTCAATAGCCTCAGGATTGATAACCAGGATCTGGTCCTGTGGTCCTATCTTTTCCAGAGATTCCAGTATGAAACTTTGTCTTTTGTGATATTTGGGGTTTTTACCCAGAAAAATTTTGCTGAAAGTGTTTTTTATACGCTCTCCGGTATTTTTGTGGGTAAAGGCTCCGATGTTGATATGGCATGCTTCAATGCCTTTATCATTCAGTTTTTCCACTATGTGTTCATCATAATGCCAGAAATCGAAGCTGATTAAACAAATTTTCATACTGCAAAAATAAAAATTTCATATTTAAATTTATATTTTTGATGAAAAGCCTGAACGGAATGCAAAAGAAAATCCTTATTGATGCTGAAAGATTAAAGTACCCGAAGTCGGGAATTGCCAACGTATGTATTTCATTGATAAAGGGTCTGGACGAGAAATCCTCTTATTTTGAGTATACTTTTTACGGACCCAAAAAAAATATTCCGCAGACTAAAAAAAACTTTAATATTATCGGCTGGAAGTTCTGGCAGAAGAAATTTCCTATAAATACTCAATCTTTTTCCCTGATTCATACAGCTCATCAGCTTTCCCAATATTTTCATACTGTAAAAGGAGGACAGAAAAAGGTAGTAACGCTTCACGATCTTAATTTTCTTCACGATGGAAGTAAGGAAGAAAAAGTGAAAAAATATACAAAATTGGTTCAGAAAAATATAGGTAATGCAGATGCCATCGTTTGTATCTCAGAATTTGTAAAAGAAGATTTTCTTAAAAACAGCAAGCTTTTTAATTTAAAAAAGGATGTGAAAGTAAAGGTGATCTACAACGGACTGATTTTTCCCGGGACCACAGTGTTCACTTCTGAGCGCAGCTACAGTTTCATCGGCAAGAAATATATTTTAAATATCGGAGTGCTTTTCCCCAAAAAAAATCAGGAAGTGCTTCTGGATCTTATTTCAAAAAATGACAGGGATCTTGTATTGGTAACTTCATCTGCAAAATCTGCTTATAAAGAAAAATTTTTAGAGAAAATAAAAAACCTGGGACTGGAAAACAGAGTACACATTCTGGAAAATATAGATAATAACGAAAAATATTTTCTTCTTCAGCATTGCGAATCATATTGCCATCCTTCATTGGCAGAGGGTTTTGGAATCCCTCCTGTGGAAGCTATGTATTTTGGGAAACCTGTTTTTTTAAGCAAATTAACGAGTCTTCCTGAAATTGGAGGAGACCTGGCTTTCTATTTTGATGACTTTTCAGCAGAGCACATGCAGCAGGTATATGCAGCCGGAATGCAGGCTTACGGTTCCAGAGCTGATGAATATGCTTTACATCTAAAGCAGAGAGCCCTAAAGTTCGGATATCTTGAAATGGCCGGAGCTTACGAAAAACTTTACAGTGAGCTGCTGAATTAAAGTTTAATCTTTCCGAGCCTTAATTTCCACTTAAATACATTGAAACTGTCACCACCCCTGATGTCAATCCTTTTGATCTCAAATTTATTTTCCCAAGGATAATAGGCGATATTGTTACCGATGCGTACTGCAGAAATAATTCCTGCCTTTTCGAGTATGGAAAAAAACTCCTTTTTTTGTTCTCCTTTCTTAGGAAATTTGCCGTAAGGGTAGGCGAGTACCTTGGTAAAAGGAATTTCTTTTTCTTCCAGAGTACGGATGTTTTTATGAATGTCATCCGCTGCTTCCTCCAGTGAGATCTGTGAATAGTTCTTATGGGAATGGCTGTGAAGGGCAATTTCAACGATTTCAGGATTGAGGGACCTGATCTCATCAAATGTCATTAGCTGACGGTTTTCATCTGTTTCACTTTTCTCGATAAGTTCGGTTGGAATGAAGATGGTAGCTTTCAAACGATATTTTTCCAATAATGGAACCAGGTACTGAAGATTGTTGAGGTAGCCATCATCAAAGGTAAGAATGAGTTTATGCTTTAGCTGGCTGTTGGCCTTCAGGTCATTAAAAAATACAGTATTAAAATTATTTTTAATGTATTTAAACTGTTGTTCCAGATCTTCTGCTGAAACCGTCAGCAAGTCTTTGCTGGAAATTTTTTTCTCCGGCAGCACTTTATGATACATTAGAATACGGACACTTTTTGTTTCCGAAAATCCGAGTGTTCTTTTAACAAATCTGAGCATGGCTATCTGAATATAAAAACCGTATGTTTATGGAATAATGTCTATAAAATTATTTACGGCCTATATAATTCTATTGTTTTATTACTGACTAAATGATTCCTGAATAATGTATGAGTCTACAAAAAAAGACATCTGTTACAAGTTTCAAAATTAATAAAATACTGAACGTATTAGCTTAAAAATACATTAAAAAAACCAGAGTTTAACATAATTATTAAAACTGAGCACACTGATAAACAGTAGTTTTACAAACATTTAATTGATTTTTTTAATTAAATAAATCACTTTAATTTATAAATAAGAAATCCACGGGAAATATTTTGTATATCTTACTGAATGAAATATTTTTTGTTTTCCTTGGATAAAAATTGGTTTCAAGCATTTTCTGATCCAGGAATCAGGTTAAAATAAGACTTAACTGCCGGAAAATTATTACAAATTAAGCCGGCTGCAATACAATTGAGCCGGCTATTTTATTTTAATCTGGAGGGTATTATTTGAATTTATGGATTTCGTTAATTTTTATATATTTCAGAAAGGTGTAAAATGCTCCGGTAATCGAGATATAAAAACCGGCAACGCCATCTAAAAAGCCAAGCTTAAAAAAATAGGTTTTCATAAAATCATAAAAAGGAGAAAAAATAATCTTAAACAGAGATACTGATTTTCCGTTCAAGACTTTTTTTTCTGCCATCAGCTGTGTATAATTATTGATCTTTTCAATGTGATGGGCAATACTTTTATACGTGTAGTGATCGATGTTTCCTGGAAGCTTTCCTTTTTTATCTTGTGTGATAAAGCATTCATGCACCAGGTCATCAGAATATTTTCCGTGTCCTTTTCTAAAGAATCTTTCTCTCCACACATTACCCCAACCGCCATATTGTATGGTTTTCTTCAGCAGGATATTATTGAAGTGAATTTCATAGACATTATATGCAGGGCTGGAACTTGTTAATACTTCTTTAATGGCGTTTACAGCTGTTTTATCCGGGACCTCATCGGAATCCAAAAACAGAATCCACTCTCCGGAAGCCTCAGACAGGGTATAGTTTTTCTGACAGCCGAAGCCGTGAAACTTTTTTCTGATAAATTTTACTTTCGGAAACCCTGTACAGATTTCCTCAGTTTTGTCTGTGGAAAAAGAATCAACGACTATAATCTCATCAGCGATCTCGTAGACACTGCTGATACTTTTTTCAATGACTCTTTCTCCATTTAAAACAATATAACAGACTGATAACTTCATTAACGAAATTCTGTAATAGTTTTTTCAATGATTCTGACACAGTCTAAAAGCTGCTCTTCCGTAATGACCAAAGGTGGTGCCAATCTGATGATATTTCCGTGGGTAGGTTTGGCCAAAAGTCCGTTTTCTTTTAACTGCAGACAAAGATTCCATGCTGTGGAGCTGTCCGGAGTATCATTAATTAAAATAGCATTCAAAAGGCCTTTTCCCCTTACTTTGGTAATAAGACTGTTTTTTTCGATGATATTTTCAATTTCGGATCTGAAAAGCTGGCCCAGCTGTTCTGCTCTTTCAGACAGTTTCTCATCGGCAACCACATCTAATGCTGCTACTGCTACTGCACATGCAATAGGATTTCCTCCGAATGTAGAACCATGCTGTCCGGGTTTAATCACGTTCATAATGTTTTCATTGGCCAACACTGCAGAAACAGGATACATGCCTCCGGAAAGCGCCTTTCCTAAAATAAGAATATCAGGCTGTACATTTTCATGGTGGCAGGCAATGAGCTGGCCTGTTCTTGCGATACCCGTCTGCACCTCATCTGCGATGAACAGTACATTATATTTTTTACATAATTCAGAAGCGTTTTTCAAGAAACCTTCGTCTGGAACATAAACACCGGCTTCACCTTGAATAGGCTCCACTAAAAATGCAGCGATATTTCCTGCTTCTCTTTTCAGCACTTCTTCTAATGCTGGAATGTCATTGTAAGGAATTTTTATGAATCCTGGTGTGAAAGGTCCATAGTTCTGGTTAGCATCGGGATCATTGGAGAAAGAAACAATGGTAGTTGTTCTTCCGTGGAAATTATTTTCGCATACGATGATCTTAGCTGCATTTTCTGAAATTCCTTTTACTTCATAGCTCCATTTTCTGGCTAATTTTACGGCTGTTTCTACGGCTTCAGCCCCGGAATTCATAGGAAGTACCTTATCAAATCCAAAAAGGGAAGTGATTTTTTGCTCATACTCGCCTAATTTTGAATTGTAAAATGCTCTTGATGTCAGAGCCAGTTTTTGAGCCTGGTCTACCAAAGCTGCTACAATTTTAGGGTGGGAATGTCCTTGGTTCACAGCAGAATATGCTGAAAGAAAGTCATAATATTTATTGCCTTCCACATCCCATACAAAAACGCCTTCACCGCGGTCAAGAACCACTGGAAGAGGGTGATAGTTATGGGCTCCATGTTTGTCTTCAAGGTCAATAAAATACTGTGAGTTTTTTGCTGTTGCTGCTGTTGACATATGTTTCGGTTTTCGACAAATTTAAGCATTATTAATGAGATGCATGAACAAAAACATAATACAGTACACTTGAGGATTTAAAGTATATTTTAAGGCTATGTTCTGCTGTTTTAGAAAATATTTCTCTTCCTGATCAAAGGGCGTAGGTTTTATATCTTTCCGGAACAATTTGCATTATTTTTAAAATGGTGTTTTTATCATATTTGCTCCATGTACATCTATTTCTGAATAACAAAAAAGACAGAACAGTATCCCTTGCTTCGGGTTTACCATTCTGTCTGCTGTTTTTTGATGTTGAAAATTACATTCTTAAGATGTAGGCCATTCTGCTCTATAAGAAGAATTACCCAAATCAATAAGTTCTGCACTTACTACAAAGCTGATGTACATACTGTTGTCATCCACCGCATCAAAATCTACTTCGTGTTGGATTACATATCCGTTTTCCCATTTCAAAGTAGTCAGTGTTCCTTCTTCGTGAGACTTGTTGAATGTAACTTCACCGGTTGTAGGCTTGTATTTTCCGTTAAGAAGACTTTCCAGAATATCTGATTTTTCTGTAGCTTCTACTGTAATTTTGATAAGAGCATTAGAAGGATCTGATGCCACTCTTCCTGATACGTCTGTAGATCGGGATACACTGTAGTTAAGTTTTAATAACTTCTGTCCCTCACCGCCATTGAATTTTAGAATTCCTCTTGAATTTCTTTCTGCCATGATTAGTAAATTTTAAATGTTAATATTGTATGATTTGATATCTTATGTCACCAAATTTAGAAGTAATTATATTATCAAAAAAAAGTTTTTGGAAAAATTTTAAAAAGTGTCGTAATTCTTCGACTAACAAGTGTTAGGTAAATTGTTTGTTGGTAATCAGTGGTTTATGGAATTCTATATTGAGGAGTTACCAATTCCTGATGGGCAGGGCGATTGAAGATATTCTTGGAATACATATAAATATTTCAAAAAAAAATAGATCACTGTAATCAGGTATAAAAAAAACTGCCTCAAAAACGAGGCAGTTTAAAATTTATATATCAATAATCTTAGTGATTATCATACTTTCTATCCATTACAAAATCTTCCATGAATTTTGTTGTATAGTTTCCTGCAAGATAATCTTCATTATCCATCAGCTGTCTGTGGAAGGGAATAGTTGTTTTTACTCCTTCAATATAGAATTCTTCCAGTGCACGCTTCATTTTAGCGATAGCTTCCTCACGGGTTTGAGCAGTAGTGATAAGCTTAGCGATCATTGAGTCATAATTGGAAGGAATGGTATATCCTGAATACACGTGGGTGTCTACTCTGATTCCGTGTCCGCCAGGTATATTTAATCCTGTGATTTTTCCCGGAGATGGTCTGAAATCTGCATAAGGATCTTCAGCATTAATTCTGCACTCAATTGAGTGTAATTTCGGGTAGTAGTTGATTCCTGAAATAGGTGTTCCTGCAGCCAGAAGGATCTGCTCTCTGATCAGGTCATAATCAATTACCTGCTCAGTAATTGGGTGCTCTACCTGAATTCTTGTATTCATCTCCATGAAATAAAAATTTCTGTGCTTGTCTACAAGGAATTCAATAGTTCCCACTCCTTCATATCCAATGAATTCTGCAGCTTTTACAGCAGCTTCACCCATTTTCTCACGGAGTTCATCAGTCATGAACGGAGAAGGAGTTTCTTCAGTCAGTTTCTGGTTTCTTCTCTGTACAGAACAGTCTCTTTCAGAAAGGTGGCAAGCTTTACCAAATTGGTCACCAGCAACCTGGATTTCGATATGTCTTGGTTCTTCGATCAGTTTCTCCATGTACATTCCTCCGTTTCCGAAGGCTGCCACAGCTTCCTGAATCGCAGATTCCCAGTGATCTTTAAGGTCTTCAGCTTTCCATACGGCTCTCATCCCTTTTCCACCACCACCTGCAGTAGCTTTGATCATTACAGGGTATCCTGTTTCTTCGGCCACTTTTACAGCATGCTCGTAAGATTCGATTAATCCGTCAGAACCAGGTACACATGGTACTCCTGCCGCTTTCATCGTTGCTTTGGCGTTTGCCTTATCACCCATTTTTTCAATCTGTTCAGGAGAAGCACCAATAAACTTGATGTTGTTTTTCTGACAGATTCTGGAGAAATTGGCATTTTCAGACAGGAATCCGTAACCTGGATGGATAGCGTCAGCATTAGTGATTTCTGCTGCAGCAATAATGTTAGGGATTTTAAGGTAAGAGTCCTTACTCATAGCAGGACCTATACAAACTGCTTCATCAGCAAATCTTACGTGAAGACTGTCTTTATCTGCAGTAGAGTATACTGCAACGGTTTTGATCCCCATTTCTTTGCAGGTACGTAAAATACGCATTGCAATTTCGCCACGATTGGCTATTAATATTTTTTTGAACATCTTCTTCAATTTGAAAATTAGATAATTTGAAAATTAGATAATGTTATTTTGAATGCAGAATTAAGTCTAACATCTAATGTCTAACATCTAACTTCTAAATTAAGATGGATCTACTAAGAATAAAGGCTGGTCATATTCTACCGGAGTAGCATCATCTACCAAAATCTTCACGATTTTTCCGCTGATCTCAGAATCAATCTGGTTGAATAACTTCATTGCTTCGATTACGCAAACTACTTTTCCTGCGGAAACTTCATCACCTACATTTACAAATACATCTTTATCCGGTGAAGGTTTTCTGTAGAAAGTACCGATCATAGGAGATTTGATAGCCACATATTTGCTGTCATCAGATACTGCTTCTGCTTTTTCAACAGGAGCCGCTGCTTGAGCTGCTACAGGAGCAGGCGCCGCTGCAGCCTGAGGAGCTGTGTGGTAAACTGCCGGCTGTGCATAAACCGCATCGTTACCGGCTAATGGAGTTTTAATAGTGATTTCGAAATCTTTAGTTTTGTATTTTACTTCTGAAACTTCAGCTTTAGATACAAACTTGATAAGATTTTGTATGTCTTTAATGTCCATAAATTTGATATTTGATTTTGTCCCAAAGATACCAAAAAAACGCAAAAAACAACAAAAAACCGCCTAATTTTATCAAAATTGAGCGGTTTTTGTATTAAAATGAGGCTTTTTCAGTGAAAAAGCGACTCTTAGTTTTCTTCTGTAGTTGCTACTTCTTTTTCCAATACTACTTTACCTCTGTAGTAAAGTTTTCCTTCATGCCAGTGAGCTCTGTGGTAAAGGTGAAGTTCACCAGTTGTTGCATCTTTAGCTAATTGAGGAACTACTGCTTTATAATGAGTTCTTCTCTTATCTCTTCTTGTGGACGACTGTCTTCTCTTAGGATGTGCCATTTTGAATAACTTTTTTAATTGATGAGCGATGAGATTCATCATCTCATCATATTTAAATTATTTTATTTAATTATTGTCTTTTAACTTTCTCAGCGCGTCCCATCTGGGATCACTGTCATGATTTTCCTCTTCGGGCTCCTCAATATCTTTTGGACTGAACCTGTTTAGAATTTCCAGATCTTCATCGCTTACATTCGGTGAAATTTTTTTCATCGGTATAGAAAGCTGTACATTTTCGTAGATCAGCTGTGCCACATTGAATGCGTGATCTGATGCTGGAATGGTAATGACGTCTTCATTGCTGTCGTCGTATTCTTCACCAAAATGCACTAAAATTCCGATCTCGTTTTCAATAGGATAGCTGAATTCATCATTTGTGATATCACAAATAAGCTCTACTGTTCCATGTACTTTGATCTCAAATTCTAAAAATGTAGTGTGCTTTTCAAGAAAAACATCTGCTGTTATTTTAGGATTTGTAAATTCCTGTTCAGTGTCAAATAATTGAAAGAACGTTTTATCTATCTCAAATTTGAACACGTGCTTTCCGTTTTTAAGTCCGGAAAAGCTTACGTCATAGTTTCTTAACTTGTCCATAAAATGAGTGTGCAAAAATATGCAATTTTTTTATAATAACAAATAAAATCCATAACAAATTAATTTAAAATTTGTTTTAACAATTTATCCTTCGTTTTCGTCCGGAAGATCTTCATCCACTCCATTGTCTACAACCATCTTTCTCGGCTGCATACGATTGCTCATCAGATCGTTATATTCGCTTCTGTTCCTGAAAATTTTAATAGCAGTAAAGATGGCTTCAGTAAAACTCTGCTCATCAGCAATGTTTTTTCCGGCAATATCGTAGGCGACTCCGTGGTCAGGAGAAGTCCTAATGAACGGAAGTCCTGCCGTATAATTCACCCCTTCTTCATAGGCTAATGTTTTGAATGGGGCAAGCCCCTGATCATGGTACATTGCTAAAACAGCATCAAAACTTTTATATTTATTAGGTTGGAAGAAACTGTCTGCAGGATAAGGTCCAAAGGCCAGTATTCCATTATCAGAAAGTTCTTTTATTGCCGGTTCTATGATCTCAATCTCTTCTTTTCCGATCACGCCTCCGTCTCCAGCATGAGGATTCAGTCCCAATACTGCAATTTTCGGTTTCTGTATGCAGAAATCTTCAATTAATGTCTGGTTCAGGGCTCTGATCTGTTTTTTTATTTTTTCTTTGGAAATATTTTCTGCAACACTGGCAATCGGAATATGGTGTGTAGAAACAGCTACTTTCAGTTCTTCTGTAACCAGGAACATCAGTCCTTTTTTACTGAATTTTTCCTCAAAATATCCTGTGTGTCCTGCATGCTTAAAGCCCATCTTTATCATTTCATCCTTGTTGATAGGCGCTGTAACAAGAACGTCGATCTCTCCTTTCATTAAGGCTTCGGTAGCCAATTCCAGGGAATCAATAGCCATTTTGGTAGATTCTTCTGTAGGGACACCCAATTCTACATTCACATTATCCTTGGTAAGGTTCACCATATTCAGTTTTCCTGCCTGAGCCTGTGATGCTTCATTAATGTAGTTGAAATTCAGATTCAGCTTGAAAATATTTTTCTGGAAGGTAAATAACTTCCCCGAGCCAAAAATCACCGGAGTGAAAAAATCCGTAATGGTTTTGTCACTCAGGGATTTCATGATGATCTCCAGACCGATGCCGTTAAAATCACCGATTGAAATTCCTACTCGTACTTTATGGTTTTTTGGGCTCATTTTGATTATCTTTGAAGATTATAATTTACAAATTTAGCAAAAAATAATATGTTCACAGGAATTATTGAAGCAGTTGGCGTTATTGAAAAAATTGAAGAAAAAGGAAGCAACATAGATTTCACATTAACATGCCCTTTTACCAGCGAACTAAAAATAGACCAAAGTCTTGCTCATAATGGGTGCTGCCTTACAGTTGTTGAGATTAAGGATCATCAATATGTGGTAACGGCAATCAATGAAACACTCGAAAAGACCAATCTTGGAAAATGGGATATAGGGACTGTGGTAAATCTTGAGCGATGCATGAAGATGGATGGAAGACTGGACGGACATATTGTACAGGGACATGTTGACAAAACCGGTGAAGTAGCAGGAATTGAAAATAAAGACGGAAGCTATTTTATTACCATTAAATATGAGGATGATGGTAGTTTTGTAACGGTTCCACAAGGTTCTATCACGGTAAATGGTATAAGTCTTACAGTGGCAAAAAGTGAAGAGACACAGTTTTCTGTAGCGATTATTCCATATACCTGGGAGTTTACGAATATGCAGCATCTTAAAATCGGAGATAAAGTTAATTTAGAATTTGACATCATTGGTAAGTATATTGCTAGGTTAATTAAAAAGTAGGATGCCAATAAGTAAATACAAAGGATACAGCTTAAGAAACCGGGTGTTTTTCGGATTCTTACTCGTATGTTTTTTAAGTGTTGTTGCTACATCACTGGTTCCCTATTTTGTTTTAAGGAACAATTCCCTGCAGCAGAGTAATATCGATATGCAGGAGAAGACCAACGCGGTGATGAGATACCTGGATTATGCAGTCAGCCGTACGCTTGTTGAAACAGAGGATTTGCAACAGGTCCTGGGAAATAAGATTTTTGAAATAGCAGATATCAACCAGCACGATATTATCATCTATGATCTTAAGGGAGATTATCTTCTCTCCAATAAAGATGAAAGCCTTATTGACCAGAAAACCATCCCGCTCAATATTGTCAACAAAATTCTAGCTACCGATTCCAGAGTTGATATTAAAGGTTATGACAAAACAAAAGATGCAGGACGTACCTCGTCTTATCTTCTTTTAAAGAACAATGAGCTCGAACCTATAGGAATTGTATATATTCCTCTGTATCACAATGAATCTGCCTATCTTGATGTTCTCCATCAATATATTAAATACATTTTATTGGTAGATATTTTCCTGATTCTGTTCAGTATCTGGATAAGCTGGGTAACTTCTAACAGCCTGGCAAAAAATATCACTAAATTTTCGGATATGATTACCCGCATTACATTGTTTGAAAATGAGATGCGACCTATCAGATATTATAAAAATGATGAGCTTAATGCATTGGCAAGGGCTTATAACAGGATGATCCTGCAGATCCAGGATCAGAAAGAAAGACTGCGTTTCAAAGCGTCTGAAGAGGCCTGGAGAGAAATGGCAAAACAGGTGGCGCATGAGGTGAAAAACCCTCTCACCCCAATGAAGCTTACCATACAGAATTTTGAAAGAAAATTTGATCCTGAAGATCCAAACATCAGAGAAAAGGTAAAACAGATGAGCAAAACCATGGTAGATCAGATTGACCTGATTGCGACTGTTGCGTCAGCTTTCTCAGAATTTGCAAAGCTTCCTGAAAAAAATAATGAGGTCATCAACCTTAATACTGAAGTGGAAGATATTCTGCGTGTTTTCAACGATGACAGTATTTTTATGCACTCCAATAAAGGTAATATTATGATCAATATGGATAGGATTTATCTTTCCAGGATCATTACCAACCTTGTTACTAATGCAAAGCAGGCTCAAAGTGATGAACGTAAGCTGATCATCAACGTAGATGTGGAACAGCACCAGAGAAGAGTAATGATTTCCATACAGGATAACGGAATCGGGATTCCTGAAAATATGTACGAAAGAATATTTGAGCCTAATTTTACCTCTAAAAACAGCGGTATGGGACTTGGACTCTCTATGGTGAGAAAAATGATTGAAGACTACAAAGGAGAGATCGCAGTGAAATCGGAAGTAGGGAAGGGATCTACATTTACCATTACGCTACCTACAAATTTATAGTGAAGCCTTTTAAATTTAAATATTTTGAAATCCAACAGTCAAAAGATGTCTTCCGTGTAGGAACAGATGGTGTTTTGCTGGGTGTTCTGGCTCATGTGAAGAATGCTTCGGAAGTTTTGGAGGTAGGAACAGGAACCGGCCTGATTTCGTTAATGCTTGCCCAAAGAAATAACCGCGCTTCTTTTTTTGGACTCGATATCAATGCAGACGCAGCTATGCTTACCAGAACGAATTTCGAACATTCTCCTTTTCATTCAAGACTGAAAAATATCCATCAGGATCTTAAAACCTTTGAAACAGAAAAGAAATTTGATCTGATCATTTCAAACCCTCCTTATTTTGAAGAATCCGCATCTGATAAAGATAAAATAGCACGGCAGACTGTGGAGCTGAATTTTCACCAGCTTATTTCTGCTTCTGCAAAGTTTCTGTCTGATCATGGTATTTTGTCGGTGATTATTCCTGTTGAAGCAGAAAGTGTCTTTACTGAAATAGCAATAGAGAATCGTTTGCTCTTAAATCGAAAAGTTGCTATTAAAGGGATCGAGAATTCAAAAACGAAAAGATTAGTTCTTGAGTTTTCGTTCAAAGAAAAGACAGTGGAGGAGTCTGATTTTGTGATAGAAAAAAGTCCGAGACAATACTCGGACCAATATCTTGAACTCACGAAGGAGTTTCATGTCTTTAGGAAATAGAATCTAGAGATTAGACGTTAAAAGATCAAGGTACAGCTTATCTTTCGACTCTAACTTTTCAATTTTACTCAAATAATTCTGCAGTATCCAACACGGAAACTTTTCCGTCTTCACATCTGATCGCTTCTCCCGGGAAATTCTGGATCATATGGTAATCATGTGTCGCCATTACTACAGCAGCGCCGTTTTCAAGGGCTACCTGCTTCAGAAGCGTCATGATTTCGTTGGATGTTTCAGGGTCAAGGTTTCCTGTAGGCTCATCCGCTAGGATAAGATCCGGATGATTCAGTAAAGCTCTTGCAATAGCGATACGTTGCTGCTCTCCACCTGAAAGTTCATGCGGCATCTTGTGCTTCTTACTTTTCATGTTTACGCTTCCCAGAACTTCGTTGATGCGGTCTTCCATTTTTATTTTATCGCTCCATCCTGTTGCTTCAAGGACGAATTTCAGGTTTTTTTCAACCGTTCTGTCAGAAAGCAGCTGAAAGTCCTGGAATACAATTCCTAGTTTTCTTCGTAGGTTAGGAATGTCTGATGGTTTCAGTTTGGCAAGTTCGAAACCTACCACAGATCCATGTCCTGATGCTAAAGGAATGTGTCCGTAAAGTGTTTTCAGAAGCGAGCTTTTTCCGGAACCGGTTTTTCCGATGAGGTAACAGAACCTGCCCTTTTTGATGTTAAGATTAACGTCAGAAAGAACAGTGAAGTTTTTTTGCGCAATTTTTGCGTGCTGTAAGCTTATAATATTATCTCCGGAGATATGTGTATGCGGCATAATTCAATTTTATAGTGCTATTTCTAAAATATTTTTTCAGATCTTAAAAATAGAAAAAAGAAGCTTAAAAACCTTAAACTTTAGGAAATTTTAACAACAAAAAATGCCTGAAAAACTTCTTTTCAAGCATGATCTGTATATGATAATTCGAGATATTATCTCTTAGCGCGGGCTGCACTAACAGTTAAACTCTTTCTGCCTTTAGCTCTTCTTGCTGCCAAAACTCTTCTACCATTTGGCGTAGACATTCTTTCTCTGAAACCGTGTTTGTTTCTTTTCTTTCTTTCTGATGGCTGGAATGTTCTTTTACTCATTACTATATATTTAAATCGTAATTAATCTATTAATTTTCAGGTTGCAAAGATATAGAAATTTTTAAAAGTTACAAATTTTACTCATCTTTTTTTAGAAATTATTTGAAATGCTTTTTATTCCAATATTGACAAACTGCACTAAGAGATAAAATTTTGTGTAAAGAAATAATATTTAGATGATTTATTTAAAAGCTCTATCTTTGAAAACTCAAATTTAAAGAAAAATAAACACACGATGTTTACACCAGCAGAACTTTTAGATATCAATACATTACTTACGCCTGAAAACAAAATAATTATCCTTACCCACTATAACCCGGATGGTGATGCCATAGGCTCCAGCCTTGGGTTGAAGCATTATCTTGGGGCGAAAGGGATTCCGGCTGAAGTAATTGTTCCCAATGATTTTCCGAAATTTCTGAAATGGATGCCGGAATCTAAAAAGGTAATCATCGGGGAATATAAAAGAAAGTATGCATTTGATCTGATCAGTGGTGCAGACGTTATCTTCTGTCTTGATTTTAATTCTCCTTCAAGAATAGGATTATTAGGGGAATGGCTGATCAATTCCAAAGCTAAAAAAATTCTCATCGACCACCATCAGCAGCCGGAAAACTTTGATTTTGTGTACTCCGATACAGTAATTCCTGCCACTTCACAAATGATTTATCATTTTATTGAAGCAATGGAAGATGAAAAGCTGGTGAATCTGGATATAGCAGAATGTCTTTATACAGGGATCATGACGGACACAGGCGGTTTCCGTTTCCGCTCCACAAGCGCAACGACTCACAGGATTATTGCTAACTTAATAGAAAAAGGAGCTGATCCTTCCGTTATAACTTCAAATACATGGGATACCAACACGGTTTCCCGGCTTCATCTTCTTGCTCTCGTGCTGGGAAGGATAGAGGTTGTGAATGATGGCAAAGTAGCTGTGTTGTCTCTTACTAGAAACGAGCTGAAAGAATTCGGTTTCCAGAAAGGAGATACGGAAGGTTTTGTAAATTATGGACTGAGCATTGCAGGAGTAAAAATGGCGGCTTTCTTTATGGAAGATCTGTATGATGATTTTATCAAGATCTCTTTCAGAAGCAAGGATGATGTGGATGTGAACCAGTTTTCCAGAAAGTATTTCAGCGGTGGCGGACACATCAACGCAGCAGGTGGAAAATCTAATGAATCTCTTCCGGATACTATTGAAACATTTAAGAAGAGACTGGAGCAAGAGGAACTGTAAGGAAAATTGCGGTATGAATTCCATAAAACGCCCAAACATTTACACTCCGATGCTTAAATCTTTGGTGTATCCCTTGTTTTCTAGTTCTTCACAAGTGTATTCGTATACTTCCTGAAACATGATATCAAGGTTTTTCTTACTGAACAAGCTGAATTTCGTCATTTTAGGCGGATCTAAAAAAATGTCACAGGACTTTGCTTTAGAGTAGACTGATTTTGCGATCGCTAAATGGAGAATACGGTCGAATTCCTTCATCAGACTCATTTTATTTAATTCATCATAGCTTATTGAATTGACATGGGAGGCAATTAGAAGGTCACATTTATCGATGATCGGCTCTATAGGAAGATTATCTAAAACACCTCCGTCAACATATATTTTTTCACCCATTCTCACAGGAGGCAAAATAAACGGCACACTTGTCGAAGCCAGAAGTGGTCCGAAAAGCTGGCCTTCTGAAAAGAAATCCACAATTCCGTGGGTCATTTCTGTAGCGGCAACATAAACGGGGATTTTTAAAATTTTAAAATCATCTTCTGGAAAATGATCATTAAAAAGTTTTAAGATGAAATTTGAGCTGAAAATACCATTTTTAGAAAGTTTCAGGTAAGACCTTGAAAAGAATGTCGTTTGTTTTACAATATCCATCATCTCATCAGGAGATTTTCCGAAGGAATAAAATGCTCCCACAATAGAGCCGGCGCTGGTTCCTGAAATGATATGCGGTTTCAGATTATATTCTTCCAGCGCTTTCAGTACAGCAATATGGGCAATTCCACGCATTCCTCCACCCGAAAGCGTAAGGCCGATGACCGGCGGTTTCTTTTTTTTGAACGAGAATAAACCCATAAAATAATTATTCCTTACTAAGATACAAGAAATTTTGAATATATACCGGCCAAGTAAGCTATTTCCGGGTATTTACAAGACCAATTTTTTGGGCAGGTTGTGAAGAAGTTCCGTATTGATAATTTCCGCACAGATGCCCGGTTTTTCCCAGTGACCGTTGTGTCCACAGTCCAGGATATAAGATTTTATATTGGTTCTGTCCGGTAGATGTTTAATCATCGTATCTGTTTTTACAGCGTTATCGTGTTTTCCTGCCAATACTAAAATTTTAGCTTCCAGATTTTCCATAATATGTTTTTTGTCCGTTCTTTCCACCATACCTTTTACACAGGCAAGAGCTCCCATATTGTTGGTAGAAAGTGCGGTCTCAAGAGCAGTTTCAATTTTGCCTTCCAGAACATCTCTTTCATTGGGAGTGAAAAGATTCGGAATTCCCGCCCTTACGTAATGGGGAAATGCATCCTTGATGATCCTGTAGCTTTTAATCCGCTGCTGTTTTTTCTCTTCATCGTCAGGAAAATAAGTGGAGAAGAATAAGGTCAGGCTTTTAAGAGCTTCAGGATATTTTTCTGCAAAAGCCAGTGAAGTGTATCCTCCCATGGAATGTCCCAAAAGATGTACTTTGTCCAGTTTTTGATGATCTAAAACTTTTTTCACTTCATCAGCCATCAGTTCCATCGTATGAACTTCCGCAAGAATATCAGATTGTCCATGGCCTGGAAGATCTATTTTAAACAGTGAAAAATCTCCGGAAAGATGCGGTTCCATATCACTCCAGATAGAAAGGTTTTCCATAAAGCCGTGAAGCAGCACCAAAGTTTCTTTCCCGTTTCCTTTTCTTTCAAAGTTCAGCATAATTTTAGTTGTTTCTTCAAATTTAAATAAAAAAGAGCATTATAAAAATGCTCTTTTATCCTATTGGGTTAATTCGGTATAAATTTTCTTTTCCCATGGTTTTATATCTGTAATACCGTATCTTTCTTTTTTAGAGATCGCGATATTGTCCAGGACATCCACGAAGTTTTTATAACTGGCATCATCAGTCGGTTTTACAATAATTGTAAAGTTCTCCGGCACTGGTGCATTTTTATAAGCTTCAGAAATGATCTTAGAAATTTTCACCCCGCTGAAATCTGTTTCTTTCAGGTTTGCTGTAGTTAAATCTTTTTCATTACTCTGATGATAAAATACCCTGTTGTCTTTCCCGAGAATGAAGGTAACCTGGTTCTGATCCATAATTACATCGGTAATAGGGTGAGGATTAGGATCTTTTGCCGGGAGCCCCAGATCCATCACATTGGGTTTTGTAAAATTGGTAGTGAACATGAAAAATGTGATCAGTAAAAATCCCAGATCCACCATTGGAGTCATATCTACCCGGATTAATTTTTTCTTTTGTTTGCCTCCTTGCTTTTCTTGTGCAATTACTTCAGCCATAATTAATATTTTTAAATGTTAAACGGTTTTTGATAAAAAGTAAAGTGTTGATACTTATTTGAAGGAACCTATACAAAGTTTATACCTAAAATTGAAAAATGGTAATTAAATTATAAATTCATAAAATATTTAACACAGAAAAGACTTGTGATGTTTTATATTCACAATGTTTTGTGATTTTTTAAGAGTGTGATTATTATTTGTTTAAGTGGTTTTCTCAGATTGTTTTTATAAGAGAAACTGAAAGATATTTAGAACTTTAAAAGACTTATGAAAATATCTATTAAGAATATAAAAAAGCCTTACCAAATAAAATGGTAAGGCTTAGTATGTTTAAAGTAAATTTTACTTTGTAGTTTTATAATAATTCACACCACATTCCAGGAATTTTTTAAAATCCTCTTTCGGCATATATCCGGATACAGGAGAGTTGATTACTTTTCCATCCGGTGTTATCAGAACATAATGCGGCTGGGAATTGTTGTTGAAATTCACCTGCTGGAATAAGCTCCACCGGTCACCAATCGTTTTTACCTTTTTTACCTGTCCGTCCCCAAGATCTATTTTTGTTTTCTGATCCTCAGGAAGCTCTTCCTTGTCATCCACATACAGAGATGCCAATACCACGTCATTCTGTAAAATCGGGAGGATGTCCGGCTCGCTCCATACGAATTCCTCCATTTTACGGCAGTTTTCACAGCCATATCCGGTGAAGTCGATCAAAATTGGTTTATTTTCCTTTTTAGCCAGTTCAACAGCTTTAAAGAAATCATGTTCAGGATGCATTCCCAGAATTCCGTCCTTTTCATCATGAAGATAACTTACATTCAATGGAGGCAGGATTCCGCTTAACAGCTGTAATTTTGGACGTTCAGCAGGAATTAATCCCTGGATCAGGTAGATCACAAAGCCTATTCCCAGAGCGCCCAATATCTTCCTTGTAACAGAAATTTTCGGCTTTTTATCGTCATGCGGAAACCTTATAATTCCGAATAAATAAAGGGCCAGTCCCAATGCAATGACAATCCAGATAGCAATAAAAAGCTCTCTTTTTAATAAGAAAGTCTTTGAAACCAAATCCGCCTTGGATAAGAATTTTAAAGCCAAAGCCAGTTCTACAAAACCAAGAACCACTTTTACCGTATTCATCCATCCTCCGGATTTCGGAAGACTCTGCAAAGCCTGCGGGAATAAAGCCAGCAATCCAAAAACAATGGCCCACGCCAGCCCGAATCCTGCTAGTGCAAAGGTAAGCAGCATAGGAACGTTGGTAGATCCCGTTACCGCACTTCCCAGTAAGCTTCCCAGGATAGGTCCTGTGCACGAGAAAGAAACAATAACCAGCGTCAGTGCCATGAAGAAAATCCCGATGATTCCTCCTGCTTCCTCCGCTTTCGAAGATTTATTGGCAATAGAGCTCGGCAGCGTGATATCATAGTATCCGAAGAAACTTCCTGCGAAAAAGATGAATATGATAAAGAAGGCAATATTCAGCCATACGCTTGTAGATATTTCATTGAAGATATTTCCGGCAATCCCGTCGATCAGATGAAAAGGCAGGCTCAGAAGAACAAAGATCAGGAGAATGAAAAATCCATAAATCAGCGCATCTCTTTTACCTTTTGCCTTATTTTTATTCCCTTTCGTAAAGAACGAAACCGTCAGCGGGATCATCGGGAAAACACATGGAGTCAATAAGGCGATTAAACCGCCTACAAATCCTAAAAATAAATAAGTCCAGTAATTTTCTCCGACTTCTTCCACGGCTGTTCCGCAATCCGTCAAAGGTTTCTGGAAATCAATCGTTGCTATTTTTAGCTGTTTTGGGTCCAGTTTTGAGGTTTCCGTAACCGTTACTTCTCCTTTTGCAGGAGCTGCAGCCACCGTTTCTATAGTTTTTACCGAATCTTTTATAGCATCCGTTTTTTCCTCTGCAGTTTCCTCAACGGCTCCTTTTGGAGTTACTTTTTGATTGAACTCTAAAGTATTCGGAGCCAGGCAAACCCTGTCGTCACAAGTCTGATATGTAATTTCAGAAGTAACGTCTGCAGGTTTTGCAGGGTCTTTTAATTTAAATTTCTGTTTGAAACCGGCAGAATTAGAATAAAAAACAATTGTTCCCCCAAAAGCTTCTGAAAACTCTTCGTGTTTCTTACCAACTTCAGTAAACTTTCCGATCAGTTCGATGTTTTTCCCTGAAACTTTATACTCGGTAGGAATTCCTGTATCCTCAGGAAGATCTTTGGAGTAAATATGCCAGCCGCTTTCCATCGTAGCATTTAAAACCGCTTCATATTGGTTGTTCCCTAAGTCGTTTACTGTGAACTTAAACTTTACAGGGTTCTTGATCTGGGCATTGATTCCTGCCGCTAAAAACAGAAGTACTGCTAAAAACCAGTTTCTAAATTTCATTTTTTCTTTTCATTAAAAATTTTGAGAATACTTTGCGTTTTCTCATCACTTGCATATCGTCTGTCCTGTCTGAAGGGTACAATTCCAAGCACGGAATTGTTGCTGTCACACAGGATCCAAATTTTTGGCCTCGCTAAAATAGATAATTTTTCGTCCCTAAAAAACTTAGAAACTTTCTTTTTCCCTGAAAAACCAACAGGATAAAACTCATCGCCGTCCTGCTGTTTTCTTAAACGTAATGGAAACTGAAGTTTTGCGGCATCAAAATACCACTCAAAACCGTTATTGATTCCATCAATATTTTCAATGGTGTTTTCAAGGCTGATGTTCACTAGGTTTTCGGAAAAATCAAAATTTTCACCCAAAATAATTTCATCTTCTGTTTCCTGCTTATGGTTTTTACTGATGAAAATTAATTCATCGCGGTTGATTATAAGCTGATAGTCTTTTGAAAAAAAAGAGCTGCCATTTTCCGCTGCGAAAATTTTGGGGATTTCTTCTTCCTTGTTGAATCCGTATTTCTTTAAAATCTCAAACTGTACGAAAACACTTTCCTGACACAGCTTTTCTTTGGATAAGATTTTATGCTCAGGGTTAAATACTGTAAGCTTATTTTCAATTTCATCAATCTGTTTTTCTACAAAATCTTTAGCCTGATTCAGATAAGAAGAGCTTTTTTTGAAATTTTCCAGAAAATGTTCATTGATTTCCATAAGCTTGGGAACGATCTCATTTCTGATTTTGTTTCTTAAATAATCGCTTTTTTTGTTAGACAGATCTTCCCGAAAATCGATTCTGTTTTCCTCAGCGTATTCATAAATTTCTTTTTTTGAAAAATTGAGAAGAGGTCGGATTATATTATTTTTATTTGCGGGAATACCACTCAGCCCATTGATTCCGGAAGCTTTGGAAAGATTGATGAGGAAAGTTTCCAGCTGATCATTCAGATGATGGGCGGTAACAAGAAATTCAAGGTTTTCCTGCTGCTGAATTTCCCTGAAAAAGCGGTAACGGATTTCTCTTGCCCAAAGCTGAATAGAATTTTCCGGTTTATTATCTTTTTCTGAAACCTTATACAAGTGAAAACGAATATGATTTTTCTCACAAAAATCCTGAACCGTTTTTTGATCCAGATCAGAATCCTCACCCCGGAGTTTATAGTTGATATGAGCTATCTGAAAATTAAGCCCCAAACCCTTAAAAAGAGAGGCCATCACCATAGAATCGGCACCTCCGCTTACAGCCAGAAGATAGCTGTGAGTTTCCGGATTTCTGACAAGGTTTTCAAGCTGATTTTTAAAACTAAATTTTTCCAAAAGGTATATTGAAGATTTCTTTTATGCAAAGATAATCCATAATATTCAATTCAATTTTCCTAACTTTGATTCGTCTAAAAATGATTACATATGAAGATTATTAAAATTTTAGGAGTATCTGCAATGGCGTTGGCATTGACATCTTGTGTCAGTAAAAAGCAGTATGATGCATTAAGCTCCAATTATAAGCAGTGTATTGAAAATATCGGGGAAAGACAAAGAGAGATCCAGGATTTAAAGTCTCAAAATTCTGCATTGTCAGGTGAAAATAGCCTTTTAAAAAGCCAGCATGATGCTTTGAAATCATCTCTGGATGCATGTCTTTCAAATACGGGAAAAAGTTCAGCTAATATTGATAAACTGGTTGGGGAAATCAATGCTTCCAATTCATATATCAAACAGCTGATCTCAAACAATGCTAAAAATGACAGTCTCAATATGGCATTATCCAACAAGCTTAAAAGATCTCTTGATAATGTAGCGGATGATGATGTACAGGTGAAAGTGTTGAAAGGAGTGGTAATGATCTCTCTTTCTGATAAAATGTTATACAAAACAGGCGATTACAATGTACTGCCTGCTGCTCAGGAAGTGTTAGGAAAAGTAGCTAAGGTAATCAATGATTATGATAAATATTCTGTATTGATTGAAGGTAATACAGATAATGCACCTTTAAGCTCACCTAACCTGCCAAGAGATAACTGGGATCTTTCTGCATTGAGAGGTACGGCAATTGCGAAGGTTCTTCAGACGCAATTTGGTGTAGATCCGGCAAGAATTACTGCGGGAGGACGTTCCGAATACAATCCTAAAGCAACCAATATGAGTGTTTCGGGAAGAGCGGAAAACAGAAGAACAGAAATCATCATTATGCCTAAACTGGATGAATTCATGAAATTAATGGATATTGCTCCTAAGAAGTAATTGAAACATACCCATAAAAAAAATCCCGAAGTCATTCGGGATTTTTTTTTAATCAAATTAATTCTTCTTTTTTCAATAATGAAATAATTCGTTGAAAAAATGAGTAGGATATTTCTGTCTTAGTTTTTTTAGATGAAGAATCCGCATTGCCTTTTAGCTCTGCGGTCTTCCGATTCCCTGTGTTAATTAGTTTTCCCTCTGCATTCATTATTTTGTCTTAGTGTTTTTACCCCTTGTTCTATGCAAATGTATAACTATCTTTCATGCAAGCATATCCGTATTTTCACGGTATTTTATACTGTGGTTTTCCCGGAAAAATGATTTTTTTTCGTTTTGTGAAGAAAAGGCAGTCGGTAATGCTGCGCTCTCATTCAAATAATGTTGGGGAATTCATGCATTGACACAAGAAAAAGTAAAAATCAGGTAAAGGACATGAGTTCAATATTCTATTGATTAAAAAATGATAAACCGTTTGTTATTAATTCTATTATTTATTTTAAAAGAATGTTTATATTTAAGTCTCATTAAAGAGAAATAAATACAGAGGTATCCGAAAATCTTAAAGAGTAGGAATTAATACTAAACTAAAAAATATGAAAAATTTAAAAAAACTTTCAAGAGGACAAATGAAAAATGTACTGGGTGCTGTTCAAGATTGTAATCCACAGATAATTTGTCGTGTGACAAAAGACTGCTGTCCGGGTTGGGTATGTGGTACACCAGGTGAATATTGTATAGCTTTGTAATGGAGAGGTAGATATATATAAAAAAAAGGGGAATTCATTTTCCTCCTTTTTGTGAGATTCAAATCCTTGTCAAGCTTCTAAACCTTGACAAGGATGATTTCCAGCCTCTTTTTCCTTCTGTCAGCCACTTAAACATAATTTTTTGCCCCGAACTCAGGTTATTTAAGTAATTTTGAATAACATAAAAGAATTGCAGTATGAGCTTTTTTGAAGAAAAAAATCCTGAAATGGACAGGTATCTGGAAACACATGGTTCCTCAGAGCCTGAACTTCTGAAAAAACTGAGAAGAGAGACCTATCAGAAGACTACACAGCCGCATATGATATCAGGATATCAGCAGGGAAGGCTTTTAACTATTATCTCCCAAATGATGCAGCCGAAAAATGTGCTTGAAATAGGAACTTTTACAGGCTATGCTACACTTTGTCTCACGGCAGGACTTGCTAAAGATGGGAAAATTACCACACTGGATGTGAATGAAGATCTTGCTTATCTGCCAAAAAAATATTTTACTGAGAGTGAATATGCGGAACAAATTGACTTTAAGCTTCAGGATGCCAAAGAATTTTTAAGAGAAACCGATCAGATTTTTGATCTTGTTTTTATAGATGCTGATAAAGAAAATTATGCGGAATACTTCAGGCTGATCAAACCCAGAACAAAAACGGGTTCGGTAGTGATGTTTGATAACGTTTTATGGTATGGAAAAGTACTGGAGGAAAGTCCTAAACAGAGATCTACACAGGTCATCAAAGAACTCAATGATTTGATTGCAAAAGATGATGATTTTGAAAATCTTATTTTACCTTTGCGTGACGGAGTGAATTTTCTGAGAAGAAAATAGGTAAAAGATTTAAAAATTAAAAAATTAAAAGATTTTGCGGAATCTAATTCTTTAATCTTTAAATCATTGAATCTTTTAATTTAGAATGAATGAATAAAGGAATTTGTAATGTTACAGTAGCACCGGTTCGCGCAGAGAATTCTGACAGAGCGGAAATTGTTACGGAAATACTGTTTGGAGAAAGTGCTGACATTCTGGAAGTGAATAAAAACTGGACCAGAATAAAAATGCACTATGACGGATATGAAGGATGGATGGATACCAAGCAGCTGAAACCTGTAACAGAGGAAGAACTGGCAAAAAGAAAGGTTACCGTAGTGACTGAAGATTTTTCTTCAGTGTTAATGAATGACGGAAAAACCCTTCTCTCAATGGGTTCCGAGGTGGAATTTCCTGCAGTGGCCTCAAGAAGAAGTCATGACCTCCGGGAAAGTATAGCTTTAGCGGCCAGGGAATTTCTTAATGTACCTTATTTATGGGGTGGAAAGAGTTTTTTTGCAGTAGACTGTTCTGGTTTTACCCAGCTTGTCTATAAAATTCATGATATTAAACTGCCGAGAGATACCTATCAGCAGGCAGAGGTGGGTGAACCTTTAAGTTTTGTGGAAGAAAGCCAACCCGGTGATTTAGCTTTTTTTGAAAACCCTGAAGGTAAAATTATTCATGTAGGAATTATGCTTGAGAATCAGAAGATCATTCATGCCTCAGGAAAAGTGAGAATAGATACCCTGGATTCTACGGGAATCTTTAACAAAGAAATGAATAAGCATACCCATAAGCTGAGAGTGATTAAAAACGTGCTCTAATCTTAAATACGGTCTGAAATGGAGAATATTATTTTCACAGCTTTTGATATTTTTAATTTTGGATTGGTGGTTTTTTTCTGGTGGTTTACCCTGAAACATTACAAAACCCTTCCTAAAAGAATTCCCGTACATTTCGATTTTGACGGAAAGGCCGATAATTTTGGAAGCAAGGGATATTCTTTTCTTACCCCGGTTATTGGGACGGCTTTATTTTGTTTTTTTGCTTATTCATTAAGACATCCGGAAACAGCTAATTTTCCTGTAGAAATTACAGAAAAGAACAGATATGCTCAGTTTCTGATCATGGAAACATTTTTAAGATGTTTATTTGTACTCATTATGCTGATTTTTATAAATAATCAGGATTATATGTTCCGGTATTCCTTTGATGAGAGTGCGAAACCTAGAGTGCCGCTATCTACAGCTATTTTATCTGTAATAGGAAGCCTGATGGTAGTTTTTATTTTTGTAGCGATATTCAAATGATACAGTCTAAAGATAATTCCCCAAATCTTTCTGTACAGGCAGGAGAAAGTATTTCAGTTAAATCTAAGGATGAAGTGGAATTTCTTATCATCTCCAATGCCTCTGCTCATAATGTCAGAATTGAAATTGAAAAATAATTAAATGTCTTTCCTATACAACATATTTATCAACCTGCTCATCTTCGGAATGAAAGTTTTCTCTTGGTTTAATGATAAAACTAAAAAAGGAGTTGAAGGAAGAAAGCAGTCTTTGAACAAAGTAAAAGCTGCATTCTCCGCCTCAGATAAGGTGATTTGGATGCACGCGGCCAGCCTTGGCGAATATGAACAGGGGCTTCCTGTTTTGGAAAAGCTAAAAGAGAAATTTCCGGCATATAAGATCCTTGTGACCTTCTTTTCCCCTTCCGGTTATGAAAATATTGTAAAAAAGAAACATATCGCAGATATGATCTGCTATTTGCCCTTCGATAAAAAAAGCACCATAAAAGAATTTATTTCCCAGTTTGATGCGGAATTGTTCTTTACCGTTAAATACGATTACTGGTATCACCTTTTGGCTGAGCTGAAACAGAAGGGAACCAATATTTTTGTGATCTCCGCTTTATTCTATGAAAGACAGGCGTTTTTTACTTCTTACGGAAAATGGTTTGTAAGACAGCTCAAAAAAGATGTGGACTGGTTTTTTCATCAAACTGAATTTTCCTTTGCTTTAGCCAAAAGTATAGGACTTAATAATTCTTCAGTTACTGGAGATACGAGATTTGACAGAGTAAAACAGCTTAGGGAACGTAATAATTACGTTGACTTTATTTCAGATTTTATAGGAGATCATCAGGCCATTGTATTTGGGAGTTCGTGGCAGGCAGAGGAGAAAATAGCCATTACGATTTCCAGAATGAATGCCGATTTGAAACTGATCATCGCCCCTCATGATCTTAAAAAGGTAGCCCATCTCAAACAGTCTTTTCCTAATGCTTTATTATACAGCGAGATTAAAAATTCTAAGCCGGCAATTCTCAATTCCCAGGTCCTGATCATCGACAGCATTGGTTTATTGTCAAAACTTTATTCCTATGCAGATGTGGCTGTGGTAGGAGGTGGCTTTCATGATGCAGGCTTGCATAATATTTTGGAGGCCGCGACATTTGGTGTTCCTGTGATTTTTGGAAATCATTACAGAAAAAATCCTGAAGCGGACGATCTGATTGCAGCCGATGGAGGAAAATCTTTTACAGAGGAATATGCAGCAGCGGATTTTGTACTGTTTCTCCTGAATAATGAGGAAGAGCTTAAAGAAATGTCGGACAATGCCCGAAAATTTGTAGATGAAAAACCCGATGCCACGAAGCTTATTCTTCAGAAGATTTTATTTTAGTCCGGATTCAGGTTTGAGAGTCGGAAAGTTTTCGAGTTTCGGAATGTGAGTCTGGAGATTGGAGAGCTTCACATTTCACTTGCGTAGCAAAATTGACTATTGACTCGTCTCTGAAATCTAAAATCTTTATCTTATCCCGAACGCTCCATTATCTTAAAAACCCCTGGCTTTTGGTATCTTTCATAATCTGCTCTATATTTTCAGGAATGTTATCAGATTCAAGCCAATTGATATCCAAGCCATTGTTAATGCAAAGCTTTTGCAGGTAATGATTTTCAGAGATTTTATTTCGTGTTTCTCTCAGGAGCTCATCAATTTCCATCCAATAATCTTCGTCCAGCTTTTTTGTTAATACCAACGCTTTGAATACTTTATTAATGATATAAATGTAGAGCTTGTACACATTATCAAATCGCTGTCTGCTGAAATCACTGTTGGAATCCAGGATTCTGTTTACCAGTAAAAGATTCAGGGAAACTTCCCCAAATTTATCTGTTGTAATTTTGATGTGTTCTGTTATTTCTGCGCTCAGCTTTCGGATAATGGTAAGGAAATACTTAGCGTTTCCCACATATTTTGAAGCCAGAAGAACCTGTTCTGCAACATTGTCTTCCATTGCATTCCTCTTATCATCCGTAGTTTCCTGATCGATCAGTTCGAAATACAGTTTTTTAGACAAAAGCTTATCTTTTTTCAGCAATCTGAAAATAAGCCGGTCTTTTTCGACATTAGAAAAAGCACTTAAGGCCGCTTTAAATTCTTTTGAATATTCCATTAATTGAAAATTTTAGAATATTTCAGAAATCCGTTAATGGCCCAATTGGCCGTATAGTAAAAAGATTTCACTGTAGAAAACCCCATGAAGTCTTTATAAACCAGATACTGATCCTTAATAATATTCTTTTTCTTTCGGGAAACACTGTTCTCACGCATTCTGTATTTTGCGAGCGTTTTATTGATAGGCATTCCCTCGGGGATTACTTTTAACAAGTTCAGCCACATGACATGATCTTCACGCTTGCTTTTTATTGGGAATAAAAATTTTCCAACCCTTTTGGTGTCATACATGGTAGAAACCGGGGCCAGTCTGCAGGTTTTCAAGAGATTGGAGAAGGTTACCACCTTGTCTGCTAGGAAGTCTTTTAAAACAGGCTGTAACTGCTCATTACACCTTGAATAATTACAGTAGACCAGTTCCACATTGTTTTCCTGCATGTAATCTGTCATCGTTTCCAGATATTCAGGATACCAGAAATCATCAGAATCCAGAAAGGCAATATATCGCCCAGTGGCTCTTTCCAGGCTGTTATTTCTTGCATTTCCGGCACCTCCGTTTTTCTCGAGGATCTGTAGTTTTATCCTTGGATCATTATATTTTCTTATAATTTCTACGGTATTGTCTTTGGAAAGGTCATCGGTGATCAGCCATTCCCAGTTGTTATAGGTCTGGTTTAAAACAGATTGTATCGTTTCTTCGATGAATTCGGCAGAATTGTAACAGGGTGTGATGATGGAGACTAAGTCTTTCATTTACGTTTTAACTGGGGTAAAATTATAAAAATTTTTTCTCATAAAGATGCCACGATGCAATTCCTACTCCAATAACGATCAGCATACACACAAAACTCATGAAAAAAGGATTGTAGTTGGCAAAAAGGCCAAGCGTGGCAAATACCCTGATAATGGGAAAGTGGAATATATAAATACCGTAAGTGAAATCTCCGTACTTTCCAAAATTGTTCAGGAATTTAAATGAATACGCGATATACAGCACGATAATGCTGATCATAATAGGAGAGAATAATCTGATATTTATGATCAGGTCTATCCAAACTGTTATAATGGCAATGATAAACAGGATGTTTTTATACTTGATGAATTTTTCAAAATGAAAATAAATCAGCATTCCGCCGATAAAATAACATAATGAACCCGGCAGCTGTCTGGAAATGGCAGCTTTTCCGGTCATTTCAAAATAATTAAGAAAGATCAGAGAGAGAAAATACAGAACGATCAGACTGATATTCCTGTACCTGTTATTTTTCCCGAATAATAAAAAGATCAGCGGAACAGCAGCATAAAAGCACATCTCAATCTTAAGGGTCCAAAGTGCACCGTTAACTGCCCCATTCCCGAATACTCCGGGAAGGGAAGGTGCCATGAAATTCATGAAAATAGAATTCCAGAAGAAATATTTATAGACTTGTATGTTGCCAAAATAATCGGAAAAAGACAGAGTACTCACCAGGCTCAGAAGGACGGTGCATAGAAATACAACCAGTAAATAGGCAGGAACGATCCTGTTAAATCTTTTCTTTGCGTAGCTTTTCAGACTGGAAGATCTCTCGTAACTCCTTGCAATAAGGAATCCGCTGACAACGAAAAATGCAAAAACGGCAACTTCTACAGGACTGTGTGTTAAAAAAGTAAGCTGGCTGGATTCACTTAAGGCTCCCAAATGTCCTACAAAGACAATGAAAGCAAGGAGAACACGGATGAAGTCAAAATTATTTTTCGTTATACTCTGCATTTTGTTTCTTTCTGCAAAAATAGTTTTTTTAATAGACAGAGGAAAAACTGGAATTCAATATTTTGTTAAATAATGGCTGTTTTGAGGGTTAATACTCTAAAGTTTTCAGAAATATACTTTATCGAAATTATTTTTCACAAAAAATGAGGTTATAAATCAAAAAAATTATAATTTTAGGCCTTGAAAATTTTATATATGAAGAAATTAGCATTACTATTTGCAGGTTTATCATTATTTGTAGCTACAGGATGTAATGATGATGGCGATAATGAGATGGAATATCCTCTTGTAGGTGTCTGGCAGCCGCTGAAAGAAGTGGTCACCACCGTAGAAGTAGGTGAAGATCCTGTTTCAGATCTGATTACGTATACGGACTGTCAGAAAGAATCAAGATGGAGATTCAATACTGAGGCATCCGGAAAAAGAACTGAGTGGGGAGAAATTGGTACAACTCCACAATGTGCTATTACGTCAGACAGAAATTTTACCTATACGTATGATAGAAGTGCAAAAACGGTAATAGTTAAGTATCAGGGTACCGTGGAGCCATCCAATGGAAAAATAATTACGCTCAATGATGCTACCTTAAACATAGCATTCAGAGAAGAGACCCAGGATCCGACTGTATATAAAACGAGAACATTTACAATGAAGAGAATTCCTCAGTAAATAAAATATCCATTTATACCTAAATACAGATCTCATCTCCGGATGGGATTTTTTTGTAGAAAGGCATCCGTGAATTAATCAAAATTAAAATTCTTATTTCTTTTAAAATCATTATTTTTGTGAAAATTAGAATGGGAGTGAAAAAAATCTAACATCTAATATCTAACATCTAATATCTATAATAAAGTGTTTTACGATCATCAGCAGATAGAAAAAAAGTGGCAGAAGTACTGGGAGGAGAATCAGACTTACAAAACCTCTAATAACACCGACAAACCTAAATTTTATGTTCTCGATATGTTTCCGTATCCATCCGGAGCAGGGCTTCATGTGGGGCACCCGCTGGGGTATATTGCATCAGATATTTATGCGAGATATAAAAGACATCAGGGGTTTAACGTTCTTCATCCTGTAGGATACGACAGCTTCGGTCTTCCTGCTGAGCAATATGCCATCCAGACAGGACAGCATCCGGCAATCACTACTGAAGAGAATATCAACAGATATGAAGAGCAGCTGAAAAAGATCGGTTTTTCATTCGACTGGAGCCGAGAAGTGAGAACTTCAGACGCATCGTATTACAAATGGACGCAGTGGATCTTCATCGAGCTGTATCATTCATGGTATAATAAAAATACAGATAAGGCAGAATCCATCAATACTTTAATTCAGCATTTTGAAGAAAAAGGAACAGAAGGATTAAATGCCAACCAAAACGACGAATTAAACTTCACGGCAGAGGAATGGAAAGATTCTTCAGACCTTGATAAAGAAGATATTTTACTCAACTACCGTCTGGCTTACAGAGCAGAGACTACTGTAAACTGGTGTCCGGCTTTGGGAACCGTATTGGCGAATGATGAGGTAAAAGACGGAAAATCCGAAAGAGGAGGATTCCCTGTATTCCAAAAGAAAATGATGCAGTGGAGCATGAGAATTTCCGCCTACTCTGAAAGATTATTACAAGGACTTAATACATTAGACTGGCCGCAGCCTCTTAAAGATGCCCAGGAATACTGGATTGGGAAATCCCAGGGAGCACAGGTGCAGTTCCAGGTAGAAGGTCATGACGAAATCGTTGAGGTATTTACAACAAGACCTGACACTATTTTCGGAGCAACATTTATGGTGCTGGCGCCTGAAAATCCTTTGGTCGATGCTATTACTACGGAAGCTCAGAAAGCAGAAGTAGATACATATATTGAAGAAACTTCCAAAAAAACGGAAAGAGACAGGATGTCTGACGTGAAAAACGTGAGCGGTGCCTTTACAGGAAGTTATGCTGTTAATCCTTTTAGTGGCGAGAAAATGCCAATCTACATATCAGACTACGTATTGATGGGTTATGGAACTGGAGCTGTAATGGCCGTTCCTGCACATGACGAGCGTGATCACAGATTTGCAAAGAAATTTAACCTTACTATTAAAAAGGTAGTAAATACTGAAGAAGATGTTCAGGAAAAATCTTTCGACTCTAAGGATTCAGTTTGTGTGAACTCTGATTTCTTAAACGGATTAAATTATAATGATGCAAAATCAAAAATAATTGCCGAAATAGAAAACAAAGGAATTGGTCACGGAACAACTAATTACAGACAGCGTGATGCCATTTTCTCAAGACAGCGTTACTGGGGCGAGCCGGTTCCTATATATTATAAGGAAGGAATGCCTTACACGCTTCCGGTTTCCGCTTTACCTCTGGAACTTCCTGAAGTTGAAAAATATTTGCCGACTGAAGATGGAGATCCGCCATTAGGGAATGCAAAAGTATTTGCGTGGGATGAAGCCAACCAAAAAGTGGTTTCTACAGATCTTATTGATGATAAAACCGTATTCTCGTTAGAATTGTCTACCATGCCGGGTTGGGCAGGAAGCTCTTGGTATTTCCTTAGATATATGGATCCGAATGATCAGGAAGTTTTTGTTAAAAAAGAATTGGCGGATTATTGGGGACAGGTAGATTTATACATCGGAGGAAGCGAGCACGCGACCGGACACTTATTGTATTCCCGTTTCTGGAACATGTTCTTAAAGGATAGAGGATATATTAACAAGGATGAACCTTTCCAAAAACTGATCAATCAGGGGATGATTTTGGGAATGAGTGCTTTTGTCTATAGAATTGACGGAACCAATCAATATGTTTCAAAAAATCTGGCTGGTAATTATCAGACACAGAAGATCCACGTGGATGTTTCATTATTAAAAGGAACCTCTGATGAACTGGATACCGAAGCTTTCAAAACATGGAGACCGGATTATGCAAATGCTGAATTTATTTTAGAGGATGGAAAATACATCACAGACCGTGAAGTTGAAAAAATGTCCAAGTCTAAATACAACGTTGTAAACCCTGATGATATCTGTGAAGAATACGGGGCAGACGGATTAAGACTATATGAAATGTTCCTAGGTCCATTGGAGCAGTCCAAACCATGGAATACACAAGGTCTAAGCGGAGTGTACGGTTTCCTTAAGAAATTCTGGAACCTGTATTTTAACGGAGATACTTTTGAAGTGTCTGATGAAGAGCCTACAAAAGCAGAATACAAAGTTTTACATACCTTAATAAAGAAGGTGGTATATGACATTGAGAACTTCTCATTCAATACCTCTGTATCTTCATTTATGATTGCTGTCAACGAGCTGCAAAAAATAAAATGCAACAAACGCAATATTTTAGAACCGTTAGCCGTTATCATCTCTCCGTACGCACCACATATCTGTGAAGAGCTTTGGAGTTTGCTGGGGAATAAAGAATCAGTTGAGTTTGAAAAATTCCCGGTATTGAACGAAGAATACCTTGTAGAAGATGAAATTGAATATCCTGTGAGTGTAAACGGTAAAATGAAGTTCAAAATTTCACTTTCTGCTCAGTTATCAGCCAAGGAAGTGGAAGATTTGGTGATTTCGGATGAAAGAATGCACCCGATTTTGGAAGGTAAAACACCTAAAAAAATCATCGTCGTGCATCACCGTATTGTGAATATCGTAATTTAAAAAAAAGTTAACATTGGCAAATTAAAAAAAATGGGGGTCTTATTTTTTTAAATTTCTAACTCAAATGTTAAAATTGAGAAAAATAAATAAAATAATTTAAAATAATTATTATATCGAAATCGTATTAAATTTTCTTTATCAGAAAAATGCAAAATGTTTATTTAAGACTCTTGCATTTTAATTAATTTTGCCTTTAATTTACACCCTGTAAAATTTTAAAACAATATAATTTAGTTAAATATGGAAATGAATGTTTCAAAAAATGATGAGCAAGTAGTTGCTAGAAAAGCAGGAGGTTTAAACCCGGCTGTTATTATTCCTATTTTATTCGTTATAGGAGTTTGTATTTATTTATTTGTTCTTGGGAACCCAGGAAACTTTAAAGACGCAGAAAAGCTAGGTGGCGGATCTGTAGCTTTCTCAAGTGTTGAAGGAAAAGACATTCACCCGGAATCGTTTTTAGGTATTATCTACAAAGGAGGGGTTATCGTACCAATCTTGATTACTTTCATGATCACAGTAATCGTTTTCTCTTTTGAAAGATATTTCGTACTAGGTAAAGCTGCTGGAAAAGGAAACTTAGACAACTTCGTAGTACAAGTAAGAAGCTTATTGAATCAAAACAAAATTGATGAAGCTTTAGAAGAGTGTGACAGACAGCAGGGATCTGTAGGTAATGTAGTGAAAGAAGGTCTTACTACTTACAAAGCACTTTCTCACGATACTACTTTAAATAAAGAGCAAAAAATGGTAGCTCTTAACAAAGCTATCGAAGAAGCTACAACTCTTGAAATGCCAATGCTTGAAAAGAATATGATGATTCTTTCTACTTTAGGTACTGTAGCAACACTAATCGCACTTTTAGGAACTGTAATCGGGATGATCAAAGCATTCTTCGCATTAGGTTCAGGTGGTGGTACTCCAGATGCTGCTGCACTTTCTACAGGTATCTCTGAAGCCTTGATCAACACGGCATTAGGTATTGGTACTTCAGCTATCGCGATTATTCTTTACAATTACTTTACTTCTAAAATTGACGGATTAACTTATAAGATCGATGAGATCGCTATGAGTATCCAGCAGTCTTTTGCTGAATTCAACTAAGAATTGAATTTATAGCAGGGAATTTGCATTCCAATTAAAAAGAAGTTTAATTTAAAATAATTCAAAACAATGGCGAGAGTCAAACCAAAAAGACATGGTGTAGTGACGGATATGACGGCAATGTGTGACGTTGCCTTCCTACTACTTACATTCTTTATATTGACCACTCAGTTTAAAAAACCTGACGTGGAGCAGATTAAACCGCCATCTTCAATATCAGAGAAGTTACTTCCTGATGCAAGTTTGATGACCATCAACGCTACTCCGGACGGGAAATTCTATTTCCAGCCGGTAGAAAATGCATCAGAGAGACTACAGCTTTTAGACAAAATGGGGCAAAAGTATAACATGACTTTTGACAACAAACAAAAAGCTGCATTTCAAAAAGTACAAGCAATTGGGGTTCCAATGAGCCAACTGAAAAGCTATCTCGATTTGTCAGATGAGGAGCAAAAAAACTTTAAGAGTCCTACAGGGATTCCTATGGATAGTACAAATAAGCAGTTAGTAGACTGGGTACAACAGAGTTTGAGCGTAAATCCTGATTACAAATTAGCAATCAAAGGAGACGTTACCACTGAGTATCCTAAAGTTAAAAGCCTATTTGAAGGTTTAAGAGATATTGATTTTCTTAAATTCTGGTTGATTACATCACAAGAAGGTAAACCATAATAATATCATTTAGAAATGGCAGAAGTACAAGTACAGGAAAAAGGCGGCAAAGGCGGCAAGGTACGTTCCAAGAAGCAGAATACCAGAGTAGATATGACTCCGATGGTGGACTTGGGTTTTCTATTGATTACCTTCTTTATGTTCACAACCACATTCAGTAAACCGAATGTAATGGATTTGGGGCTTCCGGCGAAACCTAAAGAGGATCAGCCGAAACCACCCCCAACAGAAATTAAACTTTCTAACTCAATTTCTTTATTATTAGGTAAAGACAATAAGATTTTTTGGCATCAGCAGGATAACACTTCCTTAACTGATCAGAATCTTAATGAAACTACTTTTGATAGAGAAGGAATTAGAAAAATAATTGAGCAGGCAAGAGCAAATGCGGCGGATAAAACAAAATTTACTGTTATTATTAAGCCGACTGACGATGCTGTATATAAAAACTTTGTAGATATTCTTGATGAGATGGCTATTACCAAAAGCGAGCAGTACGGGGTAACCGATGTGAAGCCTTGGGAAAAAGCTATTTACGATAGAAAAGTTGGAAATAATGGAGCTCCGGCTGCACCAGCTACAAAGTAATTAACCATAAAATTGCATATCTATGGCAGATGAAAATGTATACAATCAGAATCTTACTTTAGATGAGATTGTATTTGAAAATAGAAACAAGGAATATGGTGCCTATGATCTTAGACATCAGTATCCAAGACTTCTGACAAAATCTTTTATTGTCGGAACGGCATTATTCCTGGTTGCGGCTTTGTCTCCTTTTATTTATCTTACCATTAAGAGACTTACTGAACCACCTAAGCAAGAAGTGAAGGCAGATTTGGTAGAAATTCTTCAGGAAGATAAAATTATCGAGCAGCCAAAAGAAGAAGAACCACCGCCACCGCCACCACCTCCAAAAGAAGAGGAAAAAATTGAGGTGATTCAGAATGTGGTTCCTGAGCCTGTAAAAGCTCCTAAGATTGAAACACCACCGCCACCAATTTCTAAGCAGTTAGAAACGACGACTGGTTTAAATAATCAGGAAGGGGTAAAAGCTCCGGCTTATACACCACCGCCACCACCACCATCTACTGGTAACAAAGCCAGTACTGCGGAAGTAAAAACAAATAACCCTAATGAGATCTACAAAGATGTAGACCAGTCTGCAGAATATCCTGGAGGTATGGGCGCATTAAGAAAGTTCCTTGGGGAAAATTTTGATACTTCTTTAATGGAAGGAGGTGAAGGTACACTTAAAGCTAAGCTTAAGTTCGTTGTAGAAAGAGACGGAACTGTTTCAGCAGTTACTATTGAAGAGAAATCTCCAAATAGCGACTTCAACAATGAAGCGATTCGCGTAGTTAAGAAACTTAAAAAATGGACTCCTGCGAAAAGAAACGGGGAGAGCGTAAGATCTTACTATAGCGTACCATTTACTATGAACTTTGAATAAGACTTATTTATTCGAATTATAAATAAAAAAGAGAAGCATATGCTTCTCTTTTTATTTTTTTTGGTATTTTTGTTACATGATGTTCAATTGGTTATCCTTAGTGACAGGATTATTTTATATCGTATTGGGAATTGTAGTTATTATCTACAAGTTTTTCTTTACGATTTTGGAGCCTGCCATTGCCTACGCGATGGGTGCAGTGCTTATTCTTTATGGAATATTTAGAATCTATAGAGCAGTTACAAGAATTAAAGATTCAGGAAATGAAGAATAGTTTAAAAATTGTGTTGCTTTCTATGATGAGCATCATTGCGGTAGGATGTAAAAAAGAAG
Source organism: Chryseobacterium hilariae (assembly GCF_051400735.1). Lineage (NCBI taxonomy): Bacteria > Pseudomonadati > Bacteroidota > Flavobacteriia > Flavobacteriales > Weeksellaceae > Chryseobacterium > Chryseobacterium hilariae. Next base: position 107,998 of record NZ_JBLFFJ010000006.1, read on the forward strand.
ATAAATCTCCATCCTATCATAAAGGAGATCTTACCATACTTACGGATGAGTCTTTCAAAAGTGTTACCGAAGCATTAGCAGACGGATATATGATCAATTATCCGGAAACCCGCATCAAAATAGTAACCCAAAAAGAAGATTTGGCCTTTCTTGATCTGTTAAAAGATAAAGCAAGAATAACTGTAATGTCCAGAGATCTGACTCCTGAAGAGAAAAAAGCTTATGAAGAGCAGGTGGATCTGAAATTTCTTCCTGCCAGATTCGCTGCAGATGCAGTGGTATTTGTTGTTCCTAAAGACTCGCCGAAACAAAGTATTTCAATGGATGAAATCAAGAGTGGATTAGCATCTGATGCTAAAAATTTTATTTTTGACGGAACTAATTCAAGCAATCTGAACTTTGTTGCCCAGAAACTGAATAAACAGCCAAAAGACCTTAAATTTTCTATTATTCCGGGAAATCAGAATATTGTAGAAGAATTAGGTAAATATCCGGATAAAATAGGAGTTATAGGGTTAAACACTTTCAGCCGTCCTTATGATAAGACTTCTGAGAAGCTGAGAGATATGGTGAAAATTCTTCCAATAGAGGATAAAGGAAAACTATACACTGCTGATAATACAGGTTTACGGGAAATGAAGTACCCTTTTACACGCGTTCTCTATTTTTTAACAAACGAAGGTAACTTTAATATAGCCAACGGATTTATAAGATATTCATGCACGCAGCTAGGGCAGATGATTGTAGAAAAAGAAGGCCTGCAACCCTATAATATATACAAAAGAGAGGTACAGATGCGTTAAAAAATATTAAAAAGATATGTACCCCTTATAAAAATATTATTTTGGTCTGAAAATTGTGGAGCATATAACTCAAAATATAGAAAATATAAAATGAAAGATATAATGATTATGAATGTAAAGAAAATTGCTTTTGGTGCGGCCGTAGTATTTTTTTCCGGTTTTGCCACTGCACAGACATTGCAGGATGGTATTAACAGTATAGACAGTGACAAGTATGCACAGGCTAAAACCAATTTTACAGAAATGGTTGCCAAAGCTCCTACAGCAGAAAATTACTTCTATTTAGGAAATACTTACCTGAAGCAAGGCGAGCCTGATTATGCTAAAGCGATTGAAAGCTTTAACAAAGGTTTAGCTGCTGATAACAAAAGCTATCTTAACAAAATAGGTTTGGCTACCGTAAAATTAGGTAAAGGTGATAAAAGCGCAATTGCTGAAATTCAGAAAATTGTAGCGGATTCCAGAGAAAAAGATGCTGAAGTATTATTCAGAGCTGCAGAAGCTTTAACTTTGTTTGAGAAAAACAATGCTCCGGATCCTGCTATTCAGTTCCTGACCAAAGCTATCGAAAAAGCAGAGAAAAAAGGAGTTCCTGCCCACTACTACTATACTCTAGGAGATGCTTACAGAATAAAAAGAGCGCCGGGTGAAGCAATGTCTGCTTATGACAAAGCACTTCCTCTGGCTAAAAATAAGGCTTCAGTTTATACAAGAATGGCCACCTTATGGATGGCTGCACAACAATGGCAACAAGCTAAACAAAGCATTGACAAAGCAATTGGTGTAGATCCTACTTATGCACCGGCATACAAAGCTTTAGCTTCTTACGATATCAGATATCAGGAAAACGCAAAAGCAACACAAGATCTTATCAACTATACAAAATATGCTGATGAGGATCCATATACTCAATTAGAAATTGCTAAACTATACTTCACGAACGAGGATTATGCAAACTCTAAAAATGTATTGGATAAGATCTTCGATAAAATTGATGACCCTATCAAATTTAAATTAAGAGCTTATCAGTCTTATGCGGACGGAAACTATGCAGATGCAAAACAGAATATGGATACTTTCGTATCTCAGGCTGAAAAAACAAGAATTCAGCCGGCTGACCAGGGGCTTCAGGGACTTATTGCAGCTGGATTGGCAAAAACTGAAACCGATGCTGCTAAAAAAACAGCTTTAACAACAGAAGCACAGCAAAAAATTGCTATTGCTAAAGCGGCTAAAGATGAAACAATGAAGTGGGATATGGAACTTGCAAACATTGCCGGAGGAGGAGCTTCTCAGGCTGAAGCAGAAAAAGGACCATCTACACCGGAAATTGAGGCATTGAAAAAGAAAGTTGCAGCTAATCCACAGGATTCAGACTCTCTGTTTAAGTTGGCAACTGCTTACCAGGATGCTAAGAACTGGAACGGAGCAGTGCTTACATGGCAAAAGATGAGCACCCTTCTTCCTGATTGGGCCCCAGCTTATTACAGCCAGGGATATTCCTATCAGCAGGCAGGAAATAATGATGCTGCGAAAATTGCCTATGAAAAATTCATCAGCACAGTAAAACCTGCGGAGCAGGAAGCTAACAAGCAGACTTTAGCCTATGCTTACTTTGCGGTAGCATATATGAATAAAGATACTGATCTTGCAAAAGCTAAAGACTATGTTGCTAAATCTTTACAGCTTGATCCTACTTATCAGGATGCTGTAAAACTAAATGCAGAAATCAATAAGTAATTTAAAATTTAAATTATAAATATTAAAACTTCCCATTCTCAATGTTTGGGAAGTTTTTATTTTAAATCTTATCTTTGAAAATATGAAAACAGATATACTTGCTTTTGGAGCACATCCCGATGATGTAGAGCTGGGATGTGGCGGAACTATCGCCAAAATGATTTCGGAAGGTAAAACATGTGCCATTGTAGATCTTACAAGAGGAGAGCTGGGAACCCGTGGAACTGATGAAACCAGAAAAGTAGAAGCAGGTGAATCTGCCAGGATTCTTGGAGTTTCTGCCAGAGAAAATTTGGGTATGAAAGACGGGTTTTTAGTAAATTCTGAAGAATATCAGATCAAGATCGTAAAAATGATCCGCAAATACCGTCCTGAAATTGTCTTGGCCAATGCTATCGATGATAGGCATCCGGATCATGCAAAAGGAGCGAAATTAGTGTCAGATGCGTGCTTTTTATCCGGACTTAGAAAAATTGAAACCGTTTTAGAAGGAGAAAATCAGGAAGTGTGGAGGCCAAAACATATTTTTCATTATATTCAGTGGAAAGACATTAAACCGGAGTTCGTTATTGACATATCAGAGCATTTGGATAAAAAGATTGAAGCCTGTATGGCTTTCAAAACCCAGTTCTATGATCCAACATCTAATGAACCGGTTACCCCTATTGCAACAAAAGATTTTTTTGAAAGTCTGACCTACCGTGCTCAGGATTTGGGACGGTTATCGGGAGTTGCTTATGCTGAGGGATTTACGTCTGAGAAGCTGATTGCGATGAAAAATTTTGATGGAATTGTTTGGTAATTAAAAAATCTTCCCTATATTTGCACTCACAAAACGGTGATTGTAGCTCAGTTGGTTAGAGCGTCGGATTGTGGTTCCGAAGGTCGGGGGTTCGAGACCCCTCATTCACCCAAGAAAAGTACACTTTTTAAAGTGTACTTTTTTATTTTATACTATTTGGTCACCAATTTGAGCCTTTAAAAACTAACAAATATTTCTTATTATTTTAAGATTTTTCTAATATATTTCAATCTAAGGTTATTTATCGGTGAAATTTCGGTTTGGATATAAAAAAAGCATCTTTTTCAGATGCTTGTGTTTTTAGAATATTCTTTTTTTAAACTTCGTCGTCAGAATCAATTGTGAATGATTTGCTTTTAAAGTCTTTGTCATGCTTTTCTGATATTACATCCTCACCCTTTTCATTAATGATGAAATCTGTGGATTCATTAAACATCTCCTGGAAACTTTTAAAATCCTCTTTGTAAAGATAAATTTTGTGTTTCTCGAATGTAGCTTCACCATTCTCTCCGAAATTCTTTTTACTTTCGGTAATCGTAAGATAATAATCTCCTGCTTTCGTCTCGCGCACATCAAAGAAATAAGTTCTTCTTCCTGCTTTTAACACCTTCGTGAAAATTTCATTTTCATGGCGTTCCTTGTATTCACTCATTGTTAGATATTTTTTAATCTTGTTAAGAACAAATATAAAAGAATTCTTTTAATCACAAAATTTTTTTTATGATTTATTTAACAATTGAGAATGAAACCGCTAAGCAGTTACAGAATTGGTAATTTCGGTGAGGTTGATGATTTTATCTGCTCTCTGAGCGCTAGACTCTCTGTGTGTGATAATTATGGATGTAGCGTTGCTGATTTTCTTATCAATATTTTCAAGAATATTCTGCTCAGTTTCGGTATCCAGAGCAGACAGAGAATCATCAAAAATAATGATATTTGGGTCCTTAATTAAGGCTCTGGCGATACATATTCTTTGCTTCTGTCCTCCCGAAAGCATCACACCGCGTTCACCTACAAGTGTTTTATACTGTTCTTTAAATCCAACAATATTTTTATCTACGTCTGCAATTTTAGCATATTCCACCACTTTTTCGTGGGAAGGATGATCTATGGCAAAACCTATATTGTTTTCGATAGAATCAGAGAATAAATAGCTTTCCTGAGGAATATACCCGATAAAGTTTCTGTAATTGGTAAGATTATGCTCTTTCAGGTTTTTACCGTCAATTAAGATTTCGCCTTCTGTAGGGTCAATCAATCGGCAAAGCAAAAGGGCAATGGTAGATTTTCCGCTTCCTGTTTTACCCATGATAGCAAGAGATTCTCCGGCTTTTATCTTAAAGCTTAAGTTGTCTAATGCTTTGATTCCTGTATTTGGATAAACATAAGAAACATTTCTGAACTCAATATCCCCTTTAATGGGATAATCTTCAAAGTTGGTATTGATGACTTCAGATTTCTTATCCAGAAATTCATTAATTCTCTGCATCGAAGCTTCAGCTCTCTGATTGACAGAAGTCACCCAGCCCACCATGGAAAATGGCCAAATCAGAATATTGATGTACATAAAGAAATCAGCAATTTTTCCGACACTTAGCTGTCCTGCAATATATTTCTGTCCGCCAATTAAGATAACAGCTACGTTCAGTAATCCGATAACGAATAAAATGATGGTAAAAAAATAGGCTTCTGTTTTGGCTAAATCGAGTGCTTTATTTTGGTAGTCCGTTACTTTTATACCGTAGTTTTTCTTGATGTAGTTTTCTTTAGCAAAAAACTTTACAACCCGGATCCCCGAAAAACTGTCCTGTACGAAAGTGGAGATCGCAGACTGGCTTTTTTGCATAATCTTCGACTTCTGATTGATAATTGAGCTTACCTTAAATATAATATAGGATAAAATGGGAAGTGGCAATAACGTCCACAAAGTCATGGAAGCATCCGTTTTCACCATATAGATGCTGGTGATCAAAAGAAGAATCACGAGATTCACCACATACATTACTCCCGGACCAAGATACATTCTTACGGCAACAACATCTTCACTCAACCTGTTCATAAGGTCCCCAATAGTGGTCTGTTTGTAATCTGTGAGAGAAAGGTCCTGATAATGTCTGTAAATCTTATTTTTCAGTTCGTATTCAATTCTTCTTGAGGCAACAATGATGGTCTGGCGCATCATGAAGGTGAAAAATCCCGTCAAAAGCGAGCAGCCCACAATAATGGCAACATATATTAAAACCTGTTTATTGAATCCCAGATTTCCGCTTTTGGTAAGCTCGTCTACAGACTTTCCTACAAACTGGACCTTATAGATATTAAAGAAATTACTGGCAATGATAAATAACAACCCCCAAAACAATAATATTTTGTGCTTCCAAAAATAAGGGTTTAAGGTTTTTAGCGCTTTCATAAAGTTTTACAAATTTACAAAAATGTAGACAGACTACGAATTTCATCAATTTTAATTTTTGTATCTTTGCACCCATAAAAAGCTCTTTGAATGTTAGGAAGACGACAAATCCGTGAAAAAGTAGTACAAACAGTGTATTCATACTATCAGAATCCTTTAAAATTTGATGTTTTAGAGAAAAACATGTTCTCAGGAATAGAGAAAATCTATAATCTCTATATCTATCAGCTTAATTTTTTAGTGGCTCTGAAAGAATTGGCAGAGACCCAGATCGAAATTGGGAAGAATAAATATCTTAAAACCGATGCTGAAATTAACCCTAACCAAAAATTTATCAATAATCAGGTACTGATCAAACTGGAAGAAAACCCTGAGAGATTATTTTTCACAGGTCAGCACAAACAGCTGAAATGGGATATGCATGATGATATATTGGTAAAAACTTTTCAGAGAATTACGGCAGGAAAGCGTTATCAGGATTTTATGAAGCAAGAAGGTTATTCTTTTGAAGAAGATCAGAAGTTTATCGGAAAACTGTTTTTAAGATATATTGCTGAGAATGAAGATTTCCAGGAATATCTCAGTGATAAGGAACTTTCATGGTACGATGATATCCATATCGCCAATTCAATGGTACAGAAAACGATCGGTTTCCTGAAAGAAGATGAAGAAAGCAGAACTTTAATTAAAATGATTAAAGATGAAGAGGATAAAGTTTTCGCCGGAAAACTTCTTAGAGATACCCTGAATAACTGGGAAGCCAATGAGAAGACACTAAGCGAAAGATTGGAAAACTGGGATCTGGAAAGAGTTTCTTTAATGGATAAAGTAATTCTGTCAACTGCTATTTCGGAACTGGATAATTTTCCTTTTACACCTTCAAGAGTTATTATCAATGAATATATTGAAATTGCAAAGGTATTTGCAACAGACCGTTCCAATATCTTCATTAACGGAATTTTGGATAAATATTGTAAAGATCAAAATAGAATTTAACATGAAAAAGACGTTATCAATTATCGCCTTGTCTATTATAGGCCTTGGTTTAGTTTCTTGTAAAAAAGAGAACCAGCAAGCTGCTGCCGGTGCAGAAGCCGCTAATATTACAGATTCTACAGCAGGTGCAACTAATTTAGCTCCTACCGATTCAGCGGCAGCTCCTGCAGCAGAAGCAGCTCCGGTTTCTAACCAGCCGTTAACATCAGTTGCCCTGTCTGAAAATAACTTCGATTTTGGTAAAATCAAAAAAGGAGATAAAGTAGAGCACGTTTACGAAATTACCAATACAGGAAAAAATCCTTTGGTGATCTCTGAAGTAAAACCCGGATGCGGATGTACAGCTCCTGATTTTACAAAAGATCCTATTCTTCCTGGTAAGAAAGGAAAAATTACTTTGCATTTTGATTCTTCAAGCTTCGACGGAAACGTTCAGAAGTATGCAGATGTATTTGCAAACGTAGATAAAGCTCCTATTAAATTAACGTTCACGGCGAACATTCAACCATAATTATAAAATATGTTGACAATCTTTTTACAGGCACAGCCACAAGGATCTTCATCAATGATGCTGATCATGATGGGGGTGATGTTTGTGGGGTTTTATTTCTTAATGATAAGACCACAGATGAGAAAACAGAAGCAGGAGAAAAGCTTTCAGGAAACTTTAAAAGTCGGAACTAGAGTAGTTCTTACCTCAGGTCTTCACGGAAGAATTGCTCAGGTTCAGGATGACGGATTCGTTATTGAAACTTTATCCGGAAAACTGAAATTCGAAAAAGCTGCTGTTTCCAGAGAATTTACTGAAGCACGTTTTGGAGACAAAGCGAAAGCTGCTGATAAAACGGCAGAGAAAAAAGAAATCGATACTGAAAAGAAATAATTTTCAGTTTGAAAATATCGCTCGGCGCGGTGAACGAAGTTCACCGCGCCGAGCTTTTTTATATAGTTATAACAAACATACGCTTATTCAGTGGTGCAGCCACATTTCTTTGCCTCTCTCAAACTATTACGCATCATCTTGAAACTTTGCGTTGAAAAGTTCCCGCAGATCAGACAATTCACCTATTATATTTTTCCATAAGATAGCTTTACATGAAAAAATAGCCATAGCCATTCAGATTAGTGTTACCCGTGAACCCATTCGTGAAATTTGTTTCATAAGTATTTTCATTCAAAATTCATCATCATAAAATCAAATAAATATCTTTGCATCATGAATCAAAATACAGGAAAAACCGTTCTCATTTTAGGAGCCAATTCAGATGTGGCTAAACAATGCATTAAGCAGTATGTTGAAAAAGGATTTTCTGTAATCGCGGCTTCACGGGATACGATTTCACTGGAAAGGTTTGTTTCAGATAACCAGATTCATCCTTCAAAAGTCACTGTTCTTTATTTTGATGCTGTAGATTTTAATTCCCACCAGAAATTTTATGATGATCTTCCAGTAAAACCACATATTGCAGTATATGCAGCCGGATTTTTGGTTGATAATGAAAAAGCTTTGAGAGAATTTAAGGGTGCTCAGAAAATGATGCAGGTCAATTACATGGGAGCTGTTTCCATCCTTAATATTATTGCTATGGACCAGAGCAATACCAATCTGGAAAGAATCATCGGATTATCTTCACTGTCAGGTGTAAGAGGCAGGAAAAGTAATTTTGTGTATGGAAGTACAAAAGCTGCTTTTACCCAATATTTAGCAGGGTTACGACAGGAATTAGCTTCAAGAAAGATTATTGTTAATGCCTTGGTGATCGGTTATATCAGAACTAAGATCAATGAAGGTCTTCAGCTCAATGAATCTCTGATCATGGAGCCGGATTATGTGGCGAAACATATCGTCAATGCCAGAAATTCATTTACAATTGTTCCAAATTTTAAATGGAAGATGATTTATATTATTTTGAAAATATTGCCGGAAAGTTTGGTTGCGAAGCTACCCTAATTTTGCTGTTTAGAATATTTTTCAAGATAGTTTAATATAATATCAAATTCATTATTTTTAAATTCTGATTTTTGTATAATAAAGGATAAAGTACTGATTACATTGATAATAATAGTATCATGCGATTTTACATAAGAAACTTTTTCCCAAACAGAAGAGATGGTATAGAATACATTTTTAAATTCAATACTGTAATTAGCTAAAGTAATGAAGGAAGGTTCATTTTTAGCTTTTAAATTATCCATAATGAGATCAACCTCTTTTTTGAATTTCTTCTTGGAAGTAAAATATTGATAAACTAAAATAAAACAATATCCAGAGAGAAAAATTCCTCCATATTTACATATATAATAAATTAAATTTTTATCAAAATTTTCTATTGGGTAAAACCCTAAGAATAAAAATACCGCTGTAAAAAGTACAATTTTCCACCAATTATTTAATGTTCGTCCCCATACATATTTAAAGTAAAAATCTTGGTTTTGTCTTTCAAATATTTCATTAAATGGAATTTCAATCTTAATAGTTTCGTTCATTGTATTAGTAATGGGTATTATTGTTCAAAAGTAGAGTATTATTCAATACTTTGCAACAATTCCAATGCTTTCATCATATCAATTCCCTTTCCCAAAACAGGTTTAAATAAATCACCTTTTTCTTTAATTCTATTCAAAGCATTATCAATAGTAAAATCCGTCGGTTTCATACCGGGTTTTACTTCATCCCAATCCAAAGGCATTGAAACAGAGGCTCCTTCCTTCGGACGTAAACTGTAAGCACTTGCTAAAGTCTGTCCAGTCCTGTTTTGCAGATAATCCAAATATATTTTCTTGTCGTCCCTTTTCTGTAGGCTCCTTTCTAATGTTGTGATTTCCGGGAGCTGTTCATGAACCTGCTTCATCAAAATATGGGCAAAATCTTTCACCTGGTCAAAATCATATTTCCCGCCCATCGGAATATAGACGTGAATCCCTGTGCTTCCCGAAGTTTTGCAATATCCTTTGATTTTAACTGAATTTAAAACCTCATTCACCTGAAGAGCCGTTTCAATGACATCATCAAATGTATTTTTCTTTGACGGATCCAAGTCCAAAACCAGATAATCGGGATGTTCCAGATCCGGGAGAGCGCTGTTCCATGGGTTTAAATCAATACAGCCTAAATTATTCAGATAAGCTAACGTAGCTTTATCATTACAGTAAACATAATCAATATACTTATCATTGGATTCTGAATAGACTTCCGTGGTTTTGATCCAGTCCGGCATATGGTCTCCGGCATCTTTCTGGTAAAAACCCTGTTCTTCAATACCATTCGGAAAACGGTTCAGAGATAACGGTCGGTTTTTCAGATAAGGCAGAATATAGGAAGCTACAGACTGATAATATTCTATCACATCTCCTTTTGTAACTCCGTCCTTGGGAAAATAAATTTTATCCTGATTTGTGAGCTTTACCTTATGCTTATCCAGTGTAAGTTCCTTTTCTTTTTCCGGGTTTTCTGTTTTCTTGGACGATGTTTTAGCTTTCATTTCTTTTGATTTTTCGTTAATTGGACTCTCTGTAATTTCTTCAGGCTCCTTATCCTCCCGGATTGCCATAAAAACAGGATGCCGATAAATGCCGTCTTTGGTAATTTCAGAGAATTTTATTTCACAGACCAATTCTGGTTTCGTCCAGGTTACAGGCATATTTGTCTTAGGTTTCTTTTCAAACGGGGAAGTTTTTACAATCAATTTTTTTAGTCTTTCATGCATTTGGAGTAAGGATTCTTTATTAAAACCTGTTCCCGTATGTCCGCAATACACCAGCTTTCCATCTATATATTTTCCAAGGATCAATGCTCCGAAGCTTTTTCTTGATCCTCTGGGCTCCGTAAATCCACAAATAATAGCTTCATCTGTATTGGTGAATTTTATTTTAAGCCAGTCATTCGTTCTGTGATTTTCAGTATATAAACTGCTGGCTTTCTTCGCAATCATTCCTTCTAACTGCATTTTCTTCATTTGGTTGAGAAAATCAATGCCCTTTTCCGGAAGATGATCACAATATTTGATAACATCGGTTTCAACTAAAGCTTCTTTTAAAAGCTCTTTCCTCTGTAAAAGCGGAAGTTCTTCTGTAGAATGGCCATTCAGCCACAGAAGGTCAAATACCTGGTAGGTTAAAGCTAGGTTGGGATTGTCACCAATTTGCTGTAAGAGTTGGAAGCTGGGCTTTCCATGTTCATCATAGGCTACAATTTCCCCGTCGAGAATCATTTTATACTTCTGATGTTCAAAATCTTTTGTAACTTTTTCAAACTTTGATAAAAAAGAAATTCCATTCCGGGAATAAAACAAGGGAGATTTATCACTGAGATCAGCAATTGCCCTGTATCCATCCCATTTAATTTCAAATACCCAATCTTCATCATCAAAGGCATTTTCAAAAGATTTAGCCAACATAGGCCTGATGAAATTCTCTAATTTTTTTTCGTCAACTAAAGAATTAAATCTCTGAAATCTGGGTTTGGTTTCAGAAGTTATGACTTCTTTTTGCTGTTTTTTAGGCTTTTTTTTTCCTCTAAAAATTTTGTTACCGCAGAATTTTTGGATGTATTCTCTTCCGCATCATAATTTTCTTCTGCAAATTCGTCTTTATGTTTAATTAAAAGCCACGCATTATTTTCAGCATTTTTCATTTTAACCAACGCAAATTCGCCTTTCAGTTTTTTTCCGTGCAAAATAAATTTTATTGAACCGGCTTTTAGCTCTTTTAGTAATTCTTTTTCATCTGAAAGTTTGCTGGTGTCATCCAACGGTTCATACGTTCCACTGTCCCAGACTTCAACTTGCCCGGCTCCGTAATTTCCTTCGGGAATATTGCCTTCAAAATCTTTATAATCGTAAGGATGATCTTCAACTTCCATGGCCAGGCGTTTGTCTCTTGGATCCAATGAAGGGCCTTTCGGAACAGCCCAACTTTTCAGCACGCCTTCCATTTCCAGCCGGAAATCATAATGTAGGCGGGATGCAGCGTGCCTTTGAACCACAAAAATAAGCTTGTCTTTACTCTTTTTTGTCTTTCCTTTAGGTTCGCTTGTTTTATCGAATTTCCGTTTTTCGTTGTAATCTTTAAGAGCCATTATGATGCATTTTTAGATTTGGAATTTTGTAAACTGGCTTTTAACTGGGCCATAAGGTCAATAACCTTACCTTCTTTTGCAGGTTCTGCTTTTTTAGCTTTTACGCCTTTACCTTTTGCTTTTTGCTTAATGATTTTCAGTAAAGATTCGGAATAAGTGTCCTCATACATTTTGGGATCAAACTCTTGTGAAAGCTGTTCGATAAGGCTTACTGCCATTTTTAGTTCGGCAGGTTTCGGAGCTTTTTTATCAGGGATTTTTAAATCTTTATAATCTCTGATTTCCTGGGCGAACCGTAAGCGGTTTAGAACCAAAACTTCATCATTATAAGGCCGGATCATTCCGATTGCTTCACTTTCACGAAGAACGAAGGTTCCGACACCCACCATTTTTGTTTGTGACAAAGCTTTTAATAGAAGCCTGTAAGCATTTTCCCCGTTCTTTTGAGGTTCGAGAAAATAAGGATTTTCAAAATAAACACTGTCAACTTCAACTTCTTTTACAAACTGATCGATAGAAAGTATTTTACTCTTTTCAGGACTTGCCGCTTCATAATCCTCATCTTCGAGAATAATGTATTTATCGTCCATGAGATAACCTTTTACAATATTTTCCCACTTGACTTCCTTGCCTGTTTTTTCGTTAACTCTTTTGAATTTAATGTTCGAAAAATCGGATTTATCGAGCATATCTAAATCTAATTTGCTGGTTTCTGTGGCGGAGTAAATTTTAACAGGAATATTGACTAAACCAAAGCCAATGGCGCCGTTCCAAATTGCTTTCATTGTCTTACGTTTTTAAAAATCAATCAATTAACATGCCGTGCAAGGCTGATGTGGTATATTTTATATGCTTTGTTGCCAAATGTCAATGGGTTTTAAATGCTGTTTCTGTACCTTTATATTTCAGTAATGCTGGGCTCAATAAATATGGAAGAACTTTTTAATTACGTAAGAAAATTCGGTATCCTGAATACATCAGAAAAACTGCTGATTGCGGAAGGACTGCAGGAAATAATTATACAGAAAGGAGAATCCTTCATAGAAGCTGGAAAGGTGAGCCGTAAGATCGCATTTGTAAAAGAAGGCGTTTTCCGGTCTTTGTATTATAATAAGCAGGGAGATGATTTTACGCGGTATTTTATTTATGAAGGACGGTTTATCGGAGATTTTCATGGCTTTACAGATCAGACACCTTCCCTTGAATATATTGAAGCTGTAACTGATGGGAAGCTTTTAGCAATTGATCTGGATCATTTTAAAATGCTGGAAAAAGAAATTAGCATCTGGCCTGTATTATTTGCTAAAATTCATGCTTTTGTAGCCGAAAACAAGCTTAAGGTGGCAAGTACAATGCTTAATCTTGATGCCAAATCCCGTTATATTCATTTTTTAAATCATTATCCGGGGCTTGCCAACAGGGTGCCACAATCCATGCTGGCTTCTTATCTTGGGATCACGCCGTCTTCATTGAGTCGGATCAGAAGAAATATTGTATAAATGTTTTTTGTCAAATGACAATGGTTTCCTTTCCGCCTGTTATAGCTTTGCATCATAAAAATGTAAAGTATGAATATGGACATAGTGCTAGGTCTCCAGTGGGGCGATGAAGGTAAAGGAAAATTTATTGATCTTATCAGTGAAGATTATGACATTGCAGCCCGTTTTAATGGGGGAGCAAATGCTGGACACAGTATAGAACGCAACGGGAAAAGAATTACACTGAAATCTCTTCCATCAGGAATCTTTATGAAAGATGTTCAAAATGTCATCGGGACCGGGACGGTTTTGGATCCGGTAAGTTTCAGAAAAGAAATTTTAAACCTGCAGCTGTTTGATGAAACTGTCCAGCCGGAAAAGAATCTGATCATTTCAAGGAAAGCACACTTTGTTCTTCCAACTCACAGGCTTGTGGATGTTTTTATGGAGGAAAACCCTGATTATACAACAATCGGAACTACAAAAAACGGAATTGCACAGGCTTACTCCAATAAAATCTTAAGACAGAATCTACGAGTCGGAGATATGGAGTTACCGGATTTTAAAAACAGGGTAGAACAGATTTTAGAAAGAGATTACCGATTGCTTGCCGGTGGAAATGTAGTACTTCCCCCTCTTGAAGAAATCAGCAGTGAGTTTTTTGAAGCAGTAGATTTTTTGAAGAAATTCACCCGTACAGAAACAGAAATATTTTTGAATACAGCTTTATCTGAAGGGAAAAGGATTTTGGCGGAAGGATCTCAGGCTGCTATGCTGGATATTGACCACGGGACGTATCCATATGTAACTTCTTCCTCTACAACAGCTGCGGGAGCAAGCAGTGGACTGGGTATTTCCCCTAAAAAAGTCGGTGAAATATTCGGAATTGCAAAGGCGTATTGCACAAGAGTCGGAAACGGGATGTTCCCAACAGAGGTCTTTGGCGATTTGGGAGAAGAGATTAGGCATAAAGGTCATGAATTCGGGTCCAACACCGGACGCCCGAGAAGAATAGGGTGGCTGGATCTTCCGGCTTTAAGATATGCCATTATGATCAATGGTGTTACCCAGGTTATACTCACTAAAGCAGATATTTTAAGCGGAATGGAATCAGTGGCTGTTTGTACGCATTATGAGTTGGAGGACGGAACGATTGAAAGAATTGCAGGAACTCTTCCTGAAAATGCACGCCCGGTTCTGAAGTCGATGGAAGGCTGGGAAGGAGACATTTCATCACTTGAAAATGCTTCTGACCTGCCTGATGAACTCAAAGAATTTCTTTCTTTTTTAAATCGTGAGTTGGATGTTCCTATTACCTATCTTTCTATCGGTCCGGGAAGAAATCAGATATTAAAAATTAAAGAACTGGAGTTGGTGAAATAAAAAGGGCGGAGATTTTCTCCGCTTTTATCAGATATTATTGTAGATAAATTTTTTCTACCTGCCCATTATTGGTGTTTAAAATAAGAATTCCTTCATCTTCGCTATTGAGCTGCCCGAGTAAACTTCCGTCAGTACTCCAAACAGAAGATTTGCCGGCACATTTATACCCTCCTGATTCTCCTGTGAAATTCGCCATTAAAACATTCATATGATATTTTACTGCGATATCAGAAAGTTTAAAGAGATCATCATCAATACCATTTACAGAATTGAGAACACTCGCAGTATAGATATTTGATCCCATTCGGTAAGCTTCCTGAGAATGCATTGGATCAGATAAGTCATAACATATAGCTAATGAAATTTTATTCTGCAATATTTCCAGTTGACAGAAAGAATCTCCTTTTGAAAAAACAGCGGTTTCTGTAGGAAAAAGATTCCGTTTTGAATAAGCTTCCCTCTCTTTTCCATGTTGAAATATAATACTGCTGATCAATAATCGGTCATTAGATTTTGTGGGCATTCCAACAGTGATGCTGATGTTGTTTTCATCTGCCATTTTTTGAAAAATGTCCAAAACCGGATCGTCATATTGAATAGAAAATCGTTCTGCTAATTCCTGTTCATATCCGGTAATTGAGAGTTCCGGGAAGATAATTAAATCAACATTTTTATTAACTGCTGTTTCGATTAATAAGATGTGGGTTTCAATATTTTTAAGAATATCTCCTTTTACAGGTTTAATTTGTGCGGCTGATATTTTCATGTTTGATCATTAAAAAAAGCGGGGTTGATTTCCCCGCTTTCAATTATGCTTTTAAATTTAATTGTATTTCAAGTTCGTCCAGCTGTTCATCAGCAATTGTGGCAGGCGCATCAATCATCACGTCTCGTCCTGAATTATTTTTAGGGAATGCGATATAATCCCTGATTACTTCATTTCCGTCAAGAATAGCCACCAAACGGTCAAATCCGAAAGCCAAACCACCGTGAGGAGGCGCTCCGTATTTAAAAGCATTCATCAGGAACCCAAACTGAGCTTCAGCTTCCTCTTTTGTAAACCCTAAAAGATCAAACATTTTTGACTGTAAATCTTTATCAAAAATTCTGATAGAACCGCCACCGATCTCGTTTCCGTTCAACACCATATCATAAGCATTTGCTCTTGCTTTACCAGGATCAGTTTCAAGTAAGTGAATATCTTCAGGTTTAGGAGAGGTGAAAGGGTGGTGCATTGCGTGATAACGTCCACTTTCTTCATCAAATTCCAATAATGGGAAATCAACAACCCAAAGCGGTGCAAATACATTTCCTTTTCTTAATCCCAAACGGTTTCCTAATTCCATTCTCAATGCAGAAAGCTGAGCTCTTACCTTATTTTCGTTTCCTGATAAGATCAGCATTAAGTCACCTTCCTTAGCTCCGAATTTTTCGATGATTTTCGCCAGATCTTCCTCATTGTAAAATTTGTTAACAGATGATGTTTTTACACCGTCATTCTGGAATTTGGCCCAAACCATTCCGGATGCTCCGATCTGCGGACGTTTTACCCAATCAACAAGCTCATCGATCTGCTTTCTTGTATAGTCAGCACATCCTTCAACATTAATTCCGACAACCAATTCAGCGTCATCAAATATTTTGAAATCCTTTCCTTTTACAAGTTCGTTCAGTTCCACGAATTCCATTCCGAAACGGATGTCCGGTTTGTCGTTTCCGTATTTTCTCATCGCATCAGCAAAAGTCATTCTCGGGAAATCTCCGAATTCCTGTCCTGTAATATCTTTAATTAATGTTTTGGTCATCCCTTCAAAGACATTCATGATATCTTCCTGTTCTACGAAGGCCATCTCACAGTCGATTTGTGTAAATTCCGGCTGTCTGTCCGCTCTTAAGTCTTCATCACGGAAGCATTTTACGATCTGGAAATATTTATCCATTCCGCCTACCATCAGAAGCTGCTTGAACGTCTGCGGCGATTGTGGAAGGGCATAAAACTGCCCCGGATTCATTCTGCTCGGAACCACGAAGTCTCTTGCACCTTCCGGAGTAGATTTGATTAAAACCGGAGTTTCCACTTCAATAAATCCTTCATCTGAAAGATAGTTTCTTACCTTCTGCGCCATTTTGTGACGGAAGATCAGTTTATCTCTTACCGGAGCTCTTCTGATATCCAGATAACGGTATTTCATTCTTAATTCTTCACCGCCATCCGTTTCATCTTCAATAGTGAAAGGTGGAAGCTGGGATTCATTAAGAACCGTTAATTTCTCAACTAAAATTTCAATTTCTCCTGTTGGAATATTGGGGTTTTTACTTACTCTTTCTATTACTTTTCCTGTAACCTGAATGACGAATTCACGTCCCAACTTTTTAGCATTTTCCATCAATTCCGCTGTCGAACGGTCCTGATCAAAAACCAGTTGGGTAATTCCGTAACGATCCCGAAGATCTATCCAAATCATAAATCCTTTGTCACGGATAGTCTGTACCCATCCGGAAAGTGTAACTTCTTCATTAAGATTTTTCAGAGATAATTCTCCGTTCGTGTGTGATCGAAACATAATTATTTGTTTAAGGTTCAATATTTAAGATATATGGTTTAGCTTTCTGATCATGAAGTTTTTCACCATAATTTCCGGATGCAAAGATAAGATTTTTTGCAGGTTCTCTAAACAAAAAAAACTTCCTTTCGGAAGTCTTGTATATTATTTGAGGGCTTTTAATTAATTATTAGCAGCGCCTTTTTGTATCAACAGTTGTACGGTTTGGTCTTTGTTTCCTAATTTAGCTAAAGCAAGAGGAGTTTTCCCGTTACATTCTTTATTGATATCTGCCTGGCTGTCCAAAAGGAATTTAACAATATTATTTCTACCGTAAAGTGAACTGAAGCCTAATGCGCTGAAAGCCTCATCTTTAAGCGGAAAGCATTTGTTATAGTCAGCTTTTGAAAAATTCTTTTTAAATGAAGCAACATTATCAGATTGAATAGCCTGCATCTGTTTTTTACTAAGGGATTGCGCAGACAGCATATTCGCAGACACTGAAATTACAAGCAGAAAGGCAGTAGAGATTATTTTTTTCATAAGATTTCATTAACAATATACAAATCTAAATTATTTTTTTGATATGTGTAACTAAATTTTTATAAGAATTGAATTCGTATTTTTGAAAATCAGATAATTATTGATTGTAAAATGACAAAATATATAGACTTTTTGAAAAGAGCCTTTAGTGGTGGAGAAGTAGATTACACGAAAATAACGATAAGAAGCGCGGTGCTTTTACTGGCAATTCCTATGATGCTGGAAATGGCCATGGAATCGGTTTTTGCCCTGGTTGATCTTTACTTTGTAGGACATTTGAAAGAAAGCGGCTATGCGATCCAGAGTGTTGGTTTAACGGAGTCTGTACTTTCAATCATGTATTCTATTGCAATAGGGATGAGCATGGCGGCCACCGCTTTGGTCGCACGTAGAATTGGAGAAAAGAATCCGGAACAGGCTTCCAGAAGTGCTGCGCAGGTTTTACTGGTTTCATTTATTGTTACTTCAATTCTGAGTTTGTTCGGAGTAATTTATGCTGAGGAAATTTTGATTCTGATGGGTTCAAAGCCTGAAGCTGCGGCTTATGGAAAAAATTTCACCAGGATTATGATGGGAAGCAGTGTGATCATTATGCTTTTATTTTTGATCAACGGGATCTTCAGAGGAGCAGGAAATGCAGCCATTGCCATGAAATCGCTCTGGATTGCCAACATTGTCAACATTATTCTCTGTCCGGTTCTTATCAAAGGTTTCGGGCCTGTTCCTGCGATGGGGCTTACCGGAGCGGCTTTAGCAACTACCATAGGCAGAAGCATCGGGGTAGTTTACCAGCTGTACCATCTTTTGGTTGCTGATACTCAGATCAGGATTGCATTATCTTACTTTCGCCCTGATTTCAGGCAGATAAAATCTATTGTGAAAATTGCGACTCCGGGAATTTTCCAGTTTGTGATCGCTTCTTGCAGCTGGATCTTTCTTGCCCAGTTGGTTGCCACTACGGGAGGGGAAAATGCTTCTGCAGGATATCAGACGGCTCTGAGGCTGATGATGTTTTTTATGCTTCCCGCCTGGGGATTGAGTAATGCAGCCTCTACGTTAGTTGGTCAGAATATGGGAGCTAATGAAATGCAGAGGGCAGAACAGTCTGTGATGAAAACAGTAAAATATAATGTGATCTTTATGCTGGCTGTAAGCCTGATATTTTTTCTGCTTGGAGATTTTCTTGTAGGATTTTTTACACAGGAAACAGAGATTAAAGCTTTTGCCAAAAATGCATTACACATTATGAGTGTAGGGTTTATCTTCTATGGAATTGGGATGGTACTCATTAATGCATTTAACGGAGCAGGCGATACCTGGACACCAACATGGGTGAACTTTTTTGGTTTCTGGCTATTCCAGATTCCGCTGGCCTATTTTCTTTCCAAATATTTCGGGCTGGGACCGAAAGGTGTATTCATATCTATTCCTGCCGCAGAAACTTTAATTACCATTGTTGCTTTTGTTTTGTTTAAAAAAGGAAAGTGGAAGACGGTGAAAGTATAATTTTTGTCTTTAATAGTCTTCCTTTTTCAGAATCGAAGTTTTCTTATCTTATGCTAGATTTATAAAAATTTTAACAGCCTTAATTTTTTTGATGTATACCATATTCTTAATTTAGTATTTAACCAATAAATATGTATCACTATGGGAAAAGGAGACAAAAAATCAAGAAGAGGAAAGATTAATGCAGGAAGTTACGGGAAAAGAAGGCCAAGAAAGGCTTCTAAGTCAGTTGGTTCTTCTGAAACTAAGGCGAAGAGCTAAAAATAAAAAGGCTGAAGATTAATCTTCAGCCTTTTTCAATATACAAAATTAAATTATTTTCCTCCTAAAATGTTACCAAGGATATTTCCTAATCCGCCTCCCTGCTGTTGCTGTCCGCCACCTCCAAGTACGCTTCCTAAGATATCGTTAAGCGGGTTTCCTCCGGACTGAGCCTGGCCGCCTCCTAAAACGCTTCCCAAAATGTCATTCAAAGGATTGGATTGCTGAGTCTGAGCCTGATTAGATGCATTTCCAAGAATTCCACCTAAAAGGTCTCCTAAACCTCCGGCTCCTACATTATTCTGCTGTTTTTCTTTACCGATATACCCCATAATTACCGGAGCAAGCATTGCTAAAATAGGTCCGATTTTGTCAATTGAGATCCCTGTATTTTGAGAAAGCTGATTTTCTACTGTGCTTTTTTGTCCGCCAAAAACATGATCAAGGATAGATCCTCCTTCAGCCTGCCTGGCTTCAGCTTGTGAAGCATCATCAAGAATACTTCCGTCGTGGTCTTTATCTAATGCATTATTTAAAGCTTCTGCTTCGTTAGCATCCTGGGATTTGTTTCTAAGGTAAGAAATAACCAGAGGTGCAGCTACTGCCAACAGGGCAATAATCTGGTTTCTGCTGATTCCGAATTTGTTTTCTGCCTGTTCAGCAACCTGATTGCTGGTGTTACCTGTAAGTAGGTCGATTAAACTCATGCTTGTGTTTATTTTAAATATTAAGTAAATCAAAGATATCAAAAAATGTGATTCACGAAATTTTTTACCTCACAATTATTGTTAAAGTTTTTTGATCTCTTCTTCCGTATATCCTTTGCTTTTTAACAGGTCTATATAATCTTTTGCTCCATTAATCATCCAGTGCATCGGATCAGGAGATTTCTTTTTTTCAATAATGAATTTCAGAATACCTACATTATTATTCATCCAGGGAACCAGGTAATAATCTAGACCACCTTTATACTTTTTAGCCTCATGAAAATTTCTTCCCGGTTCTGTTAGAAATGCCGCTTTATAGGTGGCATAATATCCTAAAGGAATCAAAAGACATATCCATGAAAATCTCTTCAGTGGAGAATATTTTGGTAATGCAAGTCCATATCCTATGGAAAGCGCAAAAATCATATTGAAAGGGATGAAAAATACATAATTGTCTGAAACAGCATAGAAAGTAGAGAAACCATAGACACATACAGCTGCAGTGAAGAATACAAAAAACATCTTTTTATCTGATGTGTATAAATGTATCATGCCAATGATCCCGAAAATGGTAAAGATATTAAAGTTGTAAATTAAATAACCTACAGACTGTACAAAATCTATCAAATACTGCTTTGGTGTTTTCTTGAATGTGTCTTGTATCCAGTGCCCTCCTTCTGCAGTATACGGCGAATATAATGGAAGCCCTTGAGAAACATTTAAAATGGTTATCGACAGGAAAAGAAACAAAAATATAAAAAGCGAAGAGTAAGCATATTTTTTTTCTTCTTTAAAATAGTATAGAAAAACTAATAGAGCTGGAATCAATAGTATATTCTGAATATGCAGCCATAAACTTAATCCTAAAAATAGACCGCTTAATATAATGTAATTCTTCTTATTTTCTGTAAAGCTTTTTACCATTGAAAAAAAGAAAAGGCTGATCCATAATGAATTGTAGGTATATACTTCTACAATTTCAGCATTTCTCCAAAAAGAAAAACTTAAACCGAAAACAATTGCTGCCGTGATAGAAACCCATTCTTTTTTAGTAATGCTTTTTAAAGTAAGATAAATAACGGATACTGTAGCAGAAGCAGAACCAATAATTAAGAGTCTGCTTGCGGCAATTGCATCAAGTCCTGTAATATCTTTGATCAGAATGCCTGTATTCACATAAAGAAAATGGGTAATGGCAGTAGCAACTGTTGCATATTTACCCAATTCAACTGTATGCACAAAACCCACGCAGTCGGCAAACGGAATTCTTGTAAAACTCCCGGCATAATAAATGGCTAAAAAAATGAAAAATAAAAATACTGCGTATAAATTTTTAAACATATATTAATTCTTTACAATAGGAACATTAGAACAGGCTTCACCAAACATCAGAGACTTAACCATGGGTTTCAGTTGTTCAACTAACTCTATATATGCATTTTCGGGGATTTCTTTGTCAGAGCAGCCCTTTACAAGAACTCTTTTACCTCTCATATCTTCAAAATCATACGTCTGGATAGCATTATGCATCAAAATTACCTCCAGATCTTCACGGTTTCCGAAGACGATCTTTTTAGCAACGTCCGTAAGCTTGGCCGTTAATACAAAATAAGCCCACAGCGGAACGATAGTATCCACAGAATTATAAATATATATATAAGTGTCTTTATACTCTTCAGTATTAATGGCATCCACCTTTTCTCTGAAGTCTTTTTCCTTCAGAATCATTTCCTGGAAAAGGAAATCTTTAAGGTCAATACCCATTCTTATCCCCTTAGGAACCAGAGTGGATAGGTCGAAATTCACAAGGCCGCTTTCAGCAACTTTATTTCGGATTTCAAATTCTTCTGACATTTTTTATCATTATCTTTGGACAAATTTACAAATTAAGATCAAGCAAACCTTAATTTGTTCTCTATCCTTACTATAGAAATGAAGTATTATATTATTGCAGGAGAAGCTTCCGGTGATCTGCATGGAAGCAACTTAATGAAAGCTCTTAAACAGAAAGATCCGCAGGCCGAAATAAGATTCTGGGGCGGAGATCTTATGAAAGCCCAGGGAGGAACATTGGTAAAACACTACCGTGATCTGGCATTTATGGGTTTTCTGGAAGTCGCTATGAATTTAAGAACCATCCTCAACAATATCAAATTCTGTAAGGAGGATATCAGAAAAAACAAACCCGATATTCTTATTCTGGTTGATTATCCTGGATTTAATTTAAGAATTGCAAAATTTGCAAAGGAACTTGGAATAAAAGTGGTCTATTATATTTCTCCACAGCTCTGGGCATGGAAAGAAGGCAGGGTAGAGATTATTAAAAAATATGTAGACGAAATGATGGTCATTCTTCCTTTTGAAGAGGATTTTTATAAAGGGCATGGTGTTCATTCCCATTTTGTAGGGCATCCGCTTCTTGATGCAATAGCTGGGCTTAATGATATCAATATTGAAGAATTTAAAAAGGAAAACGGACTTAACGAAAAAGAAATCATTGCACTCCTTCCCGGTTCAAGGAAACAGGAAGTGGAAAAAATGCTTGAAATTATGCTTTCCGTGAGACCGCATTTTAAAAATTACCAGTTTGTCATTGCCGGTGCGCCAAGCCTGCCGAAAGAATTCTATCAAAAATATGTGGATGATAATGTTCATTTTGTTTCCAACAGAACATATGATCTGCTGAGATGCTCGAAAGCCGCTTTGGTAACTTCGGGAACAGCAACGTTGGAAACTGCTTTGCTTAATGTTCCGGAAGTGGTTTGCTACCGCGGAAGCAAAATCTCTTACGCCATTGCAAAAAGACTCGTTAAAAACATTAAATATATTTCTCTGGTCAATCTGATCATGGACAGAGAAGTTGTAAAGGAGTTGATCCAGACCGACCTGAATACCAAAAACCTTGTGGAAGAACTCAATGAAATGATAGAAGGTGAAAAAAGAAATCAGGTTTTGGCAGATTACAGCCTTTTAAGAGAAAAGCTCGGCGGAAAAGGAGCGAGTGAAAAAGCAGCTGAGGTAATTTTAAGCATTTAATTACTCTTCTAAAATAATTTATAGATTTAATTTTTTTTCACATGAATTTTTTTAAAAGCTTTCTGGTAGTAATTCTATTGACCTGCCTTTCACCGAAAAGTTTTGCTCAAAACAGCAAATCCCGGGATAAGGTCCAGATCTTCTATTATGGATGGTACGGAAATCCTGAGGTGGATGGAAAGTATGATCATTGGAATCATGATATCTTGCCTCACTGGAATAATCCGAAATGGAACAATTTGGAAAATCACAAAGGCGGTGACGATATTGGAGCCAATTTCTATCCCGCCCTGGGAAATTACAGCTCCAATGATCCGGCTATCATTAAAAAGCACATGAAAATGATCCGGGAATCAGGGGTCGGAGTGGTTGTTTTAAGCTGGCTGGGAAAAGATTCATTTGTTGATAAGAGTATTGCTCAATATCTGGATATAGCAGATCAATTTAACTTAAAAGTTGCTTTTCACATAGAACCGTTTTACAAAAATATAACCGAGCTTAGAGAACAGCTTTCTTATCTGGTGAAAACCTATTCCCATCATCATGCCTTTTACAAAAAAGATGGAAAACCATTGTATTATGTTTATGATAGCTATAAAATTTCGCCGTCAGAATGGTCCGAGCTCCTTTCTGAAAACGGAAGAAAAACTGTTCGGAATACAGAATTAGATGGGCTTTACATAGGATTATGGGTTGAAAAAGAACATTCGGATTTTTTTGAAAAATCCGGTTTTGATGGTTTTTATACATACTTTGCCAGCGACGGTTTTGTTTTCGGAAGCACAACTTCCAATTGGAGTTATCTTTCCAAATATGCAAAAGACCATAACCTTACTTTTATACCTTGTGTGGGACCGGGTTATTCCGATACCAGAATAAGGCCCTGGAATGAAGCCAATTACAAAAGCAGAGAAAGCGGAAAATATTATGAGAAGATGTTTGATGCAGCCGCCAAAGTAAATCCGGACTTTATCGGGATTACTTCTTTCAACGAATGGCATGAAGGAACACAGGTAGAACCTGCAATCCCTAAAAAGTCAGGAGATTTCACATACGAAGACTATGGAAAAGATTCCTGGTTGTATATAAAAGAAACCAAACGCTTGACGGATCAATTTTTAAGCGGTAAATAATTCTGAAAATTCTCTTTTTGTAAGACTGTTTTATTTATAAAAGAAAATATTGCATTATAAAATAAAGACTGCTGTCAAATGCAGTTTTTTGAATACAAAGCTATCTATTGCAGAGGGCTTTTATTTTTTATTTAAAATCTTATTTCATAGTAAATAATCAAGCCGTATATTATTCATTTAATAGGAAGTAACGCTTCAGTTCTGCAAAACCTGTGTTATTTAAGAATCAAATAAATTGATTACTTTTTGATTGTAAATATTACAAGTTGAATAAGCAGCCACTTCTCATTCTATCCGTATGTTTTATCCTCGGAATCTTTTTTCAGGATAAAGTGCTGTTGGATAAAACTGTAATTTATATAGTTTCCGCAAGCTGTTTATCAATTTTCCTTTTGCTTTTTTCGAATTCTTATTTTCTGTATAAGACAAAAGCTATATTGCTGGGATTGATGTTCTTCGGAGCCGGGATAATCCTTCACTTTTTCAATAATTTTTCGTCCGCTAACCTGTCTGTTCCTCAAAACGGAACGGTGTTCTTTAAGATTTCCAAAAAACTGAACTCTACAGAAAAAAATAAAAAATATGAAGCCGTTATTCGTGTTGGGGAAGAAAATTTCAATGCTGTTCTCTATATCCCTAAAACAAATAAAAAATTTGATTTTGAGCATTATTACAAGGCTGATGCTTACCTGTCAAAAACAAAATCTCCGCAGTACAGCTTTCAGTTTGATTATGCAAGGTATTTAAAAAGGAAAAATATTGAATATCAATGTTATATATCCAGTAATATTTCCTCGGCAAAGAGAAATGATTTAAGCTTAAATGAACGAATTCAGCAGCGTAGATTAGAAACATTGCAAAAAATTGATCAAGCTGAAATGTTCCCTAGCACCCGGGAATTCTTAAAAGGAATTATTCTGGCAGACAGGACAGAAATGGATTCTGAAACGGTAGAAGATTTCAACAGGTCCGGAATGGTTCATTTATTGGCTATTTCAGGAACACATATTGTCGTTATTTTTGGGATGTTCTACTTTTTACTGACGCGGTTCAGTCCTCTCCGGCTCAGAAAGTATGCGGTGATTTCCAGCATTGTTTTTATCTGGCTGTTTGCTGTATTTATCGGTTTCGGAAATTCGGTGATGCGTTCCTGCATTATGCTCACGGTATATTTTGTGTATGTCCTTCTCCAAAGGAAACCGGATCTGCTTCATTCCCTTTCTTTATCGGCAATGATTATTTTAGTTATTGATACGCAGCAGCTTTTTGATGTCGGGTTTCAGCTCAGCTTTCTGGCTGTGCTGGGGATTTTTTGGTTAAACCAGCCACTTTTGAAATACTTCCCCAAACAGGATGGTTATTTGAAAAAGTTGATATGCAATACCATTACCATCTCACTCTCCGCACAACTGGCGACGCTTCCGCTGGTTCTTTATTATTTTCACCAGTTCTCGCTGGTTTCTGTTCCTGCCAATATTCTCATCGTTCCATTTTCAGAAGTATTGATTGTATTCTCTTTTTTAATGACAGTTCTCGTTGGTTTGAAGATCGATTTTACTTGGATCAATTTTGTATATGACGGATCTATCCAGATCTTACTGAACCTTATTCACTGGTTCTCAGAGAAGGATATGCTGTTTTATTCAAATATAGCGATGAATATTGCTGAAGTAGTATCCTTATCCTTTATCGTTTATGTATTAAGACCATTACTTTTAAATATCAACTTTAAAAATTTAATCAGGGTGATGGCAATGATTTTAGTTTTTTTTATAATCAGAACAGGGTTTACTATTTTTGAAAATCAGAGAGAAGAAATACTGCTTCATGATTTTAATAAAACTAAAGTATTATCAGTGAAGAAAGGAAATAAGGCTTGCTTTTGGATAGCAGAAAATTTGGACAAAAAGAAAGTTTTAAAATTTATAGCCAGTCCTTACTGCTCTTCCAGACGCATTCAGATCATGGAAATAAAAACCTTTCCCGGAACTGCAGAAAAGGTAGTTTATAATGGCAAAATTTATGATTTGAAAAAATAAACACTACTTTTCATTTTTTCCTTTAAATAATGTGATAGATTCTTATTTAGAAAGATTACAAACTGTCCAATTGTGAGATTTCTCACTTTTTGATATAGTTAACATTTCTTAATTTTGTGGAAAATCAAATGTAAACTTATATGGCAGGTTTAACGAGTTCTACGATAGGTAGAAAATATGCTATGGCATTGTCGGCTATGTTTTTGCTGATATTTCTGGTGATGCACCTTTCTGTAAACCTTTTGTCGGTTTTTGGTGAGGATGCGTACAACAATGCTTCGCAATTCATGGGGTACAATCCTCTTATTCAATTTGTAATGCAGCCAATTCTGATATTTGCTGTCGTTTTCCATTTTGTAATGGGGTTTGTTTTGGAAATTAAAAACCAAAAAGCACGCCCTGTGAAATACAATTCAAACAATCCTTCTCACAATTCTACGTGGATGTCAAGAAATATGATTATTTCCGGTGCTGTGATCTTGGCTTTTGTTTTTCTTCATTTGTACGATTTCTGGCTTCACGAAATGAACTACAAATATATTGACGGACTGCCGATCGAAGAAACACGTTTCTGGGGAGACCTGCACGCAAAATTTGCAGATCTTTGGAGAGTAGTTTTATATGTAGTTTCTTTTGTTTTGCTTGGACTGCATTTAGCTCACGGTTTCCAGTCTTCGTTCCAGTCTATTGGCGCAAGACATCCGAAATATACTCCGGTAATCAAAGCTTTTGGAAAATGGTACTCAATCCTTATTCCTGCAGGCTTTATTTTTATTGCAATTTATCACTTCGTAACTCAATAATATCAGTATACCAATTATGAGTAAATTAGATTCAAAAATTCCGGCTGGTCCTTTAAAGGACAAATGGAAGCATCATAAAGACCATATGAACCTTGTTGCACCAAACAACAGAGATAAGATTGATATTATTGTTGTAGGTACAGGTTTGGCAGGAGGTTCTGCAGCTGCCACATTAGCTGAGCAGGGATATAACGTAAAAGCATTCTGCTACCAGGATTCTCCAAGAAGAGCTCACTCAATTGCAGCTCAGGGAGGTATCAATGCTGCTAAAAACTATCAGGGCGATGGTGACTCTACATACAGATTATTCTATGACACTATCAAAGGTGGTGACTATAGAGCAAGAGAGGCCAACGTTTACAGATTAGCTGAGGTTTCTGCCAATATTATTGACCAGTGCGTTTCGCAGGGTGTTCCTTTCGGGAGAGATTACGGCGGCCAGTTAGATAACCGTTCATTTGGTGGAGTTCAGGTAAAAAGAACATTTTACGCAAAAGGACAAACAGGTCAGCAGTTATTACTAGGTGCTTATTCTGCAATGAGCCGTCAGATCGGTAAAGGTAGAATCAAGATGTACAACCGTCATGAAATGTTAGACCTTGTAATCGTTGACGGAAAAGCAAGAGGAATTATCGCAAGAAACCTTGTAACAGGTGAAATCGAAAGACACTCTGCTCACGCTGTTGTTATTGCTTCAGGAGGTTACGGAAACGTTTATTTCCTTTCTACAAACGCAATGGGATCCAACGTTTCTGCAGCTTGGAAGATCCATAAAAAAGGAGCATACTTTGCAAACCCTTGTTATGTACAGATTCACCCTACTTGTATTCCGGTTCACGGAACACAGCAGTCTAAGCTGACTTTGATGTCTGAATCATTAAGAAACTCCGGAAGAATCTGGGTTCCTAAGAAAATTGAAGATTCAGTAGCCATCAGGGAAGGTAAATTGAGACCTGAAAATATTAAAGAAGAAGATAGAGACTATTATTTAGAGAGAAGATATCCTGCATTCGGAAACCTGGTGCCTAGAGATGTTGCGTCCAGAGCTGCCAAAGAAAGATGTGATGCCGGTTTCGGAATCGAAAATAATGATACCCAGGAAGGTGTTTACCTTGATTTCTCTACAGAGATCATGAAAAAGGGTAGAGAAGCTGCTATCGAAAAACATATTCATAACCCGACTGATCAACAGTTGTATGACTTAGGCAAGAGCTGGGTTGAGGAGAAATACGGTAACCTTTTCGTGATGTACGAAAAAATTACGGCTGATGATCCTTACAAAACTCCAATGAAGATTTATCCTGCCGTTCACTACACAATGGGTGGAGTTTGGGTTGATTATAATCTTCAGTCTACTATTCCCGGATGTTTCGTAATCGGTGAAGCTAACTTCTCTGACCACGGAGCTAACAGATTAGGAGCTTCTGCTTTGATGCAAGGTCTGGCTGACGGATATTTTGTACTTCCTTATACAATCGCAGATTATCTTTCTGCAGATATCAGAACAGGAACAATTCCTACCAATTCAGCTGATTTTGACGAGGCTGAAAAAGGAATTAAAGAAAAAATAGATTTCTTCTTAAATAATAAAGGAACACATTCAGTAGACCATTTCCATAAAAAATTAGGACACATTATGTGGAATAAAGTAGGAATGGGAAGAACTCCTGAAGGTTTAAGAGAAGCAATCAAAGAAATCGAAGAAGTAAGAAACGATTTCTGGAAAAATGTAAAAGTACCTGGTGAAGGTGAAGGAATGAACACTGAGCTTGAAAAAGCATTCAGAGTAGCAGACTTCCTGGAACTGGGACAATTAATGGCTATCGATGCACTGCATAGAAACGAATCTTGTGGTGGACATTTCCGTGAAGACCATTCCACGCCGGATGGAGAAGCGGAAAGAGACGACGTAAACTACAAATACGTTGGAGCTTGGGAATATCAGGGTAGTGATATCAACGCAGAAGTGTTGCACAAAGAAGACCTGATATATGACAACATCGAGGTTAAAACTAGAAGTTATAAATAATCTCCAACCTATAAATATAACATTATGAGTGCAAAAAAAGGCCTTCATCTTACGCTGAAAATTTGGAGACAAAAAAATAGTAAAACTAAAGGTCAGTTCGAGACCTACAAAATATCAGATGTCTCTACAGATTCCTCATTTCTGGAAATGCTGGACATCCTGAACGAAAATATTATTAACGAAGGAAAAGAACCTATCGCTTTTGACCACGACTGTCGTGAAGGAATCTGCGGAATGTGTTCCCTTTATATCAACGGTAGGGCACATGGTCCGGATACAGGGATCACGACTTGCCAGCTTCACATGAGAATGTTCAAAGACGGTGAAACCATCGTTATTGAGCCTTGGAGAAGTGCAGCTTTCCCGGTTATCAAAGACTTAATGGTAGACAGAAGCGCATTCGACAGAGTAATGGCTGCCGGAGGATTCATTTCCGTGAACACTTCAGGTAATACGTTAGATGCCAATGCCATTCCGGTTCCTAAAGAAGATGCAGACAAAGCAATGGATGCAGCAGCATGTATCGGATGTGGTGCGTGTGTAGCTACTTGTAAAAACGGATCTGCAATGCTATTCGTTGGAGCTAAGGTTTCTCAGTTTGCTTTACTTCCTCAAGGTAGAGTAGAAGCCAAAAGAAGAGTTCTGAACATGGTGAAAGCTATGGATGAAGAAGGATTCGGAAACTGTTCAAATACGGGAGCTTGTGAAGTTGAATGCCCGAAAGGAATTTCTCTTGAAAACATCGCCAGAATGAACAGAGAATATATGGCTGCTATGGTAGATCAGGGATAGAATTTATTCAAATACATAAAAAAATCGTCTTCATTATGGAGACGATTTTTTTATACATATACTTTAGCTGTTAAAATTTGTTAAGGTGTTGATCAGATAAGATATTCTTTAATTTAATAAGTCTATATTTGGTGAGCACTTGAATGTGTGAGAAAAGGATTGTTTCTTTTCCGTGAAAAATTTTACAGGACCAAAAGGCCTTTAAAGCCCCACTTTTACAGGTTTTCATAAAATTTTCAAAAAAAGTAAATAGTGTTAATCAGCAAGCCGTAAAAAACGTATTTTTGCGTAATATTAAAATCGAAATGAAAAAATATCTTTTATTGTTTATCATCACAGCTTTTGTGATGTCTTGTTCAAAAAAAGTTGAAGTTAAAGGAAAAATTACCGGAAGTTCACCACTCGAAAGAATTGAATTTGTTGAAGCTTCTGGTGTGGCAACCCTTCCACTTGTTAATATTGGTTTAGATAAAAATGGAAACTTTACAGGAAGCTTCGAAGCTCCTAAAGATGGAATGTACGTAATCAATTATGCAGGAAGACAAAACCTGATTTATCTTGAAGGCGGACAGAACCTGAATATTTCCGGAAACGCAATGACCTTTCCAAATGAGTTTGTCGTTACGGGAGATGCAAAGAAGAATAATGATTTTCTTCAGGCCAGCCAAAAATTCTTAGGAGAGTATGGAAGTAAAATCAACATCCAGCAGTTAATGTCCGGAGACGAAAAGACATTCCTTAAAGGAGCTCAGAAAATTGAAGCCGATATCAATAAAAACGTTGAAGATCTTGCTCAAAAAAATAACCCAAGCAAAGGAATCTTGGAATGGAAAAAGAATGATGTGAAAGTAACTATCCTTAACCTTCTTGCCAACTATGAGATGTCACAGCGCCAGATGTCAGGAAATCCATCATTTAAAGTATCAAAAGCATTCCAGGATTACGAAACAAAACTGGAAGGTAATAAAGATGTAATGGTGAAAACCATTCCGTTATACAGACAGTATCTTCTTGTAAAAATGAGCCCTGATTTTCAAAAATATGCTGAAGCAAAAACCAAAGGTAAAACAGATGTTATCACTTCTGAAATTTTTGCGCAGTTCCTGAAAGACAGAAAAGAAGTTTCACAGACCGCTAAGGATTATCTGTTGGCATTTGTAGTGGCTCAGGATATTCACCCAGGTGCTCCTGCAAAGAATACTGAAAAAGTTAAAAAAATCATTGATACAGATATTACAGATGCTGGTATCAAAGCAGATTTAGTTAAAATGCAGTTAGCAGTGAATGGAGTTAAAGTAGGAGAGTCTGCACCGGAAGCATCATTGGTAAAAGCAGACGGTAAATCTTACCAGCTCTCTGAAAATAAAGGAAAACCATACATGTTGTTCTTTTATGCATCATGGAATCCTTACATCAGTGAAGCTACAGTTCCGGTACTAAAAGAAGTCGTGAATTTCTATAAATCTAAAATGAACTTTGTTTTTGTAAACGTAGATGATACCAAAGATCAGTTTGTAAAAACCAGCAGTGCATTATTGAAGGGAATTCCAGGAACAAACGTTTACGGAGAAAAAGGTTTAGAATCCGATATTGCTAAAAAATACGGAGTTTACGGATTTAAGCTGCCTTGCTTTGTGATTGTGGATAAAGATGGTAAAATTGCAAGCAGATCTTTTGTGAACCTTGGCGAACAGGAAGTCGTAACGGTCTTAGATAAACTTACAGGTCTTTCTGCTCCGAAAGTACAACCTAATGTACAAATGCAGCCGGAAGCGATGGATCCTTCAGCACAGCCTGTGAATCCTCAGCCTGCCCCAACAAAATAATAAACTTTTAACATAGATGGAAACCTTATCTTCGGATAAGGTTTTTTTTATTGTATTTTTGCGGAATCAAACCGGAAGATTTGTTTCGGCTGTATTAGAAAAATAGAAATAGAGTTTTAGGATGAGTCGGAGGGTTCGTCCGACCATTAAAAGAAATTGAGTTTAGGGATGAGAAAGAAGAAAGATATAATTCTTGAAAATATTAAACTGTTTGGTGCAGGAGCAAAAGGTGTTGCCATAGGAAAAACCGAAGAAGGAAAAACCGTACTGATTTCCGGAGCAGTTCCCGGAGATGTAGTCAATGCCAGAGTAAAAAAATCCAAATCCAAATACTATGAGGCCGAAACCACAGAAATAGTGGAGAAGTCACCATTCAGAGTGGATCCCAAATGTATTCATTTCGGAACATGTGGTGGATGCAAGTGGCAGAATATGAGCTACGAAAAACAGCTCGATTTTAAACAGGAAGAAGTCTATAATAATATCAAAAGAATCGGGGGAATTGATGATTTTGAAACCGTACCTATCTTAGGTGCCGAAGAACAGTATTTCTACAGAAATAAAATGGAGTTTTCCTTTTCCAATGCGAGATGGCTTACTCAATACGAAATAAGCTCTGAAGAGAATTTCGGAAGCAAAGACGCTTTAGGTTTCCATATTCCAGGAATGTGGAGTAAGATCCTGGACCTGAAAGAATGCTTCCTGCAGGAAGACCCTTCCAATGCTATACGTTTAGCTGTAAAAAACTATGGTGTAGACAATGGGTTGGATTTCTTTGATGTCAGAAATCAGGAAGGCTTTTTAAGAACCTTAATGATGAGACAGAACTCTAAAGGCGAATGGATGGTACTATTCCAGCTTTACAGGGAAGAAAAAGAAAACAGAGAAAAGCTTTTCCAGTTCTTGCTGGAGAAATTCCCACAAATCACAACATTGGTGTATGCCATCAATCCGAAGCAGAATGATTCTATTTACGATCTGGATATCAATATTTATTTCGGAGAAGGCTTTCTGATGGAAGAAATGGATGGACTGAAGTTTAAAATTGGCCCGAAATCATTCTTTCAGACCAATTATAAACAGGCTTTGGAGCTTTACAGAAAAACATTAGAGTTTGCTGATCTAAAGGGTGATGAAGTAGTGTATGACCTGTATACAGGAACAGGAACTATTGCCCAGTATGTTGCCAGAAATGCAAAACAGGTTATAGGTATAGAATCTGTTCAGGAAGCCATAGATGCAGCCATTGAACATGCTGAATTAAATGGTCTTACCAATACAACATTCTATTGTGGAGATATGAAAAATGTCTTTAATGATGAGTTCTTAGAAAATCATCCGAAGGCAGATGTCTTAATTACCGATCCGCCAAGAGACGGAATGCACCAGAAAGTGGTAGAGCAGATATTGAAACTTGCTCCGGAAAAAGTAGTCTATGTGAGCTGCAACTCAGCAACGCAGGCAAGAGATCTTGCCCTGATGAAAGAACACTATACTTTGGTGAAGATTTTGCCGGTAGATATGTTCCCGCAAACCCATCACGTGGAAAATATAGCATTGCTGATTAAAAAATAAATTTATTTAAATTTGAATCTCAAATCTTAATCTCAAATCTTAATATGAAACGTAAGTTCCAGCTGACCAAAATAAAAAATCAAAATATGCAGATGAAATATTTTAAATTTCTCGTCATGATCTGCTTCGTCACAATGCTTTTTTCCTGTGGAGGAGATGACGATATCTGCGAAAGCGGTGAAGGAACACCCAGAATGAAGGTATCCTTCAAGTCTCTGGCTTCTGGAAAAGTAACTACTCTGGATTCATTATATGTAGCTGTAGATTATGGGTCTGGGAAAGTACAGCTGGGGAAAGCAGAGAAAATCGATTCAAGGCTTATCCCGTTACGGGTGGATGATTCACCTTATACAGATGTTTATTTCAGGCTTGAGGATAAAGGGGTAGAATCTCACGTTCGCATTAATTACACAACAAAGAGTGCATACGTTTCTCCAGGATGCGGGATTAAAAAAAGATACGAGAATTTAAACTCAGAATTAATACAATCAAATCCTGTACAGCAGCTCGAAGCAGGACAAAACCAAATTGAGAATGAAGACAAGACTAATCTTTTCCTTCTTTTTTAGCCTAATAGGAATAGCCGGGTTCGCCCAGGAAAAAAAAGAAACCCCGGAAGCCAAAAAAGTTCAGGAAAAATACAAACCGAATTTTATGGTAGGGTTTGATATTCTTAATACGGGTGTTTCTTTTTTCTCGGATAGAATGCTTTACCAGGGCTTTATTTCATCAAAAGTGAAAGGAAATGTTCATGCTATTGCAGAAGCCGGTTTTGAGAAAAATGTATATCAAAAGAACGGTTATGATGCAAAGGCAAACGGTCCTTTTGTGAAGCTGGGCGCTTTTTATATGCTCGCAAAAGATCCTGAAAATGAATTCAACGGTTTTTATGCAGGAGGCAAAATAGGAGGCGCGTTCTACAATCAGGAATATATGGCAGTTCCGGTTCGTGGATTTGGGGGCAGCACTTCGTCTGTGTCATTTCCTTCTTCTTCACAAACCTCTGCGTGGGTAGAAGGAACCTTGGGAGGAAGAGTACAGCTGTTTGAGTCCAATTTTTATATAGATATCAATCTTCAGCCGAAATATTTGGTATACACTTCCAAGCAGGATGAGATTACACCGATGATCGTTCCCGGATTTGGTAAAAGCTCAGCTAAATTCAATATGGGCTTTGCCTGGAATATTGCCTATAAATTTTAGAATAAAATTATTTTTACAATAAAGAATCCTCAGGTATATCTGGGGATTTTTGTTGTTTTGATAAGTTTGTAGCTAGATGAATTTATGATTTTTATTTAGTATTATTTGTTATTTGATGATTTTATTTTAATAGAAATGCTATATTTGTGAAATTAATCTAATATTATAAATAATATGAAGAAACTTATTACTACTTTGTGTTTAGGTTTGATAGGAGGAATGGTCTCTGCCCAGTGGATTCCCACCAAGCCTGATGCTAAAGTCAGATCAACCAATTTAAAATCAACTGGTGTCCGACAACATTACAAATTAGATTTAGATATCTTAAGACAGCAATTGAAGAATGCCCAGGAAATGGGTGGAGGAAACAAACCGGTGGTGATTTCTATACCAACATTAAACGGTAAAATAGAAAAGTTTAATGTGTATAGTTTTCCTGTTCTTGTTAAATCATTAGCTGATAGATATAATCTGGGCTCCTATGTAGGAGTGGGTATTGATGATCCTTCAAAATATTTAAGATTTTCTGTTGCTCCAAATGATTTTCAGTCTATGATCATCAAAGGTGGTGAATATGAATTCATTGACCCACAGAACTCAGATAAAACATTATACGGAGTACATCCGAAAACATTAAATACAGAAGGTAAAAGCTTTGTGTGTACAACTTCTGAAAACCCAAAAGCGGTTGATCAGCTTCAGGACATGCTTACAGCCGGCCAGAATTTTACGAATCAGCCAACTGATTTTTCAAAAGCTTCTGATAAGAAATATAGAACGATGAGATTGGCTATGTCTGTTACTGGAGAATATACAGCCTTTCACGGAGGGACACAGGCAGGTGCTATTCAGGCTGTTAATGCTACAATGACAAGAGTAAATGCGGTTTTTGAAAAAGATCTTGCCCTGCATCTGAATGTTCTGGATCTACCGGGAATTATCTATACCAATGCTGCTACCGATCCTTACACAAACAGCTTGAATTTAGAGCTTCAACAGACTCTTACTGCTAATGTAGGTGAGGAGAATTATGATATCGGGCACGTATTTAATGCAGCAGGAAATAATGGAAATGCCGGATGTATTGGCTGCGTATGTATTTCGCCGACTGCTACAGTGCCGAGAGGAAAAGGTTCTGCATTTACACAGAGCACAAGTCCGGTAGGTGATAATTTTGATATTGATTTCGTAGCACATGAAATGGGGCATCAATTGGGTGCTAACCATACTTTTGCACATGCATTAGAAGGAACAGGTGTAAATATGGAGCCGGGTTCAGGAAGCACTATTATGGGATATGCTGGTATTACAGGCGCTAATACAGATGTTCAGCCACATTCTGACGCTTTCTTTCACAAAGCAAGTATTGGGCAGATTCAGACCAATCTGATTAGTAAGACTTGTGATGTGGAAACTTCGATTACGAATAATCCTCCAGTAATAGCACCACTGCCTACTTATAATATTCCTAAGGAAACGGCATTCGCTTTAACAGCTTCGGCTACGGATCCTGAAAATGATCCTATTACTTATATGTGGGAACAGATAGATAACGCCAATGTTGTTATCAATAAAACAAACATAGGTACTACTACTACAGGAGCTACATTCAGATCACTTGTTCCTACTGCAAGTCCTACAAGATATTTCCCTAAGCTGTCTTCTGTGCTTAACGGCGTATTGGATAATTCTAATAACTTATGGGAATCTGTTTCCAAAGTAGCAAGAACTACCCATTTTGCAGTAACAGTAAGAGATAATAACGCTAATCCTGCGCAGCAGCAGTCACAGGTTGCAGAACAGACAATAGTAGTGGGTAACGACGGGCCATTTAAAATCAATACTGCTTATGCCAATACACTCGCTCCTACAATGCTTGAGTGGAATATAGCGAATACAAATGCAGCACCTTACAATGCTGCTAATGTGAAAATTGATTATACCATAGACAATGGAACTACCTGGACTGTTCTTTCTGCTTCAACTGCAAATGACGGAACAGAAAATATAACTCTTCCGACTTCATTGAACGGACAAAACATAAAATTGAGAATTTCCGCTATTGGCAATGTATTTTATGCTGTGAAGTCTATTGCTGTAAGTGCATTTTCAGTTTGCGACGGAAGTGCGCCAACCAATGTAACAGCTTCTAACATTACAACAGTATCTGCGTACATTTCATGGCCTCCGGTTACTAACGCAGGTTCTTATAAGATCAGATATAAAAAGTTAAGTGAAACGAACTGGATTGAGGTGGCTTCTACTGTGAATAATGTAACATTAAATAATCTGGTAGACGGAGTTGCATATGAAGTACAGGTTGCAGCAGTATGTTCCGGAACTACAGGAGCATATTCTCCTTCAACTAATTTCAGTACTCCTTCATTAACATATTGTCCGGCCACTTCAATATCTACAAATCCGGATTTTGAATACATTTCGAATGTAACGATTGCCAATGTTAACAACAGCTCATTACAGACGAACTACGGAAATTACACTACGAATTCTGCTCTTCAGATAAATCTGATAAAAGGAACTTCTTATCCACTGTCAGTGACAATTGCAAATCCTGACCTGGACGCAGTGGCGGCCTTTATTGATTATAATAGAAACGGAGTTTTTGAAATTACGGAGAGAGTTCTTAACTACCCTGTTCCTGCAACACCTATTTCAGCTCCAGTTACTTCTATAGTTAATATTCCAGCTTCTGCTATTGAAAATCAGACATTAAGAATGAGAGTATTGCTGGTTTACGGAGGAAATCAAACAGGTGGTACGCTAATCGGTGCATGTGGAAACTTACAGTATGGAGAAGTTGAAGATTATAATGTAGTAATAACATCTCCTTTGAGTACAAACGATGTTAGCAATCCAAATAACGATATCCAGATTTATCCTAACCCGGTAAGCGATATTCTGAATGTAACTAAAGTTTCAGATAAAGCGGCCTATAAAATTTACAATACTGCCGGTCAGCTGGTAGGAAATGGAAATATTAATGACGGAAAGATCAATGTTTCAGCTTTGGTGAAAGGTGGATACGTTATCACAATTGATGAAAAAGGAAAAGATCAGTTCAGATCCAAATTTATCAAGAAATAACAGGAATTAACAATAATATAAAATCCTCAGGTCCTCCTGAGGATTTTGTGTTTTAATATACAGAATAGGTTATTATTGTTATTTTAAATAAAAAAATATTTGAATTAATACATTAATAGTGAAAAAATTATTAGATTTGTGTAATTAATATAATAATGAGAACATTATGAAGAAACTCTTTACTTCTTTAATACTCTTTCTGTGTTTAGTAAATATAGGTTTTGTTTCCAAAGTCTATGGTCAAACGGGACAGATTGGGACGGGAACTACCTCCATGGTTCAACTTCCTATATATTCATATTATGGATATAATTATTCTCAGCAGATCTATACTGCTGCTGAAGTTTCGGCTGCTGTCGGAACGGCAAATTATATTACAGCTATAAAATTTTACGTTGATTCAGCTGTATTGCCACAAACCAATTATAATGATGGGGTAGTATATATGGGACATACAACCCAAGCCAATTTTGCTACTACAACCAGTTGGGTGCCTGCAACTTCATTAACACAAGTTTTTTCAGGAACATTACCTGCTATAACAAGTGGAAACTGGGTGACCCTTCAGTTATCAACTCCATTCCTGTGGAACGGAACCGATAATATTGTTGTAGGGGTTGATGAGAATACTCCAGGGTATTCAGGATCCCCGGGAACAGGTTGGGGAAATTATAATGCAGGAACCAACAGAGGTATTCTTTATTATAATGATAATACAGATCCTAGCCCTACAGCACCTCCTACTGCATCATCAAGATATGATAACATCCCAAGATTACAGTTGGTAAGTGTAAATTTACAGCCTTGTACAACTGCACCTCCTGCTAGTATTGCAGTAAGCAGTATAACACCGACTTCAGCCAATGTTTCATGGACGCCATCTACTGGAGCAAGCTATGTGG
Source organism: Chryseobacterium hilariae (assembly GCF_051400735.1). Taxonomy (NCBI): domain Bacteria; kingdom Pseudomonadati; phylum Bacteroidota; class Flavobacteriia; order Flavobacteriales; family Weeksellaceae; genus Chryseobacterium; species Chryseobacterium hilariae. The sequence goes on from NZ_JBLFFJ010000006.1 coordinate 146,693, forward strand.
TAAGATACAGACAAGCGCCTGCTGGTGCATGGATCACTCTTCCCACAACTGCTGTATTAGCAAGTAACCAGCTTATTTCAGGCTTAACAGAACAAACTCAGTATGAAGTCCAGGTAGCTGCCATTTGTGGAGGTACACAGGGTGCATTTTCAGCGAGTTCAACTTTTACAACTCCAGCTATCAGCTATTGTTCTGCCGCTTCTACAAGTGCAACAATAGATGGTTATATTGGTCAGGTTGCTGTTAATGCAACAGCAGCTCCTTCTATGGTAAGTAGCTCTGGATTCAGTAATTATACTGATTACAGTACAGATCCAGCAAGATTAGTTACTTTAGTAAGAGGTAGTGCAAATAATACAGTTACTGTTACGAAAAATTGGCCGAATTATCAATATGGCTTTAGCACAGGAGTTTGGATCGATTTTAACAGAAATGGTATTTTCGAAGCAAACGAGCGTGTGTTAACTTCTCCAAGTAATACAACAACTCCATTGACTGCTACCTTTGCGGTACCTTCCGGTACAGCTGTTTATGGTGGGAATCTTACGACTCGTATGAGAGTAGGTTTAGCAGAAAGCTCTTCAGTTTCAGCTTGTGGAACATTTACATGGGGTGAAGTAGAAGATTATGCAGTAAAACTTATTGATCTGCAGGCTTGTAGTACTGCTCCTCCAACTAACATTGGAGTAAATAACTTAACACCTACTTCAGCCAACGTTACATGGGCGGCAGCTACAGGAGCAAGCTATGTGGTAAGATACAGACAAGCACCTGCCGGTGCATGGATCACTCTTCCTACCACTGCTGTATTAGCAAGTAACCAGCTTATTTCAGGCTTAACAGAACAAACTCAATATGAGGTTCAGATAGCTACAATTTGCGGTGGAACACAAGGAGCATTCTCAACAGGAGTATTCTTTACTACACCTGCAATTAGCTACTGTACATCAACATCAACCAGCACTACAATTGATGGGTTTATTAGTAAAGTGACTGTGACACCTACTAACTCAACCGTAATGGTTAGTAATTCAGATTTTAGCAACTATACAGATTATAGTACGGATCCTGCCAGATTAATTACATTAGTAAGAGGATCTGCGGGTAATTCAATTTCTATTGCTAAAAGCTGGCCAGGCACTCAGTATTCTTTTGGAACTGGTGTTTGGATCGATTTTAACAGAAATGGTGTATTTGAAACGAACGAACAAGTTTTAACATCAGCAAGTAATACAACCACTCCGGTAACAGCTACATTTGTGGTGCCTTCTGGTACTGCTGTTTACGGAGGTACGCTTAATACCCGTATGCGTGTAGCCTTAAGAGAATCTGCTACTGCTGCTGCATGTGGAACTTTCACTTGGGGTGAGGTAGAAGATTATGCTGTGAAATTAATAGATCAGCCGGCATGTACTACAGCACCACCTGCGAGTCTTACGCTTACCAATCTTACGTCTACAACAGTAAACATATCTTGGATTGGTGCAATAAATGCTACGTACACCATAAGATGGAGAGTTGCTCCTGCAGGAGCTTGGCAGACGCAAACTTTAGCTGCCGGTGTAAGTACATACACGATTACCGGTCTTACAGAACAGACTACCTATAATGTACAGGTTGCTACACAATGTGGAACTGGAGCATTAGGAGCATATAGTCCTTCATCAACATTTACGACACCACCATTATCATACTGTCCAATGACAGGTACAGGAACTAACGACCACATTTCTAATGTAAGCGTTACATCTTCTAACCCTGGGGTTCCGGTGATGAGTAATACAACTGTGCAGAATAATTATACAAACTATTCAACACCTCAAACATTAATCACTCTTGATGCAGGTTCTGTAAATAATAAAATCTCTGTAGCAAAAGGGTGGACAGGTGCAACAAGCAATGATGCAGTGTCAGCATGGATAGATTACAACAGAGACGGAGTTTTTGAAACCTCGGAACAGATTATAAACTCAGCACCGAGTACTACAACTCCTGTTACTGCAATATTTGGGGTTCCGGGAGCAGCTTACACAGGCCCTCTTACAACTACAATGAGAGTCGTGCTTAAGCGAAGCAGTGCTCCGGTATTATGCCAGAATGCAGTAAATGGAGAGGTTGAAGATTATGCAGTAAAAATCAGACCTTGTAGCAATGCAACTCCAAACCAACCTACTATCACGCCGACTCATAATTCTGCCACACTTACATTGACAGGCTCGGCAACCAATGTAACTTATTTTGTAAGATACAGAGTTCAGGCAACGCCTCCGGGAGCATGGACGGAAGTATACGCTTCAGCATTGTTAAATAACCTTCCACTTGTTTTGAACGGTTTAACTCCGGCTACAATCTATGAAGTTCAGGTGGCTGCTGTTTGTGGAGATGTTATCGGTACATTTACACCTATAAAAACATTTGTAACAAGATGTGATCCTACGCCTCCGAACGTTACAGTAAGTAATGTTACGACAAACTCTGCATTGATTACTTGGGCGCCGCTTGCAGCGAGTTCTACGTATACACTGGAATGGAGAAAAGTAGGAGCTGCTACCTGGACTCAGGTTCCTAACATTGCTCCTCCTACAAACACTCATTTGTTAACAAATTTAGATCCGTATACAAAGTATGAAGTGAGAGTTGCAAATAAATGTGTTGGAGAAAACACTCTTAACCCATACTCAAATCCGAAAGTATTTACTACGGAAAGAACATGTGAACTTCCTCCTCCGGGATTAACTATCACTCAGCTTACTCCTACATCGGCTGAAGTTATATGGGACGGTTTCCCTGGGGCCACTTACGTCCTGAGATACAGAAAAGTAGGTATTCCAAGCTGGACAAATGTTCCTTTAACAACGAATACGTACACGATAACAGGATTATTGGAAGAGACGAAATATGAAATGCAGGTTGTGAACATTTGCAACGGTACGCCGGGTACATACACACCTCCATACTATTTTACAACACCTACAGTGATCTACTGTCAGATGGGGTCTCAAAATGCTGTTAACGAACATATTTCCAAAGTTACGGTAGTTCCAAACGGAAGACCTAAAATGGAAAATGCTTCAGGACCTTCCAGCTATACAAATTATACAGGAGTACCTGATACATTCATAGAATTGGTTCAGGGATCTACTGGAAATCAGATTACAATTGAGAAAAAATGGAATGGAACTAACCATCCTGAAGGTATCGCCGTATGGATAGATTTCAACAGAAACGGATACTTTGATCTTGATGAAAGAGTATTTACATCACCTCCAAACACTACAAGTCCTGTTACAGGAACATTCAACGTACCTGTAGATGCTTACATAAGCATGACCAACTACAAGTATGTAGTAATGAGAGTGGCAATGATGAGAGACGGAGTTCCGGTGAACTGTACCAATTTTGCCAATGGGGAAGTAGAGGATTACTCGGTAAGAATTGCTAAACCGGGAGTACCAAACTCTGTGAACCAAACAGATATCCTGATTTACCCTAACCCGGTAAGCTCAGTATTGTATGTGAAGAATATCAGCAAAAGAGCTAAATATAAGATCTACAATTCTGCAGGACAGATTATTAATGACGGTATTCTGCTTAACAACCAGATTAACGTTAGCAAATTGATCAATGGTATTTATGTAATAGATATCGAAGACAATGGTATAACAGTTCAAAAGAAATTTATTAAAGAATAATATTTAAATTTCAAATACAAAATAAGCCCTCAGAAATGAGGGCTTATTTATTGCTGAAGATTTTTCGCTTAGAAAATCTAGATTAAAAAACCTCGTTAGAATTGTCTAACGAGGTTTTTTTTATTCAATAGCAAAGATGATCTGTTCGGTCTGTTCCTTAAGATCATCCAGGTTGGTGTTGTTATAGATAATGCAGTCTGCGAGTTTTATCTTATCCTTTTCCGGCATCTGCTTTTCCATGATAGATTCTACTTCGCGGTAGGTTTTTCCATCCCTGTCCATTACCCTTTTGGCCCTGATATTATCTTCAGCAGTGACCAAAAGAGACTTGTAACACTGTCTGTTCAGCTTTAATTCGAATAATAAGGCCGTTTCTTTAAAGACCAGATACTTAGTCTGCTTTTTTAGCCATTCTTCAAAATCAATCCGTACAGCAGGATGAATAATTTCATTTAATTCATGAAGCAGTTCCTTATTGTTAAAAACCTTTTCTGCAACAAATTTTCTGTCATACAGTCCGTTTGCATCATAAGCTCCATCTCCCAGTAATCCTTTTATTTTTACCTTTAAATCCTCGCTCTCATTCACAATGGCTTTCGCTCTGTCATCGGAATAATAAACCGGGAATCCGAAGTCTTCAATAAAGTGGGCTACGGTAGTTTTTCCTGAGCCAATACCACCGGTAAGCCCGATCACCTTGGGTGCCGGTTCCGGTTCTGCTTTCTGTGTTTCTGAATGTAAATCTTCCATAATCAAAAATTAATATCCAAAAACATCATTAAAACTGTGAATTTCGTCTAATCTTACCCCTTTTTCAGTCATTTTAAGACTTGCCAGTTCATTGTGGGCATCATGTTCAAAGAACAGAAGATATTCATTGTCTACACACTGCTTCAGGAACTTTCCTTTCTCTTCCAATGTCAGAAGAGGTCTTGTATCATATCCCATTACATAAACCTGGTTAATGTGCCCTGCAGTAGGAATAAGATCTGCTGCAAAAACAATCGTTTTTTCCTGGTATTGAATCACCGGAAGCATCTGTTTTTCCGTATGTCCGTCTACAAAGATCACATCCATTTTCAGGTCAGGAGCAAAGCCGTAATTTCCCGTTGTAGGAAGAGGCAAAAAGTTAAGCTGTCCGCTTTCCTGCATCGGAAGGATATTCTCTTTCAGAAAGCTTGCTTTTTCTCTTGCATTCGGTTCTGTAGCCCATTGCCAGTGGTTTTCGTTCGTCCAGAACTGGGCGTTTTTAAAAGCCGGTCTGTATCCCGTTCGGTCATCATTCCATTCAATAGCGCCTCCGCAATGATCAAAGTGAAGATGCGTAAGGAATACATCCGTAATATCCTCTTTTACAAAACCGAATTTCTTTAAATTCTTATCAAGATTATCATCTCCCCAAAGCGAATAATGCCCGAAGAATTTATCATCTTGTTTATTTCCGAGACCGCAGTCTACAAGAATCAGCTTCTTGCCGTCTTCTATAAGCAGGGATCTGGTTCCCAGTTCAATCAGGTTTCGCTCGTCTGCAGGATTGGTTTTTTCCCACAGACTCTTTGGGACGACTCCAAACATGGCACCGCCGTCCAGTTTAAATTTTCCACATTGTATCGGATATAGCTTCATATATATTTTTGATTATTATTTCTTTATTAATTTCATTTTCTCAGCAATTTTTCTTCCATTCTCATCCGAATTTTCAAGTTCAGAGATAATATTCTGATAATCATGATCCTTTCTGTTTTGAGAAAGCTTTTGCTTGATGAATATTTCTGTCGGAATTATTTTCAGCCCGAAAGCACCTTTCATTTCCTTTTCCACAAATTCCCTTCCCATGTCTTTTACCATGACAGGACACTTCTGGAAATTTTCATATTTTGAAGTTAATTTTTCAAGATGCTGATAAAGTTCGTCATGATTCATAAGCTGTACTTTCCCATACACCTGAACAGCTTCATAATTCCAGGTTGAAACATTGAGATGATCATACCAGCTGCTCGAAATATAAGTATGGGCTCCCAGGAAGTCACAGAGAACTTCATCCCCGTCCTTTAATGTTTTCGCCTGCGGATTGGCTCTTGAAATATGAGTTTCCACATAAATATTCTCAGGATCATCTTCATTAAGCATCATCATAGAATGCGTGGCTCTTATTTTTTCAACGGAAGAAATAAGGAGAGCAAACGCGTTGTCTCTGATGATTTCTCTCATCAGATCAAGATCTTCACTTCTGTATAATTTTGGAATAAACATAGACTGTTAAAATAATTCTCCCGGATTTTTTGGACGGGATATTTTTAAATGCTGGTAAGCTTTGTCTGTTACTTCTCTTCCCCTTGGTGTTCTGATGATAAATCCTTCCTGGATCAGAAAAGGCTCATACACCTCTTCCAGCGTCTCAGGATTTTCAGCAATTGAAGTTGCAAGGGCGGAAATACCAACCGGTTTTCCTTTAAAGTTCTCAATCATGACCCGCATGATCTTGTTATCCATTTCATCCAGGCCAAACTCGTCCACATTAAGCGAATTCAATGCATATTTTGTAATATTAATCTCAATTTCTCCGTTTCCTTTGATCTCAGCAAAATCACGTACCCTTCTTAGCAAAGCATTGGCAATCCTTGGCGTTCCGCGGCTTCTTCTGGCAATCTCTATCGCGGCATCTTCGTAAATCTTACTTCCCAGAACCCTTGAGCTCCGCTGAATGATCATCGATAAAAGTTCAACCGAATAATACTCAAGCCTGCTTTGAATCCCGAACCTTGCCAGCATTGGTTTTGTAAGCATTCCGCTTCTTGTGGTTGCTCCTACCAGAGTAAAAGGATTCAGACTGATCTGAACACTTCTCGCATTAGGGCCGCTTTCCAGCATAATATCTATCTTATAATCCTCCATGGCAGAATACAGATATTCTTCCACAACAGGCGACAGACGGTGGATTTCATCAATAAAAAGAACATCGTTTTCTTCCAGATTCGTCAGCAAGCCGGCTAAGCTTCCCGGCTTATCCAAAACAGGGCCGGAAGTAATCTTACAGTTAACACCAAGCTCATTGGCAATAATATTGGCTAAGGTTGTTTTACCCAGACCCGGCGGACCATGCAGAAGGACATGATCAAGAGCACCACCACGTCTTTTGGCAGCACTTACAAAAACTTCAAGGTTTTCCAAAGTTTTTCTCTGCCCGGCAAAGTCTTTAAAACTCTGCGGACGGATCTGCTCCTCCTGCATAAGCTCTTCATGTGAGTAGTTTTCCTTATCTGGATGTAAAAAGTCTGGCATTAATTCATTTCATTTACCTCAAAGATAGGAAATTTACACTAAGGTTAAAGATTAGATTAAGAAAATTCAGGGATTCAAAAAAGGATGATTGCAAGGCTAAGGTAAAGGCAAAGGTAACTACAAGGGCTGAGGTTAAAGGTGATTTTGATTTAGTAAATTGAGATATTTTAAGTATTTTTGAGAGGAAAATTTAATTGTAAACAAGCAGTAGCTTTAATCTTAAACAAATGAAATTAATAGGACCTTTCAAGCAGATCGTTACGTTGGCAGACCTTCCATTAAGAGGAAAAATATCTGATGAGCAAATTGATATTATTACAGACGGAGGAATTCTGGTAGATAATGGCTTGATTAAGAAAGTTGGAAACTTTAAGATGTTAAAGACTGAAAATCCGGACACGGAAACAGAACTTATCGAAGGTGAGCAAATTGCTCTTCCCGGATTTGTAGATTCCCATACCCATATCTGTTTCGGAGGAAACCGCGCCAATGATTTTGCTATGCGAAATGCAGGGAAAACCTATCTTGAAATAGCAGAAAGCGGCGGTGGAATCTGGAGTTCTGTACAGCACACGAGAAACGCTTCAGAAGAAGAATTATTAAAGACACTGGGAGAAAGAATCAGCTTCCTGGTTTCATTAGGAATTACGACGATTGAAATAAAAAGCGGCTATGGATTAGATGTGGACAATGAGCTGAAAATGCTTAGAATCATTAAAAAAGCACAGGATTATACAAAAGCCAGATTGGTTCCAACATGCCTTTCCGCTCATCTCAAACCCAGAGATTTTAACGGAACCAATCAGGAATATTTAGAATATATCCTTACAGAGATTTTGCCAAAAGTAAAAGAAGAAGGACTAGCACAGCGTGTAGATATATTTATAGAGAAATCTGCATTTCAGCCTGAAGAAAGCAGAGATTTTCTGCTTAAAACTAAGGATTTAGGTTTTGATATCACTGTTCATGCAGACCAGTTTACACCGGGAAGTTCAAGAATCGCAGTGGAAGTGGGCGCAAAATCTGCAGATCACCTGGAAGCCACTATTGACGAAGATATTGAGTTTTTAGCACAATCAGATACGGTGGCTACTGCATTACCGGGAGCAAGTTTAGGGTTAGGTGAAAAATTTACACCAGCCAGAAAATTACTGGATGCCGGAGCTATTGTAGCCATTGCCAGTGACTGGAATCCGGGATCTGCACCGATGGGAAATTTAATTACCCAGGCTTCTATTCTGGCAACATTTGAAAAATTAACAACTGCTGAAGTATTGGCAGGAATGACATTCCGTGCTGCCTATGCATTAGGTCTTCAAGACATAGGAAAGCTGGAAACCGGTAAAAAGGCAGATTTTGTAACCTTTAAAACCGATAATTTCCAGAATGTCCTTTACAATCAGGGAAGCCTGAATGCTGAAAATGTTTATATTAGCGGAAATCTTAATCATTAATTATGGGCATTTTTGATAAGGTCCTGGGCAAAAAACAGCCGGAAAAAGAAACCAATACCTATAAGGATTTCTGGAACTGGTTTTTAACAAAAGAGAAAACTTTTTTTGAAGTTGTAAAAGGCAGAGAACATATTGAAGAACAGTTTTTTGATATAATATCTCCTGAACTTACGAAAATAAATAATGGTTACTATTTCCTGTCAGGAATGTGTGATGAAAATACGGCCGAACTTATTATTACGGTAGAAGGTGACGTTAAAAAAATAATTTTTGCAGAAGAGCTTATTGCCGCTGCTCCTAAGATTGATCATTGGAAATTTACAGCCCTTAAACCTGAAACGGATATTGAAAATATTGGATTGAAAATGGGCGATTTAGAGTTTACAAAAAATAACATCTACTTTTATTCCAATGAAATAGAAGGTTATCCGGATGAGATAGATCTGGCGTTTGTTTATGAAAACTTAAACGAAGAGAACAGAGAATCTGCCACTACGGGAATCTGTATTTTTCTGGATAATTTCCTGGGCGAGTTGAATTTTGCCACCCAAATTGATACTTTCAGCATTATAGGTAAAAATGAAGCGGAGCAGGAACTTGTTCCCATAGAAAAACTAAAAGAATTTCTTCTTTGGAGAGAAAGAGAATTTACGGAAAAGTATAAAGATTGCCAGGTTTTGGAAAGTGAAGATCAGTTTTCTCTACTTGAAGCCACCCTGGAAAACGGGATGCCGCTTATGGCCACAGTTAATGCTTCTCTGTTAAAATATGATGCAAAAGCCTCTTATCCGTGGATCTCGGTTCTGAAGATTCCTTACGATGGAAAGAATAATAACGGATTTCCGGAAGAAGCAGATTACAATACAATGAATGCCATTGAAGACTATGCGGTAGAGCTTCTCAGTCCAAAAGACGGCCATCTGTATATCGGCAGGGAAACGGCAGACAATTCCAAAAGCATTTACTTTGCAAGCAAGGATTTCAGGCAGCCTTCCAAAGTTTTTGATCAGATCATAAAAGACAATCCTCAATATAAAATTTCACTGGAAATTTATAAAGATAAATACTGGCAGAGTTTTGAACAATACAATGTAAATTAAACGAAGATTTCATTTTTTACGCAAGGCAATTAAGCGGAATACAGCCTTAGATTTTTATTTTTTATTTAAGTTTTCTTATATTGTGACCCCATTACTGTTGATTCATTATATAAAACAGTAATTTTCTATAGTTCTTAAGTACACTCCTTGATAAGGAAAATAACGCAGTCATATTATTCTTTGAGTACTTCTGCCAGGGCTATGCCAGGTGTCTGTCAATATTAAATACGAAAAAATAAACGTGATGAAATTTGAAAATCTAAAGTCTACTTTCAACAAAGGTGTTACTATTCCTAGTCTCATTTTTATTATCGGAACATGTTTTCTTTCGGCTCTTTATCCTAAGCCGACGGAAAATATTTTAAATGAGATTAAACAATTTATATTTATTAATCTAAACTGGGTGTATGTCTGGGCCGTTACTCTGTTTGTGGTCTTTTTAGTTTACCTGCTGTTCAGTAAATATGCGAATATAAAGCTGGGAGCTAACGACAGTAAACCTGAATACTCCTTTTTTTCATGGATTTCAATGCTGTTTGCAGCAGGAATGGGAATCGGGCTGATTTATTTTAGTGTGGCAGAACCTATGCAGCACTATTCTTCTGAAGTTTTTGCTGATAATCATTACGTCAGCAGAGCCAAGCAGGCACAATTATATACCTTTTTTCACTGGGGAGTTCATGCCTGGGCTATTTACGGAGTTGTAGGGCTTTCTTTATCGTACTTTGCTTACCGGTACAGGCTGCCACTTTCCTTACGAAGCTGTTTTTATCCATTGCTGAAAGATAAGATTAATGGCAAATGGGGAAATGCAATTGATGTGTTTGCATTATGCTGTACTTTCTTTGGACTGACCACTACTTTAGGATTTGGAGTGGTACAGATCAGTTCAGGATTAAATATACTCCATATCACTGCGGAAAATAGTTTTACCAATCAGGTGATTATTGTTATCAGCCTTATTTCTCTTTCTGTACTTTCAGCGATTAGCGGCGTGGATAAGGGTGTAAAGATTTTAAGCAATATCAATGTAATGAGCGTCATTGTACTCTTACTTTTCGTACTGATTTTAGGACCGACGGTATATCTTATAGGAAGCTTTACAGATGGATTGGGAAACTATATCAATAATTTTTTCAACCTTACCTTCAATACCCATGTTTACGAAAAAAATGCATTGCCATGGTTCTATGATTGGACTATTTTATATTGGGCGTGGTGGATTTCATGGTCGCCATATGTGGGGTTATTTATCGCCCGGATTTCCAAAGGACGCACCATCAGAGAATTTATTCTTGCCGTTTTAGTACTTCCTACATTATTCAATTTTATCTGGATGTCTGTGTTTGGGAACAGTGCCATCTGGTTCGACCTGAATATTGCTAACGGAAAATTAAGTGAGCTGGCATCCGATCCTGATGCATTGATGTTCCGGTTTTTAGAATATATGCCCTTATCAACCCTGACTGGATTTTTTGTTATTGCCATCATTATTATTTTCTTTGTGACATCCGCTGATTCGGGGATATTTGTAATGAACAGTATTGCTACCAAAAATTCTAAAAGATCTCCCAAATGGCAGATTGTATTCTGGGGTATTTTGCTCGCTGTGCTTTCCCTTTTATTATTAAACGCCGGAGGATTAAAAGCGCTTCAAAGCATGACGTTAATTACGGCATTACCTTTTTCAATCATTGTACTTTTATTTATAGTAAGTCTGATGAAGGGACTGATCATTGACCAGAAATATTATGAGACTAACTTTTCTGCTTCAACCGTTCCATGGTCCGGCGAGTTTTGGAAAGAGCGTTTAAAAAATATCGTTTCCTTTAAAGATAATTCTTCAGTAGAACATTTTATTAAGGTCAAAACAAAAGAAGCCTTCACAGATCTGCAGCAGGAATTTGCATCCAACGGAATTGAAGCCAAAATAAATCATTATGAAAATCCTGCCAGAATAGAAATAGAGATTCACCAGGGAGTCGTCAATAATTTTATTTATGGGGTTGAAAATAAAGTGAAAACCGTTTCAGAATACATGATCAATGAAGAGAATCTTCCCGATCTCGATGACAATAAAACCCACTATCCGAGATCCTATTTCGGAGATGGAAGAGAAGGATACGATGTGCAGTACTTTACAAAAAATGAGCTGATTTCTGATGTACTCAAGCATTATGAACGATTCCTGGAAATTGTTTCAGAAGAGCGAAATGAAATGTTCATCAGCAGTAATGCCAACCAGAAAAAAGAATGATTTAAGATCAGCATATTACAGGAATGACGGATGTCATGCTGCAGTCTTGAAATTCAACAGAGCAGCGTTTTAATATCTAAACAATATTATTTAGATTTACTGGATAAAACGCAGTAATTAAAATTTAATTTAGATCTATGTTTCAGGATACTTGGCACGGCAGATTAGACGGAAAAGAACCTCTTTTCCACAGAATATTTCAAAGAGTTAAAGAAGAACATAATTACGATAATATTAAAGCAGATGATTTTGTTCTGCATGGCTTTGCCGTAGATGAAGGAGTCAGAAGAAATAAAGGACGGCAGGGTGCCAAGGATGCCCCCGATGTGATCCGAAAAAACATGTCCAATTTTCCGGTGATCCGTCCTGATTTTTCCCTTCTTGACTTTGGAAATATTACCTGTGAAGACGGTGATCTCGAAAGTACCCAAAACAGCCTCGCGAAAAATGTTTCAAAAGTATTGCTGAAAGGAGGTAAGTCACTTGTTTTAGGCGGTGGCCATGAAGTAACCTATGCCCATTATCTTGGTGTAAAAACAGCTTTTCCGGAACAGAAAATTGGGATCATCAATATAGATGCCCATTTTGATAACAGGCAGCCGGAAAAAGGAGTAGGAGCAAGCTCTGGGACAGGATTCTGGCAAATTGCACAGGAAGGGCAGATCAACTCACTTCATATCGGGATCCAGAGAAATTCAAATACCCTGAAGCTTTTTGATACAGCCCATCAGTACGGTATGAAATATATCCTTGCCGATGAACTCTTTTTTGAAAATCTTCCTTCCATCTACCAGCGTATCGATGAGCTGATGGAGACTGTAGATTTTGTCTATCTTACCATCTGTATGGATGTTTTCAATGCATCAATCGCCCCTGGGGTTTCCGCTTCCGCATATAATGGTATCTTTGCAGATACCCCTTTTATGCATTTTTACAGACATATTTTAAAAAGTAAAAAACTCATAGCACTTGATGCCGCAGAAGTTAATCCTTCCCTGGATATTCAGGACAGAACAGCCAGGCTGGCCGCATGTCTTGTGAATGAATGGTTTATGATCTGAGGATAGAATTATATTTACCCATCGAGCCTTTTGAATTCTGGTATTTCGGAAATAAATGAAACGCCTTTGTTATCTTAGTTTAAAGAAATCAGAATCAATTTTGTCTTTCTCATTTGAAAGAGTAAAATAAAAAGATACTGCTAGTTATCAGATAATTAAAATTACTTTCAAAATATACAGCGAGCTATATTATTTTGATAGAGAAAATCATTCTTTTATTTACCCTTTAAGGAACAAAATTTGTTACTTTCACACTGCTTTTAGAATAAAGCATTAATAAATTCATTTTATGAATTTAAAATAGAAATAATATTATGGAACAGTTAATTGAAAATAAGCTTATTCAAGCAGATAAGACATTTTCAGAATGGAGAAAAGTGCCGTTTGAAGAAAAGCAAAAGCTGATCGCAAAAGCTGCAGAAATTTTAAAGAATAATTCAGAAAAATTCGGAAGAATCATTACTGCTGAAATGAATAAACCTATTTCAGAGTCGATTGCTGAGGTTGAAAAATGTGCCTTAATGATGAATTACTATGCAGATGCTGAAAATATTTTAAAACCTGAAAAAGTTGAATCTGAATTTTCTTATTCTGAAGTCCATTATGTTCCGAAAGGTGTTATTTTAGGAGTAATGCCCTGGAATTTTCCTTTCTGGCAGGTGTTGAGATTTGCTGTTCCTGCAATTTTAGCGGGAAATACAGTAGTTCTGAAACACGCTTCCATCTGTTTTGGAAGTGGGAATGCAATTGTTGAGGTCCTTTTAGAGGCAGGTTTTCCGGAAGGTGTTTTCCAGAATCTGGAAGTGGGGCATAAAGCGGTAAAAGAAATTCTTGAGCATGATGCTGTAAAAGGAGTGAGTCTTACAGGCAGTGGAAAAGCTGGTGGAGAAGTAGCTTCAATTGCTGGTTTGAATATCAAAAAATCTTTATTGGAATTAGGAGGAAGCGATGCTTTCATTATTTTCGATGATGCAGATTTAGATGAAGCGGCAAAAGCAGGAGTAAAATCCAGACTTCAAAATTGCGGACAAACCTGTACTGCCGCTAAAAGATTTATTATTGATGAAAAAATTGAAGATGAATTTTTGCCGAAATTCATTGAAGAATATAAAACCTATGAAGTTGGAGATCCTTTAAATAAGGAAACTAAATTAGCGGGAATGGCAAGACCAGATCTGGCCGATGAGTTGGAAGCTCAATTTAACAGAGCATTGGAAAATGGTGCTGAAATTATTATTCCTTTGGAAAGAATTTCTGAAAATGAATTTAAGCCAGGTTTAATTCGTGTTCAGGAAGGAAATCCTATTTTAAAAGAAGAACTTTTCGGACCTCTCGGAATGGTAATGATTGCTAAGAGTGATGAAGAAGCTTTACAAATGGCTAATGATATTCCTTTTGGGCTTTCAAATTCTGTTTGGACAGCAAATAAAGAACGTCAGCTGTTTTTTATCGAAAACCTGGAATCAGGAACGGTAAATATCAACAGAATGACGAGCTCTGATCCGCGTTTCCCATTCGGTGGAAGTAAGGCTTCAGGATACGGAACGGAGTTGTCTTTATTGGCTTTAAAAGAATTTGTAACAGCAAGAACAATCGTGGGAAATTAATTTGTATGATGTATAATATAAAATGTACAAAATAATGTATCTCATGTAGCTTACATAATAATATAAAAATTCCCGGAAGTATCTATTTCCGGGAATTTTTTGTATGGTAGTCAAAAGTAATTTTGCTTATTGCCTAAACTGTCGTCAGTCTCAATGTATTTGTCTTTCCGCCTTCATAGGATGGAGTAGCATTGATGTTGATTACAAAATCTCCACTTTCAATATAACCGTGGTTATGCGTCAGCATATTGACCTGAATGATGGTCTCATCAGTAGATTTTTTCATGTCATAGTAATAGGCATGAACTCCCCAAAGAAGGTTCAGCATAGTGATCACTCTTCGGTTTCCGCTGTATACGATGATATGTGAGTTCGGTCTGTGTGCTGCAAGCTGGAAGGCTGTATATCCTGAATGTGTCAGGGTAACAATAGCAGAAACATTGGTAGTTTTAGCGATTCTTACTGCTGCAAGGCATACTCTGTTGGTGATGAATCTTTCGTCTATACAGTTATAGTCTTTTTCGATAGGTTCGTTTTTATGCTGATAAAAATGAGTTTTCTCGATGTTCTGTACAATTTTTGACATGTTTTCAACTACCTGAACCGGATATCTTCCCACAGAAGTCTCTCCGGAAAGCATTACCGCGTCCGCGCCGTCCAATACAGAGTTGGCAACGTCATTTACCTCCGCTCTTGTTGGCGTAAGGCTGTTGATCATTGTTTCCATCATCTGCGTGGCAATAATTACCGGTTTTGAATAGAATCTTGCTTTTTCTACCAGGTTTTTCTGGATAGCAGGAACTTCTTCCATCGGAACTTCCACTCCAAGGTCACCACGGGCAACCATCAGTCCGTCACATTCCAATAAAATTTCGTCAATATTTTTAACGCCCTCAGGCTTTTCGATCTTAGCAATAATCGGAGTTTTGAATTTCCCGTTTGGATGGCTGTCAATCAGCTTTTTCAGGTCAATGATGTCCTGTGCGTGACGTACGAAAGAAAGTGCGATCCAGTCAACCTCCATGTCAAGCATGAAATTGGCATCCTGAACGTCTTTTTCAGTAAGGGCAGGAAGAGATACATTGGTATTCGGCAGGTTTACCCCTTTTTTAGAGCTCAAAGGTCCCCCTTGAATAGTCTTTGCTTTTACTGTATCTATTTCGTTGGTTTCAATCACCTCCAACATCAGCTTTCCGTCATCAATAAGGATTCTTTCCCCAACTTTTACATCCTGAGGAAACTGCTGATACGTCATGTAAACCTTGGTAGAATCACCTTCTATTTTTTCATTCGTAAAAGTAAGAATATCTCCAGGGTTCAGGTAAGAACCTTCCTTTACTACACCTACTCTTAGTTTCGGACCCTGAAGGTCTCCCAGGATACCTACGGAAAAACCGTATTCCTGATTAAGCTCTCTGATAATTTCAATATTATTTCGAACTAATTCGTAATCTGCATGTGAAAAATTTATTCTGAAAATATCAACACCCGCTTTCATTAGTCCTAACATTACCTCCTTCGACGATGAAGCAGGCCCTAGTGTTGCAATAATTTTTGTCTTCTTTAAATACTTATTCATAATACTGGATAATTTGATAAAGTTCTTCTTCAGAACCTAATATATAATCTTGTATCGGAAATACAAGATTTTCCGGGAGCAAAATTACGGAAAAATCAGGAATTTGTTCCGAAGAATGCAGAATATATTCCACATCTACCTGATTATTTAATAAAAATTTAATGTTTTCTTCTTCTGTAAAGAGCTCGGTCTGCAGTTTTTTTTGCTTACTTTCCGAAGACCGGTTTGAAATAAATGTAAAACATGTCTTTGTAAACTTGTGATAAGCCTCAAATCTAGGGAAATAATAATCATAATAAGCCCCGTGGATGATCACATCTTTCTTTCTGGAAAAGGTAAGGCCGTTGATTTGATTTATTTTGTAGAAAAACTCATGGGAAGGTATATCTTTTGCTAATCTTACCAATCCTATGGTAATATCTTCAAATTCTATATCATCCAGATCATAAAGTTTTTGAATTTCCAAGTATGTTTTCTTTTTTGTTTAAGATATAAAATGCTCTTTGTGCTGCCTTTTCTTCTGCTTTCTTTTTGGAAGTTTCCGTCGCATTGGCGATCTTTTCTTCTCCCAGCCATACATGACACCTGAATACTACTGCTTTATTGGCCTGCACTTCTTCACAGGTCTCGTATTTTATATTTACTTTTTTCTTCTGGCTCCATTCAAGCAGGAGGCCTTTATAGCTTACAATTTTATTCTCAAGCTTGTTAATTTCAGTAGGAGTCAATAATCTTTCCAGAATGATCCTTTTGCAGGCATCATAATGAAAGTCCAGATAAACAGCACCAATAAGCGCCTCAAATAAATTTCCGGAAATGTTTTCTCCCAACGCTGCGGATCCGTGCTTCTGCAAAAGATCGATAAGCTTGAGGTCTTCTCCTAGTTTATTAAGATTCTTCCTATTAACAATTTTAGATTTCATCTGTGTCAGATATCCCTCATTAGCCTGAGGATAGGTCTGGAACAGATGACAGGAAATAATTGTACCCAAAACAGAATCTCCTAAAAATTCAAGCCTTTCGTAATTGCAGTCTTGATTTTTAGAAGAACTTTTTAAAGAAAAAGCTTCACGGTAAAGAGCAATATTCTGAACCTCTGCGCCCAGCATTTTTTTTAGCTCGGTACTAAGGAAATAGTCTCTCTCCGTTAATTTTCTTTTTCTTTGCTTGAGAAGGAATTTAGAAAAGTATTTCTGTAACTCCATTCATTGAATTTAGATTTTCTTAAATAGAACGCAAGCGTTATGCCCGCCAAATCCAAAAGTATTGCTCATGGCTACTTTTACATCTTTCTTAACAGCGGTGTTGAATGTGAAATTCAGTCTGCTGTCAATATTTTCATCATCAGTAAAATGGTTGATGGTAGGCGGAACAATACCATGAATAATAGTTCCTAATGCAGCGATAGCTTCAATTACTCCGGCAGCTCCCAAAAGGTGGCCGGTCATTGATTTTGTAGAATTAATCTGAATATCAAAAGCGTGCTCGCCCAGTAATTTTGAAATTGCGTTGGATTCTGCAATATCTCCTAATGGAGTAGAGGTACCATGCATGTTGATATGGTCTACTTCATCAGCAGTTAAGCCTGCGTCTTCCAAACAGTTTTTCATTACCAGATAAGCTCCTAATCCTTCAGGATGCGGGGCAGTCATGTGATGTGCATCTGCACTCATACCGCCACCCTGTAATTCTGCATAAATTGTAGCACCACGTTTTACTGCGTGCTCATATTCTTCAAGGATGATACATCCTGCGCCTTCGCCTAATACAAAGCCATCTCTGTCTTTGTCAAAAGGTCTTGAAGCTGTTTTAGGATCATCATTTCTTGTAGAAAGTGCCATCATCGCATTAAATCCACCGACACCACTTGCTGTTACGGCTGCTTCAGAGCCTCCGCATACAATAACATCTGCTTTTCCAAGCTGGATAATCATTTTGGAATCAATAAGAGCATTGGCTGAAGATGCACAGGCAGATACCGTAGTATAATTCGGCCCGTGAAAGCCATACTCTATTGAGATATGTCCAGGAGTGATATCCGCAATCATTTTAGGAATAAAGAATGGGTTGAATCTTGGAATTTCCGTATTCGCCCATCCTAAAACCTCAGTTTCGAAAGTTTCTAAACCTCCGATTCCTGAACCCCAAATTACACCGACTCTGTTTTTATCTACATTGTCTTCCATAATTCTGGAGTGTGCTACCGCTTCTCTTGCGGCTACCAGCCCAAGCTGGGTATTTCGGTCCATTTTTTTAGCCTCTTTCTTATCGAAATGCTGTAATGGATCGAACCCTTTCACCTCGCAAGCGAATTTAGTTTTAAAGTTTGTGGCATCAAAAAGAGTAATCGGAGCAGCACCGCTCTCACCTTTAAGAAGATTTTCCCAGTATTCTTTTGCATTATTTCCAATCGGTGTTATTGCGCCAAAACCGGTTACAACTACTCTTTTTAATTCCATAAACTTTTAAAATTTTCTTTTTTGTTGAAGAATATTATTTATTTACTACTTCTTCGATGTAAGCGATAGCGTGCCCTACAGTAGTAATTTTTTCAGCCTGATCATCAGGGATTTGAATATTGAATTCTTTTTCAAATTCCATGATTAACTCAACTGTATCCAATGAGTCAGCTCCTAAATCGTTAGTGAAGCTAGCTTCAGGAGTTACTTCTGTTTCTTCAACGTCAAGCTTATCAGCGATGATAGCTTTTACTCTTGATGCAATGTCTGACATAGTAAATTATTTTTTTAATTGTTAGATGGTGCAAATATATAAAATTCTTCACGATAAAACATTTTTTTAGTCTTTTTTGTGGGTAGACTATACTTATTTTATAGTAAGAAGTTTTAGTGTTTTCGTTTTCAGGTATTTATGTTTGCTATGTAATTCATAAGTGAAATAACGATAGTTCCGGTAAGAACCATGCAGGAAGGCTAGAAAAGATGGTTGATCCGGTTTATACAATCAGGATAATGAATAAATGATGGTACAACTCTTATATAGATGATCTCTGTAGGGATAATGGTATTATTATCTATTAGAATTCCAGTAACGGTTTTGTAGGCGGTAATTTGCAACAGCTGTCGCTGCAGGTTGATAATATTTGGGACACACCTGGAAATGGCTGTTGGAAAAAAAACTTCAGGATACTCATTCTCTTTTTGGAAAAGAAGAAAGACAACAGATAGTTATTATCTGGATAGGGTTTTGGAGATCTTTCCATTTTTCATTTGCTTTTAAAAAGCAGTATGACCTGCCACCAAGCAGGCTTTTCTTATAGTTAATTGCCATGTGGTAAAACAAATATAACTAAAAGTGCTTGTTTTCAATAAATTATATGTACATTTGTAAAATAATCAGGCTCCTGCCGACGCTTCTTCTGAAACTTTTGAGTTTACTCTTTCTTCTCAGTCTTCGCTTTTACAGCCGCTAATTTTTGTCATCAATATAACAGGTGCAGTCTCTTTTTAAACTTGAATATTTTCAGGTCTTTAAAAATCACAACATCATTTTTGTTCACAAATCGATTTATTATTGCTTTGATAATTATCAATGCAGTAATGGCAAAAGCCAAATAATAATACAATAATTTTTAATACATTACAATGCAACAAGGAACAGTAAAATTCTTTAACGATGCTAAAGGATTTGGTTTTATTACACCATCAAATGGTGGTCAGGATGTTTTCGTACATACATCAGGTTTAATTAATGATATTCGTGAAAACGATGTCGTAACATTCGATTTAGAAAACGGAAAAAAGGGCGTTAACGCAGTTAACGTACGAGTAGCATAATTTAAAAAAAAAGGTTAAACTCTTTTTTTAATTAAAAGCAGCAGATAGCATTTATGTTATCTGCTTTTTCTTGCTTGAATAAATTATTTTTCGCTGTGAATTGTATGCTGTTATTATCAAGCATTAATATTACATCTGTTTTAATATTCAATGATTTATTCAACTAAAAAGAAAAACCGCCTAATATAGACGGTTTTGTGGAGTTGGAGGGATTCGAACCCTCGTCCAAACAAGCAATACATAAGACTTCTACATGCTTATTCTACCATTGATTTTCGACTGGAGGCAGAGGGCAGACACCCAACTTCCAGCTTATCTTCTAAAGTTTTCGAGTTTCAGCCGAAGCATCTGAAACCTTATTCCTGCATTCCTATATCCCAGAATCAAACGCCGCAGAACAGAGCATTTGTGAGATATCTTGCTTCCTTACTATCTTCAGGAAAACGCTTGATCTACTATACTTCGATATTAAGCTGCAAGAGCGAACTCTTCGTTGCCAGTTAAAGTTGTGTAGCAAGGGATTAAAGAGATCGCGCTACGGTTCTCTGCATGCTTACTTACCCATTGATCTTGCTGTCGAAACCAGTCAACCCCATGAATAAAGTAGCTGCAAAGATAGGAATTTTTGTTTACATATAGTTCATAATATGCCATATTTTTCAGATAATCCCCAGTATGTTTATATTGCTATTATTAGTAATATGACTGATAATAGAGGGAAACTCAAAATTTAAAAATAGTATACTTATCCACATTATTGTATCTGATTGTGGATAACTTATAATGTGTTTTTTTTAAGAAAGTGGAGTTAAATTTTGCGGTTTAATAAAAAATGTCTAGTTTTGCAATCCAAAATGAGATGTAAAATATGTTAATAATTCCAGTAAAAGATGGGGAATCCATCGACAGAGCTTTAAAAAAATATAAAAGAAAATTTGATAAAACGGGTACAGTTCGTCAATTGAGATCTAGACAGCAGTTTATTAAGCCTTCTGTAACTTTAAGACAAGCTAGACTAAAGGCCGCTTACAAACAAAGAGGACTTAGCAAGGAAGAGCAGGCTTAAGATTTTTCTTAACCACATACTAAATTCACTTCTTAAATACGTATATTTGAGAGGTGAATTTTTGTTTTTATACCTTATGATGTAATGTTAGATAAGTATTTAGAATATTTACAGTTCGAAAAGAGGTATTCACCTCACACAATTACAAGCTACAGAAAAGATCTTGAAGACTTTTCCCATTTCTATCTTAAAACAGAAGCGTCCGAAGATATTTCCAAAGCTGATAAAAAGGTAATCAGGAATTTTATCGTCGAATTAAGCGAAAAGAATATTTCAAAAAGAAGTATCAATAGAAAATTATCATCCCTCAGAAGCTTTTATTTATTTCTTTTAAAGGTTGGTGAAATTAAAGTTTCTCCCACCGAAAGTATATCTTCCCTAAAGTTTTATGCTGAAAAACAGATTCCTATCTCACAGGAAGAGATGCAGGTGCTCAGTGACAGTGTCCTGACGGATCAGCCTGATATTCTGGAAAAATGTATTATTGAGGTATTATACCAGACCGGAATGCGTAAAGCTGAGCTTTGTGGCCTGATGTTTGAGCATGTTAATATAGAAGAGAATGAGCTCAAGGTAATAGGAAAAGGAAATAAAGAGCGTTTTATTCCCATTTCCGAAAACCTCTCATATCTGCTTAAAAGTTATTTGGAAATAAGGAAACCTGACACTGAATATAAAACCTATTTTTTCATAAATAAAAAGGGCAAAAAACTCAATGAAAAATTTGTTTATGTGGTAGTTAATAAGTACCTTAGTCTTGTAACAACGAAAGAAAAAAGAAGTCCTCACATCCTTCGGCATAGCTTTGCTACACACGTTTTGGATAATGGGGCGGGGATCTCCAAAGTAAAAAAAATATTAGGGCATTCCAGTCTTGCAAGTACTCAGGTCTACACGAATGCTAATATTGAACAATTGAAAAAAGTGTTTAATCAGGCCCATCCTCGGGCATCTAAAAAAGAAGAATTATGAAGATCACAGTTCAATCAATTGGTTTAACTCCACACGAACCATTAGAATCACACATTGACAAAAAAGTAAGCAAATTAGAAACCTTTTATGATAAAATTCATGAGTGTAAGGTGTTCTTAAAAGTTGAAAATAACTCTGATAGAAACAACAAAACTGCTGAACTTATTTTAGCTGTTCCAGGCGATGATATCGTGGTAAAAAAGACGTCAGAAACTTTTGAAGAAAGTTTAGACCTATGTGTTGATACTGCTAAAAAGCTATTAATCAAGAAAAAAGAAATGGCGTAATAAAAAAAGTTTAAAAAAATTATAGAAAAGTTTGAGAATTCAAAAAATCCGTTCTATATTTGCACTCGCAAAAAGGGAACAGCGATCTTTTGAATTCTTTTTTTATATTGCCTCCATAGCTCAGTTGGCCAGAGCACGTGATTTGTAATCTCGGGGTCGTGGGTTCGAATCCCTCTGGAGGCTCTTTTTAATATAAACATGAGGGGAGATTCCAGAGTGGCTAAATGGGACTGACTGTAACTCAGTTGCTTCGGCTTCGTAGGTTCGAATCCTGCTCTCCCCACATTTTATATTAGACAAAAACTTGTGTATCTAAAGGATTTTTCCTAAGTTTGCACAGCGTTACCAATAGTTTTGGAAACAAAATTGCGGAAGTAGCTCAGTTGGTAGAGCGTCAGCCTTCCAAGCTGAATGTCGCGGGTTCGACCCCCGTCTTCCGCTCAAAATACATCACTCTGCTAGAGGGTGATTTTTTTTTCACTGCTGAAAAGCGTAGAGTAGATTCTCTCTAAAGCATTCAGTTTACATTTTAAAATTGCCTCCATAGCTCAGTTGGCCAGAGCACGTGATTTGTAATCTCGGGGTCGTGGGTTCGAATCCCTCTGGAGGCTCTTTTTAATATAAACATGAGGGGAGATTCCAGAGTGGCTAAATGGGACTGACTGTAACTCAGTTGCTTCGGCTTCGTAGGTTCGAATCCTGCTCTCCCCACATTTTATATTAGACAAAAACTTGTGTATCTAAAGGATTTTTCCTAAGTTTGCACAGCGTTACCAATAGTTTTGGAAACAAAATTGCGGAAGTAGCTCAGTTGGTAGAGCGTCAGCCTTCCAAGCTGAATGTCGCGGGTTCGACCCCCGTCTTCCGCTCAAAGAAAATCACGCTAATTAGTGTGATTTTTTTGCTTCAATGCCGACTTAGCTCAGCGGTAGAGTGCTTCCTTGGTAAGGAAGAGGTCACGGGTTCAAGTCCCGTAGTTGGCTCTCTGTATTTCCCGAATCTCTTTCGGGATTTTTTTTTGCCTTAAAATCTGGTGTAAGACTAGTTTATGTCAATGTTTTTTCACAGCTTTTAGCAACAAAAAAGATAATAATTACTCCTTATTTTGTGAAAATTTACCTTAAAATTTAATTAAATCTGCCTATCAGCCTTCAATGGATAATACAGGAACATAAAAATTTTGTTAAATTCGTATAAAATAAACTTTGATGAATATTCTTTTATTGGAAGACGACCTCATTCTTTCAGCAGAACTTTGCAGGTTTCTGGAATCAAACAGCTTCACCTGTGATAAGATTTATGATGGTGAAACCTTTCTCCGTCAGATCAAAAACAACACCTATGACTTGTATTTGCTAGATATCAATGTTCCCAAGATAAACGGGCTTGACGTATGCCAGACCATCCGTTCTTTTGATAAAAATACACCCATTATCATTATTTCGGCTTACGGAGATATTTCCGATAAAAAAGATGCGTTTACCAGGCTGGCAGATGATTATCTGGTGAAACCTTTCCAGTTTGAAGAACTGCTGTTGAGGATTAATTCGCTGTTAAGGAGAAAAGCTCCGTCCGATGCTGCAGATCAGGATATCATAAGGGTAGATGATCTCATTATTAATAAAACAGAACAGAAAGTCTATAGAGCAGGCAATGAAATTGCTCTTACCCTTAAAGAATTTCAGCTGCTGGTCTATCTTGCCGAAGCACAGGGAAGAACCGTTTCCAAGCAACAGATCACAGAACATGTATGGGAACATAATTTCAATACGAATACCAATACAGTAGAAGTCTACATCAATTTTTTGAGAAAAAAGATCGATAAAGATTTTAAACTTAAACTTATCCACACCCGTTCCGGGTTCGGATATTACCTAAGCCCATTGTAAATGTCTTTAAAAAGAAAGATAGCATTAACGATCAGTATCGCCTTTTCCCTGCTTTTTGCAATGGTGATGGCGGTAATCTACCTTTCTTTTAATGATTTCAGAAGAGATGAATTTAAAGAAAGATTCAGGCAGCGCCTCGAGTTTACTTCACACTTCATTTCAAAGTCTAAGAATTTCGAAGAAGAAGCACCCATTTTTTTTAACGAAAATTCAGACAACATTCTTCTCAATGAAACGATCTTAATTTTTAATGCAGATAAAGAGCTGGTTTACAGTACGATTAAAGACCGGAATGTAATCTGGGATAATGCACTTCTCAAAGAACTGGATGAGAAGAAGATTATCTATACCGAAAAAACAGTTCCGGAGATCTATGCAGCACTGCGAAACATTAATGGGGAAAATTACTACATCCTTACCAGTGCTTTTGATACCAACGGAAAATCGAAACTGGAATTCCTTAAATACCTTCTGATTACGGCCTATGTGATGAGTACCCTTCTGATCGGTTTTTTCAGTTATTATTTCATGGGACGCTTCCTTCGTCCGTTAGAAGATCTGAACACGGAAATTTCCGAAGTAACGGCTCATAAACTTACCACACAGATTCCGGTCCAGGAGTCCGATGATGAGATTAATGTTTTGGCAAAATCCTTTAATACCATGATTGCAAGGCTGGATGATGTCTTTCAGTCGCAGAAAGATTTTACGGCAAGTGCATCCCATGAAATAAGGACACCCATTACAAGAATGGCCTTCCAACTGGAAAACCTGATCAAATTTGAAAAGCATTCTCCTGATACCCTTGCTTCCTTAAAGCAGATTCAGCGGGATGTGTATCAATTGTCAGATCTTACCAATTCCCTTTTACTACTTACAAAATTCGACAAAGAGAATATCCAGAGCATTTATGAAGGAGTAAGGATTGATGAAGTTATTTTTGAAGCCTTCGAAGCTGTAGAAAAAAGCTATCCTGCCTTAAAGCTGGATTTCCTGATCTCTGAAGATACTTCGGAAAACGGACTGCTTACCATTAGTGGTATCCAATCTCTGTTGGTCATTGTCTTTATCAACCTCTTTAAAAATGCAGCTGTATATTCCGATAACGAAGAAGTAGACGTTTTGATAAAGGAAACCAATGATCAGCTTACAGTTGATGTAATTTCTCATGGAGATACCATTCCTGAAGAAGAGCAGACAAAACTATTTGAAGCGTTTATGCGAGGCAATAACTCTCAAAATATTTCCGGCTCAGGTCTTGGACTTCGAATTGTTAAACGAATCCTGGAGTATCACAACGCAAAAATCAAATATTCTTCTTCGGCTGAAAAAGTCAATACCTTCAGTATCATATTCAATAAGCAATTGTGATTTCTCTACATTAACCTATCATTGTATTTCAACTTTAAGCGAAGCGGCTTTGTTTATCTTAAAGCGCGCTCACAAAGAAAATCTTTGTTTACCCTTGTATTTATTTATTAATCTTAAGAGGAGATATTTTAGATATATTACGAAGAACTGCAAATTTTTGCAGTCTTAATTATGTAAATACTAAGCATAAACCAAATTTAATTTTTTTTTAAGGCTTCTTTAAGGCCCTTTTAATTGTGTAAAGGCAATTTTGCATCATAAAAAAGATAGAATGAACAAAATTGCAGGGCTGTTTATTGCCATTTCCTCATTCATGGCAGGGCAGCAGCAGATGTCACTTCTGGATTGTGAAGAGGCTTTTCAGAAAAACAATCTCCAGCTTCTCGCAGAACAATATAACATCAATATGGCCGATGCAGACATTCTGCAGGCTAAGATTTGGGAACTTCCACAGCTAAGTGGTCAGATCAATGCTTACAATCCGGAAGGTAAAAAAGCTTTTGATATTGGCCATGCCAAAGGAGCTGAGATCACCCAGCTGATTTATATGGGAGGAAAAAAGAAAAATGAAATTGCTTTTGCAAAATCAAACAAAGAACTAGCCCAGCTTCAGTTTTCGCAGCTTTTAGTGGACCTGAGAGCTCAGCTTCGTGTCGCTTATTTCAATTTATATTATGAAAAACAGAAGCTTGGCAATACCAATAAGCAACTGGGATATATGAATGACCTGCTAAATGCTTACCGCGTGCAATCTGCCAAAGGTAACGTTTCCCTTAAAGACGAAGTAAGGCTGCAGAGCCTCGTGATCCAGCTTAATAATGATAAACTGGGAATTAATAAAAACATCCTTGAATTTGAACAGAACTTAAAAGTACTTACAGGAATTTCCGATGAGATAGAGCCGAATCTTTCTGAAGCTGATACAAAAGACATCCTTGCAGCCCAGCCCTTCGGTGACGAAGATGAACTAAAGAGGAAAGCACTGGAAAATAATTCTGATTATCAATATTTCTTAAAATTAATTGACAACAGCAAATTATATGCACAGTGGCAGAAATCTCTGAATGTTCCAGATCTGAATGTAGGAGCAGGATGGGACCAGAATGGAGGAACCTTCAAAAATGAGGTTAATCTGATGATCGGAATTCCGTTGCCACTATGGAAATCTAATCAGGGAAATGTGGAAAAAGCCAATTATGCCATTCAGCAGAACCAGAAAAAAGCAGATTATCAGAAACTGAACCTTGAAACTAAAGTTCAGGCTGCTTTTAAAACATGGAAAAGCCAGTACGACCAGCTTGCAGAAATCAAAACCACAGATCTTAGCAATATGGAACTGGTATATGACGGAATGCTGAAAAATTTCAGAAAAGGAAACGTTAACCTGATAGAATTTACAGATTTCATGGACAGTTACAGGGAAACGGCTCTCCAGATCTTCGATATGAAGAATGAAATTATACAGTCGGCAGAACAGCTTAATCAATTAGTACAAACGAAAATCTTCTATTAATCATGAAAAAATATATAATCCTGACAATAATGGCATTGTCAATCCTGTCTTGTTCAAAAAAAGAGGAAGAAGCAAAACCACAGGCAAAAAAAGGTTTTGAACTCAGCAACACAATGCTGAAGTCGATTTCTTTAGCAAAAGTTGAGAAAAAAAATATAGAAGACGATTATAATTTTTACGGAAAAATATCGGCAGATAAAAACAGCTATATCGATGTTTATCCGCTGGTTGGAGGAAATGTTTTAAGTGTAAATGTAGAGTTGGGGGATCATGTGACGAAAGGGCAGGTTCTGGCGACCATCAGAAGTACGGAGCTGGCGGAAGTTCAGAAAGATGTAAGCGATGCGAAAACGGATTTGGTTGTTGCTCAAAACAATCTTCGCGTTGCCCGGGAAATGTACGAAGGAAAACTGAACACCGAAAGAGATGTGTTGGAAGCCAAAAGCCAATTGCAGAAGGCACAGGACCAAATGCAGAGGGCAGGTGCGGTGAGTACGGTTTACAATGTGAAGAAGGGAAATATTTACAGTGTTGTAGCTCCGATCAGCGGTTACATCGTTCAAAAGAATATCAATAAAGATATGCAGTTGAGAAGCGACAGAAGCGATAATATCTTCGATGTTGCCAATATAACAAACGTTTGGGCAATCATGAATGTCAATGAATCAGACATCGAAAAAATCAGTTTGGGAATGAAGGCCCAGGTTTCCACATTATCTTATCCGGACAAAGTTTTTGATGGAAAAATTGATAAAATATTTAAAATTATTGATCCGCAAACCAATGCGATGCAGGCAAGAGTTGTTTTAGATAACGCAAACGGATTATTAATTCCTGAAAGTAAAGCCACTATAAAAGTCTCAAGCTCAGAAAATAATACTGCATTAACGGTTCCTTCCAAAGCTGTCATTTTTGATGATAACAGAAGTTTTGTGGTGATTTATAAGTCAAGAACAGATGTTAAGGTTAAAGAAATAAAAGTTTTAAAGCAAGTTGGGGATATTACTTATGTTTCCGAAGGTTTGTCTGAAGGAGAAGAAGTAATCACTAATAATCAGCTTTTAATTTACCGCTCTTTGAATAATTAAATAAGAATTATTAAAACTCAACGAACTTATTTAAGTGAAACGCCTTTGCAAACTTAAAAACATATAGTTTGTCAAAAAATCTTGCACCCTTTGCGTCTAAAATAAGAATTAAATATGCCCTTTCAACGGCTTTTCAGGTCACAAAAAATTCATCATGAATAAATTCATTAAAAATATAATTGCCTTTTCGTTAAAAAATAAAGCCTTTACCTTTATCTGGGTTGCTGTTTTGGCCATTGCGGGTTTTATCAGTTTCAAAAATATGCCCATTGAAGCTTTCCCGGATGTTACCAATACCCAGATTGTCATTATAACCCAATGGAATGGACGGAGCGCAGAAGAAGTGGAACGTTTCGTGACTACCCCCATCGAATTGGCCATGAGCCCGGTGCAGAAGAAAACAAGTGTAAGAAGTACCACCATGTTCGGTCTCTCGATTGTTAAAATTCTTTTCGACGACGGGGTGGATGATACTTTCGCCAGAAATCAGGTCAATAACCAATTAAGAACCGTAAGCCTTCCTGATGAGGTAGATCCGGAAGTTCAGCCACCCTACGGGCCTACCGGGGAAATTTTCAGATATACCCTGGAAAGTAAAACAAAAGATTCAAGAGAGCTGCTGACCCTGCAGAACTGGGTGATCGATCGTGCACTGAGGGGCGTTCCGGGAGTTGCAGACATCAATGTTTTCGGAGGTCAGGATAAAGTGTTCGAGTTAAGTATCGATCCAAGAGCGTTGGACAAATACAATCTGACGCCGCTACAGGTGTATGATGCCGTTACCAAAAGCAATTTAAATGTCGGAGGTGATGTCATTGAAAAAAATGGTCAGGCTTATGTGGTAAGAGGTATCGGTTTGGTTAAATCCATTAATGATATCGGGAATATTACCATCCAGAATGATAGCGGAAATCCTGTTTTGGTTAAAAATGTTGCTGAAGTTCACGAAAGCTCAATGCCGAGAGTAGGACAAGCCGGATTGAATAATCATGAAGACAC
This sequence comes from Chryseobacterium hilariae, assembly GCF_051400735.1. Classification (NCBI taxonomy): domain Bacteria; kingdom Pseudomonadati; phylum Bacteroidota; class Flavobacteriia; order Flavobacteriales; family Weeksellaceae; genus Chryseobacterium; species Chryseobacterium hilariae. Next base: position 175,707 of record NZ_JBLFFJ010000006.1, read on the forward strand.
CGTTGAAGGAATTGTCGTAATGAGAAAAGGGGAGAACCCAAGAGAAGTACTGGTTGGGGTAAAAGCCAAAATCAAAGAGCTAAATGAAAAGGTCCTTCCGAAAGATGTTAAAATGGTAACATTTTACGACCGTGACAACCTGATGGATTTCACAACACACACGGTCATGCATAACCTGATCGAGGGAATCATTCTGGTTACGGTGATTGTCCTGATCTTTATGGCGGACTGGAGAACCACGCTCATCGTTTCCATTATTATTCCACTGTCCCTGTTATTCGCATTTTTATGCTTAAAGCTTGCCGGAATGAGTGCCAACCTGCTTTCGCTGGGTGCAGTAGATTTCGGGATCATTATTGACGGAGCCGTCGTCATGGTGGAAGGGCTTTTTGTCATGCTCGATCATAAAGCACTTAAATACGGAACAGAAAAATTTAATAAACTATCAAAAGGAGGCTGGATCAAGCAGACCGGAACTGGTTTGGGAAAAGCCATCTTCTTTTCAAAATTAATCATCATTACATCATTAATCCCCATTTTCTCTTTTCAGAAAGTAGAAGGGAAGATGTTCTCACCATTGGCATTTACCTTAGGATTTGCTTTGATTGGGGCATTGATATTTACCCTGACATTGGTTCCCGTTCTTTCCCATATCCTATTAAATAAGAATGTAAAAGAAAAAAATAATCCGTTTGTCAATTTCTGGGATAGAATTGTACTCAAAGGATTCAACTATACTTTTAAACATAAAAGGATGAGTTTAATTGTTGCTATATCTTTCATGGTAGTGACGTTATTCTCAGGAAAATTTTTAGGAACAGAATTCCTGCCCCAACTGAATGAAGGTTCACTTTGGATTACTGCAGAAATGCCGATGAGTTCATCATTAAAAGAATCCCTGAAAACCGCAGACCTTTTAAAGAAAGATATTATGGACTTTCCTGAAGTGACTGATGTTTTGGCTCAAACCGGACGGAGCAATGACGGAACAGACCCGAACGGATTCGGATTTGTGCAGTTTGCCGTCAATCTTCAACCTAAAGATGAATGGAAACGCAAGATTAGCTATGAAGAGCTTATCGAGGAAATAGATAAAAAGCTCAGAAGCTACCAGGGAATTACTTTTAATTATTCCCAACCCATCTCAGATAATGTGGCAGAAGCTGTAGCCGGTTTCAAAGCGGAAAACGGAATCAAAATTTATGGTGATAATCTGGAAACCCTGGATAAATTGGCAGATGAGGTTTTAAAACAGATCAAAGATGTTGAGGGAGTAAAAGATCCCGGGATCATTAAAAATATCGGCCAGCCGGAAGTAAGTGTAGTTCTGGACCGTGATAAAATGGCAGCTTACGGAGTAATGCCGGATGACGCACAGTCTGTACTGGAAATGGCTTTTGGAGGAAAAACTGCTTCAGAAATGTTTGACGGCGAAAGAAAATTCCCGATTCGTCTGCGTTATTCCCAGGAATACAGAAAAGATGAAAATGATATTGCTTCCCTAATGGTTCCTACACAGGACGGGGCAAAGATCCCGCTGAAAGAGATCAGTACTATTGTAAAAGATAACGGAGCAGCATTTATCTACAGAGATGATATTAAAAGATACATCGGGGTAAAATTTTCGATTCGTGACCGTGATTTAGGAAGTACGATTGCGGATGCACAGAAAAAAGTGGCCAAGATTGATCTTCCGGATGGGTATTCTGTCGGCTGGACAGGTCAGTTTGAAAACCAGCAGAGAGCTTCACACAGACTGGCTCAAGTGGTTCCGATAAGTATTCTGGGGATTTTCTTCTTGTTGTTCATCCTTTTTGGAAACATGAAAGATTCCTTGCTGGTATTGGCAAATGTACCTTTTGCTTTGATAGGAGGAATCATAGCTCTTCATCTTACCCGAATGAATTTTGGAATCTCGGCAGGAGTGGGAATGATCGCCTTGCTTGGAATCTGTATTCAGAATGGAGTTATCCTTATCACAGAGTTCCATCAGAATGTCAAGAACGGATTGAACTTGGATAATGCTATACTCAGTGGAGTGAAATCAAGAACACGCCCCGTTATCATGACCGCATTGATGGCTTCGATAGGATTAATGCCAGCAGCATTATCTACAGGGATTGGTTCGGAATCTCAAAAGCCGTTGGCGATTGTAATTATTGGAGGGCTGATCACGGCCACCGTATTAACACTGCTAATCTTCCCGATTATTTTCTGGATTTTTAACAGGACGAAAAAGCCCCGGCAGATTTAATATTTTTCTTCTATCTATCTATATTAATTGAGGCGCGGAAAACTATGTTTTCCGCGCCTCTTGTATCGAAATAATAAGGTACTTTCTTAAGTTCTAATCCCGTTGAAAGTTTTCAGACCATATTTTCGGGGTATTATAATTATCTTTAAAGTGGCTTATTCGGAAAAAATATCAGAGTAGTTAATTCCCATAAAGAAGGATAATAGGATTTTCATAGTATTTACGAGAAAATATTTATGGTGGTTTTATCATGTAATTTTATCTTCAAATATTTTTTTTACTTCCTATATTATTCAGAATTAGCCAGATACTTTATGCTTTCAAATAAAAACGTTTATAATGATTTTTTTCAATCCGGAAATTTGTGTAAATTTGCAGTCTCATACATTGAAATATAGGTTTGTGCTTCTTTGATTTGAATATTGAAACTTTTTTAAATAAAAAGGTTTTGGTATTTAAAAAATCATTATATTTGCACACCGAAAAATTGAAAAATAATAAAATAAATAATTTTAAATCATGGCAAAGGAAACGTTTAATCGTAACAAACCACACTTGAACATTGGTACTATTGGTCACGTTGACCATGGTAAAACTACTCTTACAGCTGCAATTTCTGCTGTACTAGCTAGCAAAGGTCTTGCTGAGAAAAAAGACTTCTCTGCAATTGACTCTGCTCCAGAAGAAAAAGAAAGAGGTATTACTATCAATACTGCTCACATCGAATACGAAACTGAAAAAAGACACTATGCTCACGTTGACTGTCCAGGTCACGCGGATTACGTAAAGAACATGGTAACTGGTGCTGCTCAAATGGACGGTGCTATCGTAGTATGTGCTGCAACTGACGGTCCAATGCCTCAGACTAGAGAACATATCCTACTTTGCCGTCAGGTAAATGTACCTAGAATCGTTGTTTTCATGAACAAAGTTGACATGGTGGATGATGCTGAGTTATTAGAGCTTGTTGAAATGGAGCTTAGAGACTTATTATCTACTTACGATTTTGACGGAGATAACTCTCCAGTAATTCAAGGTTCTGCATTAGGTGCTCTTACAGCAGCTACAGCAGCTACTCCTGATACTGAAGATAAGTGGTTCAAGAGCGTTGAAGAATTAATGGATGCTGTTGATAACTGGATCGAGCAGCCGCCAAGAGATACTGATAAGCCATTCTTGATGCCAATCGAAGACGTATTCTCTATTACAGGTAGAGGTACTGTTGCAACTGGTAGAATCGAAGCTGGTATTATCAATACAGGTGATCCTGTTGATATCATCGGTATGGGTGAAGAAAAATTAACTTCTACTATTACAGGAGTTGAGATGTTCAGAAAAATCCTAGACAGAGGTGAAGCTGGTGATAACGTAGGTCTATTGTTGAGAGGTATTGAAAAAACTGACATCAAGAGAGGTATGGTAATCGCTAAGAAAGATTCTGTTAAGCCACACAAAAAATTCAAAGCATCAGTTTATATCCTTTCTAAAGAAGAAGGTGGACGTCACACTCCATTCCACAACAAATACCGTCCTCAGTTCTACGTAAGAACTACTGACGTTACAGGTGAGATCTTCTTACCAGAAGGTGTAGAAATGGTAATGCCTGGTGATAACTTAGAGATCACTGTAGAATTGTTACAGCCAATCGCTCTTAACGTAGGTCTTAGATTTGCGATCAGAGAAGGAGGTAGAACAGTTGGTTCAGGTCAGGTAACTGAAATCTTAGACTAATCATCTTAAAATAAATAAAGCTTCCGGAAGGAAACTCTCGGAAGCTTTTTATCTACGGGCATCGTCCAATGGTAGGATACCGGTCTCCAAAACCGTTGATCAGGGTTCGAATCCTTGTGCCCGTGCAAATATTAATTATGAGTTCATTTGTCGATTTTTTAAAAGGTTCTTATAACGAATTCAGACATAAAGTTGAATGGCCAAAGTGGGCTGATCTTCAGTCTTCTACTATTGTGGTAACTATTGCTACAGTGATTTTGGCATTATTTACCTTTGGAGTTGATGAATTGTTTTCGAAAGCAATCAGCAACATAATTGGAATGCTAATTAACGTGTTCAACTAAAAAAGTATTTTCCCATAATGAGCGAATTGAAATGGTATGTGCTGAAAGCAATCAGCGGACAGGAAAATAAAGTGAAAAACTATATTGAGACAGAAATCAAACGTCTAGGGTTTGAGCAGTACGTTACTCAAGTGGTTATTCCTATGGAAAAGGTTATTCAGATCAGAAACGGAAAAAAAGTTCCTAAAGAGAAGCCTTACTATCCTGGATACTTAATGATAGAAGCTGACCTGATGGGAGAAATTCCTCACGTGATTAAAAATATTCCGGGAGTGATATCTTTCCTAAGCTTAACAAAAGGAGGTGATCCTGTTCCTATGAGAAAATCAGAGGTTAACAGAATGCTGGGAAGAATGGATGAGCTTTCAGAATTTGCAAGCGATGTTGAAATCCCATATATTGTAGGTGAAAACGTTAAAGTAATTGACGGACCTTTCAATGGATTCAACGGAACTGTTGAAAAGATTCTTGAAGATAAGAAGAAAATTGAAGTTTCTGTACTGATCTTCGGTAGAAAAACTCCAATGGAGCTTAGCTATATGCAAGTAGAAAAAGTATAACCCATACTTTTTAAAATATATAAAGACTGCTGTTCGGCAGTCTTTTTTTGTACTTATCATTTCTTTGTTCTTCTTTCATTTTTGTTAAAAGGACAACTATGAAAAAGATTGGTGAAACATAAGGGTCTTAAAAACATTTAATTGAATGTGCTAATATTGGAAGTGAGTTGTATTGCTTGGTTTCCATATTGTAATAAACTCATTTTAGATTTTAATAAGACAATAAAAGACTAAAAATATATCCAAGACTTAAAAAATTCAGTTTCATGGAACTTTGTCTTTTATAGATGTAAATAAAAAAATATTTTCATATTCTTTCTAAAAATCAGCACTTTCCATTTGCTAATTCAAAAATATTTCATAATTTTGCAGTCCGAAAAGTAGATTTACTGTATGTGAGTCGGTAATCTGCTGAATAATAAATGCTTCCAAACTCATTAATTATTCAAACTAAAAAAATTAAAAATGGCTAAGAAAGTCTTTAAAATGGTAAAGCTTCAGGTGAAAGGTGGCGCGGCTAACCCTTCTCCACCAGTAGGTCCAGCATTGGGTTCTGCAGGTGTGAACATCATGGAGTTTTGTAAGCAATTTAACGGGAGAACCCAAGATAAGCCAGGGCAAGTTTTACCTGTAGTAATTACAGTATACGAAGACAAATCTTTTGAATTCGTTATTAAAACTCCACCTGCAGCAATTCAGTTAATGGATGCGGCTAAGATCAAAGGAGGTTCCGGAGAACCAAACAGAAACAAAGTAGGTTCTGTATCTTGGGATCAGGTAAAGAAAATCGCTGAGGATAAAATGACTGACCTTAACTGCTTTACAGTGGATTCTGCAGTTTCTATGGTTGCAGGTACTGCTAGATCTATGGGATTAAGAGTAACAGGAACTAAACCAACTTTTAACGCTTAAAACTAATAGAAATGGCAAAATTGACTAAAAAGCAAAAGGAAGCTTTAAGCAAAGTAGAAAAAGGAAGAATCTATAACCTTGAAGAAGGTTCTGCTCTTGTGAAAGAAGTAAACACTACAAAGTTTGATGCTTCTGTAGATATCGCTGTAAGATTGGGTGTAGATCCAAGAAAAGCAAACCAAATGGTAAGAGGTGTTGTATCTCTTCCTCACGGTACTGGTAAAGATGTTAAAGTATTAGCATTGGTTACACCAGATAAAGAAGCTGAAGCGAAAGAAGCTGGAGCTGATTATGTAGGTCTTGACGAATATTTACAAAAAATAAAAGAAGGTTGGACAGATGTTGACGTTATCGTTACTATGCCAGCTGTTATGGGTAAATTAGGTCCATTAGGTAGAGTATTAGGTCCGAGAGGTCTTATGCCTAACCCTAAATCAGGAACTGTAACTATGGAAATTGGTAAAGCAGTAACTGAAGTAAAAGCAGGTAAAATTGATTTCAAAGTAGATAAGTATGGTATCATCCATGCTGGTATTGGTAAAGTATCTTTCGATGCTGTTAAAATCAAAGAAAATGCTCAGGAATTAATTTCTACATTGATCAAAATGAAACCAACTGCTGCTAAAGGTACTTATGTGAAGAGCATTTATTTGTCTTCTACAATGAGCCCAGGTATTGCAATTGATAGTAAATCTGTTAACTAATAATAATCCTTAAGACAATGACAAAAGACCAAAAAGTTGTAGCAATACAAGAGATCAAAGATTTGCTTCAGGATGCGAAAGTAGTTTATGTAGCAGATTTAGACGGTTTGAACGCTGCTAAATCTTCTGATTTCAGAAGACAGGCTTTCAAGCAGAATATCAAAGTGAAAGTTGTAAAAAATACACTTTTACAAAAAGCAATGGAGCAAATTGACGGAGTAGATTTCTCTGAAATGTTCCAAACATTCAAAGGTAACTCTGCTTTGATGATTGCTGAAACAGCTAGTGCTCCTGCAAAATTAATCAAAGACTTCAGAAAAAAAGAAGAGAAGCCGGCATTAAAGTCTGCTTTTGTACAGGAAACTTTCTATGTTGGTGACAATAATCTTGATGCTTTAGTAAGCATTAAGTCTAGAGAAGAAATGATCGGTGAAATCATCGGATTACTTCAGTCTCCAATTCAAAGAGTTGTTTCTGCTCTTCAAAACAAATCTGAAACAGTAGAAGCTACAGCTGAAGAAGCTGCTCCTGCCGTAGAAGAAACTCCTGCTGCTGAAGCTCCGGAAGCTCCTGCTGCAGAAAGCACTGACGAAACGCCAGCTGCTGAATAATTACTCTCAAAAAATTAAATAAATAATCAACAAAAAACATTACAACAATGTCAGATTTAAAAAATTTAGCTGAAACGCTAGTAAACCTAACAGTAAAAGACGTAAACGAATTAGCTACTATCCTTAAGGATGAGTACGGAATTGAGCCAGCTGCTGCTGCTGTAGTAGTTGCTGCAGGTGGTGCAGGTGAAGCTGCTGAAGAAAAAACAGAATTCGACGTAATTCTTAAGTCTGCAGGTGCTTCTAAATTGGCTATCGTTAAATTGGTAAAAGATTTAACTGGTGCTGGTCTTAAAGAAGCTAAAGATATCGTAGACGGAGCTCCTGCTGCTATCAAGCAAGGAATCTCTAAAGACGAAGCTGAAGCTCTTAAGAAGCAATTAGAAGAAGCTGGTGCTGAAGTAGAATTGAAATAATTCAATTTACTATAAATAAGAAGCCCGGACAGCAATGTCCGGGCTTTTTGTTTTATAATAGTTTAAAAATCAATATAATTCATTTAAATATTTAATTATTATTGATTTATGTATTTTAATATTTGATTATAATTATATATTTAATAATTATTAGCAGGAATAAATATTTATTATACTATAAATAGTTTATTTTACATCAAAATTTAATATTAAAAATTTGTTTTAATTGAAAATTTACTATATTCGTGTCGAAAAAAACACATATATAATTTGAAAAGAAGTTACTTTATCTTCTATTGCTATACTGTAGCATATTGTATCAATATGTTATTTGCATGGCAGATAGGAAATCTCAGCACCACATCTTTAGCAGTACAGAATTCTACTGTATCATTATGCTCTTTTTGTAAAACTGGTAAGTTTACAGAATGTTCAGAAAAAGATAAGGCTCCTGCTATCAGTTATGTTTCCGTAAAAATAAGTAAGCTGTATGCTGATAGGCAACAGGGCTTGCTATGTAGAGATGCAGAAATTGTACAACAGTATAAGCATATACACTCTGTTAACGATCTCAAGATTTGGGACGGTTTTGATTTTATAATTAAGTTATCCGGATAAATTATCCTAATCATACCAAAGGTAGATATCTTCCAATTATTTTAACGAAAAAATACCACTGCTTGTGGTCTCAGCTTTATAGGATTATCTTATAAAATAAGCGCACAAGTTGGGTTTAGACATGCTATTTACTATTGGATGCCGGTTTCTGTATTCTAAAAACATAAAACATAAAAAAACAACAAATATCAATTTAATGAAAAACAAATTATTAACACTCGCGGTTTTATCCTTTACAGGATGTCTTGTAAGCGCACAGGTTGGGGTTAATACCAGTCTTCCCCAAGCTACATTTGATGTGGTTGGATTTCCTACCAATACTAATAAGCCTGATGGAATTATTGCACCAAGACTTTCACTAAGTCAACTCGCTGCTAAGACATACGCTGCGGCTCAGACAGGGGCTTTGGTGTATGTTACGTCTATTAATGCTACTCCTGCCGGCTCAACGATTAATGTAACAACTCCGGGATATTATTATTTTGATGGAGCGGTATGGCAGAAACAAACCGGTACGGAATGGCAGATTAAAGGAAATGCGGTGGGAGAAATTTCTACTACCACAGAAATTTTGGGAGTTGCTCCGGCTTCTGCCAATTATCTGGGGCCTAAAGGGGCAGCTGATCTCGTAATGATAAGTGCCAATAAAGTGCATGCAGTTCTCGACGCTGCTGGAGGGCTTGCAGGTGGTGGTGAAAATGCTTCAAACCTATCCTGGGGAAGTGGGAATATTGTTAATAATACTTCAAATAATATAGCATTGGGAAAAGGAAATACAGCTACTGCTACAGGAGCCAATTTTCCGGCGATAGCAATAGGGTCATTAAATACAGCAACTGGAGGAGGAAAGGTGTTTGGGACATCCAATACTGCATTATCTTCCAGTAATTTCGCTTTTGGAGCTTTTAATACAACGGGTAATTCAATTGCAGTGGCAGTGGGGCATACAAATAATGCTACTAACGGTGGATTTGCTTTTGGAGCCAACAATGTTGTTACCTTGAATAATTTTGCTTTTGGAAGCAATAATAATGTAAGTGGAACTTCAGGGGCTATTGCGATTGGAATTGGCGGAGCTTCACAGGCTAACCAGTCAACTTATGCTAATAATGCGCATGTGTTTTCGGGGCAGGGAGCTGTAGGTACAGCGCTGACTGATGTGGGAATAAATGTAACCCCAAGTTCAACAAACTACGCAGATTTAGAAGTGAGCAAGGCTGTTCAAATAAAATCTTCCGCTACAAGACCAACATGTGATGCATCTAATGCGGGATCAATAATATATGAAGTGGCAACTGTACTGGGTGTAACATCCGGCAATTTTGTTGGTTGTAGACAGGTGAATAATACTTCGTACGGGTGGCAAAGTCTATAATTGTAAAACACAAAACTTTAATAAAAAATAAAACAACAAAAAACAAAAAAAATGGCAAAAAAATTATTCGAGAAATTTGCGGTAATGCTGATGATATTTATGATGTCTGCAGCAGTAACTGCTCAAAAAGGTTATGAGCCTATCCGAGGGATGGGGGTGGAAGCCAAGCCTGTAAATAATTCAGGTATTTGCCTGGCATGCTATAATGGAAGTATGAATCCGGTAGTAGATGCGAACCTGGATAACAGTGTAAGCATGGGGAACTTTGCATCATTGGTAAGTGGCAATGGTATATCTGTTAAAAATACAAATACTACTTATCCGGCAGGCTATATTACAGGTTTTAATGTAGATCTGGGAACCAGCTTTATTACAGTAGACCTGTTAAGCTCGTTAAGAATCAGTACATACAAAAATGGTGTACTGCAGGAATCTACGACAAGTGCTACATTGTTATCAGTGCCTGCGTTTGGAGGTGCTAAAAACAGAATTTTCCTTCACTTTAAGACAACCAGAGAGTTTGACGAAGTGAGATTATACCAAACCAATGTACTGTCTATATTCAGCGCTATGAATGTGTATTATGCCTTTGCATTTGATCCTGCTAAGGTTCCTGTTGATACCAATGGTATCTGTGATGATATTATTGCAGGAAGCGGTGTAGATGGAAACGTGTCAGGAAGCAGCAGTTTTCTTGCTCCACTTTCTTTTGTTCAGAATAAAGAAAGAATAGGAGACGGAGACAAGAACTCTTACGGATCAATTGTATTGCCGGCTGGACTTCTTGGATCTTATTCAGTAGGAGTATTAGACAAAAATCAGGTTTATCCTGCAGGAAACAGAACAGGTTTTGTGATCTCTCCGGATGATGAAGGAAAGCTTTTAAGCGCAGAATTCCTGAAAAATATTACCGTAGAAACTTATTTATATGGTCAGCTGCAGGATTCCAGAACATTATCTGACGGAGGAGGGCTTATCAATATTAAAGTTTTAGGTTTTGGTTCAGGAAAACAGAAAGTAACGCTTACGGCTTCCAAACCTTTTAACGAAGTGCGTTTAAAAGTGACACAGACTTTAGGTGTTAATTTAGGATCTCTAAAAGTATATTATGCATTCGAGGAGCCTGCATCTTGCGACTGTAATGATAAAATTCAGACCAGTGGTTCTGCAATTCCGGGAAACCTTGTAACTGGAGCCAACTGGACTTCCGGCCCTGGACTTTTTGGTCTTATTTTAGCAAAAATGACAAATCCTACGGCTATTGTAGATACCAATACATCTAATTATGCTACAGCAACCATTCCTGCTGCTTCATTCTTAAGCATTTTCTCAGCATATGCTACAGTAAATACTAACAGCTTACTTCCTGCTAATACATATGCCGGATTTACATTAGAAAAAGCTGCGAACCTGATCGGGGTAAGTGTTCTTGAAAATATTACAGTAACACTTTATAACAATAATACTCAGACAGACATTTTCACAAGTACAGGAAGCTTGATCAGTGGAAATTTCTTCACTACAGATTCTAATAAATTTTATGTAGGAGGTAAGGCAACCAAGCCTTTCAACCGCATTAAAGTTACTTTCTACAGTGGTACAGGGGTGCGTATTCCCCAGAATTATTATATCTATAACGCTTTTGCAAGCAGAGATGATGATAATGACGGTGTGCCAAACTGTTTCGATCAGTGTCCTAATGGAAATGATAGTATCGATAATAACGGTAATGGTATTCCGGATTGTGCAGAAGGATGTACAGCGGTAAATGACAAATCTCCTGCTATTGATACAGATGGCGACGGAATTGTAGATGCATGTGATCTTGACTCTGACAATGATGGAATTACAGATGCACTGGAAGATCTTGATGGGAACGGTAAATTTGAAGATGATGATACAGAAGGGGTATTTGGACCTGTTCAGGTATTAGGAGACGGAATTTCCAGCTACCTGGACTTAGATTCTGATAATGATGGTATTTTAGATTTATTTGAATCAGGTATCCCAACTTCAGTAATCAGTCAGATAGATACGGACCTTAATGGTATTATTGACAGCAATGTTGCTGTAGGAAATAATGGTATTGCTGATATTTTGGAAACATCTCCGGATTCAGGTGTCATGAAATACCCTCTTAAAAATACAGATGGTGATGATAAGCCGGATTTTGTTGACTTAAATTCAAACGGAGTTGATTACGATCTGTGGGCAATCGGTAAAGATAATCTGGATGATTTTGGGGTAGGTTTTATTTCAAGAATCAATGACCTTGATAAGGACGGTATCCAGGCTGTTGTAGATACAGATCTTGTGAAGAGAGGAGCTCCTGCTTCGCCGCTATCTCCTTATGCTACATCAGCTAAAAACGGATTGACATCTAGTGCAAAAGGAATCACTGGTTCCAATGTTACTTCAACTGCAAATGATATTAATGTATACCCTAACCCGGTTAAGTCAGGTGAAAACTTAAACGTTAAATCTGGAGAAGCCGGAACTTATACAGTGTTCTCTGCTCAAGGGCAGCTGATCAGGTCAGATAAATTCTCTGGTAATGCTGAAATTAATACAGCTTCACTGCCGGCAGGTGTTTATATTGTAAAAATAGAAACGAAGTCAACAATGAAATCTTATAAGATCATTGTGAAATAATTTTCAAATTTATATAATGAAAGGCTGTTCTTCGGGACGGCCTTTTTTATTTGAAGGCTTAATGCCCTCAAAATGAAGAGGTTTTATTTGTCTATATGGATGGAATTTTGTACCTTTGTCCCTCTTTTGGCGCGAATAATTGTTTGTAAATCTATAAAATATTGAAAATCAGCTCTTTCATGGAAAATAATGAAAGGGATTTCTCGTATATAGATACTGCGGCCATTCTGCCTCAAAAGTAAGTGAAAATATTTTGCATTACGCTGTGAAAAGATATACCAGCGTTGCAGTTAGGATTAGATTTTAAGAATATAGAACAAAGAATAAAGACAATTTCTAATAGCGCCAAACATTTGAAGTCTTTTATCTTTTCTCCCTTTTCTTTTTTCTTTCCTGATATTTTTTAATGAATCAAAATATTTTTTAACCCTTTCTTAAAAGTTTTATGAGTAAAACAACAGCAACTACAAGGGGGAATCAGAGAATTAACTTCTCATCAGCTAAAGGAAAAATTATCACTCCTGACTTTCTGGACATCCAGTTAGAGTCTTTCAGAGATTTTTTCCAGCTTGATACCCTTCCAGAAGACAGAACAGACGAAGGTTTATACAGAACCTTCCAGGAAAACTTCCCGATCACCGATTCTAGAAATCAGTTCGTATTGGAATTCCTTGATTATCTGGTAGATTCTCCACGTTATTCAATTAACGAGTGTGTGGAAAGAGGATTGACGTACTCAGTCCCTCTTAAAGCAAGACTTAAATTGTATTGTACAGACCCTGAGCACGAAGATTTCCAAACTGTGGTTCAGGATGTGTATTTAGGCCCGGTTCCTTATATGACGCCTAGTGGATCTTTCATCATCAATGGTGCTGAAAGAGTTATCGTTACCCAGCTTCACCGTTCACCTGGTGTATTCTTCGGGCAAACTTACCACGCTAACGGAACTAAACTGTATTATTCAAGAATTATCCCTTTCAAAGGATCTTGGATGGAATTTACGACCGATATCAACAGCGTAATGTACGCGTATATCGACCGTAAGAAAAAGTTACCATTAACTACCCTGTTAAGAGCCATCGGTTACGAATCTGATAAGGATATCCTTCAGATTTTCGACCTTGCTGAAGAAGTGAAAGTTTCTAAAGCTGCCCTTAAAAAAGTAGAAGGAAGAACATTGGCTGCGAGAGTATTGAACACTTGGTTCGAAGATTTCGTAGACGAAGATACAGGTGAAGTAGTTTCTATCGAAAGAAACGAAATCATCCTGGACAGAGAAACTATTCTTGAAAAAGAACATTTAGATCTTATTCTTGATGCTGGTGTGAAATCTATCCTGATTCACAAAGAAAACAGCAATGAATTCTCTATCATCCAGAATACATTACAGAAAGACCCTACAAACTCTGAAAAAGAAGCTGTAGAGTACATCTACCGTCAGTTAAGAAATGCAGATCCGCCAGATGAGGAAACAGCAAGAGGAATCATTGAAAAACTATTCTTCTCTGAGCAGAGATACTCATTAGGTGAAGTAGGACGTTACAGACTAAACAAAAAGCTAGGTCTAAACATCCCGACTACCACTGAAGTTCTTACAAAAGAAGACATCATTGCTATCGTAAGACATTTAATCGAGCTTGTTAACTCTAAAGCTGAGGTTGATGATATTGACCACTTATCAAACAGAAGAATCAAGACTGTTGGTGAGCAATTGGCAGGACAGTTCGGTGTAGGTCTTTCAAGAATTGCAAGAACGATCAAAGAAAGAATGAACGTTAGAGATAACGAAATCTTTACTCCGCTTGATCTTGTAAATGCTAAAACATTAACATCGGTAATTAACTCGTTCTTCGGTACCAACCAGCTTTCTCAGTTCATGGACCAAACCAACCCGCTTTCAGAGATCACGCACAAGCGTAGACTTTCTGCACTAGGGCCTGGTGGTTTATCAAGAGAAAGAGCAGGTTTCGAGGTTCGTGACGTTCACCATACCCACTACGGAAGAATTTGTCCGATTGAAACTCCGGAAGGACCAAACATTGGTTTGATTTCTTCTTTAGGTATTTATGCTAAAATCAATACCTTAGGTTTCATTGAAACGCCATACAGAAAGGTAGAAAACAGTAAAGTAGATCTTAATGCTGATCCTATTTATCTGAATGCAGAAGACGAAGAAGATAAAGTAATTGCTCAGGCTAACGTAGAGTTAAATGATGGTGGAGAATTCTTAACAGACAGAATCATCGCAAGATTGGATGGTGACTACCCGGTAGTTGAGCCTTCTCAGGTTAATCTTATCGACGTTGCACCAAACCAGATTTCCGGTATTTCAGCTTCATTAATTCCGTTCCTGGAACATGATGATGCGAACCGTGCATTGATGGGATCCAACATGATGCGTCAGGCCGTTCCTCTATTGAAGCCACAAGCTCCAATCGTTGGTACAGGTCTGGAACAGCAGGTTGCAAAAGATTCAAGAATCTTGATCAATGCTGAAGGTACAGGTCTTGTAGAATATGTAGATGCTGATAAAATCACCATCAAATATGAAAGAAGCGCTGACGAAGATTTAGTACAATTCGAGTCTGCTACTAAAACATACCACCTTACTAAGTTCAGAAAAACCAACCAGAGTACAACAATTACACTGAGACCAAACGTAAGAGTAGGTGAAACAGTGCATAAAGGACAGGTACTTTGCGACGGTTATGCTACTGAAAACGGAGAATTAGCTCTTGGTAGAAACTTAGTGGTAGCCTTCATGCCTTGGAAAGGATACAACTTTGAGGATGCCATCGTAATCAATGAAAAAGTGGTACGTGAAGACTGGTTTACTTCAATCCACGTTGATGAATATTCACTTGAAGTTCGTGATACCAAACTTGGTATGGAAGAACTGACAGCAGATATTCCTAACGTTTCTGAAGAAGCGACTAAAGATCTTGACGAGAACGGTATGATCAGAATCGGAGCTGAAGTGAAGCCTGGTGACATTATGATCGGTAAGATTACTCCAAAAGGTGAATCTGACCCAACTCCGGAAGAGAAACTTCTTAGAGCAATCTTTGGTGACAAAGCCGGTGATGTGAAAGATGCTTCATTGAAAGCAGATTCTTCATTAAGAGGTGTTGTGATCAACAAAAAATTGTTCTCCAGAAACATTAAAGATAAAAAGAAAAGAACTGAAGAAAAACTTAAGCTTGAAGAAATTGAAAACACTTACAAGGCTAAGTTTGATGAGTTGAGAAACACTTTAATTGAAAAATTAAACACACTGGTAGGCGGTAAAACTTCTCAGGGAGTTACCAACGATCTTGATGAAGAAATCATCGGTAAAGGTGTGAAGTTTACTCATAAATTATTGACTTCAGTAGAAGATTATGTAAACGTAAGCGGTGCAGACTGGACTGTAGATAACGATAAGAATGAATTGGTAAAACAGTTAATTCACAACTATAAAATCAAGTTCAATGATATTCAAGGAGTTAAAAACCGTGAGAAATTCGCTATTTCTATCGGAGATGAGCTTCCTGCAGGGATCATGAAATTGGCTAAAGTATATATCGCTAAAAAACGTAAGTTGAATGTAGGGGATAAAATGGCAGGACGTCACGGTAACAAAGGTATCGTTTCAAGAATCGTTCGTGAAGAAGATATGCCATTCCTGGAAGACGGAACACCGGTAGATATCGTATTGAATCCACTTGGGGTACCTTCCCGTATGAACATCGGACAGATTTATGAAACAGTTCTTGGATGGGCTGGTCAGAAACTGGGTCTGAAGTTCGCTACACCAATTTTCGATGGGGCAAGTCTTGATCAGATTACTGAATATACAGAAAAAGCTGGTCTTCCGAAATTCGGTAACACTCACCTTTATGATGGTGGTACTGGGGAAAGATTTACTCAGCCGGCTACAGTAGGTATTATTTATATGCTGAAACTGGGACACATGGTTGATGATAAGATGCACGCACGTTCTATCGGTCCTTACTCATTAATTACTCAGCAGCCGTTAGGAGGTAAAGCTCAGTTCGGGGGTCAGAGATTTGGAGAGATGGAGGTTTGGGCTCTTGAAGCATTCGGAGCATCAAATATCCTGAGAGAGATTCTGACTGTGAAGTCGGATGACGTGATTGGTAGAGCAAAAACTTATGAAGCAATTGCAAAAGGTGAATCGATGCCTGAACCAGGTATTCCGGAATCATTCAACGTATTACTTCATGAACTACAAGGTCTTGGATTAGACGTAAGATTAGAAGAGTAGAAGATGGAATTTAGAATGACTTTCAGTAGTATGAACAACCTAAAGGATTTTTTTAATAGTAGAATATTTGTATATCTTTTTATGAATATTATTCTGTTACTTCCTTCTTTCAGGTTAATACTAAAGTTTTCCAATATCTACGTTTTAATTGCTTATTTAATTGCTTCAAACATTATAATATTTCTTTTTTTTAATTATAAAAAGAATATTAAAATTTTTGAATTTGCATTTTGGAAATATTTTTTGATTCTTTTTACCATAGCTAATTATTTTATTTATCCTATGGTAGATGCGAGAAAAAAATCAGGGAAATATGGTTCAACAGCAGATGATGCAGTAATAGTAGCCGTTGAAACGTTAAAAGGATCAGGAAAACTATATGATGCAGAACTGATCACAAAAGAATCTATAAGTCCTGGTCCAGGCTGGTTATTAATGAATTCAGGATTTGTATTATCTGATTGTTATTTTCTATTAAATCCGTTCTATTTAGGCATAATATTATTTCTCATATCGAAATATTATACAACCTCTGTAGCCAATAGCTTTCTATTTATACTTATGTTAGCATTGATATATTGGGAGCTGTTTTTTAACGGACATGATATAACTGCTTTTTCTTTAGGATTTTTAGCATGTATGATTCTTATGTATGAGAATTTTAGGAAAGAACAAGGGTTCTTTAAAGTTATTTTAATGGGAATTTTAATAGGATTAGTATCTACTTCCAGAGTAATATTTTTCTTTATTCCTTTCATTTATTTCTTTATGTTAAAAAAAGATAATAAAAAGAATAGTTGGATAATACTTACAACTAGCTTAATAACTTTTATTGGTTTGAATAGTTATTTCTATTCTATTAATAATCATTATCAGCCGGCGCATCTGATGCACCGTGCTCAGACAATAATGGGAACTCCTTTAATGCTTGCCTGTGCTTTAATCATGATATGTACGTTATATTTTGTAATAAATAAATTACAGCAGAATAATCTGATAGATTGGTTGAGAAATATGACGATTGCTTTTGGTGTTTTCTTTATACCTATTGGTTTAGCAGACCTATTCAGAATAGATTTCCATTTTATAATATGGGAAGGAGCAAATTATTTTGTTCCGGTGGTGCCGTTCACAATATTATACTTTTTATATAGAGTTAATAGTAACAGAGTAGGTTTGAGAACTATCGGTATGAAAACTAAAAATCTTTAAATCAAAATTAAAATGTCAAATAAAAATAAATCAAGTAGATTTAATAAAATAACCATCGGTTTAGCTTCACCGGAATCGATTCTTCAGGAATCAAGAGGGGAAGTTCTAAAACCGGAAACTATTAACTACAGAACACATAAACCTGAAAGAGACGGTTTGTTCTGTGAAAAAATCTTTGGTCCGGTAAAGGATTACGAGTGTGCTTGTGGTAAATACAAGAGAATTCGTTACAAAGGAATTGTTTGTGACCGTTGTGGAGTAGAAGTTACTGAGAAAAAAGTAAGAAGAGAAAGAATCGGACACATCAACCTTGTAGTGCCTATCGCGCACATCTGGTATTTCCGTTCATTACCGAACAAGATCGGTTACCTTTTGGGAATTCCTTCTAAGAAATTAGACATGATCATCTACTACGAAAGATATGTAGTGATTCAGCAGGGTATTGCTAAAAAATTAGACGGTTCCGACTTCGATAATATGGAGTTCCTTACAGAAGAAGAGTACCTTGACATCATGGAGACTCTTCCTGTGGAAAACCAGTATCTTGATGATTCCGATCCAAACAAATTCATCGCCAGAATGGGTGCTGAAGCTGTTGAAGATCTGTTAAAAAGAATCGATCTTGATGCATTGTCTTTCGACTTAAGACACAAAGCTCACAATGAAGGTTCCAAGCAAAGAAGAACTGAAGCTCTGAAAAGATTGAACGTGGTAGAAGCATTAAGAGGTGCCAATACAAGAATGATCAACAGACCGGAGTGGATGATCATGCGTGTGCTTCCTGTAATACCACCAGAATTAAGACCATTAGTTCCATTGGATGGAGGACGTTTCGCAACTTCTGACTTAAATGACCTTTACAGAAGAGTAATTATCAGAAACAACCGTTTGAAAAGACTATTGGAGATCAAAGCTCCGGAAGTAATCTTGAGAAACGAGAAGCGTATGCTTCAGGAATCAGTAGATTCATTATTCGATAATACAAGAAAATCTTCTGCTGTAAAATCTGAATCAAACAGACCATTGAAATCACTTTCTGATTCATTGAAAGGTAAGCAGGGTCGTTTCCGTCAGAACTTACTAGGGAAAAGGGTAGATTACTCTGCGCGTTCCGTAATTGTTGTAGGTCCAAACTTACAGCTTCACGAATGTGGTATTCCTAAAGATATGGCAGCAGAACTTTACAAACCGTTCATCATCAGAAAACTGATTGAGAGAGGAATTGTAAAAACTGTGAAATCTGCAAAGAGAATCATCGACAGAAAAGAGCCTGTGGTATATGATATCCTTGAAAACGTGATGAAAGGTCACCCTGTTCTACTGAACAGAGCACCTACTCTTCACAGACTGGGTATCCAGGCATTCCAGCCTAAGATGATCGAAGGTAAGGCAATCCAGCTTCACCCGTTGGTAACAACAGCATTCAACGCCGATTTCGATGGTGACCAGATGGCGGTACACTTGCCGTTAGGTCCTGAAGCGATCCTTGAAGCTCAGTTATTGATGCTAGGTTCTCAGAACATCTTAAACCCTGCAAACGGTTCTCCTATTACCGTACCTTCTCAGGACATGGTTCTTGGTCTTTATTTCATGACCAAAGAATTGAGCTCTACAGAAGATATGAAAGTAAAAGGTGAAGGTCTTGCATTCTATTCTCCGGAAGAAGCGGAAATCGCTTATGCTGAAGGAAGAGTTTCTTTAAATGCTAAGGTAAGATGTAGACTGCCTGTTAAAGAAAACGGAGAATTAGTAACAAGATTGATCGAAACTTCCGTAGGTAGAATCTTATTCAACCAGATTGTTCCTAAACAGTCAGGATATATCAATGAGCTTCTGACTAAGAAATCATTAAGAAACGTTATCGGTAAGATCCTTGCTGATACCGACTTCCCTACAACAGTGAAGTTCCTGGATGCAATGAAAGACTTAGGATATTCAAATGCATTTAAAGGAGGTCTTTCCTTCTCACTTGGGGATATTGTAGTTCCTGTTGAGAAGAAAAAAATGATTGCTCAGTCCATTGAAGCAGTAGACGAAATTAGAGCCAACTATAACATGGGTCTGATTACAGATACAGAACGTTATAACCAGGTAATCGACGTTTGGACCAACACCAACGCCGGATTAACTGAAATGATCATGGGTAGAATGAAAACCGATCAAGGTGGATTCAACTCTGTATATATGATGCTTGATTCTGGTGCGAGGGGTTCCAAAGAACAGATCCGTCAGTTATCAGGAATGAGAGGTTTGATGGCAAAACCGCAGAAAGCTGGTTCTACCGGTGCGGAAATTATTGAAAACCCGATCCTTGCAAACTTTAAAGAAGGTCTTTCCATCCTTGAGTACTTTATCTCTACTCACGGTGCTCGTAAAGGTCTTGCGGATACCGCTCTTAAAACAGCCGATGCCGGTTACCTAACAAGAAGATTGGTAGACGTTGCTCAGGACGTTATCGTTACAGAAGACGACTGTGGTACTTTAAGAGGTACTGAAGTTACCGCTCTTAAGAAAAATGACGAGATCGTTGAAAAGATCTCCGAAAGAATCTTAGGTAGAGTTTCTCTTCATAACATCTATGATCCTGAAACAGATGAGTTAATCACTGAAGCAGATCAGGTAATTAATGAAGCATTAGCGAAGAGAATTGAAGCAGCAGGATTAGAATTTGTAGAAGTTCGTTCTCCGCTTACTTGTGAAACTAAGAAAGGTATCTGTGCGAAATGTTACGGTAGAAACTTAGCAACAGGTAAGATGATCCACATGGGTGAAGCGGTAGGTGTAATTGCAGCTCAGTCAATTGGGGAACCTGGTACTCAGCTTACGTTGAGAACCTTCCACCAAGGGGGTGTATCCACTAACGTTTCAGAAAACCCATCTATTGTTGCAAGAAGAGACGGTATCGTAGAATTGGACGAAGTAAGAACAATTACTTCTGAAGATGAAAACGGTAATACTGCGGAAGTAGTAGTTTCCCGTACAACAGAATTCAGATTGGTTACCGATAATGAGCAGAGAACACCATTAATGATTACTAACGTACCTTACGGTTCCCAGTTAGTCGTTAAATCTGGTGATAAAGTGAAGAAAGGTGATCTTATTGCAAAATGGGACCCATATAACGCGGTAATTATTGCTGAAACTGCTGGTAAAGTAGAATACGAGGATATCATCCAGGGTATTTCATTCCAGCTTGAAATTGACGAACAGACAGGATTCGAAGAGAAAGTAATCTCTGAATCCAGAAATAAGAAAGCCGTACCTACTCTGAAAGTGGTAGATTCTAAAGGAGTTGAGCAGAAAGGCTACAACTTACCGGTAGGAGCCCACTTAATGGTAAACGATGGTGAAAAAATTAAGGCTGGTAAAGTCTTAATCAAGATCCCAAGAAAATCTGCAAAAGCAGGGGATATCACCGGAGGTCTTCCGAGAGTTACCGAATTATTCGAAGCAAGAAACCCTTCAAACCCGGCGGTTGTTACTGAAATCGATGGGGTAGTTTCTTACGGAAAAATTAAGAGAGGTAACCGTGAACTTATTGTTGAGGCTAAAACTGGGGAAAGAAAGATTTACCTTGTAAAACTTTCCAACCAGATCCTTGTTCAGGAGAATGACTTCGTAAGAGCTGGTTCGCCACTTTCTGACGGTTCAATCACTCCGGATGACATCTTAAGAATCAAAGGCCCAACTGCGGTTCAGGAATATTTAGTAAATGAAATTCAGGAAGTTTACCGTCTTCAGGGAGTAAAAATCGACGATAAGCACTTCGAAATCATCGTAAGACAGATGATGACGAAAGTATCTATCGTAGACGGAGGTGATACTCAGTTCCTTGAAGGTGCATTAGAGCATAAGTTTGATTTCTTGGAAGAAAACAACAGAGTATTTGGTCTTAAAGTAGTAGTTGAAGCTGGTGATTCTAAAGAATTCAAGCCAGGTCAGATGATTACTGCAAGAGAATTAAGAGATGAGAACTCCAAGTTGAAGCGTGAAGACCAAGCCTTGGTTGAAGTAAGAGAAGCACTTCCTGCTACAGCAACACCTGTATTGCAAGGTATTACAAGAGCAGCTCTTCAGACCAAGTCATTCATGTCTGCAGCATCATTCCAGGAAACTACTAAAGTTCTGAACGAAGCAGCTGTTGCTGGTAAAGTAGACTTCTTAAGTGGTCTTAAAGAAAATGTAATTGTAGGACACAGAATCCCTGCAGGTACAGGTCTTAAAGAATACCAGAATGTAATTGTAGGTTCTAAAAAAGAATTTGAAGACCTTAACTAAAATTAATGAATTGAAATTTGAGGTTTGAATTTATTTTTATATTTTCACAATCTCAAATTTCAATTTCAAAAAAAATAATTTATAAAAATGGACAACAATCAAAATCCTCAAGATGGAAACATCAACATCGAATTGAACGAAATGGTAGCTGCTGGAGTATATGCTAACTTAGCATTGGTAAACCACTCTCCATCTGAATTCGTTGTAGATTTCATCCAATTAATGCCAGGTGTACAACAGGCTAAAGTAAGATCAAGAATCATTCTTGCTCCGCTTCACGCTAAAAGAGTACTTTCTGCTCTTCAACAAAACATCACTAACTACGAGCAGCAATTTGGAGAAATCAAAGAAGTTGAGCCTTTCGTATTAGGAGGTAACAACGTACAAGCTTAAGATTTTTCTTACAATACATAAGAATGCCTCAAATTTATTTGAGGCATTTTTTATTCCTTATATCTTTGGTTGAAAGTCGAACAAAACAAGACCGGGTTTTTGAGCCTATTATCCCAACTGAATTATTGTTTTTGTTAATATTTGTTCATCAATAAAATGATTAAGTTTTATATATTTGCTTTGAAAACAATATAGAAGATATGGTAAATAACCAATTTATCCTTAGCAAATTTGGGTTTTTGGGTGATGATTTTTTAAATGAGCTGCATGCGAATGCGATTATTACTGAAATAAAGTCAAAAACAGAAATTATCAGGGAAGGGCAAAAAAATAAATACGTTCCTTTTCTCATTAAGGGTTCTATAAAAGTCTTTACTCTCAATGATGGCAGAGAACTGATCTATTACTATATAAAACCCAATGACAGCTGCCTGATGACCTTTTCGTCCATTTTTACAGATTATACCAGCAGAGTATACGCTGTTGCAGAAGAAGAATCTGAAGTGATCCTGATTCCTGTTTCTGTTATACATGGTTGGCTAATCCGTTTTCCAGAAATCAACAAGGTGTTTTATCATGAATATGACAGGCGTTTCTCAGATGTTATGAATATGGTAAATGATGCCGTATTTCACAGACTCGACAAAAGAGTTTTGAATTATATCCGTCAGCAGATTTCAGCTACAGGGAATAACCCTTTAAAGATTACACATCGTGAAATAGCCAGCAATCTGGGCACTTCTCGGGAAGTTGTGAGCCGGGTTTTGAAAAAAATTGAAAACGAGGGCGAAATTCTTCAGACTAAAGAAGGCATCAAACTCCTTGCAAATGAAAATGTTAGACCTGTCTAATATATGAAGTTTTAATTATTTTATTTTTATCATTGATAAAAACAATTCTTATGGTGACTTTTATCACATACTTTTGAATCGATAACTCAATAAGTTTGTCATATCATAATTTAATTCAAATTGTATATGACAAAAACTCTCTTATTTTTGTCGGTATTGGTCTCAGGTCTTGTCTCAGCACAGGAAGACCTGCTAAAGGATATTGACACTCTTAAAACAACTACATCAGCTTCACAGCCAGCTTTTAAAGCCCTGCAGATCGTTACAGGACAATCCACCAAGCTCTCAGCCAAAAATGAGTGGTACATTATTGTGGCTCACCGTTTCGGAGACATCAGTACAGGATTTAAAAACTTTTTCGGCCTGGACGATGCTTCTACCAAATTAGGGGTTATTTACGGTGTTACAGACGGTATTTCGGTCAGTCTTTCAAGAGAGACAAACATGAAAACATTCGAAGGCGCTGTAAAGTATAAGCTCGTAAAACAGACTGAAAATTTTCCGACAGACATCGTAGGATATAACGTAATGGCCTTAAATACAGACCTGGATAAAGACAATTATCCCCATCTCAGGTTCAGTGACAGGCTTTCCTATCTTACACAGGCTTTGATCTCAAGAAGATTCAATGATAAGTTTTCTTTGCAGCTGACTCCTTCATATATTCATAAAAATCTTTATGATCCGGCTATTGAAGATAAAAATCAGTTTCTGGCCGGATTAGGTGGCCGTTATAAAATTTCAAAAAGAATTTCCATTAATGCAGAATATTTTGTGAATTTCGATGATCACAGCTTCTATAAAAATCCTCTCTCACTTGGAATGGATATAGAAACCGGGGGACATGTTTTCCAGCTTTTATTTTCGAATTCCCAGATCAATTCAGATATAGGATATCTCTCCAATGCGGTAGGAAAGTGGGGAAAAGGACAGATTTTCTTTGGATTTAACCTTTACAGAGTTTTTTAAGATGAAAAAGATATTATACCTATTACCAGCAGCTGCCCTGTTTATTGCTTGTGACAGCAGGACTTATGAGGAAATTTCAGATAACACCCCAATTACAGTAATTGTAAAATATAATTCGGACGTAAAATCAATTGTTGACAATAACTGCATCGGATGCCATGCCGCAGGAAGCTTTAAGCCTTTAACTACGTATACAGATGTAAAAAACAATATAGACGGTATTCTAGACAGAATACAGAGACCCAACGGAGATCCGGGAAAAATGCCACAAGGCGGATCCTTATCTCAGACACAGATTAATACCTTCATAAAATGGAAAGCCGACGGGCTTGCTGAAAATTAAAAATATTTGATATGAAAAAATTAGCATTAATAGGGAGTATACTGTTTTTCACAGGTTTTGTTTCAGCCCAGAAATACAGTTCCAAAACAGGTCATGTAACCTTTGAGGCATCTGTGCCACTGTTTGAAGACGTGTATGCTAAAGATGATAATAATGTTGTTATTCTGAATGCAGACACCGGAGAAATGGCTTCCGTTTCGGTCGTGAAAAACTTTCATTTTAAAACCAAACTAATGGAAGAACACTTCAATGAAAGCTATGCAGAAACAGCAAAATATCCTAAGGCAACTTTCAAAGGGAAGATTGTGAACTTTGATAAAACAAAACTTACAGCTTCACCACAGAAATATACCGTTCAGGGAACCCTGAATTTTCACGGCGTAGATAAAGCGGTTTCTTCCACAGCTACCATTTACAGCAAAGACGGGAAGATCTATATGCAGGGAGGCTTTGTGGCAAAACCTGCCGATCACAAAGTGACCATCCCAAAAGTAGTAACCAAAAAGATTGCTGAAACTGTGAATGTAGAATACAATTATGTAATGGCAAAACAATGAAAAATATCATCTTCATTATAAGTATTTTCCTGAGTTTTTCTACAATATCTGCCCAGGAAAAAGTAAAATCAATATTTGATATTGCCAGGAGCGGAACGGTAGCTGAAGTGAAAGATCTTATGAAACAGGATCCGGATATTATCAACAAAACCAATGAAAGTGGCTTTTCACCTCTTATTCTCGCGTGCTACAGAGGCAATAACGAAGTGGCTGAATTTTTGATGGATAATGTAAAAGATATTGATTATAATTCATCAATGGGAACTGCGCTCATGGCAGTTGTATTTAAAGGTGATTTAAAATTAGCTCAGGAATTATTAGATCATAAATCTAATGTAAATACAATAGATTCACAGGGAACGACACCGCTTATTTTTGCTTCAAAATTGGGAAATCTAGAAATGGTGAAGCTTCTTGTAAAATATAAAGCAAATAAAACGGTAAAAGATAAACAAGGAACTACAGCTTTTGAATATGCCGTTTTATCAAAAAATCCCGAACTTATTAACCAGCTAAAAAATTAAAATATGAAAAACATTGTACTCTTTTCTTGCCTATTAATCAGTTTTTTGGGCATTTCACAGCAAAAAACTACAGGTGACGTACCTTTATCCCCTAATAATGGGATGACTGCAAATTTTACTCTTGACAATACAACATCTACAGTAACCTTGGTATTAAAAGGCCCGTCTGACAGATGGTTTGGCTTAGGAATTGGTGTTAATGCAGGGTTTAGCATGTCGTCGGGAGATGCTGTGGTTTATTCTGCGGTTACAACTCCAAAACTTACGGATAGAAATTTTACAGGATTCGTGCAGCCTCCATTAGACGGTTCACAAGACTGGACAATAGTAAGTGATGTTGTTGCTGGAACTGTAAGAACACTAATTTTAACAAGGGCTTTGACCAATTCAGATCCTAATGACTATCAAATGCCCTATGCAACTACCAATTCTATAAGTTTTGCAGGACCAAGACCTGCTTCTGCAACTAATACAGTTGGCCCTCATGGTGGAACAGCCAATGTAGGATATGCTACTGCATCTTTTACTTCTGTATTAGGAGTGAATGATACTGAAATGATAAATAAAAAAGTTGTTTTTTATCCAAACCCAGCAAAAGAAACACTAACCTTTAAAAATGTAGATAAAATAAAGTCTGTTGATATCTATGAGTCAGCAGGAAGAAAAGTAAGATCTGTAAAACCGGATGGAGAAACTCTAGATATCAGAGATCTGAAGCCAGGAATTTATTATCTTGAGATCACTCTGAAAGATGGAAACCTGTCTTATGAAAAACTGATCAAAGAATAATCACATATAAAAATATAACTTATCCAATGCCTCTGATATTCGGAGGCATTTTTCTTTATGAACCTTAAAATTCGAATACTGTGTTTCCATTGTACTGGACGTTTTTTTATACCTTTGATGGGTTTGAACATAAAAAGTTATGGAGATCAGAAATTTAAATAATATTACTACAGATGAGCTTTTATCTGTTTTTAACAAGTCTTTTTCAGATTATATTGTTCCCTTTCATTTGTCACTGGAACAGCTTGAATTGAAAATTACAGCAGATAAAATAGATTTAAACCTTTCTGTAGGTGCATTTGAATCCGGAAAGCTGGCAGGATTTATCCTTCATGCCGAAAAAGAGGAGGGCGGAAAACGCATAGCATATAATGGAGGGACTGGTATCATTCCGGAGTACAGAGGTCAGGGACTGGTAAGAAAAATGTATGAGTATATTCTTCCGGTATTCAGGGAAGGAAAAACAGATGTGCTAACCCTTGAAGTAATCGAAGGTAATAATTCTGCTATCAGAGCCTATGAAAATTTAGGCTTCAAAACGGTACGGAAACTGTTGTGTTTTAACGGAATTATTAATCTTGAAGAAAAGGATATCAATATTTCAATAAAAGAGATTGAAAGCTTTCAATGGGAAAAATTTCAGTCTTTTTGGGATATAAAGCCTTCATGGCAGAGTTCAATCACAGTACTTGAGAATATCCGTCAAAGCTGTACAGTTTTGGGAGCATATAAAGATGAGCAGCTTAAAGGATATATCATTTACAACCCTGCGGTTAAAAAAGTCTATCAGGTTGCTGTTGATCAAAGCTCCAGAAGACAGGGAATTGCTACAAAACTTTTGAGCGCAATCGGGCAAATGAATGGGGAGCAGGCTATTTCTGTAAACAATGTAGATGATACTCCGGAAAATACTTCTGCCTTTCTACATGCAGCCGGACTTAAAAATTGGGTGTCACAGTTTGAAATGAAGATAGATATTTAAAATTTAATCTGTTTTAATATACTTTTAATCTTATAAACTTTCCCGGAAGCAGTAGAGACCGTAACTTTGCCGAAAATTTTTGATAATGAAGCGAGGAATACAAATTTTGCTGCTGTTTTTTTCTTTGGTCATCTCTGCCCAGCAGACAACTATAGATACTGCTCAGGTAGTTGTTTCCGGCCGTACCAACAGTGCGGAAGCCCGGACAAAACCTTATGTGATCATGATTTCTACCGATGGCTTTCGGTATGATTACGCTAAAAAATACAATGCCGAAAATCTTCTGAAGCTGTCCGCTAATGGGGTTCAGGCCGATGCGATGATCCCAAGCTATCCAAGCATCACGTTTCCCAATCACTGGAGCTTGGTCACAGGGCTTTATCCTTCCCATCACGGGTTGATTGATAATTTTTTCTATGATTACAAAAGAAAAGAGCCCTATGCAATGAGCAATAAAAAGAATGCTGAAGACGGCAGTTGGTATGGAGGAACTCCACTGTGGTCATTGGCTGAAAAGCAGGGAATGGTCTCAGCTTCTCTCATGTGGGTTGGGTCTGCAAGCAACGCAGGAGGAATACGGCCTTCCTATTACTATCCGTATCATGAAAAGTTTAAGCCTTCCGAAAAAGTAGACAAGGTTGTGAACTGGCTGAAGCTTCCTGAAGAAAAAAGACCACATTTCATATCCCTGTATTTCCCGGAGGTTGATGGAAGCGGTCATCATTACGGGCCGGACAGCCAGGAGACAGAAAATGCAGTTCATCTGATCGATAACGCAATTGGGGAGCTTGTTCAGAAAGTCAATAACTTGGGACTGAAAAATGTCAACTTTATTTTTGTTTCCGATCATGGAATGATAAAAGTGGATGGTGGAACTCCATTGGAAATTCCGGCTATACTTCTTGATAAAAACAGATTCGATTTTTACAATTCCCAGACCCTGCTTAGAGTATACGTTAAAAATCCCGCTGAGGTTAAAGCCGTATATAAAGAACTGAAAGCGAACAAAACTGATGAATATGAGGTATACCTTGATAAAAAACTGCCCAAATATCTTCACTTTTCGACCAAAGATGACAGATATGACAGGATAGGTCAGATTCTTCTGATTCCAAAAGCTCCAAAAATATTCTTAGAAAAAGGAAAGAAAACATCCGTGGGAAAACATGGTTATAATCCGAAAATTGTCCCTGAAATGAAAGCCACATTTTATGCATGGGGACCTGAATTCAAAAGTAATCTGGTAATCAATGAATTTACCAATGTTAACATTTACCCCTTAGTTACTGAAATCTTAGGATTGAAAACAGATCAGCCTATTGATGGGAAACTGAAAGTTCTAAAAAAAATTCTGCAAGAGAAAAAATAAACTGGGTCTACTGATATTATATACAATCATTCAAGATCTTAAATAAATAGTTTCGGCGCACCGCAGGTGCGCCGAAACTGTTTATAGATTAAAAAAAATCAAGCTTAAAATTTATCAGCAAACTCACGGGAAAAGTCCTCAAGTTTTATTGAGCCATTAACCGGAGATCCCTGCTCAATAAAATCCTTCTGTACAACACCGGTTCTCATGCCTTTTCCCATTTCAACATAAAGTTCAGCCATTTCCTGTGGTAAACCAGCCTGCACCATTCCCTCTAAAGCCTGTTCATCTGTGAATTCAACCCAGGGTAATTCCGGATTCCCAACAGCGGCTCCTAAAACCTTTGCAAAATCTGCAGGCGGACGCGAATCGCTTACCACATAACGGATATTTTTACCTGTTGTATTTTTTACCAGTTCTTCAGCTGCAGCTTTAGCAATATCAGTGGGATGTACCAATGGAATATTTATATTTTCAGGATAATTTCCACCGATAATACCCGCATTTTTAATCAATGGAATATCATTGAAAAAATTAATGTAGAAATAACCTGCCCTTAGCAAAGTGACAGAAGTGTTTTCCAGCTCATTATACAGTTTTTCAATATGATGAAGTCCTTTAATCGGGCCGTTTTCAACCGGAGAATCAGCTCCCACACTGCTCAGCATGACAACTCTTTTTACCCCGGTTTTTGCAATGGCTTCAGCATAATTTTTTCCCGCACTCACTGTATTTTCAACAATATGGGTCTCGCCTATGATTGGGGGAGTCATTGCAAATACGGCATCAGCACCTTCAAATGCTTTAGCCAGAAAATTCACATCAGTAATAGAACCGATGGCGGCCTTCGCTCCTAGAGATTCAATTTCACTTTTCTTTTTTTCACTGCTGCTGATTACAGTAATGTCGTGCCCTTCTGCAATTAATTGCTGCGCTAACGGTTTCGCGGTGTTCCCTAAAGAACCTGTTACAATAATTTTCATATTAAATGTTGTTTATTTCTTTATACAAAGTTATATTTGTACTTACTTTTATACAAGTACTTACCCTAAAGTATGTATCATGACAGCAATTAAAGAAAGTTCTACCATTCAGCAGAACAGAAAAAATATATTGGAACAGTGTCCGGTAATGTATGTGATGGAAAAAATAGGTGGTTTTTGGAAGCCTATTATTCTGTTCAATCTTTCAACAGGAGAGAAGAGATACAGCGAATTAAAAAGAGCCATTCCTGAGGTGACAGAAAAAATGCTGATCCAGCATCTTAAACAATTAGAAGCTGACGGACTAATTATTAGAACGGCGAAACCCGTAGTTCCTCCACATGTTACGTATGAGCTTAGCAAAGCAGGCCTCAAGCTGGCCCCTGTCATTGATGCAATGGCAGACTGGGCTTTTCAGGATATGAAAAAGGCTTACTAAATATCAATAAAAAAGACTCTTCGCTTGAAGAGTCTTTTTGTTTTAAAATGTGAAAATTATGATAAAGATTTCATATCAATAACGAAACGGTACCTCACATCACTTTTCAGCATTCTTTCATACGCTTCATTGATCTCCTGCATTCTGATGATCTCAATTTCAGAAACAATATTGTGCTCACCGCAGAAATCTAGCATTTCCTGGGTTTCAGCAATCCCTCCGATTAAAGAAGCTGCTACAGATCTTCTTCCCATGATCATAGGTACTGTATTCAAGATAGGTTCCAAACCACCTAAATACCCTACTAAAACAAGCGTTCCGCTGATATTTAAAGTAGCAACATAAGGATTCACATCATGTACATAAGGAACTGTATCAATAATCACATCGAATTTTCCTTTTACAGAATTCATATGCTCATCATCTGTGGAAATGACCACATGATCCGCACCCAGCTGCTTGGCATCATCCGTTTTTCCCGGAGTTCTTGAGAATAAAGTCACTTCTGCGCCTAATCCTTTTGCCAGCTTAATCGCCATATGACCCAATCCTCCTAGTCCAACAACTGCCACTTTAGATTCAGGTCCAACATTCCAGTGTTTCAACGGGGACCAGGTTGTAATACCTGCACAAAGCAAAGGTGCTACAGCTGCCAGATCTAAGTTTTCAGGGACTCTTAAAACAAAGCTTTCATCCACAACTACTTTTTCAGAATATCCTCCGAAAGTATGGCCTCCCAAATGTTTGTCCTTTCCATTATAGGTTCCTGTAAATCCATTCAGGCAGTACTGCTCCAGATCCTTCTTACAGCTGTCGCAGGTTCCACATGAATCTACCATACATCCTACTGCTGCAAGGTCTCCCACTTTAAATTTAGACACTTCACTTCCCACATTGGTTATTCTTCCGACAATTTCATGTCCGGGAACTACAGGATACAAAGATCCGCCCCAGTCGTTTCTTGCCGTATGCAGGTCAGAGTGACAAACCCCGCAATACAGAATTTCAATTTCTATATCCTTAGGTGTCGTTTCTCTTCTTTCAATATTCATCTCTTTCAGGTCTGCCGTAGTAGACTCAGCCCCATAGGCTTTTACTGTGATTGTGCTCATTGGTTTATTTAATTTAATTAAGTTTAGTTATAATTGTTGTATTCCTTATCACTTACAGGTTCCATCCATCCCACAATACTGTTTTGAGTATCTGGCAGTTCAGATCATCTTCGTTCGGTTTTAGAATCTGGACCCAGGCTCTTCCGCCCGAAAATAAGCTTCCGGCGCTTTTTTTCCTTTGGGGAAAATGCTTGTATTGAATGTTTCCATAACGGTACAAAAGTCGATACTTTTAAATAAACACAACTTATACAGATTACCGGAATACCTACCAATTTTACAGACATCCTAAAAAGGCCCGCAGGAAAGTAGTAATTTTGAATAAGCTTAAAAAAGATAGTCGATGGAAGATCAGGAAGTTGAAAAAGTTAACAGTATTTCAGATTACAATAAAATGGTGAATCATGAAACACTGCATCCGCTGGTAAGCGTGGTAGATTTTACAAAATCCGATCCCATATGCCAGTACAAAAGAACTTATACTTTTTATACCGTTTTTTTGAAAGATGTGATCTGTGGCGACATGCATTACGGGAAGCACAGCTACGATTATCAGGAAGGTACACTGGTTTTTATAGCTCCGGGGCAGGTAAGCGGGGTTACTAACGACGGAAAACCCATACAACCGGGCGGTTATGCATTATTATTTCATCCGGATCTCATCAAAGGAACCAATCTCGGCAAAAATATCAAAGACTATAGCTTCTTTTCCTATGACGTACACGAAGCTTTGCATCTTTCAGAAAAAGAAAGGGAAATTGTTCTGGAATGCTTTAAAAATATAAAACTTGAGCTCGAACAGTCTATCGATAAGCATAGCAAATCGTTAATCGTCAACAATATTGAA
The DNA here is from genome assembly GCF_051400735.1 of Chryseobacterium hilariae. Classification (NCBI taxonomy): domain Bacteria; kingdom Pseudomonadati; phylum Bacteroidota; class Flavobacteriia; order Flavobacteriales; family Weeksellaceae; genus Chryseobacterium; species Chryseobacterium hilariae. Next base: position 207,799 of record NZ_JBLFFJ010000006.1, read on the forward strand.
CTGTTTTTAAATTACTGCATGCGGTTCTACGACCGCCAGTTTATTACAAGAGATCATGTCAACCAGGGTGTTATCGGCAAATTTGAAAATCTGGTGGATGATTATTTAAAATCGGATAATCCAAAAAATATTGGTTTCCCGATGGTCAATTACTTTGCAGAAAAGCTGAATCTGTCTGCTAATTATTTCGGTGATCTGATTAAAAAAGAATTGGGAGTTTCCGCTCAGGAATTTATTCATAATAAGCTGATTGATATTGCCAAAGAACAGATCCTGAATCCGTCAAAATCAATCAGTGAGATTTCTTATGATCTTGGGTTTAAATATCCGCAGCATTTTACAAGATTATTCAAAGCTAAAGTCGGTGTTTCTCCGAGCGAATATAAAACGTTAAACTGATCATTTTAAACGCAAGTAACACTAATGTTTTTCACAAATATCACAATTCTTTATTTGTGAAAATTAGTGTTAAAAATTAGTGACATTCGTGTTTAAACTTACTTTATAAGTTAACTATATAAAGTCTTAGTATTTTTAGCATAGAAAATTTCCTTATTTCAAAAAACTGGATTAATTTTAATAGATAAAATTTTTCAAAGTTTTTAAAATGACCGTTGAGCAGACCACAACCCACATTTTTCAGACCTCTTTCGGGAAAGTTATTGCATTAAAAAACAACGGCGTTATTAGAGCCAAAAGCATCCGGTATGCCCGTTCTGAAAGATTTCAAAAACCTGTTGCAGAGCAGCCGTCGGCTGAAGAAATTATTTTCCCTGATAAAACTCCTGTTTGTCCGCAAGCCATTAGCCCACTAGTAGAAAAAATGATTGGACCTACCCAACTTGAGAGCTTTGACCCTGATGAATCCACACAATATCTTTCAATCTTCCGCCCTGATAGCTTTACAGAGAATGAAAAGCTTCCTGTTGTAATCTGGATCCATGGTGGTTCCCATGAAATAGGATGTGGTGATCTTCCTACTTCTGATCCCTGTGGCTGGGTGCGGGAACAGCAGATCATTGTTGTTGCTGTTTCCTACAGGCTCGGGCTCTTCGGATTTTTGGGAGGTGATGAAAGACCACCTAATTTGGGACTGTTCGATATCATAGAAGGATTAAAATGGATCAAAGCTTACATTTCAGAATTTGGGGGTGATCCTGAAAATATTACTCTTTTAGGTCAGTCTTCGGGCGGTGATGCTATTGCCCATCTTATGATTTCCGAAGGTGTTGAGGGTCTGTTTCAAAGAGTGATTATCCAGAGCGCTCCGCTGGGGCTGCGTCATAAAAGACAGAGAATGTCGGCCGAATTTCTCAAAAAAACTGAAAGTCTGAAAGATGAAACAGATGTTTTTAAAATGATGGACGAATACAGGAAACATGTGCCATCCGTCATTAAATATGGCTTGAAGGCGGCCATGCCTTTCGGCATTCAGTATGGATTTCCTCCCTTATGCAAAGAAGAGGAATCTATAGAGAAATGGAAGGCAAACGCTGAAAGGTATGATGTACTCATTGGTCTGAATAATGATGAAACAGCATTTTATCTTAAAACCTCAGATGCTTTAAATAAATATTTCGGGAAAGGTTTTGGATTGAAGGTTCTAGATAAAGCCGTTCAAAAGACGACTGAACTCATCTATGGGAGTCCGGCAAAAATATTTGCTGAAAATTATGCAAAAGCGGGAGGGAACGTTTACTTATTTAGAATTCATGCCAGATCAGAAGACAGCTCTATCGGGGCTCCGCACTGTATTGATCTTCCTTTGATTTTCGGAAATGAACAAGCTTGGAAATCCTCTGAAATGGTAAAAGATATTCCTTGGAAATACATTAATGAGAATGGAAAGAAACTCAGAGTGCTCTGGGCAGAATTTGCAAGGACAGGAAATATTTCTGATGATTCGGAACGGCCGGAAATCCTGAAAATTCAAAAAATTAAGTTTTAAATAAATTCAAACAAAGCTTTTGTAAAAAGGTACAATGTAAGTATTTAGTTTACGAAATATATAGCTTTAAGTATCTGTTTGGTGATATATTTGAGGATAATTAGAGTATTTTATGTATATTAGACTAACCAAACCAAAAAATCAATTAATCATGAAAACAAAACTTTTTACCAACGTACGAAAACTTGACAGAAGGGAACTTAAGAATCTAAAAGGAGAAGGGATCATCCGTAACGGTGTATGCTGTACCTCCAACGAGGATGGCTACTGCTGTGAATGGGCCATTAATATACAGAATTGCAGATACATCCACTGCTAATTATTCCGTCAGTAAAACTAATTTAAGGCATACATAACTGTTGATGATGTATGCCTTTATATATCTTCAGGACTACTCAGAGACCCATACACTTACATTTCCTGCAGGAACCGGGAAATCTCCCCATCCATTTTCATCAATAATTACCGTTTCCTCAGATCTTTTAAGTAAATCTTTGAAACTTTTGCCTGCATACCGTTTCCCCATTTCCATAGGTTTGCTGTAGGCATCTTTATTGCTGAGAACTACGGCACATCCGGAATGTTCATTGTCACCTTCACGCGTCCAGCCCAGACAGTTGGTATCTTCAAAATAATCCCTCTGTGTTCCGTATGCATGTTCCTTTCTTGCTATCAGAAGCTCTTCTATACCATCCACTTTCGGTAGGAAAATTTCATGGCTGTTACCGTCTCTGCCTTTGTCAACATACTGGACGCCATAAAGATCGGGATAAAAAACGCAAGGATATCCATTCTCGCGAAGCAGGATCAATGCATAAGCTATCGGCTTGAACCATGATTGTACCGGAGCTTCAAGATCCTGAAGAGGCTGTGTGTCATGATTATCCACAAGACTTACAGAGTGCATGGGATCTGCATCGGTAAGAGTTTGGTCAAAAATCCTTCGGAGATCATAAGAGCTGCCTTCATTAGATGCAGTATGGAAATTATTTTGCAGTGAGCTGTCAAAAAGGCTCATGCATCCTTCCGTTACCTCAATATACTTCTGCAGAAGATTAAGCTGCCCCGGGGCCCAGTATTCTCCGACCGCAAAAATATTTTTTCCGGAATTAGAGCGGAGCATGGTCAGCCATTCCTTATAAAAATCAAATGAAATATGTTTTAAGGCATCCAGCCTTACTCCATCAAAATCGGTTAGGTTGAAATACCATTCAGCCCAGCTGTTGAGCTCTTCACGTACAAAAGGATTCCGGTGCTCGATGTCGTTGTACATCAGGTAATCGTAATTTCCTTTCTCATCGTCAATCATCTCTTCCCAGTCGTTTCCGTACTCAGACTGTATTTTAAAGATGTGCGAATCCATACCTTCGGCATAATCCACACCGCTGAAACAGGTGAAGTTCCATTCAAAATCAGAATATTTTTTCTTTCTTCCGGGAAACGTGAATTTAGTATAAGATTCTATCTCAATAACCTCGGAAATAATCTTTTCCCTGTTGTTTTCGTCTACCTTTACGGCTTTAAATTTTTCCAGTTCGTCCCCGCCGGCCTTATGCCCCAGGACAATATCTACGATTACCTCTATATTTTGCTTTTTTAAAGCTTTAATGGCCTTGATATAATCATTCCTGGTGCCATATTTGGTGGGAATGCTTCCTTTCTGATCAAACTCTCCGAGATCATACAGGTCGTAAGCATCATATCCTACAGAATAGCCTCCGTTTGTTCCTTTATAGGCAGGAGGAAACCATACTGAAGTAATTCCTAATTGTGCCAGATATGCGGCCTGCTTTTCTGCTTCTTTCCATAATTTTCCATTCCCTTCTGAGTACCAGTGGAAAAATTGAATCATTGTCGGGTTCATAGGCTGTAATTTGGTCACTACAAGATAGTGAAAATTTTTTACCTGTTAATTTTCAAACTCTTCGAACGGAATTTTTAGTTGAATAGAAACCTGTTTTTTTTCCTCGGTGTTGAGGTGGGAGAGTGATAACCCCAGCAATCTTACAGGCTTATCAAACGGCCTTAGTTCCCAAAGTTTTTTCCCGGTGCTGAAATACTGTTCAGGAGAAGTGAAATACTCTTCTTTTGTAAAGCTTCTTGTAAAAAGCGAGAAATCTTTATACTTGATCTTTAAAGTTAAGGCTCTTCCCAGGATATTATTCTTTTGCAGCCTCTGGTGAAGCTCCTGGCTCAGATGTTCCAGTTTTTCATTAATCGATTGGTCGTCAAAAAGATCCTCAAAAAAAGTTCTCTCCACGGCAACACTTTTCTGGATTCTGTGTGGCTTCACCTCAGAATTATGAATGCCGCGTACTACATTGTAATAGTAACCGCCGGACTTTCCAAAAAGCCTGACCAGTTCTTCAAACGTTTTCTTCTTTAGATCTTTTCCTTTATAAATTCCTAAGCTAAACATTTTGTTAGCCGTGACCTTTCCAACACCGTAAAATTTTTCGACCGGAAGCTCTTCAAGGAAACCTTCAATTCTATCCGGATGAATGGTTTTCTGGCCGTTCGGTTTATTAATGTCGGAAGCTACTTTTGCGAGAAATTTGTTAACGGAAATTCCTGCAGAAGCTGTCAGTCCCGTTTGCTCAAATATTTTCTGGCGGATCTCTCTGGCAATCTGATTGGCAGATTCTATATCTTTTTTATTTTCAGTGACATCAAGGTAGGCTTCGTCTAATGACAGAGGTTCTACAAGATCAGTATATTCATGGAAAATTTCGCGGATCTGTTTGGATATTTCTTTGTACCGTGCAAAGCGGGGCGTCACAAAAATAATATGAGGGCATTTTTCTTTGGCTGTTTTGCTGGGCATTGCAGAACGTACCCCATATTTTCTGGCTTCATAGCTCGCTGCTGCAACAACTCCCCGGTGTTCTCCTCCTACAGCAATAGGCTTTCCTTTAAGCGAAGGATTATCATGCTGTTCCACAGAAGCATAGAATGCATCCATATCGACATGAATAATCTTACGGGTGGAAAAAGAAGAATCCATACCGCAAAGATATGGATTCATTTATTTTGAATTAAGTTCTTATCATGTTTTCATTCTCATTGTAACGAGTAGTGATTCAAACCCTGCTTTTTCGTACGCTTTTACAGCGGATTCGTTTTGGGCATACACATCAAGTCTTATTTCAGAAATGTCTTTGGATTTTGCCCAGCTGATCAGTTCGTCGAGGATCAACTTATTAACTCCCTTTCCTCTGTGTTCAGGTTTTACGTACATAAATCCCAGGTAGGCATATCGATCGAAATTATAATAGTTTTTTCCTGGTTTTTTGATCAGTGCATAACCTGAGGCTATGATTTCGTTTTCCTCTTCAGTAACAAGTACGAGGGCTTCATCAGATTTTATCAGGTGAAGCAGGTCATAATAATGAATTTCTCCATCAATAAGAGTACTGTTAAATGGTCTTTCAGCAGAAACAATACCCTGCTCAAATTCTAAAAGGACCTTCAGATCCTGCTCTGTAGCTTCTCTTGTGATCATTATTGTAAAAGATGGTTAATGGTTTCCTGTATTTCCGGATCTTCAGGGGAAATAGCATAATATTTTGCGATGGAAGATTTCTGGTCTACAACCATATATCTTGGAATCCAGTTCAGGTCAATATAATTGTTAAAATCATTTTTCCATCCCGAAGAAAACCAGTAATTATCTTTATCCTTCATATTGAACCTGTTCAGGCTTTTGTCAAAACCTTCTTTTGATCTTTCCAGGGAAAGGAATACAAAATCTACATTCGGATTGTTTTTTTCAAGCTCTTCAGCCTTTGGAAGTGCTTTTAAACAGTCTCTGCACCATCCGGCCCAGAAATCAATCACTAAAACTTTCCCCTTATGCTGATCAAGAATCTCCTGAATGGTAATATTTTTTCCTTCCTCATCTTCCAGCTTCTGTACTAAAGCTTCTTGGGAGAAAGAGGTTTTAAGTACTTTCGGTTGCTGCTGTGCATAGCTCAGTCCAAAAATGCTGATCATAAGAATTAATGCTAACTTTTTCATTCTTTCAATTTCATTTATACAAATCTAAACAATGAAACGCAATTTGAGATTGATTTCTTATGAATTAGGAAAAATTTATGAAATAGAGAATGTCTATAAAGATTTATTGATAGTTTTTGATTACACCTTTCACCACAGCGATCACATTCGGCATGGCTTTATTGGCGGCATTCAAAACTTCTTCATGAGAAACGGCAAAGGCAATATCCGGTCCGCCAAGGTCTGTAATTACGGAAATGCAGAAAACATCCATTCCCATATGTCTGGCAACTATTACTTCCGGAACAGTACTCATTCCTACCATATCACCACCGATGGCTTTGATCATGCCATATTCTGCAGGCGTTTCAAAAGTTGGTCCCTGTAGTGCTACATACACTCCCTGGTGGATTTTAATATTGTTTTCGGCGGCAGCTTTTTCGGCGGCTTCTATCATTTTTTTGTTATAAGGTTCGCTCATATCCACGAAACGCGGTCCGAACGATTCAATATTTTTACCACGAAGCGGATGTTCAGGCATCATATTGATATGGTCTTTTAAAATAACGATATCGGCAACGTTGTAAGCCGGATTTACGCCGCCACAGGCATTGGAAAGGATGAGGTTTTTGATACCTAACAGATGGAAAACTCTTATCGGAAAGGTCACAGTCTCCATAGAATGGCCTTCGTAATAATGAAAGCGGCCGCTCATCATAAGAACTTTTTTGCCGTTCAGGATTCCGTAAATTAATTTTCCTCCGTGCCCAACAACTGTCGTCTGAGGAAAATTAGGAATCTCAGGATATTCTAAAATATGGAGGGCTTCCACTTCATCCTGCAGTTTTCCCAGTCCGGATCCCAAAACAATAGCAAAATCGGGAATTTCTTTGATTGTACTTTTGATAAAATCGGCGGTCTGCTTAATTTTTTCTAACATAATCTAAGATGATTTGGTTGAATTCTTCCTTTTTATCAATGATAACATTAATAGGCCAGTAGTAAACAATGTCTCTAAGATAGTCAAAAGTTTTCAGACGTACATAATCTTTCTCCGTGGTCAGGATCAGCTTGTATTCGCCTAATTTTTTATATTCTGCGGTGATATTTTTAATGTCGTCATCCGTAAAATTATGATGGTCCCTGAATTTTAAATGCTTAACCCGCTGCGAAAATTTAGCCAGATGCTCCAGAAGCGGTTTGGGGTTAGCAATTCCTGTAATCAGGAGGATGTCATAATAGTTCAGGTTATTGTCCGGAAGCATTTTATCTTTTCCGTACACATTTTCGTCATAACCAATGGATGAAAAGAATACTTTTTGGTTATAAGAGGGTCTTATCCTGGAAATATAATAGCGTTTGGTTTCTTCGGTAAGCTCATCAGGACATTTGCTGACCATGATGATGTTGGCTCTTTTAGCTCCGTTTCTGGATTCTCTCAGGTCTCCGGCAGGAAGCAGATGATCTTTAAAGTAAGGATCATTAAAATCGGTCATCAGAATATTAAATCCCGCTTTGATGGCCCTGTGCTGCATGGCATCGTCCAGAACAAGAACGTCAAGATCCATATCTTCAATTACCTTTTTGGCTCCGGGAACTCTTTCTTCCGAAACGGCAATGACGAATCGGTTTTTGAAGCGCTCAAAAAGCTGCATGGCTTCATCACCCACAATTTTATAGTTGCTTTCATAATTCGTCACTTCATAGCCTTTCGTCAGTCTGCCATAACCGCGTGAAAGAACCCCTGTTCTGTAGTGTTTGGACAGGTATTGGGCAAGATACATCACCATAGGCGATTTTCCGCTTCCGCCCACAGAAAGATTACCGACATTGATTATCGGAGTTTTGAATTTTGTCGCCTTAAAAACGCCCAGATCATACATTGTGTTTCGGATACCCGTTACCAAATGATAACCGAGGGAAAAAGGATAAAGGTACCATCTTTTCATACGTCTGCAAAAATAGGAATTTTCATAAGGATTTTAAGTAATATTCTCAAAGACTTTTCAACAAATATTTCATTAAATTAAAGTATTTTTGTTGAGTTATTATACTACATTGAGATACTTTATTGAATTTTCTTACAACGGAAAAAATTATTTCGGTTATCAGATACAACCGGATGCCGTTTCTGTACAGGAAGAACTGGAAAAAGCACTTTCCACGATATTAAGAGAAGAAGTCAAAACGACAGGTGCCGGAAGGACGGATACAGGCGTTCATGCTAAAAAAATATTTGCCCATTTTGATACGGAACATCCTGTGGATGAAATGAATCTTCCTTATAAATTAAACAGTTTCTTACCTCCTGATATTTCTGTAAAGCGGATCTTCAAAGTTAAAGATGATTTTCATGCCCGTTTTGATGCTACGTACAGAACCTACGAATATTATATTTCCCTGGCGAAAAATCCTTTTACCCAGGAATCGGCATGGCAGCACTGGAAAAGGCAGCTTGATATCCATAAAATGAATGAAGCCTGTAAAATTTTATTTGAATATGAGGATTTTACAAGCTTTGCTAAATTAAAAACCGATAATAAAACCAATATCTGCAAAATCTATAAGGCAGAATGGGAACAAGAAGGAACTGAACTTATGTTTACGGTTTCTGCCAACCGCTTTCTGAGAAATATGGTCCGTGCCATTGTAGGAACTATGGTAGAAATTGGAAGCGGAAAAATAAAACCCGAAGACCTGCGTAAAATTATTGAAGATAAAAACCGTAATGCTGCCGGAACTTCAGCTCCGGGCCATGGATTATTCCTTGTAGATGTAGGATACGAATTTTAATCCCATGACAAAAATTCAGTGATTTTACGGCTGTCCTTTTGTTTTACAGTATTGAAAAAAAAGTTATTTTAGCAATCAGTGATTATTCTGTGAAAATTATTGCAGTATTTTCATAAAATAGGATAGTCTGAATGTTAAATATATAAAACACAAATTATGTTATCAATTTTTATTCTTATCGGAGCTTACAGGTATTACGCACAGCTTGCTGAAAAGTTCGGGAAAACAAAATGGCATTATGGCCTTTTAGCCATTGGAGTGTATTTTGGAACCCAGCTGCTCTTTGGTTTTTCGTATGGGGTTTATAAAGGACTTACAGACCCTGACGCTGTAGATAACATGAACTATACAGGTTTCTCCCTGATCAATATAATTAGCTGGATCATTTCAATTGCAGCCGTATATGGGGTTTATCAGCTTCTCGAAAGGAAATTTGTGAAAGAGCATGTGAATAAACCTTCTCTGGAAATTGAAAAGATTGGGGATAAGAATTTATAATGAGTTTATTAAAGTATTTCAGAAGTTTTAAACAGATAAGATCCGGCTTAATATATTCATATTGTAAATAACCTTTATCTGAAATTTTCTATGACGATTTGATCAACTTCTAAAGGCTGTCAAATTTTAAAGTCTTATTTTTGCATAGAATTTTAAATTCTTTCTTCAACTCGTACAATGAAAAAACAAGATACCTGGGGAATTGTTAAGAGGCTGTTCTTTATAGGAATGAAATTCCGGTCCTGGTTCATCCTTACTTTAATTATTTCTGTCTTACTGTCCGTAGTTTCTACCTACAGGCCTTACCTTACTATGGAAGTGGTCGATAACGACATTACCAAACTGAAGGATAATGCCTTGATGATGAAGCATATCTATATCCTGGTAGCTTTGGTTTTTGCAGAGACTATTTTAAACTTTTTCTTAGTTTACTTTTCAAATTTTATTTCTCAAAACGTTATCCGCGACATTCGTGAGAGGCTGTATGCAAAGCTGATCTATTTCAGAACATCATTTTTTGATAAAACACCTATCGGGCAGCTTGTAACCCGGGCTGTAGGCGATGTGGAAACTATTGCTACAGTGTATACAGACGGTTTTCTTATGGTCTTCGGGGATATTCTCAGAATTGCATTTGTCCTGATCATGATGTTCAATACCAATGTGCATCTGAGCTATATCACTTTGGCGATCCTGCCTTTAATGGTCATGATTACGAGGTTTTTCCAGAAAAGGCTGAAAAAAGCATTCGGGGATGAAAGGACGTGGACGGCCAATCAGAACTCTTTTGTTCAGGAAAGACTGGCTGGAATGTCAATTATTCAGGTCTTCAACAGACAGGATGCAGAATTTAAAAAATTTGATGATATTAATATCACCCTGAAAAGTGCCTTACTGAGAACAGTATTCATCTTCTCATTATTTTTTCCGGTTGTAGAACTTATATCTTCTTTATTTATCGGATTTATCCTGTTTTATGGTGGTTATATCACAATCAGTGCAGGAGTTGTTATTGCATTTATCCAGTATATTTCAATGCTGATCCGCCCGTTGAGACAGATTGCGGACCGTTTCAATAATATCCAGAGAGGTATTGTAGGAGCAGAAAGAGTACTGGGCATCATGGATGAAGATTACGCCATGCCGAATACGGGAACCGTAAAGAAAGATCATTTTGATGGTAAAATTGAGTTTGAGAAGGTACATTTTGCTTACGATGATAAGCAGGAAGTGCTTAAAGGAATTGATTTTAAAGTGAATCCGGGAGAAACGGTGGCTATCGTAGGGGCAACCGGTGCGGGAAAATCGACTATTATCAGTCTTATCACAAGGCTTTATGATATTAATTCCGGTAAGATTATAATTGATGATGTGGATGTAAAAGACTATGAGCTTTATAACCTGAGAAGTCACATCGGAGTCGTTCTTCAGGATGTATTTCTTTTTCACGGGAGCATTTTCGAAAATCTTGCGTTTGGAGACGAAAGTATTACTTTAGAGAAAATAAAGGCCGGAGCAAAAGAAATTGAAGTAGATCAGTTTATTGAGCAGCTTCCGGGCGGATATGATTTTGTGGTAAGCGAAAGAGGTTCTTCTATTTCCTTAGGTCAGAGACAGCTCTTATCCTTCCTGAGAGCTTATTTATCAGATCCTAAAATCCTCATTCTGGATGAAGCCACTTCTTCCATAGACCATGAAAGCGAAAAGCTGATCCAGAGAGCAACAGAAAAAATTACTAAAAACCGAACTTCTATCATTATTGCCCACAGGCTTTCTACCATTGAAAAAGCAGATAAAATTATTGTCATGGAGCATGGTAAAATTGTAGAAGAAGGAAAACATCTGGAACTTTTTGACCGTAACGGATATTACTCAACACTTTACAAAGCCCAATTGAGACATGAAGTGGAACTGGAAGAAGAAAAGCAAAAATCATAAGTCTTATTCCATAAAATACAAAAAGAGAGCCTGTAGCTCTCTTTTTTATTTAAAATGTGCTGTTTAAAATTTTAATTTCTTATTGATCACTTTTCCATTTTCCAAAACTGCGGTTACCGTGATGATGGTATTTTTTTCATTGACAGGAAATCTGAATTCAGAGGATTTTATGTCTGCTCTGCTGATCAAAAGTCTTCCTGAAGCATCATAGATATGAACGGTGGAAATTTTAAGATCACCTTTTACCTGTACAAAACTCTCATCCTTGGTAATGCTTGATTTGTTTACACTTTCAGCAGCCAATAGATTCTGAGGTGTAATAATCACAGAATAATCTTCTACCTGCCCGTATTTCGGAGTGTAGCAGGCCGTAACAGCTGTTCCGTTAAACTCACCGATTATTCTCATTCTTAATGGCGTATTCGTTACAGCACTTGCAGGAGGAGCTACTGATGCGGTGGCAACAGAACCACTGCTGACTGAGCTTTGGTTAAGAACAAGTTCTGTAGTCTCATTAAACTGCCCGTCATTATTGTAATCTATATAAGCCTTGATAATATGCGGATTGCTGGTTCCCGGTGCAACTGTAATTACTGTTGCAGTATTGGAAGGAATTGTAGTTTTTGAAATTCCAGAGCAGTAATTTCCCGTAAAGTTTTCATAGAAATTATTGGAAGCCTGTTTGTAATTGGCGGAGTAATTATTAATGTTTGCAAATTTCACAGAAGTAATTCCAATATTATAGTTTCCGGGATTCGTCATAGAGGTTGGAGTGCATGCTGTGGTTAAAACAGAACTGTTGTTAGGCGTAGTTGAAGAAGCTACCGGAGAATTGATCAGTGATTGTCTGTACTGCAGAAGCTGTGCAGTAGCCCTATCAGACTGTCCCTGGGTAAATAAATTCCTGAAACAGAATGTGTAAGCCATAACATTTCTTTCACCACCTGCATATACCTGGCTGGTACAGGGATTAATCTGTCCTGTCTGGCAGGTATAAGGAACAGACGAATGATAAAGGCTTTTCATGGGTTCGGTATCACATACCAGGTCTCCCTGAAGAGTACAGTCTGTATTGGTAGGGCAGGCTCCGGTAGATTCACTGTAACCTTCATGTGTGTGGCGAAGGCCAAGCGCGTGTCCAAATTCATGGGCCAACGTCTGTGCATTCACTGCCGAAGCACTTGTGGACATAAAAGAATAATCATTGCTGCCTCCGGGATAATAGGCAAATCCGTTCAAAGTTCCTGCATTGGATGACAGTTTCTTAACAACATAGATATTGTAATACTTACTGGTATCCCACATCCCAAGAGCGGTAATCTGAGAAGCCGTTACGGCATTTGTGGTATTATCATTATTCACCCCTCCGCTCACATACTTTGGAAGATGAGAAGCATTGATCCTGTTGATCCCATTAGTAGGATTACAGCTAGGATTGATTTTGGCAAAAACAAATTTTACAGGCAATACAGCACTGGTTCCTGACATTCCGCTGGAGGTGCTTCCGGAAAATACCCCGTTCGTATAATTCACCCATGCTATGATATCAGCATCAGATTTGTTATTGGCTGTCCCAACAGCACTTCCGTCACCTACCACATGAACAACAATAGGAATTTCGTAGACCTGGTTCTTGTTTAATGTGCTGGATAATTTTCCGCTTTTGATCAGCCTGGATAATTCCAAATTAAAAGCATCGTCCTGAGCTTTCTGTTCCGGATGTCTTTCATAATGTTTCCGCATTAATTCGTCAGTTCCACACTCCTGGAATTCTAACTTCTGTGAATAAAAATTTGAACAGGCCAAGCCTGAAACAATGATGAATAGTAGTTTTTTCATAAATTATATTATTAGATTATGGTGTATTAAAAATAATAAAATAAATAACAAAAAACTATATTTTTATATTATATTGATCTAAATAGTGTTAATTTTTATTGATAAAATCAGTAAAGTAGAATAATTGATATAAATGGAAAAATAGATCAGGCTTACAAGTACATCTGTTTATAATAAAATTTTAAAGAGAAATCATTTTACTGAGTGAATCAACATCCTAAATTTTTTTTAAACTGCAGAAAACAAAATTCTGCACTGTATCAAAAGGAGTTGTATGATTTTCTGTAATACATTTTATTTTTTCAAAATCTGCTTCAAATTTTGCGGGCAAAGATTCCTCATCGTATTGCTGAATATCCAGACCACTGCATTTGGCAGGTCCATTTTTAGAAAAAGTCCCCAAAATCATAAACCCGGTTACACTTTTGCCTGCTGTTTTGATATATAAAACCTGTTCAGGAGTTGTTAAAAAATGGAAAGCAGCCCTGTCGTGCCAGATATCATACGTTTCCCGGGGTTCAAATGCTGTAATGTCTGAAGCGATCCAGGTTATTTTATCAGCTTTTTCTCCTAACCTTTTTCTGGCTTTTTCCAGAGCCTTGGCAGAAATATCAAGAACAGTGATATTTTTATAGCCTTCCTCAAGAAGATAATCAACAAGATTACTGTCTCCGCCTCCTACATCAATGATCCTGGCATCTTTTCCCAAACCGAAGGAATGAATAAAATCAAGGGATGTCTGTGGTTTTTTCTGGGTCCAGCTTACCTGATCTGGGTTTTTAGTCGCATATACGTTTTCCCAGTGTTCCTTGTTGATATCATTCATTTTAATATGTTTTTGATTGTTATCCTTTAGTGGCTTCTTTCTTTATTCGAATTTATAAATTAATCCATTATGTTTTTGTCACATTTACTTGCGATTTTGAATTTGGAGTAAAACCGTACATGTATATATCAGTCAAATGACAAATCGGTAATTTTTCCTGAATTGATAGGCTTTTCATAGTGCTTTCTGGAAAATTTTAAAAAGCTGAAATTATTTTACAATCATGAAAAAATGTAAAATCCATACAAAATCGTTAAATTAGGTAAAAAAGTGACGGTTGACTGGTGGTTATATTGAAAAATTCACTATTTTTATTACAAATTTAGAGTCTGCCCCAGACAATTAAAGGGTGTCAAGTGTAAAATTGATTTTTTAAACTAAAATCCAAAAATATAAATGAGCAACATACAAGATGAATTTAAAGTCTTTAAAGACGAGCTAAAAAAGCTAAATATCGATGTACAAAAAGTAGTGAAGGTAGGAAACGGAAGTATGGATTTCCATGAGGTTTTTTATAAGTCACCGAGGTACCAGGAAGTGAAGAGTGTATATGTTCAGCGGCATAATCTGGACAGTATGGTGGAGAAATTTAAAAAGGCTTACCACTAAAATATAAACCGGGCGCCGCAGAGAATCTGCGGCGCCCGGTTTTTTATGAATGGTCACTAATCCTTATCCAGTGTTGAGGTCTCTTTGGTGTCCTTCATTCCGGCGTATACAATCAGTGAAAATAATATGCATCCGGTGATATACCAGTAAAAATATTCTTCCGTTCCAGCCTTTTTGAACCAAAGAGCAATGTATTCCGCCGTTCCTCCAAAAATAGCTACCGTAAGAGCATAAGGAAGTCCTACTCCCAGCGCTCTGATCTCAGAAGGGAAAAGTTCAGCCTTTACAACGGCGTTAATTGAAGTGTAGCCGCTGACAATGATCAGGGCGGCCATGATCAGGAAGAATGCAGTCCACATCGAAGTGGTGGTGCTTAAAGCTGTAAGAAGAGGAACTGTAAACAGCGTACCCAGAATTCCAAAACCTAAAAGAAGAAGTCTTCTTCCGATCCTGTCCGACAATGCTCCGAAAACAGGCTGCAGGCAGGCAAATATAAATAATGAAATAAAAGAAATCAGGGTAGACTGCTCTTTGGTAAGATGTACAGTATTCACCAAAAACTTCTGCATATAAGTGGTATACGTATAAAAAGCCAGGGTTCCGCCTAAAGTAAGTCCTATTACAGTAAGCAAAGCTTTGGGATGTTTGAGAAGTTCGGTAACTGTTCCTTTTTTCTTTTCACTGACCTCTTTTTTATTTTCAAATGCTTCAGTCTCATGAAGATTGGCTCTTAAATATAAAGCGATCACAGAAAGTAATGCTCCGATAACAAAAGGAATTCTCCATCCCCATTCCTCAAGTTGAGTTTCTGTTAAAAGAAGTTTCTGCAGAATCAACTGAATTCCTAATGCAATCAATTGTCCGCCTATAAGCGTTACATACTGAAAACTTGAATAAAAGCCTCTCCGGTTTTCCGATGCCATTTCGCTGAGGTAGGTTGCAGAAACACCATATTCTCCGCCAACGCTTAATCCCTGCAGTAATCTTGCAAGCAGCAACAGTGCAGGTGCCAGAATTCCGATCGTTTTATAGGTTGGGGTAAGGGCAATAAGAAGTGACCCGAAAGACATGAGAAGGACGGAAAAAGTCATCGCTTTTTTTCTCCCGATCTTATCAGCAATACTTCCGAATATCCAGCCTCCGATTGGTCTCATCAAAAATCCTACGGCAAAAATTCCCGCTGTATTCATCAGCTGGGCATTAAGATCCGAATCCGGAAAAAATGAGTTGGAAAAGTAAATGGCAAAAGCAGCATAAGCATACCAGTCATACCATTCAACCAAATTTCCGATAGATCCGCCTACAATGGCTTTGATTCTCTGGCCTGTGGTTATGGGTGATGAATTCATAGATTTATTTGTAGATAATAAAGAAGTATAAAGAAAGGCAAGATACAAATTTTACAAAAAAATAAACCGCTCTTTTAAGAACGGCTTAATAACGTTAAATATCATTTTTAAAATCTGTACCCAATCGACAGTCTGCTTCTGAAGCCTGCCCATGGGCCGTCCACTTTTATTTTTGCTCCATTGGCATTCGTCTCTACGGTATACTCTACAAAAGGAATATCAAGATTTTCAATTTCCTGCTTAAGCTGTGCCTGCATTTCCGGAGTCAGTACATAATTGCTGGTCATGCTGAAGTCACCTTTTCCACTTCCATAATGGGCACCTGCGATCCAAAAATCAAGTACGAGGTTCTGGCTTCTGGTAAGAAAAAACTGTGCCCCAACCATCAGGCCGCCGCTGTTTCCGCTGGTGCTTCCCTGGCCTTTAAGAGGAATCTGGTAGGTATTTCCGTCGACAGCATCATAGTCATAATAGAAATCAAAGCTATTGGACGAAACATCTGAATACCGGTAATAGGGTGCAAAGTAAAATCCCCTGCCATAGCCTCTCCCAATATAAAACCTGGGTTCAATCGTGAAATTTGTTGCCTTTACTCTCAGATTTTGAAATCTTTTTTCATCTTCATCTTTCAAAAATGCATTGATAAAAGGTACTTTTCCCTGCGTCATTGTTCCGAAACCTATGTTAAGAGAGAACCATTGGTTGATGGCTCTTTCATAAGACAGGTTAATATTTCTGAAGGCATAAGCTGTAACATTGGTCTTAATAATGTTCATTTTCTCTGCGGGAATAGCCTGAAGTTCCTGTGCATCTGCTTCTGAAAACAAAAAACAGGGAATTAAGATGAGGAGCTTTTTCATGACTTTATATTTTGTGGTGTAAAATATAGCATCAAAAAGCAGGCAAAAAGTTAATAATATTTCAATATGATTTTATTTTTAACAATATGCATATTGTTTTTGCTGTGTGATAAACAATAAATCGTTACAAACTAATTGTTTTATTTTCTTTTCTTAAAATATTGAGATGTATGTAATGAATACTGGGAATTGCCTGTCTTATTTTCATCAATACAATTTTATTTATGAATATGAAAAAAACGATATATCCTGTGTTTTTTCTTTGTGGGGTTTTAGTGTTTTCGCAGGAGAACACGAAAAATGATACAGTAGGACAGGCGGGTACAAAGGAAATCCAGGAAGTGATCTTAAAGTCTCAACGTAAAAAGCAGTTTGCAGACAAGTCCGTTTATACCTTTGATAAAGAAGCTCTGGAGAAAGCAAGGTATGCGAAAGATCTGCTTCAGACACTGCCGGAACTGCAGCTGGATCCCGTTTCCAATACCCTTACAAGTACAAAAGGCGGAACTTCCCTGTTTCTTATCAATGGAATAGAAGCTACAGATTTGCAGATCAGGAGTGTGGCGCCAAGTGAGGTGGTAAAAGTGGAATATTACGACATTCCACCGGCAAGATGGGCTTCCAGGGCAGAAACCGTGATCAATATTATTACAAGATCAAATGAAACCGGATATGTTTTTGGAGCAGATGTAATGTCGGGATTGACTACGGGATTCGTTAATGCATCTTCCTATGCTAATTTTACGAAAGGGAAGAATAATTTCGGATTGGAATACTCGCTTAACCTGAGGGATTATGACAACAGAAAAGTTCAGAGTATCTATGATTACAGCCTCAGCGGAGAGCATTACCGTTCGGACGAGAGGAGGCAGGATCATTTTGGATATACTTCTCAGAATATAGCTTTGCGTTACACTCGTATGGTTGCTGATGATTATACTTTTCAGGCCAAACTGAATGTGGATATTTTCAGCAGGTTTTCAAAAGGTACAGGAGAAAGCGTTTTTATAAAAGACAGCTTCAGTGAAGAACACGAAATGTTTAAAAATAGCAGTTCCAGCTATACTATTCCTAAACTGGATGTGTATTATTCCAAAAAGATAGGACTTAAAGATGAATTAAGCCTGAATGTGGTAGGTTCTCATTACAAGACCAATACTACTGAATCTGCTCGGGAATGGATCATTCCTACCGGAAGTTCGGTTTATAACAATGATATGATTCTGGAAGCTGAGCAGACTAATTTTGTCGGTGAACTTGCCCACACTCATGATTTTACGGCTGGAAAGCTTTCTTCCGGCTACCGTATTTCAAGCACTGCTATTTCCAACGACCTGAATAATCTTGCAGGATATTCACAGTACAGCGTTAATTATTTGGAACAGTACTTTTATTCTGAGTTTTCAGGAAAAGCAGATAAATTTAGCTACAGAATCGGTGCGGGACTTACCAATATTCATAATAAAAGTGCTGCAAATACCTTTGATGAATGGTCGTTCACACCAAAAATTATCTTGGGCTATCAGCTGAAGACCAATCAAAGTCTCAGGCTAACGAGCAGTTACAGTCCTACAAGTCCGTGGAGCAGCGCACTCAGCAGCAATGTGGTACAGATCGCCCCGAATATTGTACAGAAGGGAAATCCGTTTCTTAAATCGCAGCAGAATTTTTCTAATAATTTAATTTATTCTTTTAATAATAAAAAATTTGATTTTAATGCGGGTCTTTTCTACCGGTATACGGATCGTGTCATCAACCAATATTATATTCTGGATGATACTTTCGGAGGATATGCACTGACCTACGAAAACGGGAAAAATGCCCAACGCTACGGAGTCCAGCTGTCCGGCTCTTATAAACCGTTCGGAAGCAGCCTGCTTGTTTTGAAAGCAGTATTGACACCAACTTCAGAGTCTTTAAGAACGAGTAAAGGGGCACTCATCAAAAATGACTATCTCGCTAATAACTTTTCAGTATCCTCGGAATATAAATCTTTCAGTGTGAAGTATATGGTCAATATTCCGGTGTATACACTGAGCGGGGCTTTCCTTAATACGAACGAGAACCAGAATCATTTTTTTGCCAGCTACAGGCTTAAAAGCTGGAGTTTTACTGCGGGAATGTACTGGATCGGGATGCCTTCGGAATATAAAACAAAAAGCCTTCCGGAAAGTTTAGTGGATTATAATGTACACACAAAGATTATGAATAATAAGTCCATGGTTGTTCTTGGGGTAAGCTTTGATTTTTCAAAAGGAAAGAAAACAGAGATCCAGAGAAAACTGAATAACGAAACTGCCCCTGCAGCTACTTTCTAATTTTTTAATGAATGTTTAATAAACCGCCGCCCGATGAAATCGGGCGGCGGTTCTGTGCGTTAAAATATATTTTTTTTAGTTGCTCATTATTTTGCGGTAGGCGTAAATATCTTCAATAGTTACTACGCTCATTCCTTTTTGAGAGGCAAAATTCACGATTTCCGGAAGCCTAGCCATAGAACCGTCTTCATTGGTCAGTTCGCAGAGCACGGCATCATCACCAAGATTAGCCATTTTTACCAGATCTACACTGCCTTCGGTATGTCCCCGTCTTTTGAAAACACCGCCTTTTTTAGCGATCAGAGGAAAAACATGCCCCGGACTTGCAATATGGCCGGCTTCTGCATTTTCTGCCACAGCAGTCCTGATCGTTGTTACACGGTCTTTTGCTGAAACTCCGGATTCAACACCTTCTTTAGCCTCGATAGAAATGGTGAATGCCGTCTGATTTTTAGAGTTGTTGTTTTCCACCATCGGACGGAGGTTAAGATGCTTGCTTTTTTCTTCTGAAATGCACAGACAGACGATTCCGCTGCATTCGCGGATCAGAAGTGCCATGTCTTTTTCTGTAATGGTGGATGCGGGAAAGATGATATCGCCTTCGTTTTCACGGTTTTCATCATCTACTAAAAGAATTCCTTTTCCCTGTTGTAGTTTTAGAAGTGCATTTTCTACACGTTCTGTGGAGGTTGCTCCAAATTGTTCTAATAATTTTTCCATGTTATTTTACTTTTAAAAGTTAAAATAGTCTTCGGTACATGGAAATGAAATACGGCACAATAAGCCCGTAAGGAATCTTACTGACCGTTTTATTTTCTTCTCCCATCCAGACTTTAACTGTCGGTTTTGGAATTTCACCAAATCAGTCCCTTCAAAAGAAAGGAGTCGCGGACTGTAACCGCCGGTAGGGAATTTCACCCTGCCCCGAAGAAAACTTATACTAAGTTTTACTGTATGTTCTGATTTAAAATTTTATTTCATTAATTATATTTAACGCACAGGTTACAAATTTCGGAAAGTTTTTTGAATCAGGAAAGGGATTTAATCGTATTTATTGATTCGGATAAAGACATTTTTAATGCTGTCAGGAGGCTGTAAACCGGAAGAATAAAGTTATTAAGGCGAAAGCATAATTGCAGGACAGTTATATAATAAGCTATCCAGAGACAAAGTTCGACAATAAATTCGCTTTTTTATGACTTTCAAAGGAGATTTCATTCTCTCAGAACCGGATAATGTTTTTTGAATTGGTTTGTTAGCTCTTCTTTGGTTTAAATTATTTCTGATACATCCCACAAATCATGATTCCCTTAATATTTTCTCCATCTTCTTTCCCCTTGCCAGCTCATCAATCAGTTTATCCAGATAACGGATATTTCTCATCAGCTCATCTTCAATATCTTCCACGCGGTATCCGCAGATGACTCCCTTGATCAGTGAAACATTGGGATTGATCTGCGGAGCCTGTTCAAAGAATGTTTTAAAATCTGTCCTGTTGTCTAAAATTTCCTGTAAACTTTTTTCATCATATCCTGTTAACCAGAATATAATTTCATGAACTTCGGATTTTGTACGTCCTTTCTTTTCTGCTTTTTGAATATAATGAGGATAAACACTTACAAAAGCAGTGGTATAAATTCTGGTGTTCTGCATGGCTTTTAATTAATGTTCAACTAGTAGTATTAATGTTTTCCATTGATTTCTTTAAGAATGTCATCAAGAATACGGTTAAATTCTTCCGGGTTTTCCAGCATAGGATAGTGGCCTATCCCGGCTATTTCAGTGTAATTATAATCTTTTAAATACTTCCGGTTATTCTCTATGTTGGTAGGGAAGTTATCGGAATTGATAGCCCTTACCGGAACCTGAACCTGTGACGCCGCTTCTCTGAAATCTTTTTGATACAAAGGTCTGAGCAGATCAATAGCTTTTTCTGATGTATTTTGAAGAAACTCATCCTGAAGACTGCGTTTTACATCGGATGGCGTTTTTTCCGCAAAAAGATATTGAGGAAGAATATTTTCAACGGCATTTTTAAAATCATTGCGGTAATGCACGAATAAAAACTCTTCAGCCTTTTCTTCTGAGATCGCTTCGTCAAGATCTTTTACGGTGTCGATCAGGATAAGTGCTTTTACCTGAGGAATTTTTAAAGAAGCTTCAAGAACATAGGCTCCCGACATGGAATGTCCTACCAGGATAACCTCTGAAGAGTTTATCTGGTCTGCTACTGCTTTGATATCATCTGCATACAATGCGCTTGTCCATTCCTTTCTGGAAGTGCCAGATTTTCCGTGTCCGGCCAGATCCATCTGTACAATATGATATCTGTCCTTGAAATGCTCCTGCTGGCTGTTCCACCATTCTGCGTTGCCGAGCCATCCGTGTACGAATAGGATGGAAGGGCTTCCCTGTCCGCTTTCTTTATAATGAATATTCTGTCCGTCCGAAGACTGTGCATATTTTTCCATGATTAATTTATTTTTCTGAGTTTAATTTATTGATTGTTTTGGTTCGTAGATAAGCTGTACCACTCCTGACCTGAAAACGTTTGTCGTGATCAGCTTCAGCGCCAGCCTTTCTTTCAGGTTTTCAAACAAAGGTTTTCCGCTTCCCAAAGCAATAGGGTGAACAGAAATTCTGTATACATCAATAAGATCTAAGTTAATAAAGGTTTTAATAAGACTCGCTCCGCCATACAGCCAGATATCTTTTCCCTCCTGTTTCTTAATTTCAGTTGTTTTTTTAGCAATATCAGAACTTATAAAAATGGCTCCAGGATATTTTCTGTCCTGTCCTGAAAAAACATACTTGTTTTTAGAATGTATGGATCTCCAAAACTCTTTTTCTTCAGTATCAGCAGTTTCTTCCGGCTGATAGGTTCCCCACGAGTCATAACTTACCCGGCCATAAAAGATAGTATCGATACTATTCAGAAACCCGTCAAAATTCATATCGTCATCCATGATGCACCAATCTGTTTCGCCGTTGGGACCTTCAATGAATCCATCTAAAGTGACAGCCAGGTCCAGGATTATTTTTCTCATAGCATAAATTTATCGTTGAATCCCTGTAAAAATACAGAAAAACGCTCTGAAGACCGAACGTGTTGTTTTATAAATGATAAAGAATATTAATGGGTGTAATAATTTCTGAAAATTCTTTTTTAGATCTTTCAGTTCTTAGCAGTAACTCTGCAACCGGATCTTCACTTATTTACGGTCTATTGTTTATTTGATGAGTTTCTTGGAATAATTATACACTGATTTATTATACCTCGGCAAATGTGCGGATAGAGATTCCAGGACTAAAGACAACGCTTCCTTATCATTATTGACCGAGGAAAGTGACAACGCCAAAAATGCATTGACGGCATCATCCAGCTCATCGGAATAATTTTCCTTTTCTTGTCTTAACATTTCTATGCTTTCATGATATTTCCCATTATTCCGTAAAGTGCTTGCCAGCTGAATTCTTGCCCTTCTTCGCCGTAATCCTGTAAGGCCGAACTCTAAAGCAGATCTATAAAGCGGTTCCGCATTTTTTTCAAGACCGGTAGAATCGTAAGCGCATGCTCTTTCAAAATCTGCAATGGCAGGTTGATCATCAGAAATCTTATCCGTATGCAGTTTTATTTTTTCAATAAAATCATCATTGGAAATTTTTCCTAACTGATCCCATATTCTTTTTAATTCTTCCTCCCAGAGTTTAAAACCTTTCATGTTTAGATATTTTATCAGTCTTCAATGGCTTCAATGCCTTGCTGTTTCAGTTTTTCAAGGTGATCTTTCATGGCCTTGAGCTGTTCCGGTGAATGTCCCTGCCATTCTTCAACTTCTCCAATAACTTTAAAAGGATATTGAGAACGGTAAGATTTTGTCGGAT
This sequence comes from Chryseobacterium hilariae, assembly GCF_051400735.1. Taxonomy (NCBI): domain Bacteria; kingdom Pseudomonadati; phylum Bacteroidota; class Flavobacteriia; order Flavobacteriales; family Weeksellaceae; genus Chryseobacterium; species Chryseobacterium hilariae. The sequence continues at coordinate 230,658 of NZ_JBLFFJ010000006.1, forward strand.
TCCCAGGAAATTTTTTGTCGGTTAAATTGGGATCGTCTTCAATAGGACCAGTTGGTTCTACAATATAAATTCTTTCTTTTCCCTCTCCGAAAGCCAATTCTGCACCCCAGGTTGCCGCTTCCAAAGTGGCGGAAAGATAAATATATTTTGCTTTTCTCTTGGTGCCGTAATTTGAAATGAAACCAATTTCGATGAGGTCTCCGGGTTTAAGATCGGCTTTGGTACCGTGGTAATAAATGACGGATTCGTCAGAAAGGTTTGAAGTCATTGTCCTGATTTTTTTTGTGAAAAATATAAAATATTCGGTAACTGATTATGCTTCAGATGTTGCTTCAGAATTTTTATAGACATTCCAGAAGTTGTAATCCGTCATTGGAGCATCTGTTATCCCGACATTCCTTCCCATGGTTACGATCTGTCCTCGGTGGTATGTTCCATGGACAATTACATGCTGGATGTACTCGTATTTGGAGAAGTCACACTGGAACCATTGGGATTCAATTTTTACGTTTTTTGCCAGGTCTTCTTCGGATAAGGTTTCCACGTAATCCATTAACTTCTGAGAGTTGTTTTTTATGCCGGAAAAAATCTCTTCTTTAGTCACTGCAGCAGAAATTTCAGCAAAATCAAAATCGCCATTTTCGGCAATATAGGCCCACCAGTACTGCTGGGTCTGCCATATGTGATGCAAGGTTGATAAGATCGTCGGAAAACTTGAAATAACCTCCTGGTTAAGCTGCTCATCAGACTTTGTGGAAAGCCAGTCGATATATTTATTGACTACCCAATTGTTGTACTGAACACTGTGTGTGATTAATGTTTTTAAATTCATGATGATTAATATTTTGTTAATGATTTTGGTGGATATAAAAATAAGTAAAATATTAACCTTAGCAATCTTTAAGGATTGTCATATATATTAAATATTGATCATATATTTCATATTATTGATATATATTATTGATATAACCATCACAAGGATTTTCTTTACTGATGACTTTACAAGGGTTCCCTAATACTAAAGAATTATTTGGAACATCAATATTTACGAAAGAATTTGGCGCAATTAATACATTTGATCCAATATTAATATTACCAACAATTATTGCACCTGCTCCAATCCAAACATGATCTCCAATAACCGGATAGCCTTTTAGTTTACCTCTATTAGCCTGACCAATTGTAACATTATGAGTGATATTACAGTTCTTACCAATTTTTGCTTTTTCATTAATTACAATTGTTCCCCAATGTCCTATATAGAACCCTTCTCCAATTTCTGTAGTTGATGGTATTTGAAATCCATATTTATAGGAATATCTTCTTATAAGAATTGTTAATATTGAATGTTTTATTGAATATTTATTATATTTTGAAATCTTTCGTATCAAATACATGTATCTAAAACCAGGAATTAGCAGAAGTCCTTTTATAAATCCTTTAGTACCGCATAATCCCCCGTAGCGGAAAAGATCCGCTTTAATAGTTCTACTATTTTTTTCTTTTGTATCCATTATTAATATTTTATCTGCTTGATTAGTACCACTACATCAGTTAAAAGTTCAATTTAGATGATAAATGGTAGTTTATTTTTTATTAAGTTAAAAAGGTATATACAAAAATAATTTTTATAGGTAACTAAACCTACATTTAAATATTATTATATTCTTTATCTTTATTACTATTAAACAAGGCTTAATGAAATTACTACTGGAATAACAGGTGAATATTCTATAATTGTCTTTTGATCTATTCCGTACAAACCACTTTAAAAAATAGAACGGTTAGAATATATAGTCTTATTTTTAATATAATGACTCTCCATTTAGGTCCGTAGTGAGCACCTCACTCATATAATCAAAGAAAGGGCGCATGGCTAATAAGGTGAGAACTGCTTCTTTCTGAAAGCTGTCCGATAAAACTTCCTTGTCCGTAAATTTTCGCATCACGACAAATTTGTTTTTTCCTGATTAGATCTATGGCTGGGTGATTTTTATCAAAACCTCTCGGAGCTGTTTTTACAGCATCTCCTTTAATTTCTCCAAAGTATTGTTTGAAAACTTCATCAGAAGTGATCTTTTCAATTTCTGTGGTATTGAGCTCGAATTCTTTACGGATACGGAGTAGGTCTTTCGCCTCAGGTCCCCAGAATCCGCCACCTACAAAACTGTTACCGGGCTCCAGCTGAATATAATATCCTCCTCTCAGCATTGCCTTTGAACGGGAATAGCCAACCCCGAAATTGGTTTTATACGGAGTAGGGTCCTTGGAAAAGCGGACGTCTCTGTAAATCCTGAAAATATGGATTCCCTTTAAACTATCGTATTCCTGAAGTTCAGTATAGACCTGATTAAAAAAAACTTTGTTTTCTTTTACCACTGAATCATATTCCGCTTTGTGCTGAGTAAACCATTCACGGTTGTTGTTTTTTTCTAAGTGTTTTAGGAATTCAAAGGTTTTTTTCATGGTGTCTTTCATACAGTTTTGTTTTTTCCAGTCCGTGATTATTGATTCTAATAGTTGGAGAATTTAATTGCCAATCTGGGAGATGATTATACATTTCATTGGTTAACTTTTTGATTCCGGGTGTAGACCTACTGAATTCATAACTATTTTTGTAGGTAATTACTTCCAGGCCTGTTTCTCTTTTATGTTTTGAAACTGGAATACTAAATGAATATACTGAAATAATTTCATCCCACTTTATAAGCTCTACCGGTTTTTTCTGTTTATTGTAAAATCCTTCATTTGTATATTGGAAATCACCATCATATTTCTCTAATTGATCGGCTTCTTTTTCAACAGAGTCATAATTTTCAGCCCTGGGAGAATATATTTTTGCTCCTGAAAAACAAATAGCAACAAAGCAGGTAAAAATAATAAGATAAGATATTCCTTCGCTGTCAAAAACAGGATAGTTGAGAAAAATCAATGCTAAAATGATACAGCTTATCGCAATTATTTTTTTCAAAATTCAACTTAATTATCATCGTTAAAAGCAAAGTAGTTTAAGGAATTCAAAGGTCTTTTTGTTTTATGGATTGTTTTTTTGAGGAAGACTATATTTCTCGTTTTTCAGAATGGCTGTAATGGCATCGGAAATTTCAAATAATCTTCCGTTGTAGTTGTTTCCCAATAGAATAATGGTAAATTTTTGATCCAGATCAGAAACTAAAAGGGCTTCATATCTTCCGGCTCTTCCATCGTGTACATGCTCAATTAATTTTCTATTTCTGTATTTTGCCTGTCCCAAAGCTGATTGGGTATCCGGCAGATCAAAATGCTGCCCCAGCTCAAACACTGAGTTGGCACTGATTATTTTATTGGAATGAAGGCAATCTTCCCATTTCAACAAATCTTTAGTGGTTAAATAGGTTCCGCCAGTTATAGGCAATTCTTCTTTGTCTGCTACTAAATTATTATCAAATGCTTTAGCTATGTTTTTTTCATTTTCAAAAAGAGTCATAACGGAAGATGTCATTTTGCAAGGCTTGAAAATGAATTTTTCCACATACGTTTTAAAGTTCATTACGGCTAACCGCTCAATAATGAACTGGCGTAAAAATAGATTATTGATGGTGTAATCGTAATGGGTACCCGGTTTGAAATCCAGTGAATCCACGAGTTTTAAGCCATCAAAAAGATCCTTGTCATTTTTAATCTTTTTCCAGTTTACACCGGGGATACCGCTTGTGTACTGTAACAGGTTTTTTATGGTGACTTCATTGGCCCATTTTGGTAACTCCGGAATGTATTTGGAAACAGGGTCTTCTATGTTCAATTTGCCCTGCTCCTGTAATTGCATCAATGCCACGGCACTGAATTCTTTGGTAATGGAACCAATATGAAACCTGTAATCAGGCGTTAGTTTTTTCGTTTTTGTGGCATCTGTAAAGCCAAAAGAAGCGTTGTAAATGATTTTATTATTTTTTGATACTAAAACGTTTCCATTAAACACTCCGATCTGGTTTGACCATTTCATCAGGGAATCTATCTGACTGATTTTGTTTGTCTGGGCAAATGAATTATTTATGGGAAGTAGAAGAAGAATGAAAAATAGGAATAGTTGTTTATAATTTGGCATGATTAGTTTTTGTTATTTTCTTTTAGCATTTGTTCAATAATTTTATCATATTCTTTTTGTACTTCCGGTATAGTCCCGTGATCAGTTTCTGCATCATATTTTTCTTGAAAACTTAAGCATTCATCTTCAATTAGCTTGCTTAAGCTCAAAAATTTTGAACTGAAATCTTCTGATTTTTTTATTTCCTTATTAATCAGATTCTGCAATTTGTATGCGAAAACCTGAGCGATGTCAAAATGCTTTTGTTCGTGATTCAATAAATTATCAGAATAAAAGGATTCATTTAACCAGGATTTTGATTGATCGAATATGGCATAAGTCCTGATCTTCATTCTTCCTGTCCATATAGAATTCGAGACAATTTCATAGCCGATATTAAAGGCCGTTCCTGCATGATCAATTGTATTATTGTCAGGGATTTTTCCCTGAAAGTCACTTTGTTGTAATTTAAAATCAGGTCTCCATTCTATGGTTTGCGAATAAGATAAAAAACTGATAAAAAATATAATCACGGCTAGTTTATACTTCATTCTGAAATTATTTGCAATAATAATGATTGCTAATTTAAGTTTTTAATCTTTAGAAATTGCAGCATCCTTGTGAACGTTGGTTTCCACTGCACAAAATCTGCGAAAGTTCAAACATATATGTTTTTCACTAAAGTAATTTGTATTTGGTTTAAAACAGGGTTGTTTGTAATCAAATACTTTTTACATTGGTTACAAACAACCTTGTTTTTGTTAAAAATATTTTGTTGAAGGTCTTACGCAACTTGCGGGAAACAAAATACAACTGTGTTTTGTTTCCCGCAATAGTGTTTGTAATGAAATGCTATCCATTAGGCCCCTACTGATGGCGAAACAGTTAACTTAAGGTGGGGTTATCTTTATTTTTTCTTTCAATAATAAGGTACGCTGCATCCAGCATTTTGGTGAGGTGAATGTATGGGCTTATTATGTTCCTTTCTGGTAGATTGTGATAGATTCCCAGTGAGAAATAGACCATCCCGGAAATAAAATAATCAAATTCCTTGATGCTGTATTCTTTGAATGCTTTTTTAAACACCAACAGCGGATTTTGGTATTCCTTCTCGGAAAGCAAGCCAAGAACCAACGGAGAAGCACCTTCCAGCTGGATAGTTGCGGTTCTTTTCTTTTCCTGTAGCGCTATGAGGTAGCCTGCACGGATGAATGACCGCATCGCCTGCTGAAAATGAAAGATGACGGACGGATGTTCTTTTATCCAGCTATTTCTTTTTACCGCATAACTTATAATGTCGTTTAGCAGCTCTTTGGATGCCGTCAAGTCATTGAGCTTAAAATAGGTTTCCATTAGCTGTATGCCGCAATATTTCTTCCGGTCTTTACCAAGCCGGGGTTGAAGGTCTGTTCTGGTTTTTTTCATGATTGTGTATTTTTTTACTGTACGATTTTACTGGCCGTAAAGGAGGAAGTGCGCCTGAACTTCCTGCTCATACAGGCCCAATGCATATGATAGAATTTGTGTTTTTCTAAAAGCCCTAAAGCCGCAATGGATTGTACAACCCATTGTACCGTATCATGATACTTTATGTTGTAAAGCAGGCTTAGAAAAGGATGATTGTAGAAAACAGAACTGCATGAAAATAAAAACGGCATGGGACTCTACAATATCTGTAATAGGGGTACTGGTATACCTTGCAACAGATAAGAGAGCCCACGCCTAGGTCGTGAGCTTCATACTTATCATCTTGTTGCTTTAAAAAGTACCAGTTTTCTATTACAAGATTCTAAGCAATAGCTTCTATATTTCTTGAAGTATCGCAAAATTACTCTAATGAGTAATCTTTTCCAAATATAAGAAATTTTTAGTTTGTTACAAGTTCTTGTAACAAAACTTGTAACAAAAATTACGCACTTTGTATAAAGTGCTAATAAATGGATGTTTTACAAGATGAAATACTAAAAAAATTTGGAGAACACGTCAAAGATTTAAGGCTTAAATCTGGACTTACCCAAGATGATGTTGTCCTAAATAGTTCCAAAATTACTAAAGGTACAATAAGCGATATAGAAAATGGAAAAAGAAATTTTGCATTTACTACATTAATTGATTTGGCTAGAGGTCTAAATGTATTACCTAAAGATTTATTGGACTTTAAAATTGATGAGAAGTCCTAGATTTGTCCTTAACTAAAGTATAAATAAGCTCCGGAGTATGAAGACTTCGGAGCTTATTTTATTTAGTATGCAAAGTTAGTGGATTTTGCGGGGTAATTTTTTATGATTTATATATTGATTATCCATTTGCTATTTCTTCTGCAGCTATATCTAAAAGGTTTAAATATCTTTCTAGAACAGTCTCTAAGGTAGTTGTACTTCTGGGATCATTATGAAAGAGTAATTTATAAGCGGTAAAATTTACGGATGGAGTTCCTAATATTCTCGTGGCTACACCATCTAATTTAGTTGTAGTGGTTGAAGACAAATGAGCAGCAGAATTTCTTATTGCTTTCATATCCATTAAATCTGCATTTATGGCAGAGAGTGCAGTATCAAATACATAGCCTTGATGAAAAAATATTTTACTTATTTTTCTAATTGTTTCTGGATTCGACCAATCCATATGCTTTTGATTACCAATTATTATTTGATTTGCATGATTAAAATCAATGGGAGTAGCCCATTTTGCCGGTCTACGATTTAGTATAGATTCCTCATTGATTAAATAATCAATAAAACATTTTTCAACAAATGTTTCCCAGGCAACAAAAATTTTTAGGAAAGCAGATTCTGAAATAAATTCTCTCAGACTAACTGCTACTTTATAAGAGCCACTAGCATATTTTTGATGTGCAAATTGAATATGTTGATTCAATTCTGTTATAGTAGCCCTAAATTCTGTCAAATTTTGATTTAAAGCCATTATACCCCATTTATTTTATTGATTAGAAATTCAGTTCTTCTCATTCTAACAACTGTATCTGTAGTAGCTCTTCTACTATCATTTAAAAATTGTATTTCATTTTCAGGTAAACCTGTAAGAGTTTTTTTACTGAACAAATCATTAAGATTTGTTAATGAAATTTTTATTCTTTCATATTTATTTGGATTTATAGAATTCATAGCAATTGCGATATCTTTTAATCCAAACAAAGAATAATAAAAAGTAGTAAAAAGAGAGTAAAATAAATGAATACGCCTAAATTCAGTGGACTTTAATCCTTCATCAAAAACACTTTTAATTAACTCTATAGTTGTATCAAATTTTTGTTCAATTTCAAAAACATTAAATTCAAAAGATTTTTCATATTTACTATAAAAATTTTTGATTTGTTTCTTCGATTGGATGCCTTCTAACATGGCAACTACTAAATCTGCAACTAAAGTTGCATCTTCCATTCTCAGAATTTTTTGATTTGTTAGAAGTTTACTATCAGTCCAGAAGTCATTATATTTATGTGCTAATTTATCCACAAGTATTTTGAATTCACTAAAATGGTTTGCATGAATTTTTTCTTGCTCATTTAATGTTACAGAATAAGAATTTAATCGACTAAAGATATCAAGAATTTCTTTATCAGGTAAATTTACCAATAAATCTACTGCTAATTCGTAATTTAAAATTTGGGCTTGTATGTCAGGATCTATATTACCTAATTGACTAAAATAATAACCACCATATTTTTCGTTATGCTTTTTGTTTATTACAAATCCATCATTAATATATGATAATATTGTTCTAAGTCTTTGTTGTCCATCTACAACCTCTCTAATTGATTGTCTTGTCTCAACATTTAAAGTTTGTCTAATAAAAACTTTTGGAATTGGTTTGCCTCTGATTATTGTGTCCAATAGATATGACCTAGCATCATCTGTCCATACTGATTTTCTTTGGAATTTTGGTGATAATTGGAGTTGCTTTTTGTCATTCCATTCTAAAAAATCGTTAATACTATAAGTCCTACTGTCAAAGTTTTTCATTTATTGTAATTTTCGTTTATTGTAGTTTTTGTTAAAGAAAAGGTATTTGTAAATTGAAAAAGAATTGGAAAAATTCGCAAGTCAGATTAAAATATTGTTGTTGCTTTTCAAAAAAAAATCTTGTACTTTGTAATATCCATGTTTGTTTTCCTTGGTTATGAATTTTTTAAGTGTTAGTTCAGTAAAATATCAATAAAAATAGCAATTAATATCATTTATTAAACTATATTATTAGATAAAATTATACTATTTCAAAATTGGTCCCTTACGGAAAACCATAATTAAAACAAAAAACCGCCCTGCAAAAGCAGAACGGTTTATATATTTAAAGCATCGGTGATGACTACATCATTCCCGGCATTCCGCCACCCATTGGCATAGCTGGTTCGTCTTTTTTCACTTCAGTGATCACACATTCTGTTGTAAGAAGCATTCCGGAAACAGAAGCTGCATTTTCAAGGGCAACTCTTGTTACTTTCGTAGGGTCAATGATTCCTGCTTCAAGCATGTTCACATACTCGTCAGTTTTAGCATTGTATCCGAAGTCTCCTGTACCTTCTGCTACTTTAGCAACGATTACAGAACCTTCACCACCTGCGTTGGCAACGATTTGTCTTAATGGCTCCTCGATAGCTCTTTTCACGATTCTGATCCCTGTAGTTTCGTCAGCATTGATCCCTGTAAGGTTTTCCAAAGCAGAGATTGCTCTTACTAAAGCAACACCACCTCCTGCAACGATACCTTCTTCAACGGCTGCTCTTGTAGCGTGAAGCGCATCATCTACTCTGTCTTTTTTCTCCTTCATTTCCACTTCAGAAGCTGCACCTACATAAAGTACGGCAACACCACCAGCTAATTTAGCCAGTCTTTCCTGTAGTTTTTCTCTGTCGTAGTCAGAAGTAGTCGTTTCCATCTGAGCTTTGATCTGAGCTACTCTTCCTTTGATTTTAGCTTCGTCACCACCACCGTTTACGATAGTCGTATTATCTTTATCGATCGTTACTTTCTCAGCAGTTCCAAGCATATCCAGAGAGATATTTTCCATAGTGAAACCTTGCTCTTCAGAAATCACCTGTCCGCCAGTTAAGATCGCGATATCTTCTAACATTGCTTTTCTTCTGTCTCCGAATCCAGGAGCTTTTACAGCAGCAATTTTAAGAGAACCTCTTAATTTGTTTACCACCAAAGTAGCTAAAGCTTCACCTTCCACTTCTTCAGAAATAATCAATAGAGATTTTCCGCCTTGTGCAATCGGCTCAAGAACCGGAAGCAATTCTTTCATGGAAGAGATTTTCTTCTCTACCAAAAGGATATATGGATTTTCTACTTCAGCTACCATTTTTTCAGGGTTAGTTACGAAGTAAGGAGACTGGTATCCTCTGTCGAACTGCATACCTTCTACAACGTCTACTGTTGTATCGATACCTTTAGCTTCTTCTACAGTGATTACACCTTCTTTACCTACTTTTCCGAAAGCCTCAGCGATCAGAGATCCGATAGTTTCGTCGTTGTTTGCAGAAACTGAAGCTACCTGCTTCACCATTTCTGTAGAATCTCCAACTGTTTTAGACTGAGATTTAAGGTTTTCAACAACTGCAGTTACTGCCTTGTCGATCCCTCTTTTCAGATCCATTGGGTTAGCCCCTGCAGCTACGTTCTTAAGACCTTCTCTTACGATAGCCTGTGCCAATACAGTAGCGGTAGTAGTACCGTCTCCTGCGATATCATTAGTTTTGGAAGCTACTTCTTTTACCATCTGCGCTCCCATATTTTCTACTCTGTCTTCAAGTTCGATTTCTTTCGCTACAGAAACACCGTCCTTAGTTACGTGAGGTGCACCGAAAGATTTTTCAATCACTACGTTTCTACCTTTTGGTCCTAAAGTTACTTTTACTGCATTAGCCAATGCATCAACTCCTCTTTTTAAAGCGTCTCTTGATTCAATATCGAATTTTATTTCTTTTGCCATTTTATTTAGATATTAGATGTTAGACGTCAGATGTTAGACGTCAATCATTATTTAAAAATTATTTTTATTCAGTTTTTAAGTCTGAAATCTGATGTCTTGTATCTGGAGTCTTATCCAATTACTCCAAGTAAATCTCCTTCCTTAACGATTAAGAAATCTTTCCCGTCTAATTTCAATTCAGAACCTGAGTATTTTCCATAAAGAACTTTGTCACCTACCTGAACAGTTGTAGGCTCATCTTTTTTCCCTGGACCTACTGCTACTACTGTACCCTCCTGTGGTTTTTCTTTTGCGGTGTCCGGAATAATAATACCTGAAGCTGTTTTAGTTTCTGCAGCGATCGGCTCGATCAAAACTCTGTCTGCTAATGGTTTAAAGTTTACTGACATAATATATTTATTTTTTAATTAATTCTCCATTATAATTCTCTAAATGTATGCCATGAGAGTCCTGTGGATGAAATGGCAGAATTTTATTTCCAAGTGTGAAAATTTGGCAGAAAAATAGAAAAAAATAAAGCCGGAAACTTCCGGCTTTTGTATTTAACTCTAATAATTAGGTGGATTAAGGACAGTGCTGTCCCGGTCCGATCCATAAAGTACATCTTCCCTGTTCGTCCCATTCGCAGCAAACAGCTCTCGCTGCACCTCCGATAATAGATTTTTGGGCGTCTCTGCTTAATGATTTAGCATTTTTCATAAATAATATTGTATTAGTTTTACATTCCTGAACATTTAATGTCAATCAGGATTTTTGACGTTGATGTGATATGTGTACATCAAAGATAAAAAATTTTATAATCAGATTATACACTGTTGGTAGATTTATTTATGGCTTTTGTATTTTGAAAATCAGTATTTTATAAATGGTTTAAATATCAGAAGTAGGAATTGTCATTTTTTCTTTTGCTGCCATCAGTTATTTTTTTTCCGAATTTTCAGAGTCATCATCCGTTTACTTGCCAGGTCAGGCAGAACAAATTTATTTTTCTGATTCTGTTCTATTTTGAGATCATAGCCCAGAAAATCACAATGCTGATAAATATTTCTGGGTAATGGGCATGGGTACAGGGATTCGGGGAAAATCAGATCAAACGGATTACGCAGATTTTTTATATAGCATTTTAAAAATTCAATAGGGGTGAGCTTTGCCCGCCTAATGTTTAAGGAACATCAAAAATTGGCTTTAGCCAAATCATCAAAATAAAAAAGGTTGCTTCAAATGTGAAACAACCTTTCAGTTTTTATGATTTCTTTCCGGCAGCCTGCATCGGGTTTACTTTTCCGTTGGCTCCTCCTCTTACCGGGCCTCCTCCCTGTTTCTGCTTAAATAATTGAAATTTTGAAGTCTGAGTATCTGCACCGTTACTGCTCCATAAATTATTGGAAGTGTCGATATCCGCAGTTTCCCTCATCGGGTCAAGCTGTATTGACTTGATTTTTTTATCAAAATAATACGTCTTGGAAACCTTCTTTTCATTCTGTCTCCAGATCTGTGCAGATGACTTGTCATGCAGCTTTGTTCCGTCTTCAAAAGTGAATTCAAGAATGATAGGCATCACCAGCCCTCCTTTATTGACAAAATCGATCTGGTAGCCTGTAAGATTTTTGAATTTCTCTTTATCCTTGGCTTCCAGGGCAACACCGGCTTCCGTTTTTATAGTATATTCTTTGTTTGCATCCACTTTCTCCTGACCTCTGTCATATCTGTAATAAAAATCCTGCAGACCCTTATCCTTATCTACATAGAATGTGATGTTCTTATCCTGTTTGTTTCTGATCTTTGAAATATCTTCAAATGAATTCTGAAGCGGTTCTTCCACTTTATATTTTATTTCTCTGGCTGTCTTTGGGGGAGTATTGAGATCCGGAACTGCTACAGTTACTTTATCAATAGCAATATCTACAGGATCCGTTCCGTAAAACCATCCTCTCCAGAACCAGTCGAGATCTTCACCGCTGGCATCTTCCATAGTACGGAAGAAGTCTGCAGGTTCAGGATGTTTGAAAGCCCATCTTTTAGCATAAGTTTTAAACGCTTTGTCGAAAAGCTCCCTTCCCATGATCGTTTCACGAAGAATATTTAATCCCGTAGCCGGTTTTGAGTACGCATTAGGGCCGAAATGAATAATATTTTCAGAATTACTCATAATCGGTTCCAGCTGATCTTTAGGAAGCTTCATATAATCTGTGATTGTCCAAGCCGGGCCTCTTTTTGAAGGGAATTTATTATCCCATTTTTCCTCTGTAAGATATTCGGTAAAGGTATTCAATCCCTCATCCATCCAGCTCCATTGTCTCTCATCGGAATTGATGATCATCGGGAAGAAATTGTGGCCAACCTCGTGAATCACTACCCCGATCATTCCGTTCTTGGTTCCTTCTGAATAAGTTCCATCCTTTTCTGTTCTTCCGAAATTGAAACAGATCATCGGATATTCCATTCCGTTGGCTGCCTCTACGGACTGCGCTACAGGATACGGATAAGGAATTGTGAATTCAGAATAGGTTTTTATGGTGTGGGCAACCGCTTTTGTAGAATATTTTCTGTAAAGACCGTAGGCTTCTTTTGGATAGAAACTCATAGCCATTACTTTATTGTTGTTTTCGGGAATGGTAACACGCATCCCGTCCCAGACAAATTTTCTGGATGAGGTCCAGGCGAAATCTCTTACATCATTGGCTTCAAAACTCCATGTCTTTCTCTGTTTTGAATGATTTTTTTCAGCTTTTTTTGCCTCGTCCAGCGTTACAATCTCTATGGGTTCAGCAGCACTTTCAGCCTTTCGGTATCTTGCCATCTGATCTGAGGTTAAAACCTGCTCATAATTTTTACATTCGCCGGTTCCGCCTACAATATGATCTGCAGGTACATTCATTGAAACTTTAAAATTTCCGAATACCAATGCAAACTCACCACGTCCAGTAAACTGGTGGTTCTGCCATCCGTGAAAATCACTGTATACACACATTCTCGGGTACCATTGTGTCATGGTGTACAAATCATTTCCGTCTTCGGCAAAATTTTCATAGCCTCCGCGGCCGCCCATTTGGATTCTGTTCGGGATATTGTAGTTCCAGTCTACTTTAAAGACCAGCTTTTCTCCTTTCTTTAATACTTTTGGCAGATCAATACGCATCATCGTTTTGTTCACCGTATATTTCAGTGGATTTCCTGAAGCATCCGTCACCTTCTCCAGATTCACCCCGTAGCCATTGTCTTTTTCAGGCAGTTCGGTGACTTTCAGCTGCTGATCGTTAGAAGAAGACGGAAGAGTAGAAGGAAACGCAAAATCGGCATTCTTTACATTGGATTGTTCATTTTCATCCAGCTGAAGCCAGATATAATCCAGGTCATCCGGAGAGTTGTTATAATAAGTAATGGTTTCTGAACCTCTCAGGTTTCTTTTATCTTCATCCAGATAAGCTGTAATATCATAATCAGCCCTGTTCTGCCAATATCCCTGGCCTGGAGCCCCCGAAGCCGTTCTGTAAATATTGGGAGTCGGAAGAATGGTCCCAAGCTGCTCGAATCTGTTTCCGTGGTTGCTTCCCGGGTTATTCTGAATGTTTTGTGCGGTGAAGCCTGTATATGCAAATACAGAAAATGAAAGTAGGGCTGCTTTTAATTTCATTACAGAATTGATTTAATAGTTATCAAAGATAATAATAAGTAGACAAATTATTAAAAATGTTACAAAATTAAAAAGGAATTCTCTCCAAAGTCATTTTTAAAGCCAATGCAAAAACACCGGAAGAAACGAACAGTACCCAATCTTTTTTGTTAACCTTAAAAATGCTCAGCAAAATGAATAAAAGGATAAGAATAATGCACACAATAACGATCTGTCCCAATTCCAGCCCGATATTAAAGCCTAATAATGGAATGGCAATACTCTGGCTTTTGGCGATCATCACTCTTGCTGTATTCGCGAAACCCATTCCGTGGATAAGTCCAAAGATTGCTGCCAGATAATAATTGGCCCGCATCAGGGTCTGCTTTTTATTTCTCATGAGGATATTATCCAGAGATGTAAATACAATCGTTAATGGAATTAAAAACTCTACCCAGGCAGAAGGAACTCTGAAAATATCGAGAATACTCAGCGCCAGTGTAATAGAATGTCCGATTGTGAATGCGGTGACAAGGATCAGTATTTTTTTCCAGTCACTGTAAGAATATACGGCGATCAGAGCCAGGACAAATAATTGATGGTCCAGTGCATCCAGGGAAATAATATGTTCCCAGCCAAGGTTTAAATAGAAGAGAAAGTCCTGCATCATAACGTAAAATATAATGCGTACGAAAATAATGATTAATTTCGAACAAATTTTAAAGGTCAGGACATATGAAGAATTTATGGCTGTTTTTATTACCGGTATTTTTTTTATTCTCTTTTTCAAAGGCGAAGCATCCTTATCATGTGGGCTCTGTAGAAATTAATTATAATTCCAAGTCCAAATCTTTTGAGATCACAGGCAGATTTTTTCTTGATGATCTGGAAAATGGTTTAAGTAAAAAGTATGGCAGTTCTTTCCATTTTAATGACGAAAAATACAAAACCAAACTCAATGAAGCCCTGGAAAAATACTGTGTGGAATATTTTAAATTGAAGGCCGACGGGAAATTTTTAAAAATAAATTATGTAGGATATGAGGAAGACAGCGAATCGGTTAATGTTTTTCTTGAATCGGAAACGGTTAGTTCTCCTAAAAAAGTAGAAGCGGCGGTCAGCTTTCTGTACAATCTTTTCGATGATCAGATCAATATTGTTCATATAATTGTGAATGGTGAAAGAAAAAGTGAAAAGCTTACCTATCCTAACCGGTATTTATTTCGACAGTTTTAGATTGATATTTTCACGCAATCCATTATAAGTTTAAATAAATAGTAAATCACTAATTGTTGATTAATATTTTTAAATTGTATCTTTTTTTTTAATTATTATCAATAATTATTTTTCAATAAATTTTAAAATTTGTTATTGATAATTTATATGTAAGTGTTATTTATTAATTAATGCTTATTGTATTTGTTTTTTAATTAAAAAGAATTATATTTGTGTAGAGCTATTTTGTTATTGTTAATTTTTAATTAATGATTTGTTAAAGGAAAATTTTTATCAAAATTATAATTTGCAAAGGAAATAAAAGAGTTCTCTATAAAATTTATTGATCAGCTAGGGATTAATGAAATTGAGGGTGAAGACGGATTAAAGCAGTTTATATTATCTTATGTAACGTGAAATCCCATTATCACCTTAAGGCAGCAGATTCTAACAACACAAATTGTTAAAAAAGCACTTACGTTCCCTGTAAGTGTTTTTTATTTATGATCCATTTGAATCATTGCATTGATCCCTTTGGCATGATCAAGAAGATCAGGAAAAAAATTGTTATAACACTCCTGAAGGAAAGGCTTGTTTTTCAGGAAAGCTTCGAAAACGGGAATGTCAGGGGTCAGATATTTTGCTTTATTCAGAACATTGCGCATGCTGAATTTAATGCCCCAGTCTTCACGGTAATTATACAGCCAGTCATCTTTTTCCATTTTAGCTAACATTACTTTGAAGTTTTCGGGTAGCCATTCTTCATGTTCGTTAAGAACTCTGTATACACGTAAAGAATGAGCTTTCCATTCAGCTAAGGAATGCAAGGAAAGATCAGTGGCCACGAAATAATCCATAGCAACATCCACAAAAGCACCTGCATAGAGCCTGACTAAAGGAGAAAAAGCCTTTTTAGCTTCATGAATGGCGGGATGGGAATCTGTAAATGTATCTACGGCTCTGTGTAGCGTAATGCCATCCTGAATATCTTTCGGAAAAGAATGGCGGTCTTTGTTCCGGATAAAATCTTCAAGAAATTGTCCTACGATCTGTCCGTCCGAAAAAGTAAGAAAGGAATGAGCGAGATAATTCATAGATTAAAGATAGAGATTAAATGTGAATGATGAATAATCAATCCGCTTCGCCTTATCAATTTTCTTAATAGATTTATTAATCGTGAGAACGTTATTTTAAAAGATCCTTTCGTGGAAGTCCTCAATTTTGCTTACTTCCTCAATTTTGATTCCAAACTTTCTTTTCGGTATTTTATTAAGATTCGATACAAATATTTTTTCGTAGCCTAATTTTTCGGCTTCTGTAATTCTTTGTTCAACCTGTGCTATTGGCCGGATCTCACCACTTAATCCGATCTCGCCTGCAAAACAGAAATGCTCGGAAATAGCAATATCTTCGTTGGACGACAGGATGGAAGCTACCACGGCAAGATCCAATGCCGGATCATCCGTTTTTATACCTCCGGTAATATTTAAAAAGACATCTTTAGCACCAAGCTGAAATCCTGCACGCTTTTCCAGAACAGCCAGGAGCATATTCAGTCTTTTCGCATCAAATCCGGTAGAGCTTCTCTGTGGAGTACCGTAAACAGCTGTGCTTACCAATGCCTGAATCTCCAGAAGCATCGGGCGGTTTCCTTCCAGAGTTACTGCCACGGAATTGCCGGAAAGCTCCTCAAATTTCTTAGTTATAAGGATCTCAGACGGATTCCTGATTTCTTTTAAACCTTGGGAAACCATTTCATAGATGCCGATTTCAGAAGTAGATCCGAAACGGTTTTTATTGGCTCGGAGCAATCTGAAAAGATGATTTCTGTCGCCATCGAAATTTAAAACCACATCTACCATATGTTCCAATACTTTTGGTCCGGCAATCTGGCCGTCTTTTGTGATATGGCCTACCAGGAATACAGGGGTATTGTTCTCTTTTGCAAATTTTATAATTTCATTTGAACACTCCCTGATCTGGGAAACAGTTCCGGGTGAACTTTCAATTAACTGAGACTGTAAAGTCTGGATAGAATCGATAATTATGAAATCCGGTTCCAGCTTTTTGGCTTCGTGGAGAATCTTTTCCAGTGAAGTTTCCGTAAAAAGAAAACAGTTCGGATTCTGGACATCTGTAAGTCTGTCTGCTCTCATCTTAATCTGCGAAGCACTTTCTTCCCCTGAAACATAGAAGATCTTCTTCTTCATCTTTAAGGCCAGCTGAAGCAGAAGAGTAGATTTCCCAATTCCGGGCTCACCTCCGATTAGCGTGACAGAACCCAGCACAATGCCTCCGCCCAGAACACGGTTCAGCTCCTCGGAAGGTGTTTTTATTCTCGGTTCTTCGCTGGTCTCAACTTCAATAATGTTGATGACGTGCTGTTTAGATTTTGAAAATGGTAGAGTTTTGGATGAGGTTTTCTCTACAACTTCCTCCACAAGGGTATTCCATTCACCACAGTTTTTACACTGTCCCATCCATTGGGAATATTGAGTTCCGCAATTTTGACAGAAATATGCTGTTTTCAGTTTTGCCATACTGCGAAGTTAAAAAAAATGAATATCCTTTCAGAATTTTAATTAATTCCAAACATGAAAAATATTTTAATGAGAAGCTTGGTCATATTTATTGTGATGAGTCTTCTTAATGCCCAATTCAGTGAATGGACATTACGTTTTTTAAAAGAAAAATCAGACGGAATAGCTCTGGTGCCAATTGGGGTTTTAGTGGAATGTGTTATTGTAACAATTGTCAGTTTCATTACGATATTAATCTTCAGAAAGAATTATGGTTCAGTTTTAAAAATTGCGGTTTTATTTGAAATCATTTATTTAATAGCATTAATTATTTCTGGAACGAATCCCTTTGCCTATTTTTCAAATAAAACAGATGCCGGACTTCTTGCTTTATTACTGTATGTTAATTCACTCTTTGTATTTCTGATCATATTTGTCTTCGACTTGCTGTATTCTAAAATAATTTCATCTAAAATTAAAAACTAACTTACATCAAGAACAGGATAATCAATATGTATTATCTTTACTCAACTAAAATTAAGTTATTATGAAAAAAGTATTTTTATCTTTCGTTTTCACGCTGTTAAGCGTTCTGGGCTTCGCACAAACAGAATGGTCCGCAGATCCTATGCACTCTTCAGTGAACTTTAATATCAAGCATATGGGGATTAGCTTTGTACAGGGGCGTTTTGATACATTTAAAGGAGGAGTAACAACTGAAGGCGCCAATTTAGATAACGCCGTTTTCGATTTTGGGGTAGAAGTAAACTCTATTAATACGGGAGTAGAGATGAGAGACAAGCACCTTAAAAGTGCTGATTTTTTTGACGCAGATAAATATCCGGCGATAAGCTTTCACAGCACTTCTATTACCAAGGACAAAAATAATTCATACATCCTGAAAGGAAATTTGAAAATTAAGGAGACTGTAAAAGAAATAAGTGTTCCGGTAACATTTGGAGGAGTCACTAAAAATCAGCAGGGAAAAGAAGTAATGGGCTTCCAGACAAAATTCACAGTTAACCGTTTAGACTATGGGATTAAGTATGATCCAACCGGTGCAGGCGTAGCTAAAGATGTAGAAGTAAGTCTATATTTTGAGTTGATAAAACAATAATTTTATAAATAATTAAATTCAAAAGGTTTTTCAAGTGATTGGGAAGCCTTTTTTGATTTTTCGGTTTTCAAAATTTAAAAAATTGCTTTGTATCTCTTTTTCCCATAACTTTGCACAAACCTAATCTAATGAGTAAAAAGAATACAAAGTACATCTTTGTGACAGGAGGTGTAACTTCATCTTTGGGAAAAGGAATCGTGTCTGCTTCTCTGGGGCTTTTGTTAAAATCACGCGGTTTTAGCGTAACGATCCAAAAACTGGATCCTTATATCAACATCGACCCGGGAACTCTGAATCCATATGAACACGGAGAATGCTATGTAACCGAAGATGGTGCAGAAACAGATCTGGATTTAGGTCACTACGAGCGTTATTTGGATGCTCCTACTTCCCAAAACAACAACGTTACTACAGGGAAAATCTACCAAACAGTTATTGAAAAAGAAAGAAAAGGAGACTTCTTGGGAAAAACGGTTCAGGTAATTCCTCATATCACTAACGAGATTAAGCGCAGAATCAAAATGCTTTCCAAGCAGAACTACGACATCATCATTACTGAGATCGGAGGAACTGTAGGAGATATTGAATCTCTTCCATACATTGAAACAGTACGTCAGCTGAAATGGGAGCTTGGTGAGAAAAATTCTATGGTGATCCACCTTACCCTGCTGCCTTATCTGGCTTCAAGCGGTGAATTGAAGACAAAACCTTCTCAGCATTCCGTTCGCCAGTTGATGGAAAGCGGAATCATGGCAGACGTTTTGGTTTGCAGAACAGAACACAATATTCCAAAAGATCAAAGAGCGAAACTGGCTCAATTCTGTAATGTGTCTCTGGATAACGTTATTGAATGTAAAGATCTTGAAACGATCTATGAAGTTCCAATGTATCTTCAGAAACAAAATTTTGATGATGTAGTTTTAAAAGAACTGGATCTGAAAAATGATAAAGAAGCTGATCTGAAAGATTGGAAAACTTTCCTTAAAAAATTCAAAAACCCTAAAAGAACTGTAGAAATTGCCTTGGTAGGAAAATATATTTCTCTGCAGGATTCTTATATTTCTATTGCTGAAGCTTTCAAACATGCAGGTGCAAGTCTTGAAACTGAAGTGAAAGTAAGATGGGTGTACAGTGGAGATATCACCGCTGAAAATATTAAAGAGACTTTAAATGGTGTGGATGGAATCCTTATTGCTCCAGGTTTTGGCGATAGAGGAATCGAAGGAAAAGTGCTTACAGCTCAATATGCAAGAGAAAATAAAGTTCCGATGCTGGGAATTTGTCTAGGAATGCAGATCATGACGATTGAATTTGCAAGAAATGTTCTTGGCCATACCAAATCAAATTCAATGGAATTTGATACATCAACGCCGGATCCTGTAATTTCTATCATGGAAGAACAGAAAAATATTGTAGACAAAGGAGGTACAATGCGTCTTGGAGCTTGGAAATGTGCATTGAAGAATGGGTCCAAACTATATGATGTCTATGGCACTAAAAATATTACAGAAAGACACCGTCACCGTTATGAATTTAACAGCGACTATCTTCAGGAATTTGAAAAGAACGGGTTGCTGGCAACAGGTACCAATCCGGAAACAGGTCTGGTAGAGGCTCTTGAGCTTCCTGATCATCCGTTCTACGTAGGAGTGCAGTACCACCCTGAATATAAGAGTACAGTAGCAACACCGCATCCTCTGTTCAGAGCTTTTATCAAGGCTTGCGAAAAGAAATAAGGTAATTATTTACTATAAACGTCTTAAAATAAACTCAGGCTGATTATTCTCAGCTTGAGTTTATTATATAGTAACATGGTAATGCATAGAGTTTTGATAAAAAAACAGTATTTTTGTCAGCTCAAAAAGCAGCATACTGTGATGCTTGGTTAAATTTAAAATTTTAATATAAAATAAAATGCAACAAAACAAGGGAATCGATAAAAGTCAAATGATCAGTTTTGCGGTTTTATGTTTGGTTCTTTTCGGATTCATGTTCTATTTTCAGAACAAGCAGTCGAAAGAAGAGCAGTTAAAAGCTCAGGAACAGAAAGTTGAGCAGGTGAAAAATGCTGTAAAACAGACTCAGGCAAGCAATATCAATCCAAATGTAACTCCTGGTGCTATTCAGACAGCCAGTTTAAGCAACAAAGAACTGAATGTAGAATTCTCAAGCTTAGGAGGGCAGGTTTCTAAAGTACAGCTTTCACAATATAAGGCGTATGATCATAAAACAGATAAGGCAGATCTTCCCCTTTACCTGATCGACAAAAAGAACTCAAACTATGGTTTTCAGTTTAAAGATAAAACAGGAAAAGTAATCAATACTAAAGACTTGGTTTTTACACCAGCTGTTAATGGAAATGCTGTAACGATGACAGCTAACTATAACAGTGCTGTTATTCAGTTTATTTATACGTTGCTTCCAAAATATACACTTGATTTTAAAGTAAGAACAAAGGGACTTGCTGCTATTACTGCTGATAACAAAGCGGATTTTATCTGGGACTACAGTGTAAGAAACTTAGAAAAGGGTAGAGCACAGGAGCAGTCACATTCGGAATTCTCTTATGCTTTCAATAATTATAAAGATTATGATTATGACGGGAGAACAACAATGGAAGAGGAAAAAGAAACCCTTAACTGGATTGGTGTAAAACAGCAGTTCTTCTCTTCTGTGATTGAAGCTAAAAGCGGTTTCACACAAAGCAAAGGAAATCAGGAAACTATTGAAGAAGGTGAATATCTGAAAAAACTTAATTTTGAAGGGTTTGTACAGATGACAGGAAGCGAGCTTAACCAGGACTTTACCTGGTATTTTATGCCGCTTGATTTACCTCTGTTAAAATCTTACGACAAGAACTTTGACGAAATTTTACCATTAGGATGGTCTTTCATTGGATGGATGAACCGTGGGTTCTTTATGCCGATGTATAATATCATCGCAGATTGGGGACTTACAGCAGGCTGGGTAATTTTCTTAATGACGATTATTGTAAAGCTGATCTTATCACCAATTATGTATAAACAGCATAAGTTAAGTGCAATGATGAAGGTGATTCGTCCTGAAATTGATGAGGTAAATGCCAAGCTGAAAGATGCAGACCCAATGAAGAAGCAGCAGGCTACCATGGAAATCTACCGAAAGGCGGGTGTGAATCAGATGGCGGGATGCCTTCCGGCATTGGTACAGATTCCTATTTTCTATGCCTTATTCCGTTTCTTCCCGAACTTTATTGATTTGAGAGGTCAGGGATTCTGGTTTGCAAAAGATTTAACGGCTTATGACGATCTGATCAAGCTTCCATTTAAAATTCCTTTCCTGGGAGATCATTTGAGTGTTTTTGCTTTAGCCTGTACGATTGTGATCCTGATCTATACAGTAATGACTTCAGGAAATATGCAACAGCCTCAACAGGAAGGAATGCCAAACATGAAAGTATTAATGTATATTTTCCCGATCACATTCCTGTTCTTCCTAAATACATCTGCATCTGGTCTTTCATGGTACTATTTTGTATCCAATGCGATTAACATTCTGATTATTCTTGTTATCAAATACCTGATACTGGATGAAAAGAAAATCCACGCTCAGATTCAGGCGAATAAAGAAAAACCAAAAGCTGAAGGCAAATTCCAGAAGAGAATGAGAGAGATGATGGAGAAAGCTCAGGAACAGCAAAAAGTGCAGGAGCAGCAGAAAAAAAAGAAATAAGGTTTAAAAATCTATATAAATTAAAAGAGAAGCAAGTTTTGCTTCTCTTTTTTGTGTTTTTAATCGCAAGGTTTTGGAACGGGTTGATTCATATCTGGACATGGTGTACCACAAGGACAGATCTGTCCACCCATAATTTGTTTTAACTGATTTTTGCTAATTAACTTAGCATTGGTGATTTTTGTAATGTTTTTCATAGTTTAATATTTAGCACTGTTTTCAGATCTCTTGAAAATTCAAAAGGGCTGTGTAAGATTTGTAATTCAAATATAAATAAAATATCTATTCCAACTATTTTTATTTGAATCTTATCAAAATTACATGAATGAAATGTATAATCTTCAGAAGGAAGAAATGTCAGGTGTAAAAGTGTGAATATACATTTATCATTGGTAAGAAACAGAGCAACTAAAGAAGTCAAGCAATATTTCATATAACAAAAGAGAAGCAAAGTTGCTTCTCTAATTTATCATTAATCCCAAATAAGGATTTATTTTAATCATATTTCAACCTGAATGATCTTCGATGATGTTTTGTTGGTCCATATTTTATTAAAGCCTGTTGATGGGCTTTTGTGGCATATCCAAAATTGGTGTTCCAGTTATATTCCGGATATTCTTCGTGGAGCTCAATCATCAATCGATCCCTGTAGTTTTTAGCTAGAATAGAAGCAGCTGCAATAGACAAAACCTTTGCATCTCCTTGTATGATACACTGGTGAGGAATATAATTATAAGGATGGAATTTATTTCCGTCTACTAAAATCAGCTCCGGAATTATTGTTAATTGGTCTAATGCACAATGCATAGCATGGATACTTGCGTTAAGAATATTATGCTTGTCAATAAAAGAAGGAGGCAGTTCTGCAATAGCATAATTTTTCACATTATCTTTTATATAACTATCCAGCTCCATTCTTGTCTTGAAGGTTAACTTTTTGGAATCATTAACCAAATTTGGCTTAAAACTCTCATCTAAAATAACAGCTGCCGCCACCACAGGCCCGCTGAGGCATCCTCTTCCTACTTCATCACATCCAGCCTCGATGTAAAGATCCGTCCATTTTTGTAATAAGTCCATAAGTTTTATACCCTATCATACGTTATGCAAAATTAGTAAATGCATTTTAAATGAATGTATTTTTATAATATCTAGTACTTAGTTGATCATAAATATAATGATCTGCTATTAGAAAAAAATTAATCTATATAATATAACAAAGATATTGTCCCAAATTCAGCATTGTGTTGTATATATAATAGTGAATATTTCCCTTTTTAGTTAAATCCTTGAAGATTTTTTTTTAATAAATTTTATTTTTCTGTGTAATTTTTTTTACTGTAATAGGCTTATAGCTATCTTTGAAAGAAGAAAAATATAATATGCATTACATTGTATTTTGTTTTTATTAAATCTTTACTAATCATTCAATTATAATTAACTCCTTTGATAATCAGTCTGTTATTAGGTTAAACTGTTAATATTTTATATAGAAATTATCAATTAAAATGATTTGTACTTTTCTGAAAAAACATATTGCTTATATGAGTTGTCTTTGTTAATTATTTTACTTTTAACTTAATTTAATAATTTTTATAGTATTTATTTTAGAAATAAGTGAATATTTGATATTTTTTTAAGATTTTGTTTTGTATTTTTAAGAAAGTTTTACAAATTTGTAGCATGCAAAAAATAATTTGATATGAAGAAATTAACAGCTGGTGTACTTGCACTAGTATTATCTTCCTCTATAGCTGTGGTGAGTGCTCAGCAAAAGAAGAATGATACAGTACAACAGACACAAGAAATCGAAGGAGTAGTAGTAACTGCACTTGGAATCAAGAGAGAGAAGAAAGCTCTTGGTTACGCTTCCCAGGAAATCAAAGGAGAAATGATCTCTGATGCCGGGCAAACTAATGCGGTAAGTGCATTATCTGGAAATGTAGCAGGGGTTCAGGTGACGGCTCCTTCCTCAATGGGAGGGTCTACAAGAATTACTATGAGGGGGATTAGCTCTGTTACTGGTGAAAACCGTCCTTTAATAGTCGTAGATGGTATTCCTTTGGATAACTCGAATGTGAATAGTATAGACACGCAGAGAGGAGCTGGAGGTAGAGATTATGGAGATGCAACTTTTGATATCAACCCAGATGATATTGAAAGTGTAACTGTTTTGAAGGGAGGACCTGCAGCAGCTTTATATGGATATAGAGCAAGTAACGGTGCTATTATCTATACGACAAAATCAGCAAAAAAAGGCAGAACTGAAATACAATTTAACACAGGTGTCTCTTTTGAATCTATCTATATTAGACCAAAATTACAGAACCAATATGGTGGAGGTCTAGAGTCTACTTTACCTACTGCAACAATCAATGGACAAGTTTATAATATTACTGACTTCGGAACTGACGAAAGCTGGGGACCAAAGTATGATCCCAACTTATACTATTTAGGTTGGAATTCCTTCGATCCTGAGTTTCCAGATGAGTATATGAAACTAAAGAAATGGGTGGCTCCTACAAAGGATGTTGATGATTTCTTCAGAATAGGGACTACTTATACAAACAATTTCTCCGTTTCCAAATCCTTTGAAAACACTAACGTAAGATTATCTTATACCAATACTAAAATCACCGGTATTGTTCCAAATTCGGAGATCAAGAAAGATAATTTTAGTTTGAATGTTAATTCCAAATTATCAGATAGATTAAAAGCAGAAACAGTTTTAAACTATGTGCATACTGCTGGTTTTAACAGACCGGAACAAGGATATGGAGATAACTCTGTTGCACAAAAATTCTACCAGTGGGGACAAAGACAGCTTGATTTTGCAGAATTGAAAAATTATAAGTTACCTAATGGTATGCAGAGATCATGGAACAGAACAGCATGGGATAACGGAACTCCAAACTTCTCAGATAACCCGTACTGGACTATTTATGAGAATACTTCTGATGATAACAGACATAGATTCTTTGGAAATGCAGGATTAACCTATGATTTATCTAAAAAAGTATTTGTTTCAGGAAAAGTATATGGAGATACATATTCTCAATCCATTACCTCCAGAGTTGCCATTGGCTCTGCAGCTTTGCCTGAATACAATGTTCAAAAAAGAAGTAATTCCGAATTCAATTATGAAGGTAGAATTCATTATAATGATAATTTTGGAGATCTTAGCTTAAATACATTTGCTGGATTTAACATTATGGATCGTAAATGGGATATCTTGAATGGAAATTCTGTTGGAGGTTTAATTATACCGGGATTATATAATCTATCTAACAGTGTTGAACCTGCACAATCTTCAAATGCATCTTACCATTTTAGTGTACGAAGTATATTTGCTTCAGCTTCACTGGGGTATAAAGACTTTTTATTTTTAGAAGCAACCGGTAGAAACGACTGGTTCTCTATGATAAACGATGACCAGTTCTATCCGTCAGTTACGGGAAGTTTTGTTTTCTCGAAAGTTTTGAAAGCAGATTGGTTATCTTTCGGTAAATTGAGAGCAGGTTGGTCAAAAATTGCTGGGGGAGCAGACCCTTACGTAAGAGGAACTTTTGCAACTATTGGAACACCATTTGGTGGAAGCCCAGTATATTCGATGCCTACAATCAATGGAGAGCCTGCTATTCTTCCAGAAATGAAAACAACTAAGGAAATTGGTTTAGAGGCAAGCTTCTTTAAAAATAGATTTGGATTTGATATTACATATTATGATGTAAAAACAACAGATCTTATTATTCCATTGCCTATTGACCCTTCCACAGGATATGGGTTCAAGAGGATCAATGCCGGTGAGATGACGAATAAAGGGATTGAAGCAACAGTAAATGTTACTCCGATCAAAAGCAGTGACTTCTCATGGGATATTACCTGGAACTTTACAAAAAATAAAAACAAGCTTGTAGAATTACAAGGTAATCTAGAAAATTATATCTTGACAAATGCGCCATTTAGAGTACAGCTTGCCGCACAGGTAGGATATTCATATGGTGTAATCTTAGGAACTGATTTTGTATATGATGCCGGTGGTAATAAAGTTGTTGATGAGAATGGTTTTTATAAAGCGTCTGAAATTAAACCTTTAGGGTCTGTACTTCCTGATTACAATATGGGATTCAGAAACTCATTTAAATATAAAAGCTTTGGATTATCATTCCTTATTGATGTTCAGAAAGGAGGTAAATACTTCTCAACTACCCATATGTGGGGAATGTATTCTGGAATGCTAGAGGAAACAGCACTTGGAGGAAACAGAGAGGCGGGAGTTATTCTTCCGGGAGTTAAGGAAGATGGTACAGCAAATGATATATTATTGGATGCTCCAACATGGGGGGGAACTTATTATAGTACAGTAGATGCACAAAATGTTTTTGATGCAAGCTATATTAAATTAAGAGACCTTACAATATCTTATGATTTACCAAAATCAATCATTGGTAATTCACTTCAAGGAATAAGAATATCTGCATTTGGTAGAAACCTGTTTGCTTGGAATCTTGCTTTCAAAGGTGTTGATCCTGAAAATACAGCGTATGGATCTGGTAACATTCAAGGGTTAGAAGGAGGTTCATTGCCTTCTACGAGAATGTACGGAATTAATGTAAACTTTAAATTTTAAATCATAATGAAAAAGATATTTTCAATATTAACATTGGCAGGTTTGTCTCTTGCACTTAATAGTTGCGCAGATAAATTTGACGAAATCGACACAAATCCAAACTCTACTGAGAATCCACTACCGACAGGTTTATTTAATAGTGCCAACAAAGAGTATATGGATTTTACCAGAGATGGATGGGTATCTGGAAGAATGATGTTGCCTTGGGTACAGTATTCTGCCCAAAGACAATATACAGAAGAAGACAGGTATCAATATAGACTAACTACCGGTACTCAGCTATGGACTAGATCTTATTATGTGGCTCAGGATTACAAAAAGATTATAGATCTTAATACAGATCCTGCTACAGCAGCACAAATGTCAAACTATGGAGCCAATGTAAACCAGATTGCAGCTGCAAGAATCATGTTATCTTATGTATTTTTGAATTTAGCTGATGCTTTTGGTGATATTCCTTATTATTCTTATGGGAATAAAGATGCTGATTTTCAGGCATTAAACGTAAAACTATATCTGCAGCCTAAATTTGCCAGTCAACAAAAGGTTTACGCTGATATTATGAAAGAGCTTAAAGAAGCGGCTCAAATGATTGATGTAACTAAGGATATTTTAACAAGTGGAGATCAACTGTTTGGTAATGATCCTGAGAAACTTAAAAAGTTTGCTAATTCATTGAGATTAAGAACTGCAACGAGAGTAAAAGGTGTGGTTGCTGGAGCTGAGGCTCATATCACAGATGCCATAGCTGCTGGAGTAATGACCTCTAATGATGATACAGTTGGATTAACCTATGAAAATAACCTGATTAATCCTTCTCCTTTCTTCTTAACCTATCAGACAAGATCAGACTTTGCAATTTCTAAAACTTTTGTACAATTGTTGAAAGGTCAGGCTGGGAATTTTGGTGAAGACCCGAGAATTTTCAAGTATGCATCTCCTACATCTGTAAAAATTGGAAATATCAGAAACCAGAATATGGTTGAAGCTACCAGTGCAAGTCAAATTGCCGGTATGCCATATGGTGTACCTAGCACATTAGCAGCTAGTCAGGCAGCGTCAGCAAGTTTCTTCGGAGCAAGTGTATTGAAACCTGCTTATACAGAGGTATTTATGGAATATGCTGAAGTTGAATTTTTATTAGCTGAAGCAAATGGTTGGTCACAAAGTCACTATGAAGCAGGAGTAAAAGCATCTATGGAGAGATGGCAGATTCCGGCTGATAAAATTACTGCATTTGTTGCAGCTCTTCCAGCTGCTAATAAAGCTAATGTATTGACTCAAAAGTATGTATCGTTGTTTATGCAGCCTAATGAGGCTTGGGCAGAATACAGAAGAACGGGCTATCCAAATCATTTACTATTGCCCGGACAAACTGCAAATTTAAATGTACCGTCAGCAAGTGGACAAACAACTTATACATTTACTTCACTTATTGCAGGGCTAACCGATTTGCCAACCAGAGTTTTCTATCCAACAACTGTTCAGACATTAAATACAGCGAATTATGAAGCTGCTTCTGCTGCTATTGGAGGTGATAAAATGAATACAAAACTAATCTGGGATACTAACTAATGTAGTTTTAATATATTTAACATTCATATCAAAAACCGTCTTCGGGCGGTTTTTTTTATTTTCAAACGTGTTTGTTTAGAAAATTATAAACAAAATTTGTTTTTTTAATTCATATAGCAATTATTCAATGTGTTATGTGTGAATGGTTGATATAGGAATATAAAAAGCATTAATATTTTAATTGATGCTATTTTTTTTTATTAAATTTTCTGTTTTTAGTTTATTTTATTAATTGTTTTTGGTGTTTTTGTGTTAGTTATTGGTTTATTTATTATTTTATTTAGTTTTACTTGTTAAATTGTTAATAAAAATACAATTTTGCTGGGTAAAAATTAATTTGAATGAAAAAACTAACAACGAGTCTGCTTGTTTTGGTATTGTCTTCCTCTGTTGCTATTGTAAATGCCCAGCAGAAGAAAAAAGATTCCGCTAGCTAGACAAAGGAGATTGAAGGTGTAGTGGTAACTGCACTAGGTATTAAAAGAGAGAAAAAAACAATTGGATATGCAACCTCACAGGTAAATGGAGATGATTTAAAAAAATCAGGAGAGACAAATATCATCCAGGGACTGGCGGGAAAAGCTGCTGGGATTCAAGTTACAGGGTCTTCTGGTACTCCAGGAGCATCAAGTAAGATTTTGATTAGAGGTCAAAAGTCAATTAATCTGTCAAGCCAGCCTATTATAGTTTTAGATGGTCAGGTTATTGATAACTCTGTTAACAATAATGCAGGGCAAGGTAGTAATTTGGCTGGAGTAGATGATTCCAACAGAGCTATTGATATCAATCCGGATGATATTGAAAGTGTATCAATTTTAAAAGGTGGTGCGGCCGCAGCCTTATATGGCGAGAATGCTAGAAATGGTGTGATTATTTATACAAGTAAGAAAGGGAGAATGAGAAAAGGGATTGGAATTGATTTCTCTACAGCTGTATCTTTTGATATGATTACCCGCTTGCCAAAACTTCAAAAAACCTATGCTGCCGGAACTAATGGAGTCACTTATATTGAACCAGCTCAGTATGGGTCTGATGGCCATGCTATCACAGGAGGAACTAACCAAAGTTGGGGACCATTAATTTCAAGTGTATCCGGCTTAAAAGCTTATGATAATGCTAAAAACTTCTTTGAAACAGGGACTACACAAAATTATAACCTGGCATTTTCAGGCAGTGGTGATTATGGTAATTTCAGAGCATCATTTGGACATATTGATCAAACGGGGATTATTCCAAATACCTCACTTAAAAAGACAAATTTTGGTGTTAATGCTGAATTTAAGTTAAGCGATAAATTAAAAGCTGGAGCTGATGTAAAGTATTCAAACACAACTGGTTTAAGAGCTCAGAAAGGAAGCAATGCTGCTGGAGTAATGCTATCTTTGCTCAGAACACCTGCAACATACGATCTTAGAGATTATCAGACTGTACAAGGATATAATAAAAATTATTTTGCAGCCTATGATAATCCATATTATACAGTATATAATAATCCATATAAGGACGAGACAAACAGATCTATCATTAGTGGTCATTTAACTTACAATTATAATAAAGCTCTGAATATCTTGTTAAGAGCGGGAGTTGATACCTATACAACTCATGCTCAGCAGAATTATTCATATTCAAGTAATGGTAATTCAACGGCAGACGGTACGGGTCAGATAGTTGTAGATACTTACACACAAAGTCAGTACAATTTAGATTTAATCTTTAGCGGGTTAATCAACTTTACTGATCATATTAATTTGAATTATAATCTGGGAGGTCAGATACTTTCTAAATTTGGAAATGATCAATACACTCAGGGATCTACAATGTTGGAACCTAACCAATTCAATCTTTCTAACTTTACTACCTTTCTTTCTAATAATGCAGATTCCAAACAAATTAAAAGAGGAATATTTGCTTCAGCAGAATTAGGATTTTATGACCAGTTTTATTTAACATTAACAGGTAGAAATGATTGGAGCAGTACATTGCCAAAACAAAATAGTTCCTATTTTTATCCTTCTGTTTCAGGATCTTGGTTGTTTAACAAGACATTAAATTTACCAATGTGGGTTAATTTAGGAAAAGTAAGAGTAGCTTATGCGAAAACTTTTGCATCTGCTAATCCATACAATATTGTTAACACTTATGGAACTCCCACCTATTTTGATACATTTGGTCCGCAATTAACTTCTCCATATATGGGGGTTGGAGCTTATGGACTAACTACCATTGCGAAAAATCCAAATTTAAAGCCTGAGCGAAACGACGAATTTGAAGTTGGTTTAGAATTGGAATTATTTAAGAGATTGCGCCTAAATGCGAGTGCTTATAAATCAACCAACTACGATCTACTCATCCAGGCTCCGGTTGCGCCATCTTCCGGTTACCAGAATTATTTCACCAATGGTCCTACAGTCGAAAATAAAGGTATAGAAGTAGAATTAGGATATGATATTCTTAAAAATCAAAACTTTAGCTAGAGTGTAAACCTTAACTGGGCTAAAAACGTAAATAAGGTAGTTGAAATACAAGACAATTTAAATTACTCTACCGAGGGAGTTGATGTCTTTTCAGGAAATGTTGTTCCTGCCGTTATTAAAGGTGAACCTTTGGGAGTATTTTATGGAACAGCTTGGGAAAGAGATCCGGCTGGTAATTTAATTATAGGATCTGATGGTTTACCATTAGTTTCTGCACAATCTCAAATTATTGGAAATCCTAATCCAGACTGGTTAGGAGGAATCAGAAATAATTTCAGTTATAAAAACTGGTCTTTAAGCTTCTTATTAGATGTACGTAAAGGTGGAGATATTTGGAACGGAACATTAGCGAGATTACATAGATTAGGAATGACACAAGCTTCTGCTGATGACAGATCAGCTATGTATACAATACCAGGTGTTACTGAAACTGGAGCTCCTAATACGATAGCAATTAATAACAAACAGTACTATTCAAGCTTTTTAGGAGATGGGTCAGGTAGCGTGAATGAACAACAGATGGAAAGAGATATAAATTGGCTTAGGCTAAGAGATGTAAGTTTATCATATAATTTTGGTAAAATTTTGTCCAATACTAAAACTCTATCTTTTATAAGAGATGCTCAGGTTTCTTTTTCCGCTAGAAACTTATTTTTAATTACTAACTATAAGGTGTAGATCCCGAAACATCTATTGCCGGTGCAGGTTCTAATACCAATGGATTTGATTACTTCAATAATCCAGGGACAAAGAGTTATACAATGTCATTTAAATTCACTTTTTAATTATGAAAAAAATAATATACATACCTATAATTATTGCTGGATTATTTCTCAATTCTTGCCAGCATGAGCTAGATACGTTTAATAATGATCCCAATAATCCTACAGAAGTTACTTCTCCTAAAACTCTATTTACAGGTGCTGCAATAGGAACAATTAGTAATTCAGCAGGTAATCTTACAAGACAAATAAGTTTGTTTACTCAGCATACCAATGGTAATCAGTTTCAGTCATTAGATTATACCAATTATTTTTTAACAGAAATGGATAATGAAACAGATTGGTCTAATATCTATCAGACTGGGATAAACCTTCATCAGATAATCAATCAGTTTGGAGCTAAATATCCTTACTATTCAGGTATGGCTAAGATTTTATTAGCTTTAAATATCGGATATGCAACTGATGCATGGGGTGATGTGCCTTTTTCAGAAGCGTTTCAGGGAGTGAAGAATTTCTCTCCTAAATATGATTCTCAGCAAAATGTTATTGCGCAAATTCAAAGCTATTTGGATAGTGCAATTGTGGATTTAGCAAAGCCGGAAAGTGCTAATTTAGGTTTACCCGGAGGTGATGATATCTTTTACGGAGGAGATACAGATAAATGGAAAAAATTAGCTATGCAATTAAAGCAAGATATGCCCTAAGACTTACTCAGAGAGAAGGTAGTACTGTTGCTGCAGAGAAAGCCTTAAATTATTTAAAAAATTCTTTTAGTTCTAAGAATGATAATTTAATAGCTAAGTTTGATGGGGGAAATAATCAAAATCTTTGGTTCGGGTTTAATAATCAAAGATCAGGTTATATGTCTATGGGGAAATATTTTGTAGATCTTTTACAGAATTATAATGACCCAAGACTACCTTACTATGCTGAATTAAATACATCCGGTGGTTATTCTGGGTCAGCTCCAGAAGATAGTGATGTAGATGCTTCACCATTTGGAAATTATTTTGCAGGAAGTGCAAGTACATCGAATATAATATTTAGTTATAGTGAAATAAAATTCATAGAAGCTGAAGCACAATTCAGATTAGGAAATACTGCAGATGCTCAAACCGCTCTTAAAGCTGCTGTAAGTTCATCTTTAGTAGATGTTACAGGTGCAGATCACCCTGATTTTGCTACTACGGCTTCGGCAACAGTATCATTACAGAATATCATCACTCAAAAATATTCTGCCCTGTTTACTACAATGGAACCCTATAATGATTGGAGACGTACAGGCTTTCCTGTATTAACACCTAATCAGAATAGTCAATCTAAAAAAATACCTTTGAGATTAATAACTCCTAAAGCTGAAAGAACATTAAATAGCAATGCTGTAGTTGTAAGTGATGTGAATATACCAGTTTGGTGGGATAACTAAGACCATTTAAATTTTTAACCGCCTTCGGGCGGTTTTTTTATTTCCGTATATTTGTATTTCAAAATTTTGATACAAGCAGGCTATTCCATGTGGCCCCTTAAAAAAGTAATATATACACATGAATATTAAAGATAGTATAGAAAAGAAACTTGCAGAGGTTATTTTAAATGTATATCAGTTAAAAGAAATCAATCTGGAAGTTCAGGAAAATAAAACTGAATTTGAAGGCGACTTTACCATTGTTACATTTCCATTGGTAAAACAGCTTAAGAAAAATCCGGAAAGAATCGGTGTTGAACTGGGAGAAGCTTTAACTGAGCAGTCTGATCTGTTCGAAAGCTTTAATGTGGTGAAAGGATTTCTTAATGTTAAGGTACAGAACCAGCTGTTTGTGGATAACTTCAGATCTGTGAGTAATGATTTTGATACAATTGAAAAGAAAAATTCTACTGTAATGGTGGAATATTCTTCTCCAAATACCAATAAACCGCTTCACTTAGGACATGTCAGAAATAACCTCTTAGGGTTTTCTGTAGCTCAGATCTTGAAAGAAGCTGGCTATGATGTGATTAAAGCTCAGATCATCAACGACAGAGGGATTCATATCTGCAAATCTATGCTGGCCTGGGAGAAGTTCGGACATGGAGAGACTCCAGAAACAACGAATACAAAAGGAGATAAATTTGTCGGAAACTACTACGTGGAATTTGATAAGAATTACAAAAAAGAAATTGCAGAACTTGTAGACCAGGGAATAGAAGAAGAACAGGCTAAAAAAGA
Source organism: Chryseobacterium hilariae (assembly GCF_051400735.1). NCBI lineage: Bacteria > Pseudomonadati > Bacteroidota > Flavobacteriia > Flavobacteriales > Weeksellaceae > Chryseobacterium > Chryseobacterium hilariae. The sequence continues at coordinate 264,458 of NZ_JBLFFJ010000006.1, forward strand.
TGCTCCGCTGATCAAAGAAGCTCAGAAAATGCTTGTAGACTGGGAAAACGGAGATCAGCAGGTAAGAGACCTTTGGAACGAAATGAATTCATGGGTTTATAAAGGATTCAATGAGACATATCAAAGACTAGGAGTAGATTTTGACCAGGTTCAATACGAAAGCAACACCTATATTTTAGGAAAAGATCTCATCCAGGAAGGATTGGACAAAGGTATTCTTTATCAAAAAGAAGATGGTTCCGTATGGTGTGATCTTACCGATGAGGGGCTTGATCAGAAGCTTTTGCTTCGTTCAGACGGAACTTCGGTTTATATGACTCAGGATTTAGGAACAGCTGTAGAGCGTTTTAAGGAGAATAATATCCAAAAGCTGATCTATACGGTAGGAAACGAGCAGGATTATCACTTCCAGGTTTTATTTAAAATCATGAAAAAGTTAGGATATCCATGGGCAGATCAATTGTTCCATCTTTCTTACGGAATGGTAGAGCTTCCTGAAGGTAAGATGAAATCCCGAGAAGGAACCGTGGTAGATGCAGATGATCTCATGCAGGAAATGTATGGAACAGCAAAATCCATCACTACAGAACTAGGAAAACTGGAAGGGCTTTCTGAAAAAGAAAAAGAATTTTCTTACGAGGTAATAGGATTAGCTGCTTTGAAGTATTTTATGCTAAAAGTAGATCCAAAGAAAAAAATGATGTTTAATCCTGCTGAAAGTGTGGAATTTTCAGGAAATACAGGTCCGTTTATTCTTTATACCTATGCACGTATTCAATCGTTGCTGTCAAAGGCTGATGTAGATTACAATGAAGTTTCTGATGTAACCTTAAATCAATACGAGAAAGAACTGATCATGTTATTGACAAACTACAAAACTGTGGTTGCAAAATCAGCAGAAGCATTAAGTCCTGCTTTAGTAGCGAACTATGTTTATGATCTGGTTAAATCTTATAATTCATTCTATCAGAGTAATATCATTCTGAAACTGGAAGATGAAAAATTAAAACAATTCCGTTTAAATTTATCTGACCTGACAGCTAAAACGATCAAAAAATCATTAGCATTGCTCGGTATCGGAACCGTAGACAGAATGTAAAAAAAATAAAGCCTCCTAAAATTTTGGGAGGCTGTTTTTTTGATGTAAAAATGTATTAATAATCAAAAACTATTAGTACAATTGGAACTTGTATTCGGGAATTGTATCAACGCGCATCACGCATCCCGAACCTCTCCACGCGCTCTCAACTCACTTTCCCTTTTACTGTCTTTATAAAGCTTCGCGGCGCTCCATTTTGCATGCTTGGAAAGAACAACTTTATAACCTTTTTTGTAGTTATACACTTTTGTAAACACCGCTCCGAAAAATATAAGCATACAGGAATAATTAATCCACATCATAATTAAAATAACGGTTCCTGCCGCTCCAAAGGTAGAAGTAGGTTTAAAGTTACCAAAATACAGACTCAACAAAAATTTACCCAGTGTAAATAAAATGGTGGTCAGTAAAGCACCTTTCCATACAGGTTTCCAGCTGATTTTTATATCAGGAAGTACTTTGAACATTAACGCAAATAAGAGCATTACCAATCCAAAACCAATGGCAAAATTCACAAACTCTACAAGCATATAGGTTTCAAGACCAAAATAGCTGGTGATCCAGTTGTTAAACAAACTGATCAGTGAAGATAAAATCATGGTGATCATCAGTAAAAAACCTAGAATAAGAATCATTCCTAATGAGTTGGCTCTGTCCAAAAGAAATTTCACCAATGCCTTTTTAGGAGCTGCTTCAACGTCCCAAAGCGCATTTAAAGTATGCTGCAGCTGGAAAAATAAAGTAGTGGAACCAAAAACTAACGATCCGATTCCTACAATTTTCATAAAAATATTCTGCTTGTCAATAAGTGCTCCCGCAATCATCCCTTCAATACTTTTAGCAACGTCTTTTCCCATCAATCCGCCGATTTGGTTACTGATCTCGCCACGGATAGCTTCTTCACCGAAAAAATTTCCTGCAATCCATATAATGATAATCAATAGTCCGGGGATAGAAAATATCGCATAATAGGCAAGGCTTGCCGAATCTTTTGATGCGGAAGAATCATTCCACTCAGTAAAGGTATCTTTCAGTACCTCCCAGAAAAACTTGATGGTATTGATCATATTAGAAAGGATATCCGATGGCTATATTTAAAATTAAATTATCTTTTCTCCATTGTGAATCTCCGAAGTTGATTCGGTTAAATGCCCATCGGTCTCCTTTTTCATAATAAGGAACACGCAATGGCATAGCAAGATCCAGTCTTAAAATTAAGATAGAAAAATCAAGTCTTAGGCCAACTCCGGCCCCCACTGCAATTTCACTTAAAAATTCTTTCGAAAATTTAGCACCAGGTCTTTGAGCGTCTTCGTTAATTAACCATACATTTCCAGCATCTGCGAATACAGCAACATTTAAAAACTTATAAAGGTTAGCACGGTATTCCGCATTAAGTTCTAACTTGATATCTCCGGACTGATCAAAATAATAACCTGACTTTATTGTTCTCGGATCAAAACTTCCGGGGCCTAATGTTCTGGCACGGAATGCTCTTACGCTGTTGCTCCCTCCTGAAAAGAACTGTTTGGAGAAAGGAATGTTTTCTGAATTCCCGTAAGGATAAGCTACTCCGCCTATAAATCTTGTAGCTAAAGATGTTTTCTCTGTGAACTTATGATAAAGCCTGAAGTCATTCTCCATTTTAGCATATTGACTGAAAGGAATTCCGAAGATCTTTTTTTCTTTTCCTTTTTCAACATTAGCACCGGTTACCAAACCTGTAATATTTCCTGCTAAATCCAATGTCCCTTTATAATAAATGGTAGTGGGTTTAGACAGCATTGTATTGGTATATGTATAAGAATAGGTAGGTCCAAAAATAAGCTGTTTTTGAACAACTCTTTGCATGGCATCACTGTTAGCCGATATAGAATCATACAAAGCGGTAACCTTGGCAGGAGAAACCAATGTTACATCCAATAGTTTCAGATCATGTTCCTTTCTCACATTTTCCTTCCATAAATAACCAAATGATGCACTGAACGTATTAAGCGTATAATATTCGGTACGGTTCTGGAATTCAAATCCTAAATTGATATTCGTTCTCGGAACAAAAGCACTTGAAGAATTAAAACGGAAAGGTGCTACAATTCTTGGAATTGAAAGCTGAACATTCGTTCCTGCACGGAAAAGATTCTTTGCATTTTCCTGGCCTCCCATCTGGAAATCAAAAGCTCCGTAAACGGACGCCTTAAACTGTTCGGCTCCTCTGAAAAAATTTCTGTGCGTCCAGTTCAGATTTAATTCACTCCCCGCATAATTGGCGGAATTGGTTCTTCCTAAAGCTTCCAGCCTCAGCGACTGAATTTGTCTCGGGGTCAGTAAATAATAAGCATCAAACTGATGTTTTAAGGAATCCGAAACAATGAATTCATTTTTCACAAATTTAAAAACGCCCAGACTGATCAGGCGGTTAAGCGTAAGATTGTGATTGGAACGGTTATAAAGATCCCCTTTCTTAAAATACAGAGCTCTGTCGAAAATCTTAGGTTTGAATTTGTTCTGGGGATCAATTATATAAATGTCATTGTATGCATATTTAGAAAGTGAATCCGTATTCATCGGAACACTGTATTTGCCTCTTTTTACATCCTGGATATTATAATTCGGAAATACAATGACCTTGTCAATACTGAACTGCTCCGTTGCCAAATCGGGAGTATTTTCTTTTAATTTTACGTTAAGTTCAACCTTGTGGTTTTTACTTACCGTACTGTCTGCCTGAACAATAATATTATCAGGATTGAAATAATAAAACCCTCTTTCTTTTAAGCCATCATCAATACGCTCTCTTTCATTTTTAATCACATCAAGATCAAAAGGTTTTCCGGGTTTAAGTAAAGTTTTATCCGTTAAACTTTGAATTTCTCTATTGACAAGCGAAGAATCCTGCTGAAACTTAACATTACTGATGAAGTATCTTGAGCCCGGCCTTACAGTATAAATTACCTTTGCCTTTTTGTTCTTGGAAACCGTATCATAGGTAGCTCTGGCATTGAAATAGCCTTTGTTTTCAGAATAGTTTTCAATGATCTTTCTGTTGAATTCGCGATCTACATCTCCTAACAGAACAGGTTTTTCACCCGCCTTATATTTCAGCCAGTAATTGAATCCTTTATCTTTTTTAGGCTCTTTGGCGATATTATAAAAATACAGCCTCGGACGCAGTCCCAATATGGTGGAATTGGGTTTAGGAACCAGATTTTCCTCTAATGCAGACTGAAGCTCATTTTTCTCCTTTTTGGAAATAGTATCATTCTCTATCTTCACTTCCCCTCCTACATAAAGCATCTGACCTTCCTTCAGGAATTTTGTATTGCTGCATGAGAAAGTAACAGCCGCAAATCCTGAAACAAATAGGTATTTCCAATATATATTAAATCTGATTTTCATTATTTAAATTCTACTACCTGGTTATTTTTGTTTTCTTTTTTACGTCTGTCCTTCTTGGATTTTTGAAAAATCTCCCGGAATTTATCATAGTCTAAAGTGATGATGAATCCTAATCCCGTTTCTATAATCTGTCCCTGAAGAGCTACCTGATATTCATCCTTACGATACGCCCGAAGCATATACCTTCCGTCTTTTGAAAGGCTGTAGTCTATCGTGACATTTCCTGCAATATTTGTTGTATTTTCGTTTTGACGCGCTTCACCTTCCAGGGCAAAATTACTTCCCACTGAAACTTTCAGCCTGTCATTCAGCAATTTTTTGCTCACTCCTACATTCAGATCCGTTCTTGTATTTTTTGTTCCGCTTGAATAATCTTCAGAAGAATCAAGACCCAAGTCAATATCAACTCCTTTGATCAGGCCAGAAGCCAGATTGTTCAGCTGCTGCGACAGAATTTTACTCACACTCTGTCTGGCCATCATCTCAGCTGACATTCCTGCGCCGGATTCAAACGGATTTTCTCCAATAAAACGGTTCAGCAGCAGAAGAGCAAAAACCTGCTTGTTCATTTCCGATTCCTGTGTTCTGAGCTGAGTAAGCTTTTGGTCTACAATATCAGTTACCGTTGAGGATACAGAATTGTTTTTCTCATCCGTAGTAATATCAAACGTGATTTGCGGTTTCAGAAGCTCACCTTTCATTTTTAACAAAGTATTGAAAGGTATTCTCTGCTTAAACTGATTCATTACGGACGCATCTTCACCGCTCACTTGCTGCTCAACGAGATCTATAGGCGGAGCTTCCGTTTTATAGACTGCGGTAATATCCATTGTTGCTGCGGTAGGCTCTCCGGTCCATGTGATCGTACTTCCTTTCTGGATATCAAACTTACGTTTCAGAAGACTTACAGAAAGTTCATAAGATCCTTTTTCCACTTCATACACTCCCACAAGAGTTGTCTTCCCCGACGGGTCTATTCCTCCGGTCAGTTCCGCTTCACCCTGAAGTTTTACAAAATCTCCGTTGGCTTTATCAATAACAATAGACAGTTTAGCTTCTTTGCTTACTTCAATATTTACACTTACATCCATTCCTTTGAAACGACTTTGTGCTTTCAGCGAATCGGCTTTGATGGTTTTATTTAAAACTACCTGGTCCTGGTCAATAAACTCTACAATTCCGTCTCTTTCCTGCAGGGAAGGGCTGGACTGCGGAAGGACAAAAGTGAAATCTGTATCATCAGACACCGACAGCCTGCCGTCAACTTTTGGAAGATCTAAATTTCCTCTGATATGAAGTCCCGCATCAATCGCAAGAATTCCATACATCATCGCATCATTGGATTTTTCTGAATTGACCACCTTGAAGTCTTTCGCATTCACATCAAGATTGAATGCAAAATCCCTGTAAGTCTGGGTAAGAATCTGCCCGTTGATTACAAGAGAATTTCCATCCTTATCATTTATCCTAAACTTATTAAGCTCGATTCCTCGGTTTGTAAAATCAATTTCGTCATTCAATTTTCTGAAATCGCTGCCTGTTTTTGTAATTTCAAGACCAGCATCATTGAATTTTACTTTACCTAAAATATTTGGTTTATCTGTATTTCCAGTGATTTTTAAATTCCCTGAAAGATAGCCTTCTGTATTCGTTATCGCATTCATGGAAAAGCCCTGAACACTCTTCAGCTGGAGCTGGTTGATGGCCATATTCAGATCAAATGTACTGGAAGAAGTATTATAATCCCCAAGGATTTTTACATCGTTATTATTGCCGGAAAGAGCAACATCAGCATTTAAAATATTCGGTGAAGTGTTGTTCACTTTTACCGCCAGATTTCCAACAGGGCTTCCGTACACAATCAGGTCTGTAATATTCAGATCGGAAGTGAAGGTCATGTTTTTCGTGACATCCTTAAGCTGAGCTGTTCCGTTGATAGTTCCTTTTGCCAGAACCGTATCTTTTTTAATCAGTTCAGTAATCGTTTCAATTTTAAAATCTTTTAGTGAAACATTTAAAGGGCTGGTTGGGCGGTCGGTTTCAGACTGAAGCGATATCTCACTTCCGCCATTGGACAGGATAAAATGATCTGCTAAAATGCCCTGGCTGCTGATCTGGATTTTATTGTTTTCAGCAACATTCCAATCCGAGTAATTTAGCTTTAAACCATTTGGGTTCAGAGAAATTTCTGTAATATCATTCAACGATTTTGCATTTCCTGCAATGAGGAACTGAGTGGCGTCTTTGTCATCTTTCGTGGTAATATTGTAATTGATAATATTATTGGCAACATCTCCGTTTACTGCGATTTTTTTCAGGGTGAAACTGGAGCTTTTTAAAGAACCTGCATTGAGGCTGTACTGCAGCGCCTGGTTCTCATTAGTCACTTTTAAAGCAACGTTTTCCAAAGAATTTTCACCATATAACAATTGCGGGATTTGTCCATATATTTCTATTTTTTGGGAATCTGCATCATAATTTCCAGCTAAATTGATGGTTTCAAAGCTTTTCAGATCCGGAACAAACTTTCTGATCAGATCATCATTTTTGATCTTTGCATTGAATGTAAAAAACTGCCCCGGATCAATTTTCTGACCTTTTTCCGGCTTTTGGAACTGGTAATATTGATTAACCGTCTGCGTTAAAGCACCAAAAACCTGTGTCAGCTTATATTTCCCTTTTAAAGAAACATCAGCAACCTGAGAATTGAAAAGAATCTGCGTGGAATCCTGGGTGGAAGAAGCTTTCAGATTCACTTCCTGTACAGGGTAAACCTCTTTTGTATCTGAGAATGCAAAATCTTTCAGGTTTAGGTAACCGTTTAAAGCATCCGGATTGAGGCTCGAAAAATCACCGTCAATTTTTCCGGCAATAATCATTGGCTTTTCATAGAATCCAAGCTTATTCACATCAAGCTTAATCACTTCACCATTGATCTTAACCGTAGGATTTTTTTCGCTGTAGACTCCGGAAGCTATTAAATTCAGATTCGCATTCGGGTCTTTCGAGTTTAAAACAATATTGTAGACTCCACGGTTTATTTTACCCGTTAAATCCATATTCTGGTAACGGTATCCTTTGTAGACGGCAGATGCAACATGTCCTTTAAGGTTAGCTTTGGCATTCTTAAAATCAAAGCTTTCGCCTTTTGCTGAAATTTGTGCGGTAACAGGACCAATATCCTTATTTTGAATGATCTTTCCAACCTGGACAGCCTGGAGATTGGCTTTTACATCATACAGCTCTCGGTTTTTTCTGCTCATATCCACATTTGCCACGATGGCAGCATTTCCAAGGGTAGAGTAGAGGTTAAGGTCTGTCTTGATCACCTTAGTCGTTCCTTTTGCATTTCCTTTGATACTGAAATGAGAAGGAAGGGATATATTGGAAGGAATTGTATTTTTCGGAACCAGATTGTACACTGTTTTAGCTTCTGCTGAAAATTCTCCGATCCTAAGATCATAATTAAGGTTTTCAGGCTTCATCGCATTTGTGATTCTTCCTGATGCAGCAATTCTCAACTGATCCAGTCCTGAGACTTTAAGATCTTTGATCAGAAGGTCGTTCACCATTCCCTGAACATTGGCATTGACATGGAGGATAGCGTTTGGATATTTGTTGAAAGGAACCGTATTTCGTAAAGTAGGAACAATGTTTAAAATATCAGCGAAACCTATTTTGGAATCTTTAATATTGGCTGAAATTTTTACAGTGCCCGGGTTTGAAGTCAGCTGATCAATAGAATCATAATTTAAAATCACCTCATCACGGATCAGTGTCTTCGGGGTTTGCAGATAAAGATCCTTCAGGTAAGCCTGTTTTTCTGCATATACAAAATCTGTATTGAATTTCTGGATATTCAGCCCTCTTCCTTCCTGAATTTCTGCTGAATTTACTGTTCCTGCAAAAGTATTATTCTCCATTTTGAAGCGTCTTACCTCCACGTTCATTTTAGAAAAATTCATATGGTTGAAATCCATTCCCTGTTTGGTGGGAGCAATCGCTGTGTTATTGTAAACGGCTTTCACATCATTAAGGACAAGTTTTCCAAGAAGCAGCTTCATGGCTTTATCTTTGTCTGAAACTTTTGAAACTTGAGGTTTTTTCTGATCTTTAGGATTGGCGTCCTGTGCAGGAAGATACAGGTTGGCATTAATATCTGCCCCGGAAAGAAAAACATTGGAAATATTATAGGAATTATTCTCAAGATCAAGCTTATTGACCTTCGTACTTAATTCTTTGAACAGAACTTTAGCAAAAGTTTTGGTGTTATCGTCACCGTAATCAATATTGAAATTGGTAAGCTTTATTCCTCTGAGACCAATACTCATCGGCTTTTTGTCATTAAGTGAATCTACCTTTTTCTCTACTTTTTTAGAGACTTCTTCAACAAGATCCTGCTTTAATTTTAATCTCAGTCCGTCCAGATTGATATCATTAACGGCATAGGTGTTTTTGTTGAGGTCAAAAGTTTTAACCCTTGTGTCAAATGATTTGAAATAGAGCTGAATATCATTCCTCGACTGCTGGTCGTTGAACGTCACTCCGATATCTTTTAAATTGATCTTATCCAGGGAAATAATAAACGGTTTGGAAGGACTTTCTTCCTTATCGCTGGTCGCAAAAGCATTAATAATATAATCGAAATTGAAAGTCCCGTTGGGTTTTCGTACTACATTGGCGCGGGCTCCTTCAAGATCTACCGACGTAATATCAGCAGTGGAACTGATAAGCTTCAGCATATTTAAGCCAACATCCAGTTTTTTTACGGCAAGAAGTGTATCTACATCCTGTCCTTTAAGATAAAGGTTTTCCATAATAAGGCTGTTCGGGAAGCCTATATTCACCCTTTCCAAGCTTACTTTGGTCTTGATTTTTTTCTCAAGATATACAACCAGTTTGTCTTTGATGAAGTTCTGAACGACAGGAAGCCTTAAGCTAAATATCAGAAGGGTAAGAAAAACCAATATTGAAATAAAGGTTATTGCAATACGCTTTAAGAGCTTTCTTTTGTTAATTTTCAGTTTCAAATGCGATTAGGTTTCAAACAAAGATAAGAATACTATTTTATAAGTTCCTTGTTGTGGTATCCTACTAGCAATACAAAAATCCTGCCTTGGCTGCCTTATTATGGAATTTAGTTTAGTAGTTGTCAAGTGAATCAGTTGATAAAGACAACCAAGGTTTGGATTTTTTCTTTAAAAGCCCCCTTTTAATCATTTTTAATGTTGAAAAGGTTAGCAAAAATGAAATTCAAATGTTAGAGAGGTTTCAAAGGGGGCAGAGATATATGGAGATAATAAATTTTGTTAATTGTTTGCGTTTTCCCATTTTACTTCCTCACCCTGAGGAGCTGCACCGCCCTGAGCCGGAGTGATAGGAGCCGTTTCCTGGTTGATGTGATAGATATAGGCCGCAATTTTTTCAGCATCTCTTCCGCTGATAGTTCCTTCTTTTATAAATGGTCGCATCGTAGGATTATTGGGAGAGCCGTTTTCAAGCATCCAGAAAACATTTTTAAACAGGCTTTTTTCTTTGATATTGATCCAGTGCGTATCCGTAAGGTTCGGGCCGATACCTCCTTTTCCTCCGTCACCGTGGCAGGTTACACAGTTGGTTTTGAAAAGCTCCTGACCTTCTGCGATATGGTCTGCACTGTATTTTGCGGTTTCCAGATCGATCTGGGGTGCTGTTTTTTCATATTCTGCTATGGATGCCAGCATTGTTTTTACTTCTTTATCATATTCTGCTTCAGGATGGGCATATTCTGTAAAGGCAAAGGCTGTCATATAGACCACGCAAAAAATACATCCGAACCAGAAAAGACCTATCCACCATTTAGGCAGTGAGTTGTCAAGCTCCGTGATTCCGTCAAAACCGTGGTCGATCAAAATATCTTTTTCTTCGGTAGCAGATTGTTTTTTGAACGCTGAATTCCAAAGTTTCTGGTAATACGGAATGCTTTTTTCAGCCAAATATTCTTTCTTTTCCTCTTCGGACAGCCTGCTGAAACTTTCATTTTCCACCAGATCTCCGATAGAGTTCATGATCAGGAGAAGAATGACAGCGATCACAATAAGCGCCCAGAAAAACGGCGAGGAAAAATAACCTGAGTCTCCGGCGAACATTTCAAACGCCATGATCGTTAAGCCTATCGTTGTTGCGATATATATTGAAATTGGGGTTCTCTTTTTCATTACAGTCAATTTTAAAGGTTATTCAGCATTTGCGGTCTGGATCTGTGTCGTTTTAATATCGGTTCCCAATCTTTGCAGATAGGCGATCATCGCTATAATTTCTCTCTGCTCAAGCGGTACATGAGATGCACCTTTTGCTGTTTTTTCTTTTTCCATCTGGTCTTTCACATCTGTGGCCTCGGAATAAATTCTCTGTACAATGGCTTTAGACTGGTTGTCTGCCCATTGGTTTGCAGAATCTATTTCAGCCTTTGAATAAGGTACATCGAAAGCATTTTTCATTAATCTCATCTTGGCAACCATTTGAGTACGGTCCAGTTTATTTGTAATCAACCACGGAAAACGCGGCATAATGGAACCTGCAGATGTAATTCTTGGGTTGTACATATGTTTAAAGTGCCATGAATCCGGGTTTCTGCCACCTTCTCTGTGAAGATCCGGTCCTGTTCTCTTGGATCCCCATAAGAAAGGTCTGTCGTAAATAAATTCTCCGGCTTTGGAATACTGTCCGTTTTTACCTTCAAACCTTACGATTTCATCACGGAAAGGGCGGATCATCTGGGAGTGGCAGGAGTTACATCCTTCACGAACATATAAGTCTCTTCCTTCCAGCTCAAGTGGTGTGTATGGTTTTACAGCGGTAATCGTCGGAACGCTTTGTTTTAATGATAATGTTGGAACGATTTCTATTAATCCGCCGATAGCTACAGTGATGAAAGCCAGAATAGAAAGCAGCTTTGGAGTTCTTTCCAGCCAAAGGTGTACGCCCTCGCCTTGTTTTCTTGCAGTGCCGATATCCGCCAGTGCAGGAGCTTCTGCAGGAACTTCTTTCTGAAATGATCCTGATCTTACGGTTTTAATAACATTTATCACCATTAAAATAGCTCCTGAAAGATAAAGGATACCTCCTAAGAATCTCATTTTAAAGTAAGGAATGATTGCTGTTACCGTATCCAGCCAGTTTTTATACATTAAAGTACCATCCGGATTGAACTGTTTCCACATCAACCCCTGTGTGAATCCTGAGATATACATCGGAACTGCGTAAAAGATAATTCCTAATGTTCCCAGCCAGAAATGCCAGTTGGCTAATTTTTTAGACCATAGCGGTGTTCTCCACATGATAGGGATCAGGTAATAGACTACCCCGAAAGCCATGAATCCGTTCCATCCAAGCGCACCCAAATGTACGTGCCCGATTACCCAGTCTGTGTAGTGCCCGATTTTATTTAAAGATTTTGTAGCTAATAAAGGTCCTTCGAAAGTGGCCATCCCATAACACGTAATGGCTACCACAAAGAATTTAAGGATCGGGTTTTCTCTTACTTTATCCCAGGCACCTCTTAAGGTAAGAAGGCCGTTCAGCATTCCTCCCCATGATGGAGCGATAAGCATAATAGAGAATCCCGTACCTACGGCCTGAGCCCATGCCGGAAGCGCTGTATACTGAAGGTGGTGAGGGCCAGCCCAAAGGTATACGAAAATCAGCGACCAAAAGTGAATAATGGATAATTTATAGGAGAAGACAGGTCGCTGTGCCGCTTTCGGCATGAAATAGTACATCAGACCCAGCACCGGAGTTGTCAGTACGAATGCTACGGCATTGTGACCGTACCACCACTGTACAAGAGCATCTTTTACACCGGCATATACGGAATAGGATTTCCAGCTTGTGAATGACAGGGGAACTTCAAGATTATTAAAGATGTGCAGCATGGCCACGGCAATCCAGGTTGCGATGTAAAACCAGATGGCTACATAAAGGTGTCTTACCCTTCTTTTCGCAATGGTTCCGAACATATTGATTCCAAAAACAACCCATGAGAAAGTGATAAGGATGTCAATCGGCCATTCGTGTTCTGCATATTCCTTAGAAGTATTGATTCCCATTAAGAAAGTGATCACTACAGCGGCGATCATCAGCTGCCAGCTCCAGAAATGGATCCATGAAAGCGTGTCGCTGTACATTCTTGTTTTTAAAAGCCTCTGCATACTGTAGTAAGCACCGCAGAAGAAGGAATTACACACAAAAGCAAAAATAACGGCACTGGTATGGAGCATTCTTATCCTTCCGAATCCCATAGCACCCTGCGTGTTGATCAGGCCCTGGATATTTCCACTTCTCAAACTCTGGATTGTGGTATCATCCGTTCCGAATAAAAACTCTGGTAATTCAGGGTAGAAAAGCATCAGCGCGGCTGTAAGTCCCAGCAGAAAGCCGACCAGCCCGAATACGATAGTAGCATACAAGAATGCTCTGACAATATTATTGTCATAATTGAATTTTTGCGTCTCCATAATTCCAATTGTATTGTACCGAAAATATTTATCCTCTGAAATCAGATGGTATTGACCTTGATTTATATGAAAAAATAAATATCATGTAACGTGTATAATGTTTTGACAAAGGTATTTATTAACTTTGTGTAAGTCTAGTAGGTATCCTTCTAAACTATACCGAAAACTACTAAAACAAGAACGATGAAAGTATGTGGTCAAAATATCAGGAAAATCCGTAGAAGCAAAGACTTTACGCAGGAGTATATGGCTTTTGAGATGGGCATTTCCCAGAAGGCCTATTCTGACATTGAAAATTCTAAAGTGAAGATCAATCTGGAAATCCTGACGAAGATCTCCGATATCCTAGAAATTAAGCCTTCAGACATCTGCAGTATTTCTCACAAATGTGGAACAGACGGGAATGATGACCGCTATCAGTCGCTTTTGGAATACATGAAAAAGAATAATATTTCAATTCCGGAGGAATATCTGTAAAGAACACTCCATTTTATTTTTTAATTCTTTAAAACTGAATCTATTGAATTCTGTAGGCTTCATAGAAGTCAAATTTCTCTAAAGTTTTATATATTTAGGGCATAATTGATTTTATGAGCAGCGAACAGAAAACGGAGTCCAATGATGGGACTCTTGTCAGAGGATTAACCAACAGACATATTCAATTAATTGCCCTTGGAGGCGCCATAGGAACGGGACTGTTTCTAGGGATCGGTCCGGCAGCAGTTTTAGCGGGTCCTTCCGTTATTCTGGGATATGCTTTAGCAGGGATTATTGCATTTTTTATTATGCGCCAGCTGGGCGAAATGGTTGTTCAGGAACCTGTTTCCGGAAGTTTCAGTCATTTTGCCTATAAATACTGGGGGAATTTTCCCGGATTTGCTTCCGGCTGGAATTACTGGATCCTCTATATTCTGGTAAGTATGGCTGAATTGACGGCTATAGGCCATTATATTCACTTTTGGTGGCCCGAAATCCCACTCTGGGTTTCCAGTTTATTCTTTTTTATCATGATTACAGCCTTAAATCTGGCTTCTGTAAAAGTGTATGGGGAAACTGAATTCTGGTTTTCCATCATTAAAGTGGTAGCCATTATTGGGATGATCGTTTTTGGTATTTATTTATTATTAAGTGGTACCGGAGGTGATAAAGCGAGTATTTCAAATCTGTGGAATGACGGTGGATTTTTTCCCAAAGGTTTTTTTAATAAAGGGGAAGGCGGCTTTTCAGGACTGTTTGCAGCTATGGCAATGATCATGTTCTCTTTTGGTGGGCTGGAATTAATAGGGATCACGGCTGCTGAAGCTAAAAATCCTGAAAAGACGATTCCAAAAGCGACCAATCAGGTTATTTACAGGATTTTAATTTTCTATGTGGGTGCTTTGGTTATTTTATTTGCATTGAGCCCGTGGAGAGAGATTACCGAGGGGACGAGCCCTTTTGTCATGGTTTTCCAGAATTTAAATGGATTTGAATTTAATATCTTCGGAAAGGTGATCCAGTTCAATGTTTTAATTGCCAATATCCTTAATCTGATTGTTCTGACAGCGGCTTTATCAGTGTACAATAGCAGTGTTTACAGCAACAGCAGAATGCTTTTCGGATTGGCGCAGCAGGGGAATGCTCCAAAATTTTTAAAGAAACTGAATAAAAACAGTGTTCCTACCAACGCGATCCTGATCTCGTCCTGTTTTGCCGGAATCTGTATTATCATCAATAAACTGGTTCCCGAAAAAGCATTTGAGTATTTAATGGCTTTGGTGGTTTCTACTCTAATTATCAACTGGCTGATGATCTGCTATACCCATTTGAAATTCAGGAAAGAGAAAGACATAACGGGGGTGAAGACCTCATTTCCTTCCATATTTTATCCGGTTTCGAACTATATCTGTATTCTGTTTCTAGTCGCTATTTTGGTATTGATGAGCATTACAGGAATGGAAATTCAAGTTATTTTAATTCCGGTATGGCTGATTTTTCTGTTTCTGATGTTTAAACTGTATAAACCTAAAACTAAGTAGGAGCTAGGCGTTTACGGATGTTTTATTGATAACTGTAAAATAGATTTGTTTTAATAACATAAAGGATGGATTTTTATTTGTCCTTTTTTGTGTCCAATTAAAAAGCCATAATATATTTATGTTGCACTAAGAACTTTGCAAACATGCGTTTTGCATTACACCACTGAAGTGCAAAATGTAACAGTTGCCTTTCTCTCCAAAATTGTATAAATTACTTGAGTTTTTGAGCTTGACTTTATCAAACTAGAGTTTCACATCCAAACAGCAAATCCAAAACTTAACTTAGAACTTATGAAAATAATACACCCATTGAAATTTATTTTCTTTTTTTCATTAGTGTCAACCTTTTGTTTTGCACAGAGGTTCAGTTTTATTTATGAAACTAAATTCTTATCAGCTAAAGAAAAACCTGATGATATTTATAAGGATCATATGGTGCTGGATTTTGAGAATAATATTTCTATTTTCCGGGAATCAATGGCTAAAAAAGCGGATTCTCTGTCGTTCATTAATAAAAATGGAGGCTATAAAATGGGAGTTGAAAATCAATTTTACGTTAAAAAAGATTTGAATCATAATAAAGTAGAGAAAGTTATTACTTATTTACGTGCGAATTATCTTCTTCCTATTGATGAACCCTTAAACTGGAAAATTTTATCAGAACAAAAAACAATAGGAAAATATAAATCACAAAAAGCAGAAGTTAATTATGGCGGCAGAAACTGGATTGCCTGGTTTACATCTGAACTACCGTTTAATGATGGTCCTTATGTTTTTAATGGATTGCCCGGTTTAATCATTTCCATTGAAGATACAGAACATGATTACTCATTCAATTTAGTGCAAATAAAAAAAGGAGGCGACTGGTTTGATGCGAGGAAGAAAACCATTACCATCGATTGGGCAAAATATGATCGTCTGGGAAAATCCTATTATAATGACCCCTGGAATTCTAAAACCGCCAAAAAAGTAACCTTTACCGATCCTCAGGGAAATGAAAAAGATATAAATGAAATGATCAGAGAAGCGCAAAAAAATATTCTTGAAGAAAATAATCCTTTAGAGTTGAATCACAAAATCAACTATAAATAATAACTTCTGCCGGAACGGACCATCACTTTCGAACCGTTATTGTTTAATTTAATCTGCAATGAAAGCAAACTTTATTAATTTTCTTAAAACGCCAAAATATATAAAGATACTTTTGATCGCTATTTTAAATAAAAAAACCATCCTTAAAAAGGATGGTTTGTAGACCCACAGGGATTCGAACCCCGACTGACGGTACCAAAAACCGGAGTGCTACCGTTACACTATAGGTCTGCTTTATTTTTGGTGGTGCAAATCTACAATTTTTTTCTTTACACACAAAAACTGTTGCGAAAAAAGATAATTTAAAATAATAAAAAAAGACCTGATGTTATAAAAACAAAAACCACCCTTAAAAGGATGGTTTGTAGACCCACAGGGATTCGAACCCCGACTGACGGTACCAAAAACCGGAGTGCTACCGTTACACTATAGGTCTG
>NZ_JBLFFJ010000006.1:281004-339088 GCF_051400735.1 Chryseobacterium hilariae
GTTTGTAGACCCACAGGGATTCGAACCCCGACTGACGGTACCAAAAACCGGAGTGCTACCGTTACACTATAGGTCTGTTTTATTTTGGTGAGGCAAATTTACAGCTTTTTTGTTTAGATACAAGAATTTTTTAAAGTTTTTTTTACATTTACAAGACTTTTTATGTACCCCAATTATGCTGATAGACTTCAATAATCTCAATATTAATAATTTATCCTTTCAAACAGATTTCGAACATAAAACTAAAATCTTTTTAGAAGAATGGTTTTCTGATGGATCTACTGTAAAAGTTCAGACTTCAGGTTCTACAGGAACATCAAAAGTTTTTGAAATCGAAAAAAATAAAATGGTCAATTCTGCTGTGATGACTTGCAATTTTTTAGGCTTGAAAGAAGGTGATAAGGCGTTGTTGTGTCTTCCGGTTGAATATATTTCCGGTAAAATGATGGTAGTCCGTTCTATTGTGAGAAAATTAAGGCTGATTGTCACCGAACCATCTCTAAAACCACTTGAATATTTAAATGAAGAAATTGATTTCTGTGCAATGACTCCACTTCAGGTAGAGAATTCGCTGGATAAACTCCATTGGATCAAAAATCTGATCATTGGGGGAGCAGCTGTTTCTGAGTCATTAAAAAGAAATATAGCTCAAAATAAAAGATTAGAAAGTATCCGTATTTTTGAAACCTATGGAATGTCTGAAACACTTTCCCATATTGCTTTAAAGCAGCTTATGCCGGAACCGGAAGATTACTTTACGGCTTTCGAAACCGTATCTGTCAACCTGGATGAAAGAGGCTGTCTGAAAATCTTTGCTCCAAATGTTAATGCTGAAGTATTACAGACTAATGATTTAGTTGAAATTAAAAATGAAAAGCAGTTTAAGTTCCTGGGACGTATAGACAATGTCATTAATTCCGGTGGAGCGAAAATTTTTCCTGAAACACTGGAAGCATTGGTGAAAAAAGAAATTCCTAATGAAGCTGTTTTTATAGGTCTGAAAGATGAAAGTCTTGGCCAAAAGCTGATATTGGTGATAGAAGGATCAGGGGCGGATGATCTGATCAAAAAAATTACTGGAATATCTTTTGAAAAAAGCTTTCACAAACCGAAAGAGATTATTTTCATTGAAAACATTCCACGAACACCAAACGGAAAAGTGAACCGGATAGAACTGAATAAAATAATAGCCGAAAGACAATAAATTTTGCCCGTTATTTGATGTACTTTAATTCCTGATTCCTGGCTCTTGAATCAAGACCTTTAAAATAAAAAACATGAAAGACTTCTCAAAAGAACTCAGCTTTAAAACTTCCCGGAGCAGCGGAGCGGGTGGGCAGAATGTTAATAAGGTGGAAACTTCGGTGACCGTTCTATGGTTCGTTGCCGGGTCTGAATTTTTTTCTGAGAATCAGAAGGAACTGATATTTACTAAACTGAAAAACAGGATCAATGCAGAGGGATATCTTTTTCTGACCGTATCTGAAAGCAGAACCCAGCTGATGAACAAGAATAAAGCAATTGAAAAAATTATTGAACTCGTTAATAAAGCTTTAATTGTTCCTAAGAAAAGACTGGCAACAAAACCATCAAAAGGACAAAAACAGAAACGCCTGGATACCAAAAAGAAAATTTCCGAGAAGAAAGAGAACAGGAAATTTAAGTTTTAGGGATTAAGGCAGAAAAGGCAGTTTTCTTTTCACACATCAAAATTTTTGAGTATCTTAGAATATTATTAATAACAGTTTAATTTATGACAGCACTTACTCTTTTATCAGCAGACTGCCATTCTAATGGCCTTTTGTTGTCGCTGTTATATTTACATACAGATTCTTTTCTGAAGAGTTCTAAGGACTTTATCAATTAAGCCCTGTCAGGATCCACGGCAGGGAAAGTATTTCAATAAATTTCACGTATTATTTTTTGCAGTTTTCTACAGGAGAAAAACTGAGTAGAGGTGTAATCCTGCATTGGATCACTGGGAATAACTGCATCCATTACTTTAAAAATATAAAAAATGTCCAATCATATTATTGTAACTACCGGAATTTATGACGCTATAAAAGATACGCTCAGAAGAAAAAAAGTCAGCATGCCCGAAGAAAAAAGGCTTGCTGAAGAATTGAGAAAAGCTAAACAGGTATTGAGAAGAGAGCTTCCTGCCGATGTCGTGACGGTTAACAGAAAAGTGACAATTAAAGACCATACTCAGAATTTTGAACATGAATATATTTTCGTAGCTTCTTCAAAAGCTAAGCCGGCGAAAAATAAGCATTCCATATTATCGGATATTGCGCTTGCGACAGTTGGGTATAGAGTAGGAGATATCATCAATTGGCCTTTTAAAGACGGTGAAAGAAAAATTGAGATTTTAAACGTAGAATCTTGTCACGGGTAATTCCTGTGTATCTATATTTGTTAGATGAAAGTACAGCTTCAAGGCTGTACTTTTTCATGAAGAGATTACGGATAAACTATTTTTATCATTTGTTAAAAAACAATGTTCAGGCAAGAGATTCTCTAAGTACTCATGTTGCATTCCGTTTTTAAGTTTTATCTTTGCAAAAATTAAAAAAATGAGCAAACCGATTTCTGAATTTATAGAGAAATATTACCTGCACTTCAATGCGGCTGCATTGGTAGATGCATCTAAGGGGTATGTTGCACATCTTAAAGATGGCGGGAAAATGATGATCACTTTAGCAGGAGCGATGTCTACTGCTGAATTGGGGAAAATCCTTGCAGAAATGATCCGTCAGGGGAAAGTTGATTTTATTTCTTGTACAGGAGCCAACCTTGAAGAAGATTTGATGAATCTTGTGGCACACTCTCACTACGAAAGAGTTCCACATTACAGAGATTTAACGGCACAGGATGAGTGGGATCTATTGGAAAGAGGACTTAACAGAGTTACAGATACATGTATTCCGGAAGAAGAAGCTTTCAGAAGACTTCAAAAGCATATTGTGGAGATCTGGAAAGATGCAGAAGCTAAAGGCGAGCGTTATTTCCCACACGAATTCATGTACAAAATGATCCTTTCAGGAGTCCTTGAGCAGTATTATGAAATTCCAAGAGAAAACTCATGGATGATTGCTGCAGCTGAGAAAAACCTACCAATCGTAGTTCCGGGATGGGAAGATTCTACGATGGGTAACATCTTCGCTTCTTACTGTATTAAAGGTGAGCTTACCGCAACCACTATGAAATCAGGAATTGAGTATATGACCTACCTTGCTGACTGGTATACTAAAAATTCAGCTGGAAAAGGAGTTGGATTCTTCCAGATTGGGGGAGGTATCGCAGGAGATTTCCCGATCTGTGTAGTACCAATGTTGTATCAGGATATGGAGATGCATGACATTCCTTTCTGGTCTTATTTCTGCCAGATCTCAGATTCTACAACGTCTTACGGTTCATATTCAGGAGCCGTTCCGAATGAGAAAATCACTTGGGGTAAACTGGATATCACAACACCGAAATTCATCGTTGAAAGTGATGCTACCATCTGTGCACCATTGATGTTCTCTTACATCCTAGAAAATTCTTAAGAATAAATTTCTTATAAAAATATCAACGCTTCAATTCACTTTGAAGCGTTTTTTATTTCCCGTCCGTCATTGCGAGCGAAGCGAAGCAATCTCACTTAAAAATGAAGTTTAAACTTATTCTTAAAGTCTTATCTAACTTTAATGTTTCAAAATAAATCATTAAGAAAAAGTTAGCAGTTAAGATTATTCAGAAATTGCTTCGCTTCGCTCGCAATGACGTACTTGGAGGTCAGTCAAGAGAGTTTACCAGTACAAAGTACCGGTAGGCAAGAATTCCTTTCTCAATTTTACTAAGCTGGTTCGGATCTTTATTGCTCAACTTTGGGAGCAACTTTTTATTGACTGCATTCAGCAGCCGGAAAAATGATTTTTTCATATCTTTATATTTACAATCAGACATCATCGAATGACTTAGAATCCAAAAATGATGCAAAAAGGCGTTTAAAGATTAATTAAACCCTGTCTTTCAACACGATAAAAAAGATCGCTATACTATGGACGAAATTTTTAAACAACAGATCTACGAGATTACAAGGCTTATCCCGAAAGGAAGGGTTTCCTCTTATGGTGCCATAGCTAAGGCGGTAGGTTATCCTAATCATTCCCGTCATGTAGGGAAGGCGATGGGAGAATGCCCGGAAGATGTCCCGGCACACCGCGTCATATCCAGCTCAGGCATATTATCTGTTCCCGAATTTCAAAAAAGACTGGAAGCAGAAGGTATTACCGTTGAGAATTTGAGGATAAAAGATTTTAAAAAACTGTTCTGGAATCCACTTGAGGAGATTTAGAATAAAATGTATTGGGCAGTTAAAATATTTACAGTTTAGGCGTCTAATCCGCAGCTATTAAATACTCCCGGTTCATCAATATCAATAAAAAAGCCTTGATACTCAAAGTGTTCAAAGCTTTAAAATTTATACGGGAAAAACGGGTATGTTTTTAAACTACAACCTTATTTTCTGCTTTTCGGTGTCCTTAATTCTTCCTTTAATTTCTCATTTTCCTCTTTCAACAGGGCAATATAATCCTGCAGATTCTGAATAATGGAAGCTGATATATTATGAAACTGAGTGATCGTTCCTGATGATGAAGAGGAGTGGTCATTATATACAGGATGATTATTATTGATCACAACTTTTGATTCCTCATCCTCATAAATATCTTCTACCGAAACATCCAAAAAACGGGCAATTTTGTCCCATTCATCCCTTACAATATTAACATCACCACTTTCCTTTCTGCTGTAGTTGGATACATCAGTCGCAATAATATCAGCTATCTGCTGCTGAGTATAGCCTTTTTGTTTTCTGATAACGCGTAATTTTTCTTTTTGCATATCCTACATTTTATACAAAAATGGAAAAAAAGCACAATGTGTACAATAAAAAAGGGAAAAAATATGCAGTGAACCGCAGAATTTAATCAAAAATGCTTGAAAAGTTTAGAATATCAAACCTATCCAACCAGTATGTTAATATTTTTCTTTTTTAAATTATAATGCTCCTTGCTTAACATTAGTCTTTAACTAAACGAGATCGGATTCTCTTTATCTGCAATAACAATCAGATTTTTAGATTCAAAAGCATGAAAAAAGCTGTTCCCAATGAAGAGAACAGCCTTATTCAATTCTGTACTGTTTTATTATTTTTCCAGCTGCTTATAGCTTCTCTGGATAAAATCTGTCAGGTCTTTTCCTTTCAGCAGGTTCTGTGAAAGTTTCGCCAGATCAAGAGCATATTTGATCAGGGTTTCCTTTTCTTCAGGATTTTCTGTCTTTAAAATCTGGTTCGAGAGTTCACTGTTCGAGTTCACTACCAGATTATACATCTCCGGAAAACCTCCCATTCCAAACATACCGCCTCCTCCGGTTGCCTGCATTTCCTTCATTCTTCTCATGAATTCCGGCTGCGTGATCGTAAACGGAGCATCATTGCTGTCAAGATCTTCAAGCTGTACCGTGAATTTGGCATCTTTTACAGCTTCTTCCACGTCTTTCTTTAAAGATTCCTTTTCAGTTTCATTCAATTTGGAAATAACCGGTTCGTCTTTTTTGATAAGGTTATTAATGTGGTCTGCATCCACTCTTGCGAATGAGATTTTTTCTTTTGTAGTTTCCAGTTTTTGGATCACGTGGGAGATCACTGGTGAGTCTAATAACAAAACATCATAACCTTTATCATTAGCTGCCTGAATATAGCTGTGCTGCTCATCAGCATTCGTTGCATAAAGGATTACTGTATTGCCGTCTTTATCCGTATGGGCAGGCTGGATTTTTTCAATTAATTCATTCCACAGGAAATATTTTCCGTCTGTGGTAGGATATAATGTGAATTTATCTGCCTTTTCTGCGAATTTATCTTCCGTGATAATTCCGTATTCGATCACTATTTTAATGTCATTCCATTTTTGCTCATAATCTTCACGGTTTTCGTTGATCAAAGAAGACATTTTATCAGCAACCTTCTTAGTGATGTAGGAAGATATTTTCTTCACTGCACCATCAGCCTGAAGGTATGAACGGGAAACATTCAATGGAATGTCCGGAGAATCAATCACTCCCCTAAGAAGCATAAGGAAATCCGGAACAATACCTTTTACTTCGTCCGTTACAAATACCTGATTCTGATACAATTGGATTTTATCCTTGTCAATATTTAAATTGTTGCTCAGTTTCGGGAAAAATAAGATTCCTGTAAGATTGAAAGGATAATCGACGTTCAGATGGATGTTGAATAAAGGCTCCTCAAACTGCATAGGATACAGTTCATGGTAAAATTTCATATAATCTTCATTCGTCAGCTCGCTCGGTGCAATGGTCCATGCCGGTGTTGGATTATTGATGATATTGTCAACTTCTTCGGTTTCAGCCACTGCATCTTCCGGGGCATCCTCCGGTAATGGAAGGGTGTGCGTTCTTGTCCCGAATTTAATCGGAACAGGCATGAATTTATTGTATTTTGACAACAATTCACGGATTTTAGTTTCTTCTAAAAATTCCGTAGAATCTTCTGCAATATGAAGAATGATTTCCGTTCCTCTGTCAGTTTTGTCAGATGTTTCCTCAAGCGTAAATTCCGGGCTTCCGTCGCAGATCCATCTTACAGCAGAACCTTCTTTATAAGATTTTGTAAGGATTTCTACTTTTTCGGCCACCATAAATGCAGAATAGAAACCAAGGCCGAAATGTCCGATGATTCCGGAGTCTTTTGCAGTATCCTTATATTTTTCAAGGAATTCTTCGGCACCGGAAAAAGCAACCTGGTTGATGTATTTTTCAACCTCTTCACCAGTCATACCAATTCCCTGGTCGATAATACGTAAAGTTTTCTGTTCCTTATCAATTTTAACTTCAATCTTCGGATTTCCGTATTCAACCTTTGCTTCCCCAATGCTTGTCAGGTGCTTTAATTTTAAAGTGGCATCAGTTGCATTGGAGATCAGCTCTCTCAGGAATATTTCGTAGTCACTGTAAAGAAATTTTTTAATAAGCGGGAAAATATTTTCCACAGATACATTAATATTTCCTTTAGTCATAATAATTTTTGTTTTTTAATTTTCTATACAGGTCTCAAAAAAAATACCATGAAGAAGAATGTGACAGAATGACAGAACCAATATTGTGATTAAGATTAAAACATTCAAAATTCAAACAATCTTATTAAATTCAATAGAGTGGGCTTTAGCCAAAACCGACATTATAAACAAAAAAAGACAGCCTGAAAGCTGTCTTAAATTTATATATTGAAAAAAGATTATTTCACTTTATTTTTCAATTCTTCTTTAATTTTATTTTCCAATTCTTCAGCAAGCTCAGGGTTGTCTTTCAATACATCTTTTACAGCGTCACGACCTTGTCCCAACTTAGTTTCCTCATAGCTGAACCAAGAACCGCTTTTCTTTACAATTCCCTGCTCTACAGCCTGATCAAGAATTTCTCCTGTTTTAGAGACTCCTTCACCGTACATAATATCGAATTCAGCTTGTTTGAAAGGAGGTGCTACTTTATTTTTCACGATCTTCACTTTCACACGGCTTCCGATAGCTTCATCACCATTTTTAATAGGTGCACTTGCTTTTCTGATATCTACTCTTACAGAAGCGTAGAATTTCAATGCATTACCACCGGTTGTTGTTTCAGGATTTCCAAACATCACACCAATTTTTTCTCTCAGCTGGTTGATGAAAATTACGGTACATTTCGTTCTTGAAATGGTAGCAGTAAGTTTTCTCAATGCCTGAGACATCAATCTTGCGTGAAGACCCATTTTTGAATCTCCCATTTCCCCTTCAATTTCCGCTTTTGGAGTAAGGGCTGCAACGGAGTCAATAACTACGATGTCAATCGCCCCCGAACGGATCAGGTTATCAGCAATTTCCAGAGCCTGCTCACCGTTGTCCGGCTGAGAAATGATTAAGTTTTCAAGATCAATTCCCAGTTTTCCTGCGTAACCTCTGTCAAAAGCGTGCTCTGCATCAATAAATGCTGCAATTCCGCCAGCTTTTTGAGCTTCTGCAATAGCATGAAGCGTTAAAGTTGTTTTACCGGAAGATTCAGGTCCGTAGATCTCAATGATTCTTCCTCTTGGATATCCACCTACTCCAAGAGCGATGTCTAATCCCAAAGATCCGGAAGGAATAACTTCAATGGTAGTATCAATCGTACTGTCACCTAAGGTCATTACAGTTCCTTTTCCGTATGTTTTATCTAGCTTGTCAAGCACTAATGCAAGTGCTTTTTTCTTATCGTCTATGTTGCTCATCTGTTGTTAAAATAATTGCTCAAAATTACGGAATTTTAACGTCAAAAACTAATATTATTTAATGTGAAAAACTGTTTTTAACGTTAAAAAATAATAATATTTTGAGACTGATGTTATTCATTACGAATGGAATGCAGAGTTTTATGATTCAAAACATAAAAATATTTTTTTTCCGCTTAATGTATTTGCTGTTCAGGATTCTTCTAATGAAAATTTGAATTTTTAGTAACTCTAAGATAGTCTTCCAGCACTTTCGTCTGATCTTTATTTCCTTTTTTTATTCTTGTGTCCCGGCTTACCAGGTTATCATAAATTTTGTTGATGATCATTTTGGTTTTAGGAAACATTTTCCGGTTGGAAACCTCAGGGATCTGCAGTCTTTTACATACCTCATCATCCAGTAGAAACCATGTGCAGCAAATATGCAGGTATCTCAGGTTTTTCCTTTGAAATTTGAATTTTAAGATCGGGTTTTCCAGAGATTCATTCAATAAAGAATGAGCGAGCAGAATAGAATCTTTATCTGATGGCGGCTGTACAGAAGTCCACAGGTAGAAATATTCCGTTGCCTGCTTTTTGCTGTCCGGAAGAAGGTGTTCAGGAATTCCCAATAGATATCCGACATATTTCCAGAGATGGAAAATTCCTTTTTCCTCTTCAACAGAAAAAGTATTTCCTAATTTTTGAAGACTATGAAGAAAAACAAGGCTAAATCCTATATAAGTAGCCATCATATCCCACGAATTAATGGGCTCGCCCCAGTTTTCAGTATCCCATTCTTTGTAATATTTTTTAATGGAAAGTCTGGCGTAAGAGTGGATGAGGCGGGTTTTTATGGCAAATTCGTAGCCTTTTGCATGCAGTTCCAATGCATCGTAGCGTGTGACATTTACCCAAAAATCCAGGGTTTCTGAAAGACGTTTTACAGCGCCCTTTTTTAATGCTTCTGTAGCGGTAAGAGGCTTGTTGAGGTAGGCATAGTCATAACCACCCATCAGGCAGTAATCCCTTAATGAAATCAGCGAGTCCAGGTTGCTTCGCATGCAGAGTTCTGCGCCGCTTTTCAACAGGTTGTAATCAAGCCATTCAGGAATCTGTTGGGTTTGGGTGAAGAGTTTTTTTACACTTTCAGGAACATCATCTGTTTCAGAGATGCCATTTCGTATATAGCCTTCAATTTCTCTAGATGCTTCATGAAATTTTTTAGTAAGGTAAACATTCCGGACAACTTCATCACCTACTGTATCCACATGATAAAAATAGGATGAAAACTTGTCAAAATCTTTAAAGCTCACTTCCGCTCCGGAAAAATCAATAAGCTGCTTCCCGTTGCCTTTCCCCCAAAAATTTTTGAAATGGGAAGAATCTTTAAAGCGCGGTTGTATAATCGGTATGTCCATTTCGTATAAAAATACAAGTTTTGCACCGAAATTCAGTAGTGAGATTTATCAGTCTTTCCCGAATGTTTAAGATGTCAGATAAGCCCTCTTTCAAAAGCCTTTTTTACAAGTTCCTTGCTGTTTCTGGAATCTGTTTTCCGTAAAATATTTTTTCTGTGTGTACGAACTGTATGTTCAGACAGAATCAGTGCCTGGGCTATCTCCGGTCCGGAATATCCTTTGGTGATTAGGGCAAGAATTTCCATTTCCCTTTTCGTTAAATGTTCAGAAAAATTTTCCGGCTTTGAAAAGGCGTCCAGCTTTACCTGGTGAAAGTCATTTCTGGGACCTATCCCGGAAACCAGAACGGTATAAGGATTTTCTTTTGTGATATGATGAATGTTGGTATGGATGTTTATCGCCTGGACAGGAGTTCCGGTTTCATCTTCCATGGTGATAATAGACTGATGGTGGAAGAGCTCATAATTTCCTTCTGCTGTTTTCATTCTGAAACAATAGCTGCCCTTAATGTAAAGCTGATGTTCCAGGCCGATCTCTGTTATTTTCTTAATAAGGACATGTTCGGCTTTAATCACAAATTCTATATCATCAGGATGAGTAAGATCAATGACATCTTTTAAATTTTCTGGATATGATGGAAGACCGTGGAGCTTCAGAATGTTTTCATGATGGTGTGAAAGCGTACTGTTTGTAAGATTCAGGGCATAATAATAAAATTCTCCTATAGAAAACATTTCGCCAATGATGCGCTCTATGGGTGGCTTGTCCAGGATCTTTCTGTCTCTCCTTACGCCCGGGTATGTGTTCCAGACTTCAATGAGAGGATGTTTTTTTTCTGAGTTGTCCATGAATGAATTAGTTTTAGCTAAAATAAAACTAAAATATTTACAAAATACCACAAAAGGGGGATTTTTTTACACTGATAAAATGCTAAACTTTGTACCAGCTAATAACCATGGCGACTCAATTTTTTTTGTTCCGTTTTGTTTTATTATTTATTTTTTTCCATAATTTATTTTAATTAGGAAAATAGTAAGTCTCGGAGCATTGAATTTTTACACGGTTTATTCGAAGTTAATTAATGAATGTTATAAAAACAGTTTACTCTTTTCTTTTTAGTTGTTTGAAAATGATAAACTATTAGCCTCTCTTTGCTGGAGAGGTTTTTCTTTTGTAATATATTCCGTCAAACATTGCTCTTTTTGATATTCAAAATCACCCGAACGGGTAATTTACTTGTATTCATGGAATTCCAAACTTTGTAGAAAACTAATAGCCATGAAAACATATTTATTACTGCTGTTCCTACTTTGGACAGGAATAGCCTTTGGTCAGGAGAATGATATTCGGACAGACGGGAATTACTATTTTAATTATCCGATAACTGAAAGTTTAAAAGATTTTAAAAATGAAACGGCTATCAAGGATGGTTCTTCCTTAAGCGAAATTAAAAATGAAATTGAGGGTTCCCTATTTAATGTTCACGTTCAGAATATTAAAAATGACAGGGTGTATTTTGTTTTTGGTAATTTTTCAGGGAGTGTAGCTGATTTAGAGAGTAAAATTAATAAAAACTTTAAAGTTTCTATATCTGCCAATAAAGAAAGAGATGACAAAACAGTCTATTCTTTACCGTTAACAGACTTCAAAGATTATACAAAACCTGTATACAATATGGTAGATTGGCGGGTTGGAGTTTTTACTGTTCCATTTAAGTTAAGGCTTAGTGAATTTTCATTTGACGCTAATGTAAACCTTGGAGCGAATTTAGGAGCGAAATTTAGAATGAACAGGAAGATTAAAAATGGGTTTGGTCTGGAACCTATTTTAGGATTCGGTTTAGCCAGTATTAAGCTTGATGAGTCAAACAGTAAGACTGCTGAGAGTACAAATATAAGTGCGTTTTCAATTAATACAGGTTTGCTAATTCATATTAATCAGTCAATCAATGTTGGTTTTACCTACGGATTTGATCATATCAGCAGAAACGATCAGAATAATTATGATTGGAAATACAATGGAAAAGGCTGGCTTGGGCTGGGTATCAATGTTGCTTTCAGCGGTCAGAATGATAACACGGGAAGCTCTGTAAGTAATCTCGGAAAATGAAAATATAGAAAATTAATGATCTTTTCTGCAACAAAAAAACCTTCCCATTGGGAAGGTTTTCATTATTTATTGCTAGTTGCTCATTATTTATGATAAAGAAGCAGCGTGTACAAGCATATCTACCAACTTGTTTGAGTAACCCATTTCGTTGTCATACCAAGAAACAAGTTTTACAAAGTTTGGAGAAAGCATGATACCGGCATCTTTGTCGAAGATAGAAGTTCTCTTATCTCCTACGAAGTCCTGAGAAACTACTGCATCTTCAGTGTATCCTAAGATTCCTTTCAATTCACCTTCAGAAGCAGCTTTAATTACTGAACAGATTTCTTCATAAGAAGCAGCCTTTTCAATTCTCACTGTTAAATCTACTACAGAAACGTCAACAGTTGGTACTCTGAAAGACATACCTGTTAATTTTCCGTTTAATGAAGGAATTACTTTTCCTACCGCTTTAGCAGCACCTGTAGAAGAAGGGATAATGTTGTTAAGAGCAGCTCTACCACCTCTCCAGTCTTTCATAGAAGGACCGTCAACTGTTTTCTGAGTTGCTGTTGTAGCATGTACAGTAGTCATAAGACCTTCAACGATCCCGAAATTATCGTGGATTACTTTAGCTAAAGGAGCTAAACAGTTGGTTGTACAAGATGCATTAGATAAAATTTTGATATCGTCAGTAAGTTCTTTGTGGTTCACACCCATTACGAACATTGGCGTGTCGTCTTTAGATGGAGCAGAAAGGATTACTTTTTTAGCACCGGCATTGATGTGAGCCTGAGCAGAATCTTTAGATAAGAAAAGACCTGTAGATTCTACGATATAGTCTGCACCGATCTCATTCCATTTTAGGTTGTTAGGATCTTTCTCAGCAGTTACTCTGATTCTTTTTCCGTTTACCACAAGGTCATTTCCTTCTACAGAAACTTCTCCCGGGAAGATACCGTGTACAGAATCATATTTTAACATGTAAGCCATGTATTCTGCGTTGATTAGGTCATTGATTCCTACTACTTCAATGTTATCTCTTTCAGTCATTGCTCTGAAAACAAGACGTCCAATTCTACCAAAACCGTTGATACCTACTTTGATTGTTGACATAATAGTTTGTTTTAGATTATAAAAAAATAATTAGATTGCTAAAATTTCAGAAATCAGTAAAAGATCTTTATTGATTTCATTATGTTTTTTAATGGCTTCTTCGATCGGTGTGTACACCATATCATTGGAACGCATTCCGGCCATTACATTTGTTTTTCCTTCCATGAGTCCCACTACGGCGCCATAGCCCAGTCTGCTTGCCAGAACCCGGTCTGCACAGCTTGGAGAACCGCCTCTCTGGATATGTCCTAAGATCGTTACGCGGATATCATAATCAGGGAATTCTTTTTTGGTTTGATCGGCAAGATCATAGATGCTTCCCAGCTTTTCACCTTCAGCCACTACAACAATGCTTGATGCTTTTCCTGTTTTTTCAGCTTTTCTGAAATTGGCGAAAAGATCTTCCATGCTGTCTTTCTTCTCAGGAATAAGAATGTCCAGAGCACCGGTAGCCAGTCCGCTATTTAGAGCGATGAAACCTGCATCACGGCCCATTACCTCTACAAAGAAAACTCTGTTGTGGGAGGTTGCCGTATCACGGATCTTGTCAATAGCTTCCATAGCGGTATTTAATGCCGTATCGTAGCCGATGGTGTTATCTGTTCCGAAAATATCATTATCAATAGTTCCCGGTACACCGATTACCCTAATCCCGAACTCTTCATTGAAGATTTTTGCTCCGGTGAAAGTTCCGTCACCTCCAATGCATACCAATGCATCCACACCGTGTTTCACACAGTTGTCGTAAGCTTTCTGACGTCCTTCAGGAGTTCTGAATTCTACAGATCTGGCAGATTTAAGAATCGTTCCGCCCTGGTTGATTATATTTTTTACAGAACGGGGGCCCATTTTCAGGAAATCATCATGGATGAGTCCGTTATAGCCTTCCCTTACTCCGTAGCATTCGATATTATAATAGTTTGCAGTTCTAACGACCGCTCTTAATGCTGCATTCATACCCGGAGAGTCACCTCCTGAAGTAAGAACTGCAATTTTTTTTACAGCACTTTCTTTCATCTAGTAAAAAATTTCGAACACAAATTTACAAAAACAAGTTCAGATAATGGCAGTAAGTTTATAAGAGTTTTGAATATAAATAATTAAAAGCTCCTAAAATTTGAAGGCTTAAAAAAATACCCTGCTGTTTTTGTTTCTGAAGAATTATATTAATGCTATACGAAGTGAAATATTTTTATCGAAAAGATTGAAAGTATGTGTGATGTGCCGGATGAGATCCTTCGATTAAAAAAAATAACTTTTACACAATTTGTACAAACGTTTGCATTGGATCGGAATTTGTCATCACATCACCGCTTTTCCGTAAGATACTTCCAATATCTTTTTGGAACATGCTGAACGTGCAGTTTTAGATTCTTCCTTTCCACAATATTGGTCTTTGTAAAGTACCTTTGCCACAGCTTTTGATAATTGTTTTCATCATCATGAAACTTCTGATGGTACTGATGCAGATCCAGTTTTTCTTCCGGATAAAAGAAATCACAGGTTTCCAGATCATATAAAATTCCATAATTCCTTCTCAGATCATAGATCATCCACTTTTGGTCCTGATACCGGTCTTTAAAATGTTTACGGATAAGCGGAAGAACATCAAAATCAGGATCTATTTTCGCAAAGAAAACACTATCATGCATTTTCTCAAATCTCACAAAAGCAGTCATTCTGTGCCTTTCCCGGCTTACGGATTTGCAGATTTTTGAGATTTTTAGAATATCACTGTCAGCATAATTTTGCAGAATATTTTCATCAGGATGTTTTACAGACTGTTTTACAGCCGATAAAATAAGATGTTCCGATTCAGGATCTTCTGATAAATAAACTTTTAATAATTCATGTATTCCTGACTGTCCGATATTTTGTTCCAGTTTGTTTAAAACCCGTTCAGCTTTATCATTTTGAGTAATGACTTCATGGATTTCAGCAAAGATATTTTCCTGATGAAACCTCTCCTTACTCACTATTTCCACATCTTTATATCGGTACTCGAAAACTTCAAATACTGCGGTGAAAAGTCCGTCGAAACTGCCGTCGTAAAGGAGTGTGGTCATGTGATGCGATTATGTGCTTATGAGATAAAATAACGGCGCTGATGGCTTCCAATGCCTATTTTTAAATCTTTCAATCTTTTAATTCTTAAATTTTTCAATCCCTCTAAAACAAACTAAGCTGCTGCGAAAATTGGTTATGAAACTTGGAAGAGCTTCCACCCACAAGCAGCTTCCTGAAATTTTTATCCGTTAAATATTTAAGATAAGCATTTCCAGCGTTAAAGTCAATGAAATATTTTGCCCTGTTGACTGCAGCTCCCAGTTTTTTCAGATGATCCATATTTAAAACCTGAAAACGTCTTGCACTCACAATTTTCTGAGCAGTTTTCACCCCAATTCCCGGAATTCTTAAAATCATCTGATAATCCGCAGTCTGTAAGTTAACAGGGAATTGATGCAAATGTCTCAAGGCCCAGCTCAGTTTAGGATCCACTTCAAGATCTAAAAACGGCATATTCGGATCCAGAATCTCTTCCGCTTTAAAACCATAAAAACGCATCAGCCAATCCGATTGATACAAACGGTTTTCACGAAGCATCGGAACTTCTGTAGTCAGAGAAGGCAACCTTTTATCCTCCAAAACAGGAACATATCCGGAATAATAAACTCTTTTAAGATTAAAATTCTTATAAAAATGATCGGCAACTTTGATGATCTGCAGATCATTTTCATTGGTTGCTCCCACGATCATTTGCGTGGATTGTCCTGCCGGAGCAAATTTCGGGACTTTTCTGAAAATCTTCTTTTCATCCTTATATTGGGCAATCCCGTTCTGAATATATTTCATAGGATTGAGCATATCCTGTCGGTTTTTTTCCGGAGCCAATAATTTTAACCCGCTTTCTGTAGGAATTTCAAGGTTAATGGATAACCTGTCTGCATAAAGAGCCGCTTCCTGCATCAGCTCATCACTTGCTCCCGGAATAGATTTCAAATGAATATAACCGTTAAAATTTTCTTCTAAACGTAATTTTTTTGCCACCCTTACCAGACGTTCCATCGTGGTATCTGCATTTTTAAAAATTCCGGAACTGAGAAATAACCCTTCAATATAATTTCTGCGGTAAAAATTAATGGTCAGATCTGTTACCTCTTCTACCGTGAAGGCCGCTCTTTTAATATCATTGGAGCTTCTGGATACGCAGTAGGCACAATCGTAAATGCAATGGTTGGTCAGCAGGATTTTGAGCAGGGAAACACATCGTCCGTCTTCTGTATAGGTATGACAGATCCCGCTTACGGAACTGTCGCCCAAAGCGCCTTTTTTATTCTTTCGCGTTCCTCCGCTGGATGAGCAGGAAACGTCATATTTCGCTGCATCCGCAAGGATTTCGAGCTTTTCTTTCAGGCGTTCAAAATTCATTTTTCAGAAGGGTGTTATAATTTGTATCTAAACTTTGTTCAAAAGTAGTTCCAAAATTGATAAATGTCAATCTTTTTCTCTGGAAGTTATCAACAATGGAAACTTTCAAAATTACTATCTTTACACTTATTAAATTTATGCTATGAATCATAAACCGGTAGAAGGTTTCTCTAAACTTACAAAGCAAGGGAAAATCGATTGGCTTGTCAGCGAATACCTTGAAGGAAACGAAGAATATCAAAATATATTAAAACAATACTGGAACGAAAATGCTGATCTTCAGAAACTTCATGAAGAGTTTTCTGAAAATACAATCTCCAATTTCTATATGCCTTACGGAATTGCCCCAAATTTCTTAATTGACGGGAAATTATTCGCCCTTCCAATGGCTGTTGAAGAAAGTTCAGTGGTGGCAGCTGCTTCAAAAGCCGCGAAATTCTGGATTGATAAAGGTGGTTTTAAAACAACCATCATCAACAACGAAAAATTAGGACATACCCACTTTATCTTCAATGTGGAATCTCATAAGCTTTTGCATTTCTTTAATTTCAAATTAAAGAAAAAACTGTTTGAAGCTACAGAAGATATTACCGCCAATATGAGAAAACGAGGCGGTGGAATTCTGGATATCAAATTAATTGATAAAACCTCCGAAATGCCGGATTACTACCAGCTTAAAGCAAGCTTTGACACAGTAGATTCCATGGGTGCAAATTTTATCAATTCGTGTCTTGAGCAGTTCGGAAAAACAATGAAGCAGGAGATTGCAACGAGTGAAGATTTTACACAGGAAGAGAAAAACTCGCTTCAGATCGTGATGAATATTCTTTCCAACTTTACACCGGACTGTCTCGTAAGAGCTGAGGTTTCGTGTAAAATTGAGGATTTAAAGGATGACAGTGGGATTTCCAATGAAGAATTTGCAAGAAAATTCAAACAGGCCGTTACCATTGCTGAAATAGAGCCTTTTCGTGCAACTACACACAATAAAGGCGTGATGAATGGAGTAGATGCTGTAGTAATTGCCACAGGAAACGACTTTAGAGCAACAGAGGCCTGTGCTCATGCCTATGCAGCGAGAGACGGGCAATACAGATCTCTTACGCACTGTACAACGGACAACGGAATTTTCAGATTCTGGATAGATCTTCCAATCTCTGTAGGAGTAGTCGGAGGTCTGACCAATCTTCATCCATTAGTAAAATTCTCCTTGGCATTACTTGGAAAGCCTTCTGCACAGGAGCTGATGAGTATTCTGGCTGTTTCCGGACTTGCTCAGAATTTTGGCGCTCTCCGTTCTTTAGTGACAACCGGTATCCAGAAAGGGCACATGAAGATGCACCTGTTGAATATTCTAAACCAAATGGGCGCTACAGAAGAGGAAAAACAGCATTTTGTAAACTATTTTAAAGACAAAACGGTAAGCCATCATGAGGTTATTCACGAGTTTAACAGATTAAGAGCTCAATAATGCTGCAGATTATTCTACCTATAGTATTTATCATCTTCGGGATCTTTTTGAAGAAAACGACGTCACCGGGCTTCAGAAATTCTAAAAAGCTTTCTAATATCTTTATTATATTAGGAATCTCGACGTTGGTGGCAAAACTGATTTTAATCTACATTCATTCAAAATAATGAGAAAGAAAATAGTATTCTTCCTGTTGATTTCTGGTTTAAGTTTTTCTCAGCAGAAAAATGTAAAGATCGGCGATTTACAGCCGAAATCTGAAGATACTGTTTTTCCGGTGGTTTCCTTCACGGAAAATCCTTTGGTAGAAAATAAAATCAATACTTTTCTGCAGGTCAATGAACTGGAATATATACCGAATTCCGGTCCTGATCCATTTAAGAAGGCTGCCACTGCGACAAATTCCTATACCAATTATCTCTATTTTTACAGTTGGGAAAAATTAGAAACCCCTAAAAATATTTTAAGTATTGGTATAGATGGCGAGGCTTCGGGAGCTTATCCTGAAGGTTTTTCCAAATGGATTAATTTTGATCTCAGAACAGGAAACTTTATCAATTGCCCTGATTTATTTCAGCCCGGCGCTGTTAAAACGATTGAAAACTTAATCAATCAAAAAATCAGGAAAAGAGTTGATGATTTTCTTAAAGAATTGAAAGCCGATAAAAATCCTACAGAAGAAGTTCAGGAGCAGATTGCAATGTATGAAGACTGTTTTTTAGAGCATACCCTGGAATACATTGAATTCTATTTTGGAAAGGATCAATTGACTTTTGTTGCCGGAAGATGTTCCAATCATGCAATGAGAGCATTGGATGATCTGGGAAGTCACAGCATTGAAATTCCTTACAAAGATCTTGAGAAATACTGGAGCCCTTACGCAAAAAATCTTCTGTCAGGTTCTGAAAAAACTGATGCAACAAGTTTCCAGTATAAGCTGTTGAAAGGAAAAATTGATAAATATCCCATTATGGTTCTGATCAAACATCTTTACACGGATAATGAAGAAATGCTTTTTCTGCCATGTATTGGTATGATAAAAATAAAAAATTGATAGAATGGAATGGAAAGATTAACGGGGATCATATTTCCATCACGGAGAATGATCACTACGATGAAGAATTGGAAAAATGGATTCCGAGGGCTTTTATTGAGGCCAATAAAAAAGGCAGCAAGATCATCGGAACCTGGCAGGATTACAAAACAAAAAAATATTTAAATCTAGAATTAGAAGAATTATAAAAATGAAAACAATTACTTTAATTTTCGGTGCTGCGTATGGAATGCTGTCTGTTATTCTGGGCGCTTTCGGAGCACATGCTTTAAAAAAAATATTGTCTGTGGAAAGACTTGAGAGCTTTGAGACAGGAGTGAGATACCAGATGTATGCTGCATTTTTCTTACTGATCATCGGATATATTTTAAAATTTGAAACTTCGTCTGAAAAATGGACTTCCATTCTGATGATTGTGGGAACCATATTATTTTCTTTCAGTATTTATTTCCTTAGCCTGCAGGATTATCTGGGAGCAAACCTAAAGTTTTTAGGACCTATTACTCCACTGGGAGGTCTTTTTATGATCCTGAGCTGGGGAATGCTTATTCTTTACTTTGCTAAAAACAGAATTTAATGAAAATCAATCGGAGAAGACGGTTAATAAAAACATTGAATCTCCTGGATCAACCCATAAGATTCAATCCTTTTGTATTCAGCCGGACTTTTTTCATGTGGGCTTTCACAGGTCTTGTGGGAGGAGCTATTGCAGGAGGTTACTGGATAGTGTTGGAACATTTTACTGAATTTCTAGCTGAATTTCAAGGCTGGATGGTTATTCCTACCATGGCTGTGTGCGGTTTGCTGGCAGGACTTGTGATCCATTTCATCGGAGATCCGGGAGAAATCCATCTGATCGTTAATAATATCAGGTTTAATAAAGGAAAATTAGAGCCAAAAAACAATCCTTCCATGATCCTTTCGTCCCTGTTTTGTGTAGCATCTGGCGGAAGTCTCGGTCCTGAAGCACCTTT
Organism: Chryseobacterium hilariae; assembly: GCF_051400735.1. Taxonomy (NCBI): domain Bacteria; kingdom Pseudomonadati; phylum Bacteroidota; class Flavobacteriia; order Flavobacteriales; family Weeksellaceae; genus Chryseobacterium; species Chryseobacterium hilariae. The sequence goes on from NZ_JBLFFJ010000006.1 coordinate 300,851, forward strand.
GGTTCAGGTCACAGGATCTACCGGAACCTGGCTGGGAAAAATCTTTAGACTGAAAGGAGAGGAGCTGCGTTCCCTTAGCATTGCCGGAATGGCTTCAGGTTTTACGGCTCTGTTTGGAGCACCGCTTGGAGGAAGCCTTTTTTCACTGGAAATCCTGCATCACAAGCATGCGGTAGAGTATTATAAAGCCATTATTCCGGCTTTGGTGGCGAGCTGTTTCAGTTACGTGATGTTTGCTTTGATCATTCATTTGGGAATAGGTGCAACGTGGGATCTGAAAGCTTATCATTATTCAGGTGTATATGATTTCATCTACGCTTTTTTATTTGGAGTAGTAGCCACTATTTTCGGATGGATCTTTATTTTCGTTGTAAAATTCTTCAAAAAGGTTTTCGAATACAGACAGTTTCCCATCTATATAAAAACTTTGGTTGGAGGAATTATTTTAGGAGTTATTGCCTATAATTTTCCGATTACAAGATACTTTGGTCATCATGAGATTAACGAGCTGATCAACGGGAATTTCGCGTTGAACTTTTTAGTTGTGATCCTGGTTTTTAAAATCATAGCTATTGCGGTTACGGTGACTTCAGGATGGAGAGGAGGTTTCATTATCCCGCTGTTTTTTGTAGGCACCACTTTAGGGCTGATTATTCACCAGCTGTTTCCTTCGGTTGATACTACTTTAGCCATTGTAAGCTGTATGGCGGCGATTAATGCCTGTGTGACAAGAACACCAATGAGTACCACGATTATTCTGGGAACCTTAACCGGCTTTACCTATTTCGTTCCGATACTTTTTGCCAGCTTAACAGGATATTTCCTGGCTCCAAAGATACCCTTCATCGGTTCGCAGTCTGAAAAATTATCCGAAGAATAGAGTAAATTTCGTAAACATGTTAAAAATCAAGTTCACTGCACTTTAATTTTTAAGTCAATAAACTTGAACTTCCATGTCTTTTTAGTAAATTTGTCAACCTTTAAATTTTATAATAAAATAATAAAAATAATATGAATCTTCACGAGTATCAATCAAAAGAGATTTTATCAAAGTATGGAGTAGCTATCCAACGCGGTTTCGTAGCGAATAATGTAGACGAAGCTGTAGCAGCTGCAGAAAAGCTTACTGCTGAAACCGGAGCTCAGGCTTGGGTAGTAAAAGCACAGATTCACGCAGGTGGTCGTGGTAAAGGTGGTGGTGTTAAGTTCTCTCCAAACATGGATAAGCTTAAAGAAAATGCACAGAACATCATCGGAATGCAGTTGGTAACTCCACAAACTTCTGCTGAAGGTAAAAAAGTACACTCTGTTTTGGTTGCAGAAGACGTTTATTATCCTGGAGAATCTGAAACTAAAGAATTTTATGTTTCTATTCTTTTAGACAGAGCTGAAGGTAAAAATACAATCGTATATTCTACTGAAGGAGGGATGGATATTGAGCACGTTGCAGAAGTGACTCCTCATTTGATCCACAAAGAAATCATTGATCCTGCTTTGGGTCTTCAGGGATTCCAGGCTAGAAAAATCGCTTTCAACCTAGGTCTTGAAGGAAATGCATTCAAAGAATTCACAAAATTCATTGCATCTCTTTACAATGCTTACACTGGAATTGATGCTTCTCTTTTTGAAATCAACCCTGTGCTGAAAACTTCTGATAACAAAATTATCGCTGTTGATGCTAAAGTAACTTTGGATGACAACTCATTGTTCCGTCACAAAGACTTAGCTGAACTAAGAGATACAAGAGAAGAAGATCCAATGGATGTTGAAGCGGGTGAAGCTGGTCTTAACTTCGTGAAACTTGACGGTAACGTTGCTTGTATGGTAAACGGAGCTGGTCTTGCAATGGCAACGATGGATATCATCAAATTATCAGGTGGTAACCCTGCAAACTTCTTGGACGTAGGAGGTACTGCTGATGCTCAAAGAGTTCAGACTGCTTTCGGAATTATCCTGAGAGATCCTAATGTAAAAGCTATCCTGATCAACATCTTTGGAGGTATCGTAAGATGCGACAGAGTGGCTCAGGGTGTTGTAGATGCTTACAGAGCTATGGGAAGCCTTCCAGTTCCATTGATCGTAAGATTACAGGGAACTAACGCTGTAGAAGCTAAAAAATTAATTGATGATTCAGGTCTTCCTGTACACTCAGCAATTACTTTAGAAGAAGCTGCAAACAAAGTAAAAGAAGTTTTAGCATAAGCCAGAACTTTTAAAATAATACAGAAACCCGTTCCAATTTTTGGAACGGGTTTTTATTTCTTTTTAACCGCAAAGTCACAAATATTTTGTGTCAACTGAAAATGATTCTTTTGAAACGAGATTTAAAAACAGCCACCTATTAGATGGTAAAAAAATAATTCAAAACATAATACCGCTTAAAGAAGCTGCTTATATTATTTATCCTGATTTTCTGCAGGAAGAGATTCTCCATTGGTAATACTGATGCTCGTAGGCGTTACCAGCTGTATATTATCAGTATCCAGACGTTCTTTGATCTTCAGGTAGGCCTCACTTTTCACCTGAAGCATATTGGCACCTATTTTCATCCAGAATTTAGCCTGGAGGTTAAAATTGCCCTGTTTTAAATCGGTGAAAATAACTTCCGAAGTATCCAGACGGTCTACACCATCCAGGCTTTTAATGACATCCAGCATTCCTTTCTGAGCTTTTGTAATATCTTCATCTGCCGGAATTTCAAAATTCAGAATAATCCTGCGCTGTGGTGATGCCGTAATATTGTAAAAAGGAGCGTTGAAGATTACCTGATTGGGAATGTAAGCTTTCTTCCCGTCATCAGTAATAATCTTGGTCGTTAAAAATCCTATTTCCTGAACAGTTCCTGAATGATTTCCAATGGTAATATAATCACCCACTTTAAAAGCTTTATCAATTCCGATCAGCATTCCTGAAAAAATACTCGATACCAGATCTTTCAAAGCCACCCCGGCAATAACCCCGGCTACTCCCAAACTTCCGATAAATTTCCAGAGGAAACCACTGAAGCCCATAATTTCCAAAGCTATAAAAGTTCCCATCAGCATAATCAGAAACCTGAAAATACTGATTAAAGTAACAAGAGAGCCTTCTTTTTGGCTTTTAGGGAAAAATTTATGGAATAACTTTACAGCTCCTAAACTAAGATATTTGCTGGTGATAAGGAAAAAAGAAAATACTAAAATTCCAACGATAAGTTTCGGTGTAAGCTCGGCAAACCTCATATACCAGCTCTCCAAAACCCTGTAAATAACATCTACGTAGCTGTATCCATTGTTCTGCATGAAAAAAAAATTTGTTAAATATAAATAAATTTCAACAAAAATTTTGCCAGTATCAAAAAGTCTACTAAATTTGTAGACTAATAAAGCAGAATATTATGTCACTTAAACTAGGAGATACAGCACCGGACTTTCAGGCCGAGACGTCTTTAGGCGATATTAAATTTCATGAATTCTTAGGGAATTCGTGGGGAATTTTATTCTCACATCCTGCAGATTATACTCCGGTATGCACTACAGAGCTGGGATACACATCAAAACTGAAATCAGAATTTGATAAAAGAGAAACAAAAGTTATTGCACTAAGTGTAGATGGAGTAGAAGACCATCAAAGCTGGATTAAAGATATTAACGAAACCCAGAATACGGATGTTCAGTTTCCTATTATTGCAGATAAGGACAGACAGATTTCGGAGCTCTATGATTTCATTCATCCGAACGCTTCAGCTACAGCTACCGTACGGTCTTTACTGATCATTGATCCTGATAAAAAAGTAAGGTTGATCATTACTTATCCTGCTTCTACAGGTAGAAATTTTAATGAGATCCTCAGAGTGCTTGATTCCCTTCAGCTGGTTGATTCACACAAAGTAGCCACTCCTGTCAACTGGGAAAATGGGGATGACGTTATTGTACCGCCTGCTATTTCAACAGAAGATGCCAGAAAGATATTTCCAAAAGGAGTTACAGAAATAAAGCCGTATCTAAGATATACGCCCCAGCCTAATACATGATTTATTTGATTTTTTATAGTTTAGTTTTAATTTGTACGAAAATCGCCCCGAAATATTTCGGGGCGATTTCATTTTTTTATTTAAGTGATTATAAAGTGATTATTTTAAATCATTAGCCACTTCTTTAGCCTTTGAAGTAGGTAAGTAAATACTGAATCCTAGGTTGAATGTAATATTCGAGTTTAATCCTTCGCTACCAAATCCTGCTCTTCCTTTGTATTTTACTAAACCTTCAATACCGATGTTTGGAGTAATAAAGTAAGAATAACCAGGACCCGCGCCAAAGTCTAACCCAGTTGTAGAATCTGCATTCTCCACTGATCTTCCTCCGATACCTAGGTTACCTTCAAGGAACCATCTTCCGTGGTGAAGCAAGTTATCAACACCTTTTTCTCCCGGTGATAGATAATAACGCCCCAAACCACCTACACCATAAGTGAATTCAGTAGGGCTGCCATTAGTAACTTTATTGATTCCTAAATCCACATATCCACCCACTGCTACATTATCCTGTATGAAGTAAGCACCTTGTGGCTGTATAGCGATATTGTATCCTCCTCCAGTGTTTAAACCAAAATTACTAGATATCAACTTGCTTCCTACCAGCCAGTTGCCTTTTTGAATTTGAGCGTTAGCTGTTGCAGTTAAACCTGTTACTGCCAATATTCCTGCAAAAATTAGTTTTTTCATAATTTATTATTTTAATAATTAAATGTTATCATTTGTAGATTAAAGAAAAAACAAGAAATGTGCCAAGCTTCTTAATTTTAGATAAAAACTCAGAATAAATGTTAATTTCCGGGTAATCGAAATGTGAATTATTTGGTCATTTTTTTGATGATTTTATAATTTAAATACATAAAAGGATCACCGAAATAATAAGGCCTGCAATAGTAAATTTTATTCCGCGTTTAAAAGCTTTTGTTTTAGGATTAAACATCCAGAAACTGGAAATCACAAAGAAAAATAAAGAGATCCCGAAAAATGTATTCAGAGGCGACAAGGTTTCTTTTGACTGGGATTTATGAAGTTTAACCATCTTGTCCAGTACAAAAGGAAGCTCTTTTTTAGTGTATTTTGCCTTTCCGGTAGTGGCATCATAAGTTCCCTGCTTGAAATAAAGAACAGTACCTTCTGTTTTTTCTACTTCAAGACCTTTAATCTTCAGTTCTTTTCCAAGCTCTTTTTCTGAAAGATTGACAGCAACAGTTTTATCATATTTTTTTTCTTTCTTAAGGAAATCGGTATCCCTGTAAACAAGCAAAATACCGCTCAACGCATATACAGCCATTATACCTGCAAGAAAATATCCCAGATAACGGTGTGTAATCCTCATAAAACTTCTTGTGTCTTTGATCTTATCCATATCGTAATGTTTGTTTTTATATTTAAAAATGGAAACTGCAAAAATGCAATTTCCACTTTGAATGATGAAATTATTATAATACTTAATTCTAAAGTTTATATGTCAGTGTAAAATAGTAGTTTCTTGGCGTAATAGGATTTACAGAATAGTTTTCATGTACGTTGTAATTCACTACATCAAAAAGGTTACCCACTTTTCCCTGGATGGAGAATTTATTCCATTCGTAGCCTACTGATACGTTTACTGTTGTATAATCTTTTAATTCAAATACTCTGCTTACTCCATTTCTGGCAGCCAGACTATTGCTTCCAGTTTTTGTGTCATTCCATCCTGCCAATCGGTCACCAATGAAATAAGCGCCTGCTCCTATTTTTAATCCTTTGGCAAATCTTGTGAATTTATAGAATACTGAAGCATTTGCAGTTGTTGCGGGAGTTCTTACCAGTCTCTGCTCTTCTACATATCCAAATTGTTCAGGAGTATCAAGATATACTGAATTGTTGTAAGAGAAACCTCCAATAATGGATAAATTTTCTGTAGGATTTCCTGTGATATCCAACTCCACACCGCGGCTTCTCATTTTTCCTGCAAAATCTTTTAAAAGCCCGTTAGGATCTAGCGGTGCTCCTTTATCATCTAAAGCAACCTGGTAATAATTTTTGTATAGAATCTGGTAAACAGTAAGATTAATAGCAAGGGCATTATTCCACAGATTTTTCTTTGCTCCTACTTCATATTGGTCAATATAAGTAGGTTTAAGAGCTTGTTTTTGATCAAGTCTATTCAAACCAACGTTATTGGAGAAAGAATTGGTGTAGGTTGCGAATACAGATAAATTATCATTGGGCATGTATATGATACCTGCTTTTGGTGATATAGCCATATCGGAAGAACTTGAAAACGGAACATACGGAGTGGTATTGTCCTTGAAGTTTTCTTTTCTTGTGCTTTTATTTTCTACATAAGACCATCTTAAGCCCGCAAGTACCTTAAACTGTTTTGAAATGCTGATGAAGTCCTGAGCATATACACCAATCCTTTGTGTAGGAATTCTTGAGCGCTCAAATTTCGCTACATGCTCCGAAGTAGGCATGCTGCCACCTGCCCATGTAGACGGATCATCCAAATAAACAAGGCCGTTAGGGTTTCCGTTTGTACCGAACAAATAGCCAGTCCCATATAACGCCTTTTTAGGATCAGCAATAGTTGGATCATAATAAGTATAGGAATCTGCAAGACCATAATCAGCATCTGCACCTATTAAAACTTTATGATTAACTTTCCCTGTATTGAATTCACCATTGATATTAGCCTGGAATGATGTATAATTTTGCTCGTTGTAAGTTCTGTTTAAAGGTCTTTTCCATGCTAACCGATTACCGGTTGTATATTCCCACTGTACCCTTTCTGTGGAAAAATAATCTTTAGTGTAATTTTGATAAGAAGCAGTGGCATTCAATGACCATCTTTCGCTGAACTGATGATTGAACGTGATATTAGTGGATAATTGCTCTACATTTTGATACTGCCAGTCTGTTCCGAGGAATGCGTTTCTGGACAGTAAATTATTCATAGTATAGCTTTTGTCAGCATTGGTAATAGAACCAATTCCAAAATCCGGAGTAAAATTATTCTTAAGATAATCCGCTTCTACAATTAACTGAGATTTTGGACTCAAATTGAATAAAAATGAAGGATTGAAATAGTATTTTTCAGATTCTACAACATCTCTGAAGCTTTCAGCATACTCATAAGCACCATTGACTCTGAATGCAATGTTCTTAGATAAAGGCCCATAAATATCAACTGTTGGTTTATAAGAGTTCCAGCTTCCGCCGTTTAATCCTACACTTCCGCCAAAATTAAATTTAGGTTTCTTAGTGATCATATTAATAATGCCTCCTGCAGCTGTATTTCCGTACAGCATCGCATTGGCCCCTTTAAGCACTTCAACTCTTTCCAGACCGCTTACTTCAGGAAAAACACCACTGTTAACTCTTGCACCGTTTTTAAAAATATTATCATTTCCCAAAATAAACCCACGTCCTCCAAAACTGTCCTGAGAATTTCCTCTGGATGATGTAATGTACATACCGTTTACATTTTGAAGAACATCGCTCAGCTGCTTCGCCTGTTGTTGCTCAATAATTTCATGAGTTACAATAGAAATTGGCTGAGGGGTTTCCATTACCGTAAGGGCAGACTTTGTAGATAGAGGTCTTGCCTGGTTTGGATTACCTGTCTTATGAAGATTAATGTCTTCAATGGTTTGGGTTCTGATGGTATCTGCTTCAGCATTTTTCATTTGGGCGCCTACAGACAGGGCTGCCAGTAAAAATCCTATAGATGCAAGTTGTTTGTTCATTTTATTTTTATGTAGACTAGTTTTAAATAGCGGCAAAAATAAGGATTTTCCAAATATTAATTTAGAATTGATAAAAATAATAAAATGATTTAAATCATACTTTATGAATGCTGTAAAAAAATCGATTGCTTATATACCCTATTAAACTGAGGATTATTGAATATATTTGTTGAAAATTATATATTATGCAATTGATAAAAGCAGGGCTGTGCGCCTTTGGAATGAGCGGAAAAATATTTCACGCTCCGTTTTTGAAAGAACATCCCGGATTTTTTATGGCTGCCGTAGTAGAGAGAAGTAAAGAAGAGTCAAAAGAAAAATATCCGGAAGCTACCATTTACCGTTCGGTAGAGGAAATGCTTAAGAATGCAGATATAGAGCTGGTAATCATAAATACACCGGTACAGACCCATTACGAATATGCAAAAATGGCACTTGAAGCAGGAAAAAATATAATTGTTGAAAAGCCCTTCACCGTTAGTGTTTCAGAAGCAGAAGAGCTTGTAAGTCTGGCAGAAGAAAAAGGACTGTTTCTGAGTGTGTACCAAAACAGAAGATTTGACCGCGATTTTCTGCAGGTTCATAAAATATTGAATGACGGAAAATTAGGTGATATTAAAGAAGTCGAAATCCGTTTCGACAGATTCCGTACCACACCCAGCGGAAAACAGCATAAAGAGGATCCGGAGCAGACAGGTTCAGGTTCCCTGCATGATCTTGGTGCCCATCTTGTTGATCAGGCCGTTCAGTATTTTGGTTATCCTGAAAAGCTTTTTGCTGATGTATTTTCCATGAAAGGACAGGAATTTGCCAATGATTATTTTGAAATTCTGCTCTATTATAAAAACAATCTGAGAGTAAGGCTGAAATCATCTGTGTTTACCAAAGAAGCTCATTATGCCTATGCTATTCACGGAGAAAAAGGTAGTTTCCTGCAGGAAAGAACCGATAATCAGGAAAATGAACTGGTTGCAGGAGCTGTCCCGGTTTATGGCAAGGAATGGACAGAGCCTTTACAAGGAACAGACGGAATTTTAAATGTCTTAAATGAAAACTCAGAAACCGAAAGAATTCTGACTGCCAGCGAACCAGGAAACTATATGGATTATTATCAGCAGATTTATGAATATATCGTTTTCGGATATGCATTGCCATCTCAGGGAAGAGAAGTTGTCCAGAATATGAAGATCATAGATGCATCCATGGAAAGCTCAAAAGAAGGAAGAGTAGTATACTTATAAGGAAGAGGAGTTTGAAAGTGGGAGTGTTTGAGTGTAAAGTATCCGATTTATACTTCCGAACACAATTACCCTAAAATATTCCCACTCTCAAACACTCTCACTCATTATATTTCCTGAAGCTCCAGCCATCTCATCTCATATTCTTCAAGCTTTTCAGAAATGGCCTCTAATTCAGCAGAAAGTTTGGCCACTTTTTCATAATCCGTTTCGTTATTTAACTGATCCATGATCTTAGCCCGATGCTGTTCAAGCTCAGGCATTTCCTTTTCTATCGTTTCCAGCTCCCTTTGTTCCTTAAAAGACATTTTTCTTTTTTGAGAAACAGCAGGTTGTTGAACTTCTGGTGCTGCAACAATTTCTTTTACAGGTTCCGGTTTGGAAGCTGCATTTTTTTCCAGTGCATCCTCGCGGCTTTTGGCTTCCCTGTATTCTGAAAAGTTTCCGATAAAATCTCTGATCTTTCCTTCCCCTTCAAAAGCTAAAATATGGTCAACAATTCTGTCCATGAAATACCTGTCGTGAGATACAATAATTAAACTGCCCTGAAAATTCAGCAGAAAATTTTCCAGCACGGTTAAAGTCGGAAGATCAAGATCATTGGTAGGTTCATCAAATATCAGAAAGTTGGGATTCTGATATAGAATATACATTAAATGCAACCTTCTTTTTTCACCTCCTGAAAGTTTTGAAATAGGCGAATATTGGGTCTGGTCATCAAATAAGAATAGTCTCAAAAACTGAGAGGCAGAGATGGTTCTTCCGTTGGCTAAAGGAAAGTTTTCAGAAATTTCCTTGATAAAATCAATAACTCTTTCATCTTCTTTATACTTCAGCCCTTTTTGTGAAAAATATCCGAATTTTATTGTTTCCCCCGTTTCAATTTCCCCGGAATCTTTTGGTTCAAGTCCTTGAATAATATTCAGCAATGTAGATTTTCCGGCTCCGTTTTTTCCTACAATACCTACTTTTTCGCCTCTTTGAAACTGATAGCTGAAATCTTTTAATAATAATTTATCACCATAGCTTTTAGAAATATCTTTAAGCTCCAGAATTTTATTTCCAAGCCTTTTCATTTCGAAATCGAGTTCCAGAGTTTCTTTTCTGGTGTCGGTTTTAGCTATTTTTTCAGTTTCGTAAAAATCATCCTGTCTGGATTTCGATTTTGTAGTTCGTGCCTTAGGTTGTCTGCGCATCCACTCCAGCTCTTTTCTGTAAAGATTATTGGCCTTATCAATGGTGGAATTCATATTATCCTCACGAATCATTTTGTTTTCAAGATAAGTGGCATAAGAACCATTATGGAAATATAAATTTTTATCCTCCATTTCCCATATAATTCCGCAAACTGCATCCAGGAAATACCTGTCGTGAGTTACAAGGATCAATGTTATTTTGGCTTTGCTCAGGTAGCTTTCCAGCCATTCTACCATTTCCACATCAAGGTGGTTGGTAGGCTCATCCATGATCAGAAGAGTATGACGGTGCTCTGCTCTTGTCTCAGTCAGTAATTTGGCCAAGGCAACACGTTTGATCTGTCCTCCGGAAAGGTTTCCCATTTTGGCTTCCAGATCAGTAATTTTCAGCTGTGAAAGAATTTGTTTCATGTCATTCTCAAGATCCCATGCTTTATGAATCTCCATTTCAGCCAAAGCTTTTTCAATGAAATCATAATCTGTAGAAAGCAGAGATTGATGATAATTTTTCAAGGCCTGAATAGGAGCGGAATCAAGAGTCATCATAAATTCGTCAATCGTCAAATCAGAATCAAATTCAATTTCCTGGTCAAATAAAACCACCTGGATGTCTTTATTAATATTTACAGTCCCGCTGTCTGCAATTTCTTTCCCCATTAATATTTTAAGAAGGGTAGATTTTCCGCTTCCGTTTTTGGCGACAATGGCTATTTTGTCTCCCTCATTTACATGAAAAGAGATATTTTCAAACAAAACTTTGACGCCATAAGATTTAGTAAGATTTTCTACAGAAACGTAATTCATTGGAATTTAATGGTTTGATTTAAGAATTCAATTGAGCGGCAAAAGTACGAAAATGTAACTAGAAAAGTTTTATGGAATAAGGTTTGGGCGCTGAAATTTAATTTTTTAAATATATTGCTCAGGATATTATTTAAAATTTCGTAATATAAATACTATGAATTTTCTGAAAGCCATTTAGTAATTTTGAGAAGACTGGAAGGCTTGATTTTTGATGCTGAAAATGCTAAATCTGATTTAAATAATGAAAAAAGTAATTGTAGATATGGACGGGGTTATGGCAGATGTTTATCATCAGCTTGTGCAGTTTGAGAAAAGAGATTCAGGGAAAGAAATTGAAATCAGTAGTCTGGCAGGAATGCCAGAAATTGAAGCATTCCCGAATGGTAAAAAACATGTTCATGAAATTGGATTTTTCAGAACGCTTCCTGTAATGGAGGGAAGCCGTGCTGCTTTAGAATATATTAACAGCAAATATGATCTGTACATTGTTTCAGCTGGAATGGAATTCCCAAACAGCTTAAGAGAGAAGTTTGACTGGCTGGGAGAACACTTTCCGTTTATCAGCTGGGAACAGATTGTTTTATGTGGCAGTAAAAAAGTAGTTCACGGAGATATTATGATTGATGATTATCCAAAAAACCTGGATCATTTTGCCGGAGAAAAATTCATTTTTACCCAGCCTCATAATCAGCTGATAGAAAATGAAAACTATAAAAGAGTGCATTCCTGGGAAGAGATCATGAATATGCTTTAAAAAAAGTTTATATATTTTTTACAAATATTGTCACAAGCAGGTGATATTTTAAAATAAATTTAACTAAACCGCTTTAAAATTTAATAAGGTATTGTGAGTATTCAAGAGGGAAAACAAAGAATTTTGCAACAAACTTATACCTATGAAAAAACTCAATGCTTTATTCTTACTTTTAGCAGCTTATTTTTTTAATGCACAGGTGATTTCAGGAACTGTAATTTCGGGAACTGAAAAGCAGCCGGTGCCTTACGTGAAAATCGGGGTAGAAAAAGAGAACGCCGGTACTGTTTCCGATGAGAAAGGAAATTTTTCTATTGATCTTTCCGGATTTGATCCTTCAAGAAAACTAAAAATAGAGGTTCCGGGATATGAGCCGTATGCTGAAACTGTACAGAATTTCAGGAAATACGATGGTCAGCAGATATTTTTAAAAGAAAAAGTTAAAAATATAAAAGAAGTCAATATTAAAGTTAAAAAGCTGGTTGATAAAAACTGGGGCGTCAATACGAAAACAAAAAGTGTTCTGTATTCCGTTAATCCTAAGCTCAAAAAAGAAGATTTTCTTGGCGAAACTGCTTTGGAATTTAATGCCAGCAGAAGATCCAAAATCAAAAATATCAACCTGAATATTGCCAGCTATACTTCAGACAAACCGGTGCTGATGAGGTACAGTCTTTATACAGGAAAAAATGGTTTCCCTGATCAGAATATCCTGGATGAAGAAATCACAGTGGCACTTACAGAAGATATGATCAAAGACGGAGTATATACACTCAACGTGAATGATCATAATATCTGGGTGCAGGGAAAATTCTTTATAGGAATTCAGTTTTTAAAAGAATTTGATGGAAAGGTTAATATCAGTGCTGCACTGTTCAGGACAGGATTTATCAGACAATTTTATGGAGACTGGCAGAAAATGACCCTGGCGGCACCAGCCATTAATATCGATGTAAAAGTGGATAAAAGCGCAAAGAATATCAAAGATGAAACAGCTGCTTCCGGAGATGATCTTGAAGGGCTGATTCCTGATGTTTCCCAATATAACATAGAATCTAAGAATTCTGTATACGGAAAAAATGAATCTTCGGGCAATTACCTTCAATTAAAAGATACAAAGCTGTACTACGAGGTTTACGGTGAAGGCGAGCCGCTTTTTCTTCTTCATGGGAATTCAGGAAGCATACAGGATTTTTACCAGCAGATTCCGGTTCTCTCCAAACAGTTTAAAGTGATTGTTGTAGATACCAGGGGACAGGGCAAAAGTACCGATACTTCTGAAAGAGATTTTACCTATACCCAATTTGCAGAAGATATAAAAGCACTTGCAGGCAAATTGGGACTGCAAAAAATTAATATTGCGGGATGGAGCGACGGTGGAGTTACAGGTTTAGAATTTGCTTTAAAATATCCGGAAAACCTGAATAAATTAATTGCTATTGGGGCTAATGCCTTTCCTGAAGGTGTTGATGAAAGGCTTATTTCCCATATGAAAAATCAGCTTCTGGTACTGGATATAGAGAATAAACCCGGGAAATTCAACGAACGCCGACTGGTAGAAATTATGCTGAATGAGCCACACATCAGCAAAAAAGATCTGGCAAAAATACAAAGTCCGGTTCTGGTAATTGCAGGTGATAAAGATGTAATCAAACAGGAACATACCGAAATGATAGCCAGGCAGATCCCAAATGCCGAGCTTAAAATCTACAAAAATGCAACCCACATGATTCCTTTCGAAAATGCTGATGAGCTGAATGCAGATATTTTAAAGTTTCTGGGGAAATGATGAGGTCCTGAAATCTTTGATTTTGTAATGAAGAGAGAAAGTGTACAAACGAATGATAATTTCAATTCCGCTCCTAATCCAGCGTGAGTCTTTTCAATGACCAGGTGCTTCCATTGTAGATGTCAAGATCTACCTTGGTATTAATCCCGTGAACGATGCCATTTTCCGTAAACTGCCAGAAGTCCCAATGATCATTAGGAGTGGGAGAGGGTACATCATTATAATTTGCCAGCCAGAGCGGATAATCATCAAATTCTCCTTTCAGGAAGTCTTTATAGTAATGATAATAAGTATAGATGATAGGCTTTTCCCCATAAGTTTCCTCTACGATCTTGCACCATACTTTTAGATCTTCTATCAGTTTTTTATTCGTTTTTCTTTTCGGGATCTTTTCAATATCTAAAATAGGGGGAAGATCACCGCTTTCCAGTTTTACATTGGCTAAAAAATTATTGGCCTGGATTACAGGATCCTCATCAGCCCTGTAAAAATGATAGGCTCCACGAATCAGTTTGTGTTTTTGGGCTTTCATCCAGAACTCATCGAAATGTTTGTCGGCATTGCGGTTTCCCATGGTGGCCCGCATGACTACAAATTCCAGCGGAATTGTTTTATTTCCAATGCTCAGGCTGTCCCATTTGATATCTTCCCTGTTCTGATAATGGGAAACATCAAAACCATATGTTTTGTCGAGATTAGCGGTAAGAATCTTCTGTATCCTTGCTGCTTCTACTTCGCTGTTGTGCAGCTTTTTATGTCTGAATTTATTAAAGTACAGCGCATAGTAGTAACTTACAGACTGTTTCAGGTAAAATCCTGTTCCTATTAAAGCAAGAATTAAAACAGCCAATATTATTTTTCTCCGGAAAAAATAATTCTTCCGACGGTTCTCATGTACTTTTTTGGCAGTTTTTTTGGTGTACTTTTTTGGTGTCATAAAGTTTTGCAAAACTAACTTATTTCACTACTAAATGCTAAATAAAATCAGTAAATTTGTGTATTATGGAAACACGCGAAAAGATCATCATCATAGGAGGAGGCTTTGCGGGGCTGCAACTTGCAAAAACATTGAATAACAGAAACAAAAAAGTCATTGTTCTGGATCGGGTGAATCATCATATGTTTCAGCCGCTTTTTTATCAGGTTGCATGCGGAAGGATAGAACCATCCAATATTTCCTTCCCTTTCAGGAAGATTTTTCAGCAATCCAGAAATACACAGTTTCGTCTTACCGAAGTTAAAGAGATTGATCCTGCCAACAATAAAGTGATCACGGATGAGGCCGAATTTACCTATGACAAACTGATCATCGCGACAGGATGCAAAACCAATTTCTTTGGAAACAAAGACATGGAATCAAGGGCTTTCGGGATGAAAAATACCCAGGAAGCAATAAGCATCAGGAATCATGTACTGATGACCTTTGAAAAACTCATCCTTGAAAAAAGCAGAAGCGATGATGGCAACTGGAATATCGTTATTGTAGGAAGCGGACCTACCGGTGTAGAGCTGGCAGGAGCTTTTGCCGAGATGAAAAAAGAAATTCTTCCCAGAGATTATCCATACATGAATTTTGATCAGCTTAAGATCATTCTGGTAAGTTCCACAGAAAAGCCGCTTGCCGTAATGAGCAGTGAGGCGCAGGAAAAATCTGAAAAATACCTTAAGGATCTGGGTGTTACTTTTCTGAGCGGTGAAGTTGTTACGGATTACGACGGCAATAAGGTATACACAAAGAGCGGAAAAGACATTCCGTCCAATAATGTGATCTGGGCAGCAGGTGTTACGGGAAATGTAGTCGGAGGTTTTCCGGAAGAAAAATTAGTAAAAAACAGGTATATAGTAGATAGATTTAATAAAATAAAAGGTTACGACAATATTTACGCAGTTGGAGATATTGCCTACATGGAAACGCCCAAGTATCCGAAGGGACATCCTCAGGTCGCAAACGTAGCCATTAATCAAGCAAAAAATTTAGGGAAAAATTTCCTGAAGAAGAATGACGGTGAGTGGGTAGAGTATGAATATAAGGATCAAGGCTCGCTGGCAACCATTGGAAAACACAGAGCTGTTGTAGATCTTCCGTTTATGAAGTTCCAGGGATTCCTGGCCTGGTATTTCTGGATGTTCCTTCACCTGATGCTGATCCTGAGTGTAAGAAATAAGCTTGCAGTCTTTTTCAACTGGATGTGGAGCTATTTCAACAAAGATTCTTCTTTAAGATTAATTATTTCACCTAATAAGAAAAACGAGACAGTACAATGAGAATTGATATAATAAGCGTGCTTCCCGAATTAATGGAAAGTCCGTTTCAGACTTCTATTTTAAGGAGAGCAATGGATAAAGGTTTAGTGGAAGTCCATTTCCATCATCTGAGAGACTGGGCCATCAACAAGCACAGACAGATCGATGATGAACCTTATGGAGGCGGAGCAGGAATGGTAATGATGATAGAGCCGTTGGATAAATGTATTTCTGAACTTAAATCCCAAAGGGAGTATGATGAAGTAATTTATCTTACACCGGACGGCATCACCTTAAACCAGAAAATTGCAAACAGTCTTTCCATAAAAAATAATCTGATATTCCTTTGCGGTCACTACAAAGGCATTGACCAGAGAGTGCGTGACCTGCATATTACCAAAGAAATTTCAATTGGTGATTATGTACTTACGGGAGGCGAACTGGCGGCATGTGTTCTTGCTGATTCAATTATCAGGCTGCTTCCGGGAGTTTTGAATGATGAGCAAAGCGCGCTTACAGACAGTTTCCAGGACGATCTTCTTTCGCCCCCTATTTATACAAGACCTGAGGTATATAAAGGATTGGAGGTGCCAAAGGTATTACTAAGTGGAAATTTTGCCAGGATTGAAGAATGGCGTCATGAGGAAGCTGTAAGGATCACACAGGAAAAACGTCCTGATTTGCTCTGAAAAAAATAATGCAAAATGAGTAATCAAGCATTTTTTTTTCATGGTTGAGAGAGTCTATTGCCGAAATGGAATAAGAATCGACATAAAGCCGAAATGCATGAAAATTATCAATTGTATTTCATAAACAGCTATGATTTTTTTCTTGTTAATTAAGCAACCATATATTGTTTTGATTTTGATTTATGTGTTGATAATTTTAAATGCTTAATAATTTGATTGTATAAAGGTGTTTTTTATTGATAATTTTCGCTAAATATTTTATATTACTTACATAATATTAACAGGAAAATATTATAAATAAATGAATAAAATTTGAAAAAAAATAATAAATTTACAACGAAAAAGAAATTCATAATTTTAAGATAGCAATTTTGCAGATGGAGATGTTCTCTTTTTATAATGTTGAAAATTTATTTTTACCTGATCCGAAACCTCTTCATAGATTAGATCCTACAAAATCCGGCTTGAAAGGGTGGGATGAAAAAAGATATAGGAATAAACTTTTTAAAATTTCACATGTTTTTCAATTAATGAAGGAGGAAAATGGTGCCCTCCCATTTTTAATTGGGCTTTCTGAAGTTTCCGGAAGGAAAGTTTTAGAAGACTTGGTGGAAATGGAACCTTTTAATTCAGAATATGGAATTGTACATTACAATTCTATGGATGAAAGAAAGGTAGATGTAGCTATGCTATACCATAAAGACAAAGTAGAGATAATAGACTCAGAAACTATTACTTTCTTCTTTGAAATTATAAATAGAAAAAACACAGAAAATTACGACACAACCAGAGATGTACTGTTTTCTAAAATTAAGTATAAAGAAACTGTTATTAATGTTTTTATCGCCCATCTTCCCTCTAAGCGAGAAAAAGATGTTAATAAGCCCAAAAGAGACTTTATTCTTAATGAAATCCGGAACCGGATTCTGAAAATTGTAGATAATGAAAAAGAACATGTAATATTGTGTGGTGATTTTAACGAAAACCCTGATGATGAAAATTTAGTAAAAATTCTCTACGACAACAAGCACGAGAAGGTCCTGGTAAACCCTTTTCAAGAGTTGTTTAATACAAGAAATTATTCTACTTTTCATTATAAGTCTGGACTGCTGTATGATCAGATTATCATTTCAAAATCTCTTTTTGATAATGATGCTTTGAATTTTCAGAGTGCCCACATTTTTAATTCTGAAAAAATAAGCAGCCAGGTGAGAAATTTTGAAGGACGCCCCTTCCGAACCTATGCCGGTACACGGTATTTAGGCGGATACAGCGACCACTTTCCGGTTTTTGTAAAATTTGAAGAAAACAAAAACATAAATAAAAAAGTAGAAAATGAAAAATTCAAGTAACACAAGCTATCATTTAGACTCGATTGACAAGGAAATCATTTACATGCTAATGGATAATGCTAAAACATCCTTGGCCCACATTTCGAAAAATGTCGGAATTTCCACAACAGCAGTACATCAGAGAATTAAGAAACTTGAGCATGCGGGAGTTATTGAAAACTCTATTTCGTTCCTTAATCCTAAAAAAATTGGATATAAAGTAATTTCGTATATCGGAATATTTCTGGACCAGCCCAGCCACTATCCGGAGCTTGTAAAATCTCTGAAAGAAGTGAATGAGGTAGTAGAAGCCCATTATACAACAGGAAATTACACCATATTCTTAAAGGTTCTTTGTAAAGACAATGACCATCTTATGCAGATCCTGAACAAACTTCAGAAGCTGAAAGGAGTGACAAGAACAGAAACTTTCATATCTTTGGAACAAGGTATTTACAGACAACTGAAAGTATAAAAAGATTATGAAGATTGCCCAATATTTAGATTCAACCTATTTGAAAACACCTGCACAGTCAGGTATTTCAAACGAAGAAACATTACAGACAGATAAAAAGCTTGCACAGGAAGCCATAGACAATGGTATTTTTGCCGTAATGATCCGTCCGGATTATGTAGCCGATATCAAAAAGTATATTCAGGAAAGACATTCAAATATTGTGGTAGGAACCGTAATAGGTTTTCATGAAGGAACCTATTCTGTTGATGAAAAACTTGCTGAAGCTTCAAAAGCAATTGAAGACGGAGCAGATGAACTCGATTTTGTTATTAATTACAAGGCTTATCTCAAAGGAGATCTTGCACTGGTAAAAGATGAATTTGTAAAATGTACAGAACTGGCGCTCCAGAATCATAAGATCGCAAAATGGATCATTGAGATTGCTGCACTCACGGATGTACAGATTGCAGATATTACTAAAAATATCTCAAACTGGGCGGTAGAAAATTTCTCCGAAAATGATCTGCCGAATATTTTTGTTAAATCTTCTACAGGCTTTTACCAAACAGAAGACGGAAAGCCGAACGGAGCTACATTTGAAGGCATAAAAATTATGCTGGATAATGCAGGTAAACTTCCTGTAAAGGCAGCCGGAGGAGTAAGAACCCCAGAAGATGCTGAAAAAATGATCAGTATGGGAGTAAAGAGAATCGGGACCTCTTCTGCTTTGAATTTAATAAAAAATGAATCTTCATCAGGAGGATATTAATACATACAAAAAACCATCAGATTTCAAATCTGATGGTTTTTTTATTTTATACCTGTGCCTGATATTCTTCGTAGAATTGCTGCGTTTCTTTAATTAAAGCATCCATTTCTTCCAAAGTAAAAACCTCAAGGAATTTTTTTCTGAATTCTTTAAAATGAGGAACCCCACGGAAATAATTGCTGTAATGCTGTCTCATTTCAATAAGGCCCAATTTTTCACCTTTCCATTCCGCGCTCCATTCTGCGTGCTGGCGGACAGCAAGTAAACGGTCTGCAATAACAGGTTCCGGAAGATGCTCTCCCGTTTTGAAAAAATGTTTGATTTCATTAAAAATCCAGGGATATCCAATTGCTGCACGACCAATCATAATTCCGTCGCATGCATATTTTTGTTTGTATTCAAGAGCTTTTTCCGGTGAATCAATATCGCCGTTTCCGAAAATAGGAATCTCAATATTAGGATTTTGTTTTATTCTGGAAATATGTTCCCAGTCTGCCTCGCCCTTGTACATCTGTGCACGGGTTCTGGCATGGATAGTTAAAGCTTTGATGCCTGTTTCCTGTAAGCGTTCTGCCACTTCATCTATATTGATGCTGGTGCTGTCCCATCCCAGACGGGTTTTAACCGTTACCGGCAGATGAGTAGAACTTACAACAGCTTTGGTAAGGCGCACCATAAGGTCAATATCCTTAAGAACTCCTGCTCCCGCTCCTTTACAAACTACTTTTTTTACAGGGCATCCGAAATTAATGTCTACCAGATCCGGATTTACCGTCTCTACAATTCTTGCAGACATCGCCATTGCCTCTTCATCTCCACCGAATATCTGAATGCCAACCGGTCTTTCATAATCGAAAATATCCAGCTTCTTGCGGCTCTTCATTGCATCACGAATCAAGCCTTCAGAAGAAATAAATTCTGAATACATCAGATCTGCACCGTGCATTTTGCACAGGCGTCTGAATGGAGGATCACTTACATCTTCCATCGGAGCCAGCAAAAGCGGAAATTCCGGCAGTTCTATATTGCCTATTTTTACCATGCGGCAAATTTACGAAATTATAAACATTTAGAAAATATGATAATATCTATGACTGTAAATGTTGGATATCTATTTGAAAGGAATTGAGGTGAATAGTGAATTTTGCTTCGCAAGTGAGAGACAAAGGCTTTACAGTAAAACTAATAACCAGCAACGAAACTTAACACTCGTATACTTTCATCCAATGACTCATTAAAAGCTTGCCTTTACCTGCATACTTCCGATATGGATGGTTCGCTCTCCGGAATTCCTTCCCTCATAATTTAAATTGAGCTGAAGGAAAGAGTTGATAGCCTGCTGAATGAAAACACTCCATACCTGGTTTTTGCCGGGTTTAAGGCCGTCCAGCATCTGGTTTCCTACAATACTGAAATTGTTTCCGGTAAAATCATTGTTAATGAAAGAGAAATTTCCCCTGATAGAAGTTTTTTTACGCTCCCACTGAATGGTTCCTGTAATATCAAAAGCCTTCAGAAGCTCTTCACCGTCTATTCTTTTTTTCTGACGGTATGCAGAAGAAAGCTCGGCCTGGATGGCATCTGTAAATTTATAGGTTGCTTTTGGCTTTGTTTCAATATTATTTAAACGGTAATCTCTTGTGGCAAATAGCTGGGATGAATTTTTAAGATCATGGATTGAGTTTTCCCAATCAACTCTGAATTCCTTGTTAAACCAATATCCTATATTGATAAAATGGGAAACCTGTTCACGTTCTTCATTACTGAAATTGGCATTGATGAGGTTATCATTGGTGATAAAACGGTAGTTTCCGTTCCAGCCGGATTTCTCAGTTGGATTAAACTGAACAGAAGCTAAAATATTTTGGTTTTTCAGGATCTGATCACTGTTCTTTTCAAAAGGATTCAGTACCAGAACCTTGTCTTTTTTGTAGAAAGAATTTTGTGAGTTTAATGAAACATTAAAATTCCAGCGTTTTAAAAATGCATTTTCAGAATTGAAAACAATTGACGGATTAACGAATAATGCCAATTGGATTTTATTTTTATTTGAAGGAATGTAACGTACGGAATTTGTATAAATTCTGATATACTGTGCTAAGTCAGAATATTCTGCAATTTCGAATTCATCGAGCTGCTGGATACCGTCTCCGTTATAATCGGTCCATTTATAAACACCCTGTCCGTCTGTTACCTTAAGATACTGGAATTCCCTTTGCGCTTCCTGCCCATTTCCAAGTTCATAAAATGCCTGCAGGCGCATCCCGTTTCTGAATAATTGCTGGTTATATAGAATATTTCCGACAACGAAATCATTATTTCGGGTCATGTCTGCCTCATCACTCTGGTAAAAGAATTTTCTATAATGTATCAAAGCATTTAAAGTAGTTCTTTCAGTTTTGATAAGCTGGCTTTCCGCCATAATTCCCAGGATGTTATTCATACTCTCCAGCCTGTTGTTTCGTACAGAGTCGTTATCTCTCATATACACTTTTGCAAGAAGCTTAGTACGTGTGCTGTCACCGATTTTTTTCTGAACAAAGATCTCTTTCCAGCTGAAGCTGGTAACATCCATGAGCTGCGTATCATTATAC
Source organism: Chryseobacterium hilariae (assembly GCF_051400735.1). Lineage (NCBI taxonomy): Bacteria > Pseudomonadati > Bacteroidota > Flavobacteriia > Flavobacteriales > Weeksellaceae > Chryseobacterium > Chryseobacterium hilariae. The sequence continues at coordinate 322,459 of NZ_JBLFFJ010000006.1, forward strand.
TTCTTCTCGTTATGTTCCATGCTTCCTCCGACAGCCCAGCTTCCTTTTTTACCGGTAAACTCTGTAGAAACTCCACCCCGGATGAATTTCGTGTCCTGAAGTGTAGCATTCGTATTAAGGTATGACAGGTTTCCTTTTGTAAAGAACTTTCCTGTGATCCAGCTAAGATCAAGATCATTTTTTATCCCTTTGTAGGTATCCTGTTCATCCAGGTAGTTCATACGGTAATTCAAAGTGGATTTATTGTTCCATTTATTTAAAAAACTGAATATAAACCTGTTTTGAGTTCTCTGGCTGAATTCCTGTACCAGGTTAAAATCTCTCGAGAATTCTACATCATTGATACGGTCTAGAATATGGAACTGCTTATCTATATATTGATATTCAAAACTCGGAGTTCCTTTCCAGTTGTTTTTTGTAAAACTTTTATTTCCGAAAATACGCCATGCATATCCTATATTCTGAGCTGCGTCTTTAGACGAAAATAAATTCAAATCATAATTGCTCAGTGAGAAATCGGCGCCTATTTTTCCTTCTTTTAAAAGATATTCGGAATTTACCGAATACACCTGCGATTTCTGAGGAGAAGGAAGTTTTCTTACCGCTTTATAGTCTCCCATATTATTCCCGACATATTCAAAAACGCGGCCGTTATTGGTTGTCTGCGTAATTTTGTAATCCCCTTGATTAATACCAAAGTAGGTAAAAGAAACCTGATAAAGTGTTTCATTCTGATCTGTCGAAAATTCGTAGAAGTTTCCGGCTGGATTTAAGCGGTACAGAATTTTATTAACATCATACGGAGTAACTACTCCTGAAGGCGCATACATCAGATTAGGATCATTGCCGGCGTCGGCAAGGATCTGTTCATCTTCTTTGGAGAGATTTAAAGAAAGAGGAGCATTTTTGTTGTCATTTTCCATGAACCAGTTCAGCCCTACTTTAAACTTCTCTCTCTGATGCTCTAATTTTCCGGAAAACAAATATCGGGAGTAATTCCTGTTCGTGTAATTATATGAAATTGTAATAAAATTCTGCTGGAAAATCGGGCGGAAACTGGTAAAGGTTACTTCTCCCGTATTATAATTAATGACATAATCCTGGTTTTCACCACGCTTCATCAGGATACCATCAATAAACACCTGTTCAGAACCTGAAATAAGGGTGATGAACTGCTCACCATTCTTCCCGGTTAAACGGTAGGGGCCCTGGTTACCTTCCACACCCTGAAAACGCACTCTGTGAAATTCACTCCGGGCAACACCCATGGAAACATCCACAAAAGTTTTGTTATCCTTTCCGAATTCAGTCTGAAACTCAAGCCCCATGCTTCGTCTCTGGAATTTTGCAAAATAATTTTTGGATTCTACAAGATCAAGATGCCCCGCTCTGAGGATCGACTTATCCTTAATATTCAGCTGCATATAGATCTTATCAAACTCTTCCAGTGTCTGGGTATAGCCATCAGCCTGAATAGGAAGATTATGATCCGAAATACTTGCCAGGATAGTCACATCCTTAGAAAGCCTTCCGGAAATCTGAAGATCCATGGAACTCTGTACAGACTGTCCCTGGTTATTACCGAAAGTGATTCCACGGATGATGGAACCTTTAGAGTTCAGTTCTCCTAAAAATCTTTTCTTATCGTTTTTGACAAGTACTGCTTCGTCTACGATTATTTTATTGTTGGTCTTCACAAAATCCAGGGTGTCTTTTGCAAAAATGTCCTGTTCAAAACGGGCCGCAAGGATGCTGTCTTTTTTAATACTGTCTTCCGGAATGTTTGGATTTTTCCACGAAAATATTTGCGCATGGGCCGAAAATATGCCCATGAAAACCAAACCGATCAGAAGAAAAAGATTGCGCAAGTGTTTAAAAATAATTCGTAAAAATAGCTAAAAAATGTTAATGGAAAGGAGTTTAGAATTATTAACAGAAATTTAATCTAATTATTGTAAATCACTGAAAATTACAGGTGATTTTATGATGTAAATTATTAATAATTGAATTTAGTAATCATTGAATTTTTATTCATAGTTAAATCTACATCAATTAGTGGAAATACAATTTTAAATATAATAATTCTGGGAAGAGTGATTTAGTCTACAATATGAAATATCAATGGTAGTAAGGGTTTCGGGAAAGATAGTTAAAAAGCAATTTTAATTAATTGTTAATTATATGCCATCATTTTAATATAGTAAAGGTTTTTTTGTATTTTTATCTCATAATTAAAAACTTTTTATAATGAAAAAAATCTTTACTATTTTAGGAATCACTTCATGTGTTTTCGGATTTTCTCAGAATTTAGTTCAAAACCCAAGTTTTGAAAGTGGGGTTAGCAGCTGGACAGCTGGTACAGGAACATCTTATACATTACCTACTGTTGAAACGGATACTCCATACCAAGGACTAAATTATGCTAAATATGTAGCAACAGCAACAAATGGCTTTTACCAAAACATTCCTATCAGTGCCAATACCCAATATGTAGTTAGTTTTTGGTATAAGTCGTCTGGTAGTGGGAATGGAGCCAGAATTTGGTCTTGCTTTTTAGACGCTTCTGCAGCACCTGTCTATTTGACAAGTGATGCATCAACAGATCCATTGAGAAATAATAATGGTTATTTGGCTAAAGTAAGTGTTTGGACTCAAAAAACAGTAACTTTTACTTCTCCGGCATCTGCAGCACAATTCCAATTGCAAGTACGTGCTTATAATAATTCTACTGCTAGTTTTGATGAGTTTTCTTTAATCCAAAACGGATCTTTATCTACAATTGATTTCTCATCATCAAAATATAGCTTAGTTAAAAATACCTTTGTTAAATCAGAGATTAATTTTGCGAAAAATTGTAAAGATGTAAAAATCTTTAATATGTTCGGGCAAGTTGTAAAATCTCTTTCTGTAAAAGAAAATGAAACTGTGAATGTTGATGAATTGGCAAAAGGAAACTATATCGTTACAGGAACTGTAAATAACGAGCCGGTATCTCAGAAGATTTTGAAAGACTAATTTTAGTTTCAATATATGCTCCGGCCATTTCGCAGAAATGGCCGGAGCTTTTTTATTATTTTAATAATAGAATTTTTATTAAAATTTTAAACTAAAACATCTAATAATGCATATTATTTTTTTTTGTTTTAGCTCTTTTGAATATTTTAATTTTTGGTCCTTTATTTGATGTATACTTGCCATGAATAGTAATGTCATTATGTTGAATGAAATTACTTCAAAACGATTAATAGTTAGTTTTCAATATAACATGTTAAAGAAGCAGCTGTTTTACAGTTGCTTTTTTTATTTTAATACCAACCTCTTCTCGCAGCATTGATAACGGCACCAAGATTAAGTACCAAAGTATATCTTATACGTTTTGCATAATCCTTGAAAGAAGGTTCAAAGCCTAATGATGATTGTATTGGGAAATATACTTCAAGAAAATCGGGGATAAGCCTCACTTTGATACCACTGTCCCAGATAAATTCTGCTGGGCGGTTTTTATTTTTGTAGATCCCTGCATCTGCATACACATGAAAGATTTTCCATACACTTGAATCTACGTTAAAAGAAGTGATCCACTGATTGACAGATCCCGGGATGAAAGATTTAAACCCTCCGTCAGCCAGGATAAACTGTTGTGACAGAAGACCGCTGTTAGCACTTTCCCCCAGCAAATTGTAAGAGAAAGAATAGTTGGATACCCTTGAGATTCCATAGTTGAACGTATTATTCCGGGTCTCGTTTCTTATAAAATAACCAGCAAATAATCTAACGCTTAACTTTTGCTTTGGAGCAAATTCCCATCTGTAAAATCCTTCTGCAGTTATTTTATTGAAATCCTCCATACCCTGAGTGCTTAAGCTTAAGCTTTTTTCATGGATCATCTGGCTGTCGCTGTACCCATAGCCTGCACTCCAGAGATTATATTTGTCATAATCTTTATTAGCGATCATTTTGGGGCTGAGATCCCTCTCCAAATAATTGTAAGAAAACCCTAAGCTTCTGCTTACCGTACTTCGGGGATTTTTTCTGAAGTTGAAATTGGAAAAGATCGAACCTTTCCTGTAAGCCAGCCCGTAATCATAATGGAAGTAAGAGCCCGATACTCCAAAAGTAATACTTCTGAAAACACTTCCAGCTGGAAGAAAAGAGTAGGAGATAGCGCCTGACCCGGTCAGTTTTCCGGTTCCGGTACTGTAAGTTGGTGTAAAAGAGTACAGAAACTTCTGATCGAAGAAAGACTGGTTTTTTAAATTAACACCCAAAAGGAATTTATCATACGTATTATTAAAACGCACCCTTGGGCTGACGTATATTTCGTTATATTCAGGATTTGGGATGTCCTTGATAAGTTTAAATTTTATTTTTTTTGCATTCGAAAACAACCCTTTTGCATACAAAAAATTGTCACGGTACTTAGACTCCGGGAAAATATAATCCGAGTTTAAGGTTACCTTATGGATATCTTCTGAAGCAGGAAGACTAAAATTGGTGATTCTTTCGTTTTCTTTTGTTTCTATCCAATAAGATTTTATTTCTCCTTCGCTGGTCTGTGTTTCAAGACGTACAGGGATGGGAGAATCCATATTTTTACCAATTTTGATATTCAAAGAATCGTCCTGCTTCCTGACATTTTTCAGTCTGAAGTTAGCCCTGTTCTTTTGTTTTAAAAATTTGGCGAGATATTCTGATGTTTTATCTTTTTCAGCCAGTTCTTTAAGAAATTCCTCCGGCTCAATTTTCTTGTCCGTATTTTTGGAAATATAATCTTTCAGTATACTATTGAATTGCTCATAGCCCATTTTTTCGGCAGTATAATTAAAAAGGCTTCCTGTTTCAAAACTGCTGACTGCCATATCATTAAAGTTGCTCAAAACCGTAAAGTTTTCGCTGATCTTCTGGTCCAGATTCTGTGACATGATGTATTGATAGGCAAGTCCGTAACGGTCGATCAATTTTACTTTAGAGGCATGGAATAACTTTAACGGCTTTACGCCAAAAATACGCGTTTCAGGCAAATTACCCAATAATTTAGTCTCCTTGTAGAACTTTTGAAGGTACTGGATTTCCAGATATGATTTTAAACCGTTTTTAAACCAGTGATCTTTCTGTTTATCTGCAATAATGCTTTCGTCAAGTATTTTTTTTGCCATGATTCCGAAATAATCAAGATCTGTTTTCTCGGAGTCTGTGAACAGCTGAAATCTAAATTTCCAGAAAGAGATATCATTACTCCCGAAGAAATCTTCCGAAGATTTAAACTTTTCCGAAATGAATAGATTTTTTGGGAGAAAACCTATTTTTTCTTTAATGAATTTTAAATGCAAAGGCAGATAAAACTCAAGATTCTGTTTTTCTTCCGGTTTCAGATTATATCCGAATTTGATCTCGGTATCAGCTCCTTCTACATTTATTTTTATGGAGGGAAGCCCGTTCTGTGAGATCACAAATTCAGGATCAGAATCAAGATAACCCTTAAATGCATTCATCTGGATCTGTGGCAGATTACTTTCGATGAAACTGTTAGGCGGAAGATCAAAATTGACGGTCCAGAAAGTATTGAAACTTACCGATTCCTCAATATCATGGTAGTTTCTTTTGGAAATATTGTCCGGATCAAAATGATCCGGAACAATAAAGAAATATTTTAATGCAGTGATTTTATCTGAAGTACCATAACCCGTAAATTTCTTATCGGGAAGGTGCATTTTATACTGAAGCTGTAATTTGATGCTTTCGCCGGGTTTCAATGCCTCCTTCAGAGGAAGAAAAAGATTCTCATCCGATGTGGAATTCACTGAAACAGGCTGTGCTGAATTTTTAATTTGCAGATCCAGAAGTGTACCCAGCTGATCATTTTTTGCAAAATGAAGGTCACTGTTTCTATCTTCCAGCTTTCTGTATACCAGCGATGTGCCCTTTTTTTTATAAGCAGAAACCCAATTGAGAAGCTTTACAGACTGCAGGTCTTTACCGGAATGATTGTAATACACAATTTCCTGGTTAACCTCCAGCGTTTTTCTGTCCGCAGATAATTTAGCTTCAATGTATATGCTGTCTTTTTGCCCAGAAACCTGTACAATTCCCCAAAACAAAACAAGGCAAGTCGTAATCTTTTTCAAAATCCTGTGATAAAGCTCAAATATAAACTTATTTTGAATATATCCAGCAGGATTTTAGCCTTGAACCACGTTTTTTTGCAAAGAATTAACATACGCATTCCAGCCCTCATTTTTATAAGTAATGGCAGCGGTTTCAGGATCTTCAGATTTATAAATTCCTCTTCCTACGATGATGAAATCGGAGTGGAGCATTTTGAAAACATGTTCAGGAGTATTGTACTGCTGTCCCTTTCCGTCCCCTGAATCTGCAAGATTAACGCCTGGAGTGAAAAGTAACAGTTCTTCAGGAATTTGGTTCTGTGATACTCCTCCAATCACATTTGGATGTGATAAGGCTACTTTCAGAGCTTCTTCTCGGTAGCTCGCCGTAGTCAGCGCTCCCTTGGAAGACATTCCGACAATAGCAACAACGCCTACATTTTTAAAGCAGTCCAAAGATTCAAATCCTCCGATCACCTGTGAAGTGACAAAATCTGCCCAATCTGTAATCTTAAATACACCGCTGGTGAACTGCAGTTCCTGCGTATTACCGATATCTGCAAACTTTCTGTCCTCCATTAATAAAAACTGATGTTTCACAGCCAAAGCTTTTAAAGGAACAATCGTTTTTTCGTATTCAAAATCTGAAATGATATCAATATGGGTTTTTAATGCAATCACGTGAGGTCCTACTTTTTCAGCAAGATTAAGCAGTTCCTGGGTTGTGGTAACATCTGCAGAAGCAATAAGGTTTGATTTTTTTGCCAAAGCGGTTTCCAGCAATTTTTTAGAAACCGAATGTTGCGCATGCTCTAATTTCTGTTCGTAAGAACTTCTCGTTTTTTCTTCAAACTGAATATGGTTTCCCTGAAGGAAATCCTGGATTCTTTTTACTTCTTCATCAGATAGTTCTCCGTTTTCCTGAAGGATAGCGCAAACTTCTGAAATATTGAAAAGGGTATGAACTCTGTAACCTTTACTTTCCAGCAGCTGTTTTCCTCCCTGTTCCCTATCAAGAACAACAACAATATCAGCTACTTTAAGATCTTCCTGTTCTACCTCTGCAATCGTTTCTACAAGAGATTTTCCGGAAGTGATTACATCTTCTACCAAAAGACAGTTCTGGCCTTTCTGGTAAATTCCTTCGATCAGCTTTTTAGTTCCGTAGCTTTTGGCTTCCTTTCTTTTAATAATTAATGGAATGTAGCTTTCCAAAGACATCGCAGTAGCCATCGGGAGCGCTGCATAAGGCACTCCGCAGATTAAATCAAAATTATCCAGTGGAAGCATTTCCAGTAAATAATTAGCCAGATTCTTTAAGATTTTCGGATCTGAAGCCAAAGGTCTCAGATCTACGTAAAACGGACTTTCGATACCGCTTTTTAACGTAAACCTTCCGAATTTAATGATGCCCAGCTTGTAACACTCTAAGAAAAATTCTTTTTTACTTTCCATTATTTTTTATTAGATACTGCAAATTTAATGATTTGAAACAAGGCTTAAAAATTTATCAACCATTTGTCAAGAAAAAACCACCCTGAAATGTTTCAGGATGGCTTAAATAATATTTATGTAAATTATTATTTTACAATTTCTGCATCGATAATTTTAGTGCCGTTCAGCCTCTGTTCTGCTTCCCACAGCAAAAATTTGTCCACTTCCTTGATTAATTTTGGAATTGTAAGTGACAATACTGCCAGGTCATCCATAACACCTAAAACAGGTACGGCAAATTCAGGAAGTATGTCAATAGGGGAAATTACGTATAAAAGTCCCAGAAGAGGAAGGATGATATCGATGGATCTCATCGGGTATTCTCCTTTTCTCCATAACTTGACCATCCTGAAGATGTCAGGAATTTTTTTAACGAAGCCTTTGTGGCTGATGGCTTCTTTTGCAAGATTCAATTTTGAATATTTCATTTTGTGTTTAGTTTTAATAAATTTTTCAACGTAGTAAATTTCGCAAATTCTATACCAATAAATTATAAAATTTAGTTAAAAATAATTACTTGATGATGTTGTCAATAAACTGATGCACAGTTTCTGTGTTCCAATCTCTGGACGCATCTTCTTTAATGATGATTCTTCCGTGCTTATCAATAAGAAAAGTGGTAGGGAATACTTTTGGAAGAATTTTTTCGGAAATAGGGCTTTGTGCAATATAGACAGGAACGGAATAATTATTTTCTTTTAAAAACTTTTTTATATCCTCTTCCTTGTCATTCATCGCAATAAGAATAAAGTCTACATTTCCTTTTCTTGAGTCATATAATTTCTGAATGCTTGGCCATTCTTTTCTGCACGGCGGACACCATGTTCCCCAAAAATTAAGGAAAACAGGCTTATTCTTAAAAGTTTTAAGATTGGTACTTGGCACATTGATTCCTTTCAGCTCAATGTCATAATCTTCTTCACTTACATGTACCGCATTTTCAATCGTGGCGATCGGGAAGAACTGATCTCTCAGGTATTCTTTTACTCCAGGAACAAAAGCTACTACACCGATAATGATGATAAGGACAAGATAAATGATATTCTTTTTCATGCGAGGATCTTTACTGTTATTTTTTGCTGTATGGAATTCAGTTTGTATTACAGGAGTTCCAAAATCTCCTGGACTGCATCCTTGCCTCTGTTTTTAGCATAATACAGCTGCAGGTCGTTATAAAAGTTATCTTTTGGGTAAGCTTCCGGATCTGCTTTATGTTTCATTAATAATTCATATCCGTATTTCGGACGTGGCCCCCAGGAATTTTTCACATTGAAATCCTTATCCAGAATGATCACTTTTGGGATAGATTCTGTACCGTTAGTCAGGTATTGATTAATTAGGCTTTTGTCACTGTCTCTCAGGAAAATTCTTACATCATTGTGTCCTTTAAAGAAAGTAACAAGCGCAGGAACCGTAGCACTGGCATCTCCGCACCATGCTTCTGAAATAATCAGGATTTTTCCGTCAAAATTTTTAGAAGCCAACTCTTTTAACTGTTCTTCATCCGGGACATATTTTTTTAATGTTCTGTCCATTCTCTGCAACCCTAATTCGTAGTATTGCCTGTATTCGATTTCCTGTTGGCTGGAAGGATTTTCCAATCTTTCTTTTCCGATACTGACATATTCTTCAAAAGAAATTCCCTGATCCCAGTAATTTTTCATTACCAAAAATATTTATGTTAAAAATTATTGATGTTTCTTGTCTTGTTGATTAAAAACAGGTCAGCCAATACAAATGCAGCTAAGCTTTCCACGACAGGAACGGCTCTTGGCACTACACATGGGTCATGACGTCCTTTTCCTTCCACTACCACTGGATTTCCATATTTATCTACACTGTCCTGAGGTCTTAAAATAGTCGCTACAGGTTTGAATGCAACACGGAAATAAATATCCATTCCGTTGGAAATTCCTCCCTGGATTCCTCCTGAAAGATTAGATTTTGTGGTGAAATCCGTATTGAAAGCATCGTTATGCTCTTTTCCTGTCATTTTAGCACCGCAGAAACCGCTTCCGTATTCAAATCCTTTGCAGGCATTGATATTCAGCATGGCTTTGCCTAATTCAGCCTGAAGTTTAGAAAATATAGGCTCTCCAATTCCTACAGGCACGTTTTTGATTACGCAGGTAACTGTTCCGCCGATAGTGTTGCCTTCTTTCTTGATCTCTTTGATTCTTTTGATCATTCTTTCTGCAGTTTCAGCATCCGGACAACGCATATCATTGCTTTCCGTTTTTGAAAAGTCTAATGCCTGATATGGTTTTTCACAGAAAATATCGCCTACGGAAGAAACATAAGCATTGATCTCGATGCCGGATAAAAGCTGTTTTGCCAATGCTCCTGCAACGACCCAGTTGATGGTTTCCCTGGCTGAAGATTTTCCGCCGCCGCGATAGTCTCTGATACCAAATTTCTGGTCATACGTGAAATCTGCATGACTCGGACGGTATGAATCTGCGATATGATCATAGTCCTTAGACTTCTGATTTTCATTTTCTATAATAAAACCGATTGGGGTACCTGTCGTTTTTCCTTCAAAGATCCCGGAAAGGAACTTTACCGTATCACTTTCTTTTCTTTGAGTGACAATCGCAGACTGACCTGGCTTTCTACGATCCAATTCATATTGAATTTTATCGAAATCTACCGTTAAACCTGCCGGAAAATTATTAATGATACCGCCGTAAGCCACGCCGTGACTTTCTCCAAATGTTGTAAGACTAAGAAGATTACCTAATGTATTGAACATAGTACAAAATTACCTATTTTTCTTCAGATAATAAAGTTTCTAGATTTGTTCTATTTATTAGTGTTTTTTAATAATATGGATAATGTTCTGTACTTCCTTTTTTTCGTCCGGTGTGAGTTTTTTCCAGATGAATCCTTTTCTGATGTTTTTTTCGTCAATGTACTGAGGAAAAATTCCCGCTTTTACATCATCAAAAATATAACCCGCTGAGATTGCAGGAATAGGAGTTTCAAAATTAAAAGGATAATCCTTTGACACATTGAACTTTAAATTTCCTGTTTTGAAGGTTTCAAATTTGTTGTAATGATAAGTTGAAGGTTTGTAGAGCTGTTCTTTTTTCAATCCGGCCATAAAGTTTCCCGGTCTGAAACTCGGAATATACTGGCGGATGAAATTGGGGAAACTTAAAATTCCCATCACCAATATACCGGATATTGCGAGAAAAATGAGTGAGTTCTTTTTGCTGAAATGAATAAACAGGATAAACGCGATCACAAAAAATACATCAAGAAAAAAACGGTACTGCGCCGAAAAAGCTAATACCAGTATACTTTTTATCAATAGGGAAATGCAGATCAGGCTAATGATCTTTTTCTTTTTAATGAAAGCAAAAATAGAGAAAACAGCCAGACTTAAAATGAAGATTATATTGATTTTTGACTTAATTCCTTCCAGTGTAAACCAGTTTCTGACCGCATCATAAGAAGGAAATTTTTGAATTTCCTTGTGGGTATACTGCATATCGTATGTTTTCTGAACAGCATATTGCGACGAAATTTTTAATACTTCCGGATTGGGTTTCCAGCTGAATCCGAAATCACCTATGGCTACAGGAAATACAGGATATCCGAATGTCCATATATTTTTAATAAAGAACAAAATAAGAATCCCAATTCCTAAAGTCCAGTTTTTATAATTGGGTTTAAAAATAAATAAAGAGCACAGAAATACGAGTATTGGAAGCCATATCATTGTAGGTTTTATGGAAAAAACATAAACGGCATAAGCAAGGAGGAGACTGATGTTTTTGTTTCCTGCCATGATTTCATTTAAAATAATCAATGATAAAGTAATAACAGGAAGGTCAGGACTTGGTGACTGCGAAAAAAGCAACAGTATGGGAATAAAACTCAGCTGGATCCAGCTTTTCTTCTCAAAAATGTAAAAAGTATAAACGATGAGAAGAATGGCATTGATTCTTAAATAAGGATCTGAAAACCCGGAAAAGCCCGACTGAAAAATATGCCATACGGACATTTGGCCTAATGTAAGATCCAGATTGGAAATACCTTTCACCAGTCCATATTCTGTAAGCCATTTGATGGTGGGAACATAATATCCGAAATGATCCAATATATAAGGGTAAAAGGAACTGCTGTATAAAATGAGCAGTGAAATGCTGATCATTAGAAAAATATCTTTCTTTGAAAATGAATCAATTTTCTGATATAATGTCTTTTTGAAAAAGAAAAAAACTCCGGATAATATAAAGGGAATTTCTACATATATATTAATAGGAACAAAAAAAGCCAGACCAGTCCATATAAGGCTGAGTCCTAATATTCCGGTTAAAATGCTGCCCGAAATTCCACCAAATAGAGAACCGGCAAAATTTTCCATGATTTCCCCCCAGCCCGCAAGTACTGAAAGAATAAGAACTGATGAAAGTAAAAGTAAAATCATAAAAAAAGATTGCCTAAAAATAAGCAATCTTTAAATGTTATCGTGAAAATATTAATTAACGTGGCTGAACTCTTCCGTCTTTTCTGTCTCCGGCCCTACCGATTGTATAACCGGTTGCACCACCAACTACACCACCAATTACTGCACCCAGACCCCTGTTTTTCTTAGCAACAATGGCTCCTAATGCGGCGCCACCTACGGCACCAATAGCGGTTCCTTTGGCTGCCTTACTCCAACCTTTCTTTTGGGTGGCAGTGGTTCCCTGCGAGGAATTGCTTCCGTTATCCGCATAGGTTCCGCCTCCAGAATTAGAGTTTGATCCTCTGTCTCTATATACTGTTTTTGTTTCTCTTATGATCTGAGGCTTTGAATTATTGGCAGCAGCTGCCCGTGATTTTTTACTTTCAGCAATGCTGTCTGCTTTTTTCTGTGCTTCGTACACTATTTTTTCTTTCTCGATAGCCAGCTTTTGCTTTTCTATTTCAAGCTGTCTTGCCTGAAATTCAAGTTTCTGTTCTTCCAGGGATTTTTCAGCGGTTCTTTCGTCCTTTTTGCAGGCTGTCAGTAAAAAGACTGATAAAAAACCTGCTAATACTATCTTTCTCATAATTCAAATTTTAATAAGTAGTCTTAGCCAAAATGGCCAGCAACTTTCTAGTTATTTTCAATTATGAAGCCAAAATTAGTTAAGAAATGTTAAAGTGATGAATTTTTTATAAAATTGAATATTTACGGATGTAATTTTAAGTTAATTAAAAATTTTTATTCAATTCATATGAATTGGTTATTTTTGAAATATCAAAATTACTTTAATATGAAAATATCAATTTTTAAAACGATGGTTTTTGTGGCTCTGTCAGCTGTTGTCGTTTCGTGTTCTTCGAATGATGATATGGTAACAGATATTCAGTCTCAGCCTCATTCTGAAACATCTAAAGAAGCTTCAAAAACGAAAATTTATAAGGTAAGATTCGGTCTTATATCTTTGGACGGAACGAAAACGCTTTCAGGAAGCCACGATGTAGGCAGTTTCCTTGCTGAAAATACAGTGACAGGCGAGGTTTACGATACTTATTATGGAGGCGGCTTCCAGACATTGCCTGCCTATTATGAAGGGATTCCTGCGGGAACTTATACTTTCTCTGCGATGCAGGGGCAGGGAGGCTGGACAGGTTACGGATCTGTGACGGGAACTGTATCAGATGCTCAGGTAGATGCTGACGGATACATTACCGTATATATTCCGGTGACCTGGGCTGAGTAAAATAAACTTTGAATTCTCAATAGAATTATTATTATGTTTCTAAGTCTTTCCGAATTAGAGTACCAAAAGTTTATATAATCTTTTTGACTTTAAAAAGAGCATTTATGATTGAACTCATAAAATGAAAAAGGCTAAGGTATTACCTTTAAACCGTAGAATTAAAGAATAATTTTCTTATTTAATTATAAAAATTTTTTCATCATTTGTGTTTTTTTAGGCCTCCGCTAGGAGGCTTTTTTATTTTTAGCTATTCTGTATAGATTGTTAGACATGATATTAATCATAAAATATTAATTAAGCCTTCATTTTTAAAAGCTTCTGTCATTTTACTATTGCGCTGTAGTTAGCGGTCTGTAAGGGTTTTTTGTATTTCGTTCAGCTAAAATAACTTACATTAGATTGAAAAAAATATTAAAAAAAGTAGTGGTCATAAGAACGACTTTGGCACGATTTTTCAATATATGAAGCAACTCATGTTTAATTTGAGTTTTCATGGTTATTAGTTTTTATCCCCGAAGCAATTCGGGGATTTTTTTTGATACCTACTTAATCCTGTATCAATGCTGTTCAAGCCGTGTTAACGGTTTAAACAGTAGCCTTGCTTTAGAGAAGGATAGTGTAGAATAAGTGTTGATAATTGTATATGATCCGGAGTAATAAATTGGATTCTACAATATTTTGGTCTACAATAAAAATTTCAATTTTTTCGATATCTGAATGATTAAACTATAATCAGCCTATTGATTAAACAAGTTTATAGAATAATCCTGATTTAAAAATGTACATTCATTGTGGTGGATACACTTAAGAAAAAACCCTAAACTATTTGTAATAAATAGAATAGGGTTTAATGATGAGGTACCTAGCGTACCCAAATTAAGATAATCGCTAAAACGTGAAGTAATCTAAAAAAAAGTTTAATTGTTTTATTAATAGATAATTATGATTTTATTGAGCCGTATTTAGTTGCAATAAATCTTATATTTATCGGGAAAATATCGGGAAAGTTTGTATATTTGATTATTCAAATTTAAATCATGGCATCAGTTAAGTTTTTCACAAGATCCAAAACTTCAACATCTCAGATATACTTGCGTTTTATAGTTGGGTATAGAAAAGAATTTCAATCCAAAACAGGTATTGTAATTAGTATGAGTGATTGGAGCAAAGAAAAGTCACTTCCTAAACAAAACAATCCGACAAATAAACAAATTACTACTCAATTAAAAAATCTTGAAACTCACATTTTAACATCATACAATTCTGATTATACAAAAGGTATTTTATTTACGAAAGAATGGTTAGACGAAAAAATAAACTCTTTTTATAATAGAATTGATGAAAAAAAAGATGATAGTATTTTCTTAAACTATCTTACAGAATTTATTGAATTCAAAGAGGGAATTTCATCATACACTAAAAGCACAATTAATAAGCTAAAAAACCTTCAAGATCGTTTTGAAGCATATCAGAAAAAAAAGAAAAAGAACTACCTAATAGAAGATATTAGTGGGAAGGTATTAATTGATTTTAAAAATTACCTCATCGTAGATTGTGGATTGATGGAGACTACTGCTACTCGCTTTATTAAAAACCTTAAAACTGTAATCTTTGATTCGAGGAATAATGGAAAGCAAATACATTATCAGATTACCGGTTTTTCTACAGGGACTACAAATAGCGAACATAAAGTATTTTTGTCACTTGAAGAAATAGCTAAAATTAAAGATGTTGTTACACTTGAAGAAAATTGGAATCTTGCAAAAGATTGGCTTATTCTAGGTTGTTATCTAGGACAAAGAGCTAGTGATCTTCTACGTATGACAAAAAGAATGATTTACACTAAAACAGATGCTGATGGCAACTCATTCAGGTTTCTGGAAATTAAGCAGCAAAAAACAGGAGAAAAGGTTGTGATTCCTTTACATGATGAGGTTGAAGAAATCTTAAAGAAATATAATGGTGATTTTCCACCTGTATTTGCAGATAACCCGGATTCTAATTCTGTATTGTTCAATAGACATATTAAAAAGGTTTGTGAATTGGCTGGGATTCATGATATAGTAAAAGGCAGATATTTCAATGAAGTCACTAAAAAGAATGAAATTGTAAAAACGGAGAAATGTAAACTTGTTTCTTCTCATGTTTGCCGCCGTTCATTTGCTACAAACTTTTACGGAAATAAAATGTTTACGACACCGCAGATTATGGCAATTACCGGACACAAATCGGAAGCACAGTTCTTAAACTATATCGGAAGAACTGCTGATGATTGGGCTATGCAAACAGCTAAAACATTTAAAGAACTTTCTGCCAAACATAAAATATCTTAAGAGAGGAAATTTGCTATTAAAATGCTAAAATTTTAGATTAGCTTATTTCTTTCATTAATTCACTTAATGAAATCTCAAGTGCTAAAGCAATAACTGCTATAGTGAAAACATTTGAGGTTACTTTTCCTTTTTCAATTTTATATAGATATTGTCTATCTTTCCCTATCAGCTCAGCTAGCTCAGTCTGGGAAAGATTCTTTTTTTCACGGAACTTTCTAATCTGATTACCAACATCAACAGGAATTCTGGCTTTTAATTCAGTAATTTTATTTTCGTCTATTATTTTCACTTATACAAAGTGAAATATAAAGTACTGCATTTTTGTAACCTTATATTACTACAATTTGTATATTTGCAGAAAATAATATTTACTTATGGTAACTCACAATAATTATTTGAAATTCATTTTTATTTTTGTCATTGTAAATTAATTTATGCATTTATATAATACGACACGCTTTGTCGTCTTGTGATTATATCTTTGTTATAGAAATAAAGTAAAACAATAACATTAAAAATAACACTTATGAAAACACTTTGTTTATCTGGCTAAAAACTACCCTAAAAACCATAATTAAAATATGGGGTTTTCCCTATGTTAGGAATTAAAATATAATTATTAAATTCGCAAAAAATAAACAGATATGAAAAAAAATTACATACTCGCACTCGCCCTGTGTGCATTCCTTAATTTTTCGGCCCAGGAAACAGAGGTAGCATGGCAACGGGACATCAAATCCGGCACTCAGGATTTCCTAAGCCAGGTGACTACAACAATAGATCAGCAATATCTGATTACGGGAAGTTCAATTCATCCTTCGACAGGCTCAGGAACATCAAACCAAAAACAAAACAACGGCTACGACTTTCATCTGGTAAAACTTGATCAGCAAGGGAAAGAAGTTTGGGAAAAATATTTCTCAGGAAATAACCATGATTACCTTTCAGCCTCAGTATCTACTCAGGACGGAGGTTTTTTGATCTCAGGTACTTCTTATTC
>NZ_JBLFFJ010000007.1:0-144878 GCF_051400735.1 Chryseobacterium hilariae
GGAAATCAACTTTTATTATAACTTTAAACTAACAAATACTCCCTAAGAGAAAGTCCATTTTCTTTTGAAGACATACATCTATTAAGAATGAAGGCCTGCTTTTGGAATATATTGTGAACATATATAAAACTATTTTATTGAGAGGTATACAAGGGACTTATGTATATGTTTGTAATGAAAATTTACGAATATATCTTCAACAGTTTATTCCATTGTTTATATCTAAGATTAACACTAAGCAACTAAGGCTATTAGATATGCCAATGGAAAATACAATACCTTTTTATGATCTGCAAATAGCAGCAGGGACATTCTCCGAATTTCAAGAGACCGGTGAGATTAAATATATTGAAATGGAAAAATCATTTAATAGTAACGAATATTTTGCATGTAAGGTCATTGGAGAGTCTATGAATAAGATTATACCTAATGATAGTATCTGCTTATTTAAAAAATACAATGGAGGTTCACGTAACGGATTAATTGTACTGGCTGAAGGGCGAAATATTTTTAATGAAGGATATAATTCTAGCTATACTATTAAGCAGTATTCAAGTAAAAAAAATAGTAATGATGGAGATTGGTATCATGAAGAAATAGTATTGCTTCCCATGTCAACAAATCCAGAGTTTAAAAAACTTGTTCTGAAAGATGATGATATACTTGAATTTAATGTTGTTGGAATTTTTGTTAAGGTATTAGAGTAACACAACAAAAGTTTATTAAAAGAATTAACATCCAAAGTGAATTTATTTGTAACAATTCCTTATTCTATTCCAAACTGTATGACTCTAACGTAGCAATACTACTTATGAAGTATTACCGAACAGATTGTAGTAATAGATCTTTCAAAAACAGAGAGTTTATCAATAATACTTATGGAATTATTGTTAAGAAAAATTATCTACTGTTTGAGGAAGCATAAATAATGACAACAAAAAACAGCTGAAGAATCCTCTTCAGCCGTTTTTTTGAAAATAATATATCAAGAATTTAATCCTGGATAACCATTTTTTTAGAACCCGTCACTTTTCCGTCTGTCATCATGGTATACACATATGTTCCGGATTGCAGATCTGAACCTGATAGGGTGATTGTTCCGTTGCCTTTCTCACGGAGTGGGAGGGATTTCACCAGCTGACCGGAGATGTTGTATACTTCTATAGAGGCCGTTTTTGCACTTTTCGGAAGATAATAGCTGATGCTCGTTCCGTTTTTGGTTGGATTGGGAACATTTTGAGCGAGTTGGGCAACATCTGAAGAAGAAAGATCAGTTAATGAAGCGCTTTTATTTAATAGCAACTGTTTCAGTTCCTCTACTGTATTTTCAAGATTTTTAATGCGGTCTTCCAGTTGTTGGATGGTTTCATCTGAAGCCGAAGCTGTTTTGTTGAGTGGCGTATTCGAAACCATTACATTTCCACTGGGATCTACAACCAGCGCGCGACCGCTTCCCGTGGGCAGGTTTTCATGTCTTACCGTTCCTACCGTATGGAAATTGGCAGTAGGGGCGAGTGTAAGAATACCCACACTTTTATCTTTGATCAGCATCGTTGATGTAGGAGATAAGCCAAACATAATGGACAATGGAATATTGTTAGTCAGTTTCACTCCTCCGGTTCCGGACCCGATCACGAAAGAACGGTTTCCGGTAGCCGCCAGATCAATTCCGAATCCCCCGGAATATACATCCTTAAGATCAATACCTACTCCTAATGCAAATTGGTTTGGGTTTCTGATGATGTTTTTCCAGCCCAATGCTACCGATTTTCCGGCATTGTTCAGAACAATGTTGTCCTGTCCGCTCACGATATTGGCGCCTCCGCCATTGCTGAGATCATTTCCCCAGCCGCTTACTAGGGAGCTTCCGGCTTGTGCTCCAAGAATATTGGAGCTCCCGGTAACGATGCTTCCTTTTACTTTGGCGATATTGGAGTTATTCACGGCGTCTACGATAAACGAACCTGCTTCATTAAGGATAGCCTGCCCCGGATTGGCAGATGCTCCGTTGGTTCTCAGGAAAAAAGGTCTCGGATCTATTGTGCCTGCGTAATTTGCCGATGTGATTCCTGCGTTTCCGGTAATCTGCCACTGCTGGGCATTAGCAATTCCTGTCAAAAAAAGCATAGCTGCTGCCAGGCCACTTTTCATGGATAATAATGATGTTTTCATAAATTTTGAGTTTTGATGGTTTTAGTTATCACTAAGGTATGAAATATTGTCATTGAAATTGATAATTTATCACTTTAATGTGATATTAGGAATTTGTTTATTGCTTTAAATTCAATGATAAAGGCAAATTTATGATTATAATTAATTTCTATGGATTTTATTCATACCATCTAATTATTGAAAATCTTTTTATTACCGGTATTATCTAGAGACAAATAATTATACCTAATCAGGAAATGTATCATAACGATGAATCTCTATGTTCCTGAATAGAACTTCAAGCCGGATTTGTAAATATTGGCTTTGCTTTGAAGAATAAAAATTTAATTTTTTTTAAACAACTGTTTAAATACTATTGTCACGTTAGTTAGGTGTATTTAACTCAAATAATTTCAGGCTAAATGAGACCCTGAAATAAAATTTTGGTACATAAATTGTTGAATAGAAGGCTAACTAAAATTTTATTTTTAATACGTTAAATTATATAAAAAATATTAATTTATTATAAAGTCATATGAATAATTCAAATTTTGGCGCCATTAATGGGAAATTCATTTTCTTATTAATGGTTCTTTTTTATGGTATTGCGAACGCGCAATGCACAGCTTACACAGGTCAGGCAATGAATGCCGGCCAAACTTACTGTCTTACAGGAAATCTTACTTTAGCTAACGATATTACCATCCCGCAGGATGCACTTCTTATCATTGAACCTGGAGGTGCACTTATTGTAAAAGGTATTACGGTAAACGGTAACCTTGAGATCAGGGATGCTGCCAGTGTGAAATCTGAGGGATCAATAATAATAGGCGTTTTCGGAAGTCAGAAAAACTCAAAAGTAAAGTTGGGAACAAAAGCATACCTTTCTCTTACCGGTTCGGTTTCCCAGGGAGATCCTTCATTCATGGGAACATTTCCAGGAGCTACTTCAACCATTGATATGGGAACATACAGCGTTGTGGAAATATGCGGAACTTTCAGCCAGCAATCTGTAACCTATCCTTTTATAAACTATATTGGTGCTCCTTTGGGAAAAGCCTATTGTATTGCCAAAGCTCAGGTAAACGGAGGAGGCAGCTCTATACTCAGTAACGATAGCCAGATTATAGCCATTGCGATGGATACGGTAACAGGGCTCGCTCCCGGCAATGCCAGCTTCTGCGGACCAAACGCCACTCAGTCTTCATGCCCAAGCCTTTGGCCTGCCGGGCTTCCCAATGATAAATTGGCCTGCGGTTTTGCAGATGAGATCGTGCATGAATTAGATGATTACTGTACCAAACCTGGAACCTCAGGAACTCCTGACGGTTATACCAAAATGGGAATTACCATACAACAGAAGACGAATAATTGGCCTGAAAATATTCCTAATGGTTTTCTCGCATTGGAATCGAAAACTAAAGGCTTCGTTATCACCAGGGTACAGCATGTAAGCCAGACTCCTCAGCCAGGAGATGCTGTTGCAGAACCGAAAGAAGGGATGCTTGTCTATGATATTCAGGACAGTTGTGTCAAACTGTACAATGGCGCCCAATGGAAATGTATCGAAAGAAGCTGTAATGATTAACCCAATTTATAAACGATGAAACATATAAAAAACATAAGCACAGTCCTGATATTATTGATTTTTAGTTCTTTTTATGCTCAAGTAGCAATAGAAAAAGAAACAATTGACGGCAGGAGCACCATTCTGGACTTCAATAATACCTCTACCAATACAAAAGGCTTTATTCTTCCCGCCACACAGGGACTTCCTGCAGATAGTCCGGCAAACGGAACATTTGTCTTTGATACATCAGATGATAAAGTGAAGATGTACGAAAATAATGCTTGGAAAGCACTTAGTGATGTAGGAAATTCTGCAGCAGTAATAACTAACGGTTCGGATGAAACCGGAAAGGGAGTCGTAATTGGTAATGAAGAAGGAAGTGCAGACGGAATACTCGTTCTGGAATCAACTGAAAAGGCCATGATTCTTCCCAAAATATCTTCGCCGCATCTTAATGTGAAAAATCCGTACCCGGGAATGATATGTTATGATACAGTCAGTAAAACTTTTGCTGTTTTTGACGGAACAGTCTGGAATTATTGGAAATAGTAATATATCATTTTCATATAATGATTAATTCAAGCCCTGTATTAATAATAACAGGGCTTTTTTATTTTTTTCTTCCGTATAACAAAATTCTTTTGAAAGCATAAATAGCCGGAAGTTTTGGGAAATTCTTTCCAATCCGTTGTTTGAACTCTTTGGTAAACGTTTTTTGCTGTTCTTCACTAAGCTTTTCCAGATAAGGAATCAAGGCTGATCCTGAGATAAAGCGGAATAAAGTTTCATGATCTTCGGCAATAATAGGATATACCTTCTGTGAAAGATTCAAATCTTGAATGCCGTTATCGAAGAGGATCTGTGCATATTCATCAATGGTAAGCACTGCAGAAGGACGGTTCCATCCATTAAGCTGTGTACGGAAAGGCTCTTCATCTGCCAGTTCAAATAGGATTTTATTCAGTGTATTTCCTGGCTGATAAGGCATTTGTACCGCCAACTGTCCGCCGGTATTCAGTTTGGAGATCAGCTTCGGAAACAATTCCTGATGATTGTCCGACCATTGCAGGGCAGCGTTACTGAAAATAAGATCCCAGTTTTCATCAGCTGTCAAAACTTCTTCTGTTTCAGCGAGTCTGAAATGAAGCCGCTTATTTTCCAGGGTTTTGGATTTTTCAAGCATTTCGGGAGAAGAGTCGATCCCTGTAAATACTGCATTGGGAAACTTTTCTGTAAGAATGGCGGTCTGTTCACCCGTTCCGCAGCCTAAATCTACAGCTTTCATCTGTTTTTCATCAGCGATAAGCTCTGCTAGGTCATAAAACGGCTTGAAACGGATATTTTTAAATTGGTTATAAACGTCAGGATTCCAAGGCATATTTTGTAATTTAAATGAAAATACAATTTACTCAATCTGTAATAGAAGGAAGAAAATTAATTATTAAAAGAATCTTAAATATGTTTTCTACTGAAGTATCTATCGCAAATTCAGGAGATTTTATTATAGTTTTGGTAACTTCTAACAGTTTTTAAAAAATTTAATAAGAAATAAAGAATAAAGAATAGAGATCATATCATATTTAAAAATCTGCATAATCCGCTAAATCTGCGAGAGATAAAAAAACACGCTAAGATTAAAACTTATAAAATCTGCACGCTTTCCTTAATACTATTCATCACAAAAATACTTTTCGTCTGTCCAATCCCTTCAATTTCAGAAAGCTTATTCACAAAAAACTCATGGAATTCATCCATATTTGGGGCAAGGATTTTAAGCATAAAATCAAAATCCCCGCTGATGTTGTAAAACTCTACCACCTCTTTGAGCTTACCAACCTCTTCAATAAATTTTCCGGCTGTTTTCTTATTGTGGACATTCAGGGCGATCATGCAGATTACCATCATGCCCTTATTTACTTTTTTGCGGTCCAATACAGCTGTATATTCCTTGATAATTCCAAGCTTTTCCATTCTTTTGATGCGTTCATGAGTAGGAGTAGGGCTCAAATTGATCCTTGCGGAAATATCACGCACACTCATTTTGGCATCCTTCTGTAGCAAACGTAGGATAGATAGGTCTTTTTCGTCAGGATTATAATGTTCTGCAGTCATTTGTTCTGTTTTTAGGCTTGTTATTGGTGGTGATAGTGTATATGTTCTTTTAAATTTAATTAAAATACAAATTCGTTCCAAATTTACTATATAATTTTCACATATGTTCTTTTAAAATTAATTTTGCAGGAAATTTGAATACATGAGTACAAGGAAAAATTTGATATTAATATTAGCATCAGTAGGAACTTTTGTGGAGGCTTTGGATATTGCCATTATTAATTTAACGATTCCTTCTATTCAGGAGCAATTCAATATCGGGGCTGAGATTGTACAATGGTTGCAGACCCTTTATGTACTGTTTTTTGGAGGTTTTCTGATCATTGGCGGAAAACTTTCGGACCAGATCGGGCGCAAGAAAATATTCCTTATCGGGGCTCTGATTTTTATGCTGACTTCTTTAGGTGCAGGACTTTCGCATAGCTTTGAACTTTTGGCCATATTCCGTGCCCTTCAGGGACTGGGAGCGGCTTTGATTATGCCTTCCGCTTTATCCATTGTGACAAATACGTTCAGGGGAGAGCAGGAACGTAACCGTGCTATTGGGATTTTCAGCTCTTTTGCAGCGATTGGTTCGGGAAGCGGGCTTTCTGTAGGGGGAATTATCAGTACGTATCTGAGCTGGCACTGGGTTTTCCTGATTAATGTGCCTGTTCTTTTATTGACGTTAATTTTTGCTTATCAATATCTGCCCGCAGATGAAAAAAGTGAAACCGGGCAGAAAACAGATCTTATATCAGGAATGCTGCTTGTTTTAGGACTACTAAGTCTTACCTACGGAACTCATGAACTGATTCATATCAAAGAGAATCCACTGATGATTATCGGCTCTCTGGTGCTTGCTGTTCTGCTTTTGGCTGCTGTATTTCTAAGGCTGAGATCTGTAGCTCAACCACTGATAGATTTAAAGTTATTGAAACACAGGTCGCTGATGATTTCTAATGCAGTTTTCTTCATGTTGGGTGCGTTTTTTATAGGGTTTCTGTTTCTTATTTCGTTAATGCTTCAGAAAGATATGGGGCATACTGCGGCTGCGGCTGGGCTGATGCTTGTGCCCTTCAGTGTCATGTCTGCACTGGCAGCAAAATTTGTTTTGCCTCATATTTCTAAGAGATTAAATTCTTCCCAGATGGGTGTTTTCGGATGGAGCTTTATGCTGGCGGGAGCTTTATCTTTGCTTATTGCGGTGTATACAGGACATCCACTGGCTGTTGTTTTATTAGGAGCCGCATGTATTTCAGGAATCGGAATGACATTCTGTTTTACGGCGCTTTCGGTAATGGGAATTCAGGATGTGGAACCTTCGCATTATGGCGTGGCATCCAGTCTGAGCTCTACGAGTTACTTCCTGGGAGCCGGCATCGGACTTTCGTTCATGACTTTAATGAGCCAGATCTTTCCTTCTCAGTATGCGGTTGGAGATTTAAGCCTGATCATCCTGGTTGGATACGCTTTGCTGGCCCTTGGAATGCTGCT
Source organism: Chryseobacterium hilariae (assembly GCF_051400735.1). Classification (NCBI taxonomy): domain Bacteria; kingdom Pseudomonadati; phylum Bacteroidota; class Flavobacteriia; order Flavobacteriales; family Weeksellaceae; genus Chryseobacterium; species Chryseobacterium hilariae. The sequence goes on from NZ_JBLFFJ010000007.1 coordinate 7,310, forward strand.
GTATTTTATTGTTAAAAGCTTAAAAATCAGACAGGCTGAAATAGCAGTTTCATAAAATAAAGGGTATTTATTGTGTTTTTCAATTATCATTTTTGTACAGAATCGTAGGGTATGGTTAACGATAAAGTAAAATGAAACTAGATTCGTCTATCATAATGCAGCAGGTTTTTAAACTATAATCATTATGAAGAATATAAATATACATGAGGGTATTATTCTTATTCCTGATTTCAGCGGATTTACTGAATTTGTGTTCAATACCAAACTTTATACAGGAGAATATATTGTAAGGCAACTACTATCTACGTTGATTGATGTGAATGATCAGTATTTTGAGATTTCAGAGATCGAGGGCGATGCTATTTTATTTTACAGGTACGACAATCATCCGTCTTATGAGCGTATTTCAAAAATGCTCTGGAACATGCGGAATGTATTTAACCGAAAGATTAAAGAATTGAGTAAGGAATTAAGTATACCCATTGATATGTCGCTGAAGTTCATTGTCCACTACGGAAAATTTTCACAATATACGATTGGAAGTTTTAAAAAGCTTTATGGCAAAACAATAGTCGAAGCTCATCAGATGCTTAAGAATGAATTTGCCGAGCAGCCATCTTATGCTCTTTTCAGCAATTCTTTTTTGGAAAACAGCGGAAGTGAAGAGGCAGGAATTAATACACAGAAATATCATCTTCCAGAAGGTGGGATGATCCATTATTTCGAGAATGCCAGCGGATGTTTCTAAGTATTGAGCTTTTATCCTTTTATTTCAAAACAAAAAGATTATTAAACGAAAAAAGCAGATCCTTCAGAACCTGCTTTAAATTTTATATAGAATAATGAAAATTATTTCAACGTAAACTTCACCTTTGTTTTAATCGCATCCGAAGAATTTCCGATCAGCGCCTCAAAATCTCCAGGCTCAGCCGTCCATTCGTGCTTATCCGCATCAAAATAGCTTAATGCTGTTTTATCAATCGTGAAAGTGACTTCCTTCTGCTCGCCGGGATTTAGATATACCTTTTCAAAACCTTTCAGTTCCTTTGCAGGACGTGGTACAGAAGCTTTATTATCACTGATGTATAACTGGGCTACTTCAGCACCGGCTTTCTTTCCTGTATTTTTTACAGTCACGGTGAACGTGATCTTATCGTCCTGGGATATTACTGTTTTATCAGCAGAAGCCTTTCCAAACTCAAATGTAGTGTAGCTCAATCCATGCCCGAAACTGAACAAAGGTTTGATCTTTTTCGTGTCGTGCCAACGGTAACCCACGAACACACCTTCGTTATAGGTAATATTGATCGGGTTTTTCTGGTCTTTTCCTTTTCCTGCCGCCAGTTCATCTTTCTGTCCCGGATATTCTCCCAATTGATGCGCTGAGTTATCTTCCAGCTTCACAGGGAAAGTAAACGGAAGTTTTCCTGACGGATTTGCATCACCAGCCAATACAGAAGCGATAGAATTTCCGGCCTCGGAACCAAGATACCACGACTGTAGAACAGAAGGAACTTCTTTAATCCACGGCATTGCCACAGCATTTCCGGAAACCAGAACAACTGCAAGATTTTTATTCACTTTTGCTAATGCAGAAATCAAATTGTCCTGATTGTAGGGAAGTCCGTAACTTTTTCTGTCATTACCTTCACTGTCCTGAAAATCAGATTTATTAAGTCCCCCAACAAAAATCACATAGTCGGATTTTTTTGCCAGTTCGACAGCTTCGTTCAGTAATTCAGCTGCAGAACGGTCGTCTTTCAGGTCCTGTCCGGATTTTACCCCGTTATATTCTCCGCCGATGTCACCTACATAACCTCTTGCATACTGTACATCAGCCTGTTTGCCGAATCTGGTTTTAATTCCGTCTAATGGAAGTGTTTCATATTTTACTTTTAACGAAGATGATCCGCCGCCAACCGTCATGATCTTGATAGCATTTTCACCGATAACGGCAATTTTTTTAGCTTTATTACTATCGATAGGAAGTACATTTCCCTGATTTTTCAGCAATACAATTCCTTCTTCACCGATCTCTTTAGCAACCGCTTTATGTTCTTCAGAAGCAATATTCCCGAAAGGTTTATTCCTGTTCATCGTTGTTTTGTAGGCTAAACGAAGTAATCTGGTCACTTTATCGTCAAGTTCCTGTGTTCCTACTTTTCCAGCTTTGATGAGGTCTAAATAAGGTTTTGCTAAATAATAATTGTCGTAGGCATTTTTTGTTCCTGCAGAAAGTCCGTTCGTCCAGCTCCCGAATTCAAGGTCCAGGCCGTTGTGGATCGCCTGTTCTGTATTATTTACTGCTCCCCAATCCGAAACGACAACGCCTTTGTAGCCCCATTCCTTTTTCAGAATGTCATTCAAAAGATATTGGTTTTGGCTGGCGTATTGGTTTTTGTACATGTCATAAGCGCCCATGATTGTCCAGGAATCCCCTTCCGTTACCGCTGCTTTGAAGGGTGGAAGATAGATCTCATAAAGCGTTCTGTCATCAATATTGACATTGCTCGTGTGGCGGAACATTTCCTGGTTGTTTAAAGCAAAATGCTTCACAGAAGTGGCCACACCATTAGATTGTACCCCTTTGATATAAGGAACCACCATTTTTGAAGTTAAGTAAGGGTCTTCACCCATATATTCGAAGTTTCTTCCGTTTAAAGGTGTTCTGTAGATATTGACACCAGGTCCCAGAAGAATATCTTTTTTTCTGTAGCGGGCTTCTTCACCCAAAGCTTTCCCGTAATTCCAGGACATCTTTTTGTTCCATGTTGCAGAAAGTGCCGTAAGAGCAGGGTAGGCAATGATAGAGTCGTTCGTCCAACCGGCCTGGTCCCATTCGTCCCACATCACTTCCGGACGTACCCCGTGAGGACCGTCTGTGGTCCAGAATTCAGGAATTCCCAGTCTTGGAACACCGGGCGAACTGAATTTGGACTGTGCATGCAGCATTGCCACCTTTTCTTCTACGGTCATTCGGGAAAGAGCATCCTGAATACGCTGCTCTACAGGTTTTGATTCATCTAAATAAACGGGTTGGGTCTGAGTCTGAGCCATATATGAAGCAGCAATAAAAGTGAATAAACTTACAATGGCGGTTTTCTTGAACATAAAATGCCTTTTTATTGATTAACAACAAAAGTAAGTAAAATTTTTATTATCTCAAATTGAGAAAATAAATTTTAATCAATAGTTTTTTTAACCTCGGGCTTCGAAGCTTGAAGGTAGGAGAGTTTTAGGGTATGGGTTTCATATTCTGAGTTTGAATTCTTTGTTAAGACATACAATCAGGACTCTAAAACTCTCTGACTCTAGAACCTCTCATAACAAACTCATCATATTATTACTCATGATCCTCCCATCCCTTCACTGCACCTCCTTTGAAAATCTCCTCAGCTTTTTTAGCCACTTCATCAGACTGGTAAGCTTTTACAAAGTTTTTAACTTTGGCGGAATTTTTATTGTCATGGGTAGCAACGATTACATTAACGTATGGTGAATCTTTATCTTCGCTGAATACACCTTGTTTAGCAGGATCTAATCCAGCTTGTGATGCGAAATTATTGTTGATAATCGCGATAACTACTTCTTTGTCGTCCAAAACTCTTGGAAGTTGTGGAGCTTCAATCTCTAGGATTTTAAGCTGCTTAGGGTTTTCGGTGATATCGGTAACTTTTGGCAGTAATCCTGTTCCTTCTTTCAGTTTTAAAAGTCCATTTTTCTGAAGAAGAAGGAGAGAGCGTCCTTCGTTAGTGGGGTCATTCGGAATTACGATGGTGCTTCCGTTCTGAAGTTGGCTGATTGTTCTGATCTTCTTTGAATATGCTACAATAGGATAGACGAAAGTATTTCCTACTACAGCCAGTTTGTAGCCTCTCTGTTTCGACTGCTCGTTCAGGTAAGGAACATGCTGGAAAGCATTGGCTTCAATATCTCCGTTATTCAAAGCCTCATTAGGGACCACGTAATCATTGAAGGGAATCAGTTCCACATTAAGATTATATTTTTCCTTGGCTACTTTTTTAGCAGCTTCGGCAATTTCCAGTTCCGGACCGTAGGTAATTCCCACCACAATATGATTGGGATCATCTTTCTTTCCTGAACATGCATAGAGTAGGAAAAGTCCAGCCGCTAAAAGAGCTATTATTTTTATCTTTTTCATTAGATTTTTTTTGATTAAAAGGTGGTTGAGGCACTCGAAGCCACCTGTATTATTTAAATTTTCGTGTACTTCCGCTTACCTGTGATCAAATTTTTTAGCCAATCTGTCTCCCGCAAACTGAATAATAAACACCAGTGCTACTAACAGCACTAATACCACGTTCATAATCACAGCATCATAACCGATGTAGCCGTATTGATAACCAATCTGTCCCAATCCACCGGCTCCCAAAGCTCCACCCATTGCAGAATAACCCACCAAAGTGATCAGGGTGATCGCTGCATTGTTGATCAGGGAAGGAAGCGCTTCAGGAAGAAGTACTTTCTTGATGATCTGTAAAGGAGATGCTCCCAAAGCCCTTGCTGTTTCTATTAATCCATGTGGAACTTCAAGAAGGCTGTTTTCCACCAGTCTGGCGATAAACGGAGCTGCTCCGACACTCAACGGAACCAAGGCTGCATTCATTCCAATAGAAGTTCCGATGATCACTCTTGTGAAAGGGATCATCCAGACGATTAAAATAATAAAAGGAATAGACCGGAAAATATTAACCAGAATAGAGGTTATTCTGTAATACACTGCATTTTCCAACAACTGTCCTTTCCTTGTTAAAAATAATAGAATCCCGACCGGAAGACCTAAAACAAATCCAAAAAATCCCGAAACAAACGTCATATAAACCGTTTCCCAAAGTCCCTTTCCCAAAAGAGAAATTACCAAATCACTAAGCATATCCTTTTACTGTATTTTGAATTTTATTCTGGTTGAAATAGTAGATCGCTTTCTGGTTTTCCTCGGCTTCTCCCTGCAGTTGAAGCAGAAGTTTTCCGAAGTTTGAATTGCCGAGATATTCTACATCGGCTTTCAGAAGCCGGTAAGGTATTTTATATTGGTCATAAAGCGTTGAAAGTAGTTTTTCAACACTTATATTTTCGTTGAGTTCTATTTCAACTAGCGGAAATAAACCGTCTTGAGGTTTTTTCTGCAGTTTTTTATTGAGTTCCTGAGGTATCGTCATGATATCTGAATTTATAAATTGGCGGATCACCGGATTTTCTTTATCCGAGATGATTTCGCTTAATGTTCCTTTTGCTAATAATTTACCTTTGTCGATAACCGCCACGTGATTGCAAACGGCCTTGATGACTTCCATTTCATGCGTGATCAACAGGATTGTAATGCCAAGCCTTTGGTTAATATCTCTCAAAAGCTGCAGAATAGATTGTGTGGTTGCCGGATCCAGCGCGCTTGTGGCTTCGTCACAGAGAAGGAGGTAAGGATCATTTGCTAAAGCCCTTGCAATGGCTACTCTCTGTTTCTGCCCTCCGGAAAGGCTTTTGGGATAATCATTGACCTTATCTTCCAGCCCTACGATCTTCAACAGTTCATTGACTTTTCTTTTGATCTCATCCTTACTGACATGATCCAGTTCTAATGAAAGTGCTACATTATCAAAAACAGTTCTTGATGAAAGCAGGTTAAAATGCTGGAAGATCATTCCTATTTTTTTCCGTTCACCCGCAAGCTGTTTTGAACTTAGCTTAGTGAAATCTCTTCCGTTGATGATGATCTGACCTTCATCAGGTCTTTCCAGAAGATTCACAGTACGGATCAAAGTACTTTTTCCTGCCCCGGAAAACCCGATGATACCAACAATATCTCCTTTTTCTATGCTCAGGCTTACCTGATCCAGAGCTTTGAAGGACTGCTTTTTCTGATGAAATGTCTTTGAAATGTTTTTGATTTCTATCATTTTTAATGTCTAGTTTTAATTTTAAATAGGCTGATACGGTCGTGCGGTTTTATTGAAAAACCGCTTCAGTCTTCTTATCTTCACTTTTGATCTTTTTGAAAGTCTGAAGTACTTAGTTACATTGGTGAGCAAAACTCCCACTAAGATCACGGATAATCCGTAGAGCTGACTTCCGTTAATAGTCTGCCCGGCTACGATCCAGCCTGCCAATACGGTAACAATAGGGTTGATATAAGTATGTGTACTTACCAAAGCTGCAGGTTTTACGGAAAGCAGCCATATGTAAGATAAATAAGCGACTATCGATCCGAAGAACACCAGGAACAGAACACCAGCCCATGCCGATACCGGAACATTGGAGAATGAAAAACCATGCCATTCTTTTCTGAATGCAGCAATAATAAAGGCGGCAACACCTGCTGTGATAAGCTGCTGTGCTATATTCATAAACGTAGACTGTGAGGCCGGGTTTTTCTTTGAATATAAAGATCCGAGTACCCAGGCCACAGAACTTAACGCCAGTACAATAAATGCGGTGATACGAAGATTGCTGTCTGTCGCTGCATGGTGTGCACTGGAAACGCTTCCGTTCAGGAATAAGATTAGGCCTACAAACCCAATAATTAGACCTATCGGGATGAATTTATCTGAGAAATAATACTTCCAGTTTTTCTTATCAATAGCAATAAACCAGAACGGTCCTGTTGCAATGGCAATCGCTGCTTCAGAAGCCGATACATACTGCTCGCCCCAGGCGACAAGACCGGTTCCACCAGTAAGAATAAGTATTCCTGTGATGGCATTCTTTTTCCAGTTGATGAGAGAATTGGCTTTTTCACCCTTGGCCAGCAGCCAGCCTATCATCAAAAGCCCTGCCGCCAGGAAACGGAATCCGGAAAGAATAAAAGGAGGAAACCCTTTAAGGCCGAATGAAATGGCAAGAAATGTAATTCCCCAAATCACGTAAATATTGATAAATGCCACCGGCACCAGCCAGCTGTTTTTAGAAGTGCTCATCTGTATATTTTTTGTGTGATGTGTATTAAAATAAAAAGGCCCTACAACGTGGTAAGGCCTTTAGAATATGTAATATAAAAATAAGGTCAGCCACGGGATTTTTGATGCATAGGCATACAGTTGCACATCATCATAGTTTTGATGGTCTGTTTCTTCACTGATTTATGTTTAAATCCTTGTATCATTTTGTTTTTCTTTTCCTGAATACGGTTGCAAATATAGGACATATATTTTTAGTAGTCTACTAAAATGATGGACTTTTTGATATTTTTTATTGTATTGATTTTTAATTAATTGTTTTTCAGTGAATTAATTTATTTTAAGTTTTGTTAATATTCATAGATAATAAACTTTTTTATTGCTTAATTCTACTTAGATTATTAAAGAAAGACGTTTAACCATTATTTTTCTATAGCCTCAACCAGTAACCACAACTCCCGAACAAAATTAGCTTAATCCAAAAAAAATCCCGACTTTTGTCCCCCTTCAATAATTCCGAAAATTCATGAAACTTTGTATTGCCGAAAAGCCCAGTGTTGCCAGAGATATCGCCAAAGTATTAGGTGCTACTACACCTAAACAGGGCTATATGGAAGGTAACGGATACTGCGTGACATGGACGTTCGGGCACCTTTGCACCCTAAAGGAACCTCACGATTATGGCCCTCAATACAAATCCTGGAATTTGTTTTTGTTACCTATAATTCCAGCCAGTTTTGGGATCAAATTAATCCCTAACAAAGGCGTGGAAAACCAGTTCAAAGTCATTGAAAGATTAGTGGAAGAATGTGATGAGGTTATCAACTGTGGTGATGCCGGGCAGGAGGGAGAACTGATCCAGCGGTGGGTTTTGCAGAAAGCAAAATGCAGTAAGCCCGTTCAGCGTTTATGGATTTCGTCCCTGACTGAAGAGGCAATTAAAGAAGGTTTTGAAAATCTGAAACCCGCTGAAGAGTATAAAAATCTTTATCTGGCAGGAAATGCAAGAGCGATTGGTGACTGGCTGCTAGGAATTAATGCAACGAGATTATTTACCAAAAAGTTTGGAGGAAATAAAGCAGTTCTTTCCATCGGAAGAGTGCAGACGCCTACATTAGCGATGCTGGTCCAGCGTCAGAAAGAGATTGATGCATTCAATACCGAGGAATATTGGGAACTCAAAACCAAATACCGTGACGTAATTTTTAATGCAGCGATTGACCGTTTAAAAACTTTAGACCGTGCTGAAAAAGGACTTGAATACCTTAAACTGAATCCTTTTGAAATAGTCTCGTTTGAAATTAAAGAAGGAAAAGAAAAAAATCTGAGACTTTTCGATTTGACAGGACTTCAGGTGGAAGCCAATAAAAAATATGGCTACTCCGCAGAAAATACTTTAAATTATATCCAGAGTCTATACGAGAAAAAGCATGTGACTTATCCGCGTGTGGATACCACTTATCTATCTGAAAGTCTGTATCCTAAAATTGAAGGAATTCTTCGGAAAATGCATTTTTACCAGGATTTGGTTTCCCCGTTATTGGAAGCTCCTATTCCCAAATCAAAAGCTGTTTTTGATGATACGAAAGTGACTGATCACCATGCAATTATCCCTACTGAAGTTCCGCCTTCTCAAAACCTGAGCAGGGAAGAGAAGTTGGTGTATGACCTGATTGCAAAACGTTTTATTTCTGTTTTTTATCCTGAATGTAAAATTTCAAATACCTTGGTAGAAGGAAAAGTAGGAACTATTCCTTTTAAGACGAGTGGAAGGCAGGTTCTGGAACCAGGATGGAGAGCAGTGTATGCAAAAGAACCAAAGGAAGAATCTACGGATAAAGAAAAAGAGAAGGAAGAAGAACAGACTATCCCTGAATTTACCGTTGGAGAAACAGGGCCACATGACCCGATGATTCACCAGGGAAAAACCACACCACCAAAACCATATACCGAAGCAACTTTGCTGAGGGCAATGGAAACTGCCGGAAAACAGGTAGAGGACGAAGAATTACGTGAACTTCTGAAGAATAACGGAATCGGAAGACCATCTACCCGTGCCAATATCATAGAAACCCTTTTCAAAAGGAAATATATTGAGAAGAAAAGGAAAAACCTGATCGCTACCCAAACCGGAATTCAGTTAATTGATACCATAGAAGACGAACTTCTGAAAAGTCCCGAATTAACGGGAGAATGGGAGTCAAAACTCCGTAAAATTGAAAAAGGAGAATATGAAGCCAACCAGTTCAAAGAAGAATTGATTCAGATGGTAACGGAACTGACCGAAAAAGTGGTGTATGGAAAAGGAAAAGTAATTACATTATACGAAGAAAAAGAAGAGGTCAAAGAAAAAATAAAACGTGAGCCTGCCGTAAAAAAAGAGCTCCAGTCCTGGGAAGAAACCAAATGTCCAAAATGTAAAGAACACCATCTGATCAAGGGAAAAGCCGCTGTAGGATGCTCTGATTTCAAGAACTGCGGTTTCAAAATCACCTTTGATATTTTTGGTAAGAAGCTTTCAGACAAACAGCTTTTAGATCTTGTTTTAAAAGGAAAAACTTCAAAATTGAAAGGATTTACTACCCACGCCGAAGCCTTAACAGAGGGAGTTTTAGCGCTTGGAGAGGATTTTCAGGTGCAGCTTTCTTAAATTTAACGGAATAATTTATCATACCAGCCACTGATGTCTTTCTTAATGGCATCATGATATTTACACAAGACTTGAGCCAGTTCAAGCTCTGATCTTTCGGATTTGTAGCTGTTTAAAGTAAGATAACCGAAAAAATTACCATCCTGATCAACAATGGCCGGCGGATAGGAAGCATAATTGCTCCACGGAGAATACGTACTGTATGAACTTCCGTAGTTTCCATAACCGTTCCAGATGGATTTAGAACTAAGCACATTTCCATAGTCGCTGTAAGCATTCCAGATTGAATTTTTATCAAAAGTATCACAGTTTAGACAGCCAAGATATTGATCCTGGTTGGAACCACCATACAGATGCAAGGTCTGAGCCTGAAAAATAAAGCAAATCAGGATGCTTAAAAATGTGAAGGTCTTTGTTGTGATCATATGGATGCTGTTTACTGCAAAGCTACCATTTTTATAAGTGTTTTATAATCCTATTATTTAACCACAAAAGGCACAAAAGGTTTGGGCACTTAAGCTTTTAAGTAAATATATTAAGCATAAAAGTACACTTAAGTTTCTATAAAAATCTTTGATTGTCTGCTATGTGCTCCTTGTTTTCACAACAGTAAAAAACTTTTGTGCTAAAAAACTTGCCTAACGTAAAAGTTTTAGCACTAAGAAGTAAACTTGTTCCAAATTTTCTGGTATTTCTGAAAAACATTGATGTACTTTGTATTTAGATTCAGATTATCATGACTCCAGAAAAAAAGAAACTCATCACAGACAGCTTTGGCCGCTCAGAAACATTGAAATTTTACAATGCAGAATTGCTGGAAGTAGACACCGGTTTCGTTTCCATCAAAATTCCCAAAATGGAAATGATGACCCGTAAAGCCGGAATGTTCAATGGTGCTATGATCGCTTCTCTGGTAGATGTTTCTTCAGGATATGCTTCGGTAAGCCATTATAAAGATGATTGTTATGTAGTTACGGTTGAACTGAAGGTCAATTATCTTCGTCCCGCTTTAGGAGACGCTTTGATATCACGTTCTTACGTTATCAAAGGAGGAGCAAAAATTATTGTGGTAAGGACTGAAATTTATGTTCTTGATGAAAGTACTGGTTCGGAAAGTCATGTGGCGACTTCATTGGTAACCATGATGAGGCTCAAATAAATAGAATCGTAGACAAAAAATATTCGATAAATACAGGGATTATCGGCTTTTTTTAGGGTTAAATGGAACAGGATTTGCAACGTAAATACCATAACATTAAAAAATAATAATATGAACTTAATTATCAGGCTGTTCATTACAGCAATCATTGCATACCTTTTAACTAAGGTGCTTCCGGGTGTACATTTCGAAGGATTTTCTTCGGCAATTATTTTTGCCATCGTATTGGGGGTATTGAATATTTTTGTAAAACCTATTTTGGGACTTTTAGGTCTTCCGCTTACAATCATTACTTTAGGATTATTTGCCTTGGTAATCAACGCAGTGATCATTTTGATCGCAGATTATTTTATAGACAGTATGGTGGTAGATGGCTTCTGGTGGGCATTGATCTTCAGTGTACTGCTGTCCTTTGTGACTTCATTGGCCAATTCTATGTTTTCAGATGGAGATTAATTGATCCAATATAAATACAATCATAGGTCTGCTGTTTTACGGCAGACTTTTTTATTGCTTTAAATTGTAATATTATTCAGTTTAAAATAGCTGGTATGAAAATGTTTTACAATTATATTTACCATTTTCAAAAATATTTATATTGAATCCAGGATAAATCAAAACTTTAATGTTAATTCTTTCGCTCCTTTTTATTTTAAATATTAACTTTGGCCATCTTTGAAATAAACAAAAGGAATTTATAAGATCTACACGATTTCATAATTCCGTTAAAAATGAATATCAACATATGAAACTTAAGTACAGTCTGCTGGCTCTGGCAGCTCCGCTCTTAATGAATGCACAACAGTTAATGACGCCTGAAATTCTTTGGACTTTGAAAAAAGTAGGAGTACAGGCAGTTTCACCAGATCAGTCTTCATTGATTTATAAAGTGGGACAGGTAGATCTGAAAACAGAAAAAACAAAAAATGAGAATTACTTTCTCAATGTTCTTAACAACCAGTCTTCCAAAATAGATTTCGGTAAAAAAGCCCTTATTCAGTGGGATAAAAACGGGATTTATGCTCAGGAGGGAGATAAAATCTACCTTTCAAAAGACAACGGCAAAACCTGGTCTGAATTTTATACCATAGGCGAAGCAGATAATATTGTGATTTCTCCGGACGGTAAAAAAATTGCATTCAGCAAACAGGTTCTGGTAGAAAAATTAATGGGGAAAGACAAATACAGCGATACTCCTAAAACGACAGCTCAGGTATATACAGACCTGAATCACAGACACTGGGACTACTTCAATGAAGGGAAATACAATCATGTATTTGTAGTGAATACCACAGACAAGGCAGAATCTGCAAAAGATCTATTGGAAGGTAAAACCTGGGATTCTCCTCAAAGACCCTTCGGCGGAACAGAAGATTTTATCTGGAGCCCGGATTCTTCACAGCTTTTATATGTTACAAAGCCTAAAAGCGGGAAAGAGTACTCTACAAGTACCAACACAGATATTTTTGCTTACGATCTGGCTTCAGGAGTAACAAAGAATTTAACAGAATCGAACCAAGGATATGATGTTAATCCAAAATTCAGCCCGGACGGAAAATCCCTGGTTTGGCAGAGTATGGCCAGAGATGGTTATGAAGCTGATAAGAATGATGTGAAAATCATGGACTGGAAGTCTGGCAAAACGACAAATCTGACCGCTGGCTGGGATGAAAGTGTTTCAGGAGATGTATTCTGGAGCGGAGATTCAAAATCGATCTATTTTACCGCAGCATTCAGAGGTACAAAACAGCTTTTCTCTTTAGATCCTAAGGCTGCAAAAGTACAGCAGATCACAAAAGGTGATTTTGATGTGAACGAGATTTTCACTGACAATAAATCTTCACTTTTAGTAGGAAGAACAGACATAAACCACGCTACGGAATTGTTCTCTGTCAATCTGAAAAACGGTGAAATGAAGCAGGTTACCGAAGTCAATAAAGATGCTTATGCTAAACTGGCACAAGGAAAATCTGAACTGAAAATGGTGAAAACATCGGATGGCAAAGAAATGGGCGTATGGTTCCACTATCCGCCGAACTTTGATCCCAATAAAAAATATCCTACACTGGTATACTGCCAGGGAGGCCCACAATCTGCACTGACACAATATTTCAGTACCAGATGGAACTTCTCTTTAATGGCCGCCAACGGATATATCATTGTTGCTCCAAACAGAAGAGGAATGCCGGGATGGGGAACAAAATGGAACGAAGAAATTTCTAAAGACTGGGGTGGACAGCCGATGAGAGATTATCTGGCAGCAACAGATTTCGCAAAAACTTTACCTTATGTGGACGGTGAAAGAGTAGCGGCAGTAGGAGCGAGCTATGGAGGATACAGCGTATTTATGTTAGCCGGAATCCATGAAAACAGATTCAAAACATTCATCGCACATGATGGATTGTTCGATATGAAATCATGGTATCTTACTACTGAAGAGCTTTGGTTTGCGAATTGGGACCTTGGTTCTCCATGGGAAAAACCACTTCCAAAAGCATACACAGAATTCAATCCAAGCAATTTTGTTGAAAAATGGAACAAACCTATCATGATTGTTCAGGGAGGCATCGATTTCCGTGTACCTTACGAGCAGGGGCAGGAAGCTTTCCAGGCAGCCAAGTTAAGAGGATTGAAATCTAAATTAGTTTACTTCCCGAACGAAAACCACTGGGTACTTCATCCGCAAAACGGATTGGTATGGCAGAGAGAATTCTTCGACTGGCTGAAGGAAACTTTGTAATTAAAATGTAAATGAATAAACGGAAATCAATTTTCCAATGTTCAAAATTTAATAGGAGCGGGCTTTAGCCCGCTTTTTGTTTTCAGATTTGAGAGGCTTTAGCCAAATTTTATATATTTGAATATGCAAAACAGAATTTCTTCGTTTCCGCCAATAATTGATGATCAGTCCGAAATTTTAATTTTAGGTTCAATTCCCGGAGTAAAATCTTTGGAAAAACAGCAATATTATGCGCATCCGCAGAATAAATTCTGGACTATTATTTTTGAACTGTTCAATGAAGAATTTACCGAAGATTATACTGAACGGATAAATATTTTAAAGAAACATCATATAGCAGTCTGGGACGTTATAGACTCCTGCGAAAGAAAAGGAAGCCTGGATTCGGAGATCAGAAATGAAGAAGCCAACCGAATTGGTGAACTTCTGGAAGAACATCCCAATATTAGATCTATCTTTTGTAATGGAGGAAAATCATACAAAAACCTTCAAAAACTTTTAGGGAAAAATTATAGGTTACCAATAGTTCAGCTACCTTCTACAAGCCCTCTTCATACAGTGCCATTGGATAAGAAACTGGAAGAATGGAAAAAGATTCTGAAATTCTTGATTTAAATTTTTAACCATAAAAGGCATAAAAAATTTTGTGTTTCTTAAAAACTTTAGATCACTTAATTTTAAAAAGTTTATATAAGTAGAAATTAAAGATTTTCAAAAGTTTAAGTATAAGTTTCGGCGCGGGGAGCATCGCTCCCCGCGCCGAAACTTATACTCCAGTCATTGCGAGCACTGTGTTATAGGCAGATACTAATCAACACGCAGATAATTTCTCAGGCCTTTCAGTAGCTCCAGCTGATTTTTTGTCCTGTCCAGATTATGTTCAGCATACTTTGTTGAATAATACTTATTTCCATTCAGATAATCAGTCAGAAAACGGATCGCCTGAATATAAATGACAGTCTGTGCAGCATAGTCAAGGTTTTCAAGCTCTTCAAAAGTCAGTTTATCTTTTAAATACAACAGAAACCCGTCTTTTACGGTTCTGTAAATATGAGGATTAAAGTTATGATCTGCATTTCCATTATCCTCATCCAGTGTATTGGTATAAGATCTTGCCATATCACCGAAATCATATAGGATCGTGGAAACCGTTACCGTATCCAGGTCAATAACAGCCAGAGGCCTTGAATTTTCATCAAAAAGGATATTCCTTACATTAGGATCTCCGTGTATGATTCTTTTGGGCAACAGACCGTTTTTTTCCATTTCGATCCATTTGTGAGGAAGAAAAAGAAGCTCATTCATCATTTTGATTTCCGGTTCAGCACCCTTCATAAGATCTTCATCCGCATATCGTAAAGATGCCTGATAATCCAGGAGCCTTTTTTCAAAATTAATAAAATCAGGAATTGGGGAATGAATGTCCGGAAGGTGTTCCGGATTTACAGTATTTAGAAAACATCCCACAGCCTTTGCAGATTCATAGGCAGTTTTTATATCGGGAATCTTAAAAAAAGTTCTTGCATCTTTAATAAAGCTCAGCATTCTCCACGATTCTCCCTCCTCATCTTTCACTATAAAATTTCCGGTTAACGTTGGTTTCGGTATAACCGGCTGTAGCGGATATTCTCCATCTGCCAGCATTTCATTGATCAGAAGATGATTACGGGTAATGATCTCCGGAAACTGAAAAACAGCGGTATTGATTCTTTGAAGGATAAACTTTTCCTCAGAATAAGGGCTTTCTATTAAATAGGTGGTATTGATCAGCCCATCCGTAATAGGAGTTACCGTACAGTTTTCAGTTCCGGTAAATCCGGCCACAATTTGTTTTAGTTCCATAAGTCTTCGGGGTATCTGTTTTTTTTGATTTCTGAGGTCAGGAAATCTTTAATACTGCTTTTATCATCTGCATAGGTAACACCCATCCATTGCGAAGGTGAGGCTTTCACTAATACCTTTGCTTTTTTCTCATCAATCATTTTTTGAACGGCAGAAGGAATGTAAAATTCCTGTGATAACCCCGGATATGAACTTATAAAATCATTAAAATAAGTTCCAAGAGCATCAAAAACATCAGGATGGAAAATGAAAAAATTCATAGATACCAGCGTATCGGGAATTATTTCTATATCCTTTCCTTTTTCAGTATACATGATCAGATTTCCTTCCTTGCGGATAGAAGTCTGTTCCTCTATTTTTACCAGATAATTTTCAGCATCTAAAGTACATATTCCCCGGGCTACATTTCCATTTCCACTCAAAGTAGATTCTACCGGATAGGCAGCCATTCCGAACTGCGATCCTGAAATATGAACATCCATTTCTTCAGCTGCCAGCTGATAGGCTTCTTTCCCGTAAAAATCATCCGCGTTGATCATCACAAAGGGTTCCTGTACCGTATTCTTTGCGCAAAGAACAGCATGTCCGGTTCCCCAGGGTTTTTCTCTTTCTGTAAAATCAAAATTCTGAGGCAGGAAATTTTCTTTTTCCTGATATACCCAGAGAAGCTCAAAACCTGCTTTTCCGGATATGATATTTAATCTGTCAATATAGTTTTGAGGAATCAGTCTGTTCACAATAATAACGACTTTATTGAAACCGGCTTCCAATGCATCATAGATGGAATATTCCAGGATTGGCGATCCGTTATCCAATATCCCGTCTATCTGTTTTAGTCCTTTGTAACGGCTTCCAAGGCCACCTGCCAATATGAGCAATGTCTTTTTAGAATTCATCCGTCATTCCAAATACAGGTTTACGGGTTTTCCATTTTCCGTTGGTGAAATCAGGAATATCAACAGCCTGACCTCCTTTAGCAATAGATTCCTCGCTGAGCGGCGTAATAGAATACCACAGAGCAAGATCATAAACATCCATAGGGAACTCTATATTTCGCTTGATACATTCGATAAAGGTATTCATGACAAAGAAATCCATTCCTCCATGACCTGCACCTGCAGCAGTACTTTCAAATTTTTTCCACATAGGATGGTCAAATTCCTTCATCCATTTTTCCGTATTTTCCCATAGGTGGCTGTGATTCATTGTTTTTTCAAAATAAATATGCCCCTGGTTGAAATCTCCCCAGCCGAAATCCTGCCACAAACCTTCTGTTCCCTGTACCCTGAATCCAAGATCATATGGTCTCTGTAAACTTGTATCATGGGTTAAAAGGATGGTCTCGCCATTCGCACAGGCAATCTGTGTCGTCACAATATCTCCCTGATTGAATTTTACTTTGGCATTCGGATGATTTTCTCCGCCTTTAGGATGCTCCACGATATATTTGTGCAGTCCAACAGACTTTGAAGAGAATGATGAAAGCCTCGTCAGGCGGTTTCCGCGGTTAATATCCATCATCACTGCCACAGGTCCCAATCCATGCGTTGGGTAAAGCTCTCCGTTACGTTTTACATAATGTTCAGTTCTCCAGTGAGCCTCGCTGAACCCTTTTTCCCCGAATTCAGCACCGGAATTGTAGGGTGTAACACCGTCATTGAAAAGAACTCCTCTTAAATCATGCTGATAGCCGCCTCTTCCGTGAACCAGCTCTCCGAACATCCCTTTACGGACCATATTCAGAACAGCCATAATATCCCTGCGGTAGCAAACATTTTCCATCATAAAAATAGGAACTTTCGTTTCTTCATATACCTTTACAAATTCCCAGCAGTCCTGTAGCTTTAGTGCCCCTGAAACCTCCATTCCTACAATCTTCCTAGCTCTCATTGCTTCCGTTCCCTGTGGAAGATGCCATTCCCATGGAGTAGCAATTACTACTGCATCAATGGTTTTTAATTTTAAAAGATTCCGGTAGTCATAGTCACCGTTTGAAAATTCCTGAGCGGCAGATTTATTATTGTCTTTTAGTATTTTTTGCGATGCAGCAAGCATTCTTTTATCAGGATCTGCAAAGGCTACAATTTCTACGTCATTACGTTTTGCCAGCAGCTTTACATGTTCCTGCCCGCGAAGCCCTACACCAATAAAACCGACACGGATTTTTTTATCTGATTTAAAATCATTGGAATAGGCAAATAAAGAATTAGGTAAAACTAACGCGCCAAAGCTTGCCAGGGCAGCGGTTTTAATAAAGTTTCTGCGTGAAGAGGTGGTGTCCATTGAAATTTTTTCTTAAATATATTAAAAAGTTGCGAGGTGCAAGGCATGGAAAGACTTTGGAATGCAGGATTGATGTGCAGGTAGCTTAGATGATATACATAAAGAGTAATGCTCTTCATAAAAATAAAAAACAGCTGCCCAGTGAAGAACAGCTGCTTACAATCATCAATTTTTAATGTATTATTTTTCTGTGAAATATACTTCTTCGTATGGCTGGATCAGTACCCATCCGTTTCCTGAGAACTTCATCTGGAACTCTTCGCCGCTTCCTCTTCCAATAAGGCTTTTGAAAGAAACATTGGTTTTCAGGTCGGGGCTTAAGTTTCCGGACCATGCTACGGTAGCATTAGGATCCGTAAAAACAGGATTCTCCGGAGTTACCATAAGAGTTAATGGTTCACCATGGGTTGTTATTGCAATATGTCCGGTTCCGGAAAGTTTTACCTGGAAAAGACCTCCGGCCATCATTCCGGCAACGCTTTTAAGCATAGTGATATCACTTTTTATACTCTGTTCGTGGGCAAGAACATCATTCCCGTTAACACATACCGATTCATTGTTCAGATAAAGGATACGAACTTTCTTTCCTGCATCTGCCACATACAGTTTGCCGTTTCCTTCGGCTTTCATCAGTTTGCTTCCTTCACCGCTGATCGCTTTCTTTAAAAGATTACCGATACCTCCTGCCAGCATTCCCTGTCTTTCAAAGTTGATGCCTCCTACATAGCCTACCATGCTTCCTCTTTTGGTCCATACAGCCTGATTGTTGAGGTTAATTTCCAGCATATGTGGTGTTTCAAGCTCAAAATAATCTCTCTGCTGTGGATTTTCTTTAGTTTCGTTGACGAAAGCTTCCAATGAATACTTGCTCATAGTGTAATTTTTTTTAAATATTTCCAAAAATAATCTTTTTTTCCTTCATAGATTACCGTAGAATCACGGTTTTATATTTGATTTTAAATAATACTTGACAAAGGGGTATTGAATGTCGTATATTTGCACACCGAAAATTACACTTGTAATTTGAATAATTTTTAAACCGTAATTTAAAAAAATGAAAACATCAGATTTTAATTTTGATCTTCCTGCGGAATTATTAGCAGAACACCCATCTGAACACAGAGACGAAGCCAAATTAATGGTTCTTAACAGAAAAACAGAAACCATTGAGCATAAGCTGTTTAAAGATGTTGTGGATTATTTCGAGGAAAAAGATCTATTCATTTTCAACAATACTAAAGTTTTCCCTGCGCGTCTTTATGGTAATAAAGAAAAAACAGGTGCCAAAATTGAAGTTTTCCTTTTAAGAGAGCTGGATAAAGAAACCAGAGTATGGGATGTTCTTGTAGATCCTGCAAGAAAAATAAGAATCGGTAACAAATTATTCTTTACTGAAGATGAATCTTTGGTAGCTGAAGTAATCGATAACACAACTTCAAGAGGAAGAACATTGAGATTCTTATTCGATGGTTCTTATGACGAATTCAGAACAAAACTGAAGGAATTAGGAGAAACTCCACTTCCAAAATATATCAAAAGAGCAGTAGAGCCGGAAGATGCAGAAAGATATCAAACAATCTATGCAAAAATAGAAGGAGCCGTAGCTGCTCCTACAGCAGGTCTTCACTTTTCCAAGCATCTGATGAAGAAATTGGAGATCAAAGGAATCGATTTTGCTGAAGTAACGCTTCACGTTGGTTTAGGAACTTTCAACCCGATCGAGGTAGAAGATCTTTCCAAGCACAAAATGGAATCCGAAGAAATCATCATCGATGAGAAAAATGCTGACATCATCAATAAAGCGGTAGATGCTCACAGAAGAGTATGTGCAGTAGGTACTACAACGATGAGAGCATTGGAAACTTCTGTTTCGTCAAACAAAAAGATCTCTGCATTTAACGGTTGGACAAACAAATTCATTTATCCGCCTCACGATTTTGGAGTTGCCAACTCGATGATCACCAACTTCCACACGCCGAAATCAACATTATTGATGATGATTGCTGCGTTTGCAGGAAAAGATTTCATCATGCATGCTTATGAAGAAGCCGTAAAAGAAAAGTATAAATTCTATTCTTACGGTGACGCTATGTTAATTTTATAAAAAAGATAATAGGTAACAGGTTGCAGGTAATAATACCTGTAACCTGAAACCCATCTGCAACCTTACTAATGAAAGATATCCGAGTTTTATCACTTGACCAGCTTAAAGACTATTTTCTGACTTTAGGGGAAAAACCGTTTCGTGCGAAACAGGTTTACGACTGGTTATGGAGTAAAAATCTCCATTCGATTGATGAAATGACGAATCTTTCGAAATCTCTCCGCGAAAAAATTTCCGAAGAATACACCATTAATCCCGTTTCTGTGGACCAGCTTCAGAAAAGTACAGACGGAACCATCAAAAATGGTGTGAAACTTCACGACGGACTGTTGGTGGAATCCGTTCTTATTCCTACAGAGACAAGAACAACAGCCTGCGTTTCCTCACAGGTGGGATGTTCATTAAACTGCGAATTTTGTGCAACGGCAAGACTCAAAAGAATGAGAAACCTTGAAGTAGCCGAAATCGTAGACCAGGTGGCTCTGATCGACAGCCAAAGTAAAATGTATTTCAACAGACCGCTTTCCAATATCGTTTTTATGGGAATGGGCGAGCCGATGATGAATTATAAGAATGTGGTGGAGGCTATCAGAAAAATTACTCAGCCGGAAGGTTTGGGAATGTCACCAAGAAGAATTACCGTTTCCACATCCGGAATTCCAAAGATGATTAAAATGCTTGCAGACGATGAGCTCCGTGTAAAACTGGCGCTTTCGCTTCACTCTGCTATTGAATCCAAGCGTAACGAGATCATGCCTTTTTCAGATAAATTTCCGTTGACGGATATTATGGAGGCCCTTCAGTATTGGTACCAAAAAACAGGTTCGGTCATTACTTTTGAATACTGCGTATGGAAAGGAATTAATGACGGGGATGAGGATATCAAAGCTCTGATCAGATACTGCAAACAGGTTCCTTCCAAAGTAAATCTGATTCAATACAACCCTATCGGAGACGGAAAATATGATCAGTGCAATAAGCAGGCGGAAGATAATTATGTACGTCAGCTGGAAAATGCAGGAATCACTGTAATGATCAGAAAAAGCCGCGGTGGAGACATTGATGCAGCCTGTGGGCAATTAGCCAATAAAACTACGGATTAAAATTTCCTTAAAAAATTCAAAAATTTTCTTAATAGTTTCCTAAAATCCTACCTTTACTTAAACTAATAAGGGATGTTGGATTTCTTTACAGGTGAAGATGGACTTGAAAATGTCTATGCATGGTCAATTCCGCTTCATGCTACAGTAATTTTAGCAGAAATGATCTACAGCCATATTTCTGAGGCTAAACTGTATAATGGAACGGACGTGGCAACGAGTATCTATCTTGCATTGATGAACTTTGGCCTGGATCTGATCATGAAAGCCTTTGCCATGGGAATCATGTTTTTCTTTTATAATCACAGGCTTTTCACATGGGATTTTACGGTTTGGTACTGGCTCATCTGTTTTACCATTACAGATTTTGCCTATTATGTGCTGCATTATGTAGATCATCATTCCAGGGCATTCTGGGCAGTTCATATTACCCACCACAATTCAGAATATTTCAACCTGACAACAGGTTTTAGAAGCCCTGTACTGCAACCGCTTTACAGGTATCTTTATTTTTCTCCGCTTGCTTTTTTAGGCTTCAATCCGTGGCATATTATGGTAGTTTATGCTATTGGTCAAGTGTACGGGACCTGGGTGCATACACAGACCGTAAAAAAACTGGGTATTCTGGAATATATCCTGGTAACTCCTTCACATCATAGGGTACACCATGCCTGCAACATCAAATACCTGGACAGAAATATGGGCATGTGCCTCATCATCTGGGATAAAATATTCGGAACCTTCGAAAAAGAAGACCCGGATGTACCCGTGAAATATGGAATTTATCCAAAAATGCCGGACAATAAGCCAGACACCGTTCTTCTCTATGAATGGAGAAAGATCTGGAAAGATATTAAACAGCCCGGACTGAAATTCTCTGACAGGATCAATTATATTTTTAATTCTCCAGGCTGGAGGCATGATGGAACAGGAAAAACAGTAAGACAATATCAGAAAGATTATTTAATGAAGCAGGAGCGAAAGCAAAAATGAAACCTGCCTGACACTTTCGATAAAAATTCTCCTTAAACGCTTATTTTTGTTCTATGAAAAAATTCATTCTTCTCATAGCTGTTATTATTTTTCAAACTTCATTTTCGCAGCAGACGGAATTTTTAAAAATTAGAAAATACAGAGTTGGTTATCTGGATGATAAAATCCAGGAAACATCAGGGCTGAATATTTTTAATGGGAAACTGTATACATTCAATGACAGTGGTAATGCCCCGGAACTTTTTGAACTGGATGAAGCTTCAGGCAATATCAGGCGTACATTTACAATCGATGCTAAAAATAAAGACTGGGAGGCTTTGACTAATGACGGCAAGAATTTCTACATTGGAGACATCGGAAATAACGGAGGAACAAGAAGAGATCTGGAAATCTATAAACTTCCCTTTGAAAACGATGATGTAAAGAATGACTCTATTGCGAAAATATCATTCTATTATCCGGAACAGACGGAATTCATCCCAAAATATACTGCCAATGATTTTGATGCAGAAGCGATGATTTACCTGAACGGGAAGCTGCACCTGTTTACCAAAGAATGGAAGTCAAAATCCACATCCCATTATATCATTGATCCTGGAGTATCTGAAAAGCAGAAAGCAGAGAAAACAGAATCTTACAAAACTAATTTTGTGGTTACCGATGCTGCTTATTTTAATAGAAAACTTTATCTGGTAGGCTATACCAAGAAAACGGAAGTCTTTCTCAATGTTTTTAGAGAAACAGAACCCGGCATGTTTTTTAAAGAAAAACCGAAACATTATTATCTGGGCAGTGCTTTGGCTGTAGGACAGATTGAAGGCATTGCCGTTAATGAATCAGGCATCTACATTTCAGGGGAAAAATTCAGGTCAGGACTGGGGAGTGCAAAGCCGTCACTCTATTTTATCCCAAATGAAGAACTCAAAGATTAATTTTGTCCTGAAATTGCGTGAAAAAAATTATCTTTGTGAGAATTAATTAGTATTTACCTTTCATTCACAGATTTTGGCAAACATCGTAGAAGAAATTAAGCGACCGATCAATGAGGAAATGAAACTTTTCGAGCAGAAGTTTTATGAATCGATGCAGAGCAAAGTGCCTTTATTGGATAAAGTAACGCGTTTTATTGTTACTACCAAAGGAAAGCAGATGCGTCCTATGTTCGTATTTCTTTGCGCAAAGCTGATAGGTGAGGTGAATGAAAAAACCTACCGCGGAGCTTCTATGATCGAGCTGATCCATACCGCGACTCTTGTACATGATGATGTGGTGGATGAAAGTTTTAAACGACGTAATTTTTTCTCAATCAATGCTTTGTGGAAAAATAAAATTGCAGTTTTAGTAGGAGACTATCTTTTATCAAAATCCGTATTGCTTTCTACAGATCATAAAGATTACGATCTTTTGGGAGTGATTTCCAGAACGATCCGTGAAATGTCCGAAGGTGAGCTTTTACAACTTGAAAAAGCCAGAAAACTGGATATTACCGAAGATATTTACTATGAGATTATCCGCCAGAAAACTGCTACTTTAATTGCTGCATGTTGTGAAATAGGTGTCCTGTCCAATAATGCAGATGAAACTCTGGCTAAAAAAATGATGAATTTCGGAACCTATACCGGGATGGCTTTCCAGATCAAGGATGATCTTTTCGATTATCTGAGTTCCAATGTCATCGGGAAACCTGTCGGTATTGATATTAAGGAGCAAAAAATGACCCTTCCTTTGATTCATACTTTAAAAATAGCCGGTGAAAAAGATCGTAAATATTACTTCAACACCATCAAACGTTACAATAACGAGCCGAAACGCGTTAAGGAGCTTATAGATTTTGTCAAAAATTCCGGAGGTATGGATTATGCCATAAAAGTAATGAAAGATTTCCAGCAGAAAGCTAAAGATATTCTTAATGAATTTCCTGACTCGGAAGCCAAAAAATCACTACACAGTATGCTGGACTATGTGATTGAGCGAAAATTTTAGAACAATAAATTACTATAAATAAAAAATCTGAATGCTCGAGCATTCAGATTTTTTTTGGATATAAAAGGTAAATTTATATTTTCTGTACTGTAACATTCGTGACATTTCCGCTTCCTGTACTTCCTGTTTCAGTAGATAAAACAGTTGCGTTTTGATTGGGAGCTGCAGTGAAACGAACCTGATAACCTGCCGTAGGTATAATGAGTAATGTGGTGTAATTCATTAATTCTCCCACACTTCCTGAGTTAGCAGCAGCATTGTAATGGCTTCCCCTTCCCAGATAATCTGCATCCGGAACAGGTCTTATCCCCAACAGCAACTGGGTTCCCGCTGCCATATTTGTAAAGCTAGCCTGTAGAGTTACCAGATAATTTCCCGCCTGATTAAACGTTAAAACACCTGTTGATGTACTATAACTGTAATAAGGAGAAGTGGCAAGCGGTGCGGAAAATACCAAAGTACTAATGTTACCTGTTGTCAAACTTTGATTAGCTGTAAGGCGGGCATGAAATAAAGAGTATGAATTAAAATTAATGGTCTTCAAAACACCTGTAGCATCAGCTACTACAACTCTGTCAGTTCCTCCGATTCCAATGTTTGAGTTGATGTTCCGGATTCGTGCATTTCCTGAAGCTACATCTAGCTTGTCTGTTGGACTTGTAGTTCCAATACCAACATTAGCGGTACTGGTCACAACAAAATCATTAACCTGCTGTGCGGCCGAAGGTGCACCCGACTGAGGGTTGTCTTTTGCAGCGTCAACATGCAAAGTAGCTTGTGGATTATTAGTGTTTATACCTATTTGTGCATAGATAATACCTGACGTTAAGAAAACGCCAAGAAACGAAATAGTTTTTTTTCTCATCTTTAATTTTTTTCTTTTTGTATGTGAAAATTACCTAACATTCCATTCTGCTTATCAATTTTATACAGAAAGAAAGAATGATTGACAATATGGTAAAATTTAAATTTTTTGTATCGTAACATTGGTAACATTTCCACTTCCTGTACTTCCTGTTTCAGTTGCCAAAACGGTGCAATTTTGATTAGGAGCAGCTGTGAAACGTACCTGATAACCGGCAGTTGGAATTATTAGCAATGTAGTATAGTTCATTAATTCTCCGATGCTGGCTCCTGTAGCTACAGCATTGTAGTGGCTTCCTCTGCCCAAATAATCTGCATCCGGAACAGGTCTTATTCCTATTAATAATTGTGTGCCGACCGGAGCACTGGCAAAACCTGCCTGTAAGGTTACCAGATAGTTTCCCGCCTGATTAAATGTTAAAACACCGGTAGATGTATTATAACTGTAATAAGGTGATGTTGATAATGGTGCAGCAAACAGTAATGTTGTAATTGAAATCGAAACTGGCTGGTTGGCTGCCAATCTTGCGTGGAATAAAGAATAAGAATTAAAATTTATAGTTTTCAAAACTCCATTGGCATCGGCTACTACAACTCTGTCAGTTCCTCCTATTCCAATGTTTGTGTTGATGTTTCGGATTCGTGCATTTCCTGAAGCTACATCTAGCTTGTCTGTTGGACTTGTAGTTCCAATACCTACATTAGCGGTACTGGTCACAACAAAATCATTAACCTGCTGTGCGGCCGAAGGTGCACCCGACTGAGGGTTGTCTTTTGCGGCGTCAACATGGAAAGTAGCTTGTGGATTGTTTGTGTTTATACCAACTTGTGCATAGGTGATACTTGACGTTAAAAAAACGCCAACTAGCGAAATAATGATTTTTTTCATCGATTTAAATTTTTTTCTTTTGTGTGTTAAAAATTTACATAAAATTTTCTTTCATTAATCAAATTTTATACCATTATAGAGATAAGGATTAATAATATGATAAATTTTAGGTTCTTTTTGGAGCTAATTTTATGAAATATGTAAAAATGTGTTTATAATTAAGTAATGCCGTTTCTACAGTTTGTGATAAAAAGCCTGAACATTAGTCGCGTTCAGGCTGTTTTCTCTGATTAATGAGATTTATATTTTCTGAACCGTTACGTTGGTCACATTTCCACTACCCGTACTTCCTGTTTCTGTTGCTAAAATGGTGCAATTGGCATTGGCTGCAGATGTAAAACGAATTTGATAGCCGGCTGTTGGAATGACTACCAGGGTAGTATAATTCATCAGTTCACCAATACTACCACCTGTAATGGCTGCATTATAATGGCTGCCCCTTGCTATATAATTGGCATCTGGAACCGGGCGAATACCTAAAACCAGCTGTGTACCTGCTGCAGCTAAATTAGCAAAACTGGCCTGTAAGGTGACGATATAATTTCCTGCCTGATTAAAAGTCAAGACTCCTGTAGTATTATTATAGGCATAATACGGAGACGTTGCAAGAGGTGTGGCAAATAAAAGAGTTGTTATATTACCACTGACGTGGATTTGATCATTAGCCAAACGTGCATGGAACAAGGAATAATCATTAAAATTAACCGTTTTTAATATTCCGGTTGCGTCAGCCACTACTACTCTGTCAGTTCCCCCAATTCCTATATTAGCATTAATATCACGGATTCGGACATTACCAGAGGCTACGTCTAACTTTTGACTAGGTGTTGTAGTTCCTATTCCTACATTAGCGGATGAAGTAACAGAAAAGTCATTAATTTGCTGAGCTGCGATAGGAGCCCCCGTTGCCGTGTTATCCTTAGCGCCGTCTACATGCAGAACTGTTTGTGGGTTGCTTGTATTTATCCCTACTTGGGAGTACATAAGGCATGTTGTTATTAAAACACCAAAAGCCGAAAATAATTTTTTTTTCATTTGTTTTATTTTAAGTTAAAATTATATAATTTTTTGTTCTGATGTTCAATTTTTATACCATTATAGAAAATATGATTAACAATGTAATATATTTGATAAAATTTTAATCAAAATATTGAGAAATATGTAAAATATATCTCCTGGACTTGATTTAATCTATACACTTAAGCCTTCTACTCACCTTCTTTATAAGAACAGAATAGTGAGTTATTCCCAGAAAGAAATAAAATTTTGAAAAACGAAATGATTGGATGATAGATTTAATCAATTATTTTTACAGTCACAATAATAACTGCTAAAACAATACAAAATAAAGCGATTAAAAATAGATAATCCGCAATGGTCTCATATGTATTTTCTCGCTTTTCGCTTTTAGTCCTGATCGCCATAAACGAAAAAAAACAGCTGCAGGAAAATAACAGGCATGCTATACCTGCAAACTCATCCAGATGTGTATTCCCACTGATTTTAGTGATTTTGAGGGAAGTGATGATAATCAGGGAAAAACCTAAAAGATTGCTGGATGCATTCAGGATGTGAGTTGACTTTTTTTCCATTATTTACAATTTTTTACAATATAAAATACAATTCTTTTATTATCAAATTTTTAAAAAAGATTATTGAAAATTAAAATTAATTTAAAAATTGTATATTAGCGGCATACTTGAAGAATAAAAACTTTTATATCTAGCTATGCAGACAACCTATATTGAAACACAGCAAATTTCTTTCCAGGACTTTAAAAACCAGATACTTGAAGATTACAGGTTAGGAAAGATATCGCGCGAGATGTCTTATCTTGGAAGAAGAGAAGTGCTTACAGGAAAAGCTAAATTCGGAATTTTTGGGGATGGTAAGGAACTTCCTCAGCTGGCCATGGCGAAAGTTTTCAGAAATGGTGACTTCCGTTCAGGATATTACAGGGATCAGACTTTTGCATTAGCAGTAGATGCTTTAACGGTTGAAAGCTTTTTTGCACAGCTGTATGCCGATACAAGCGTTGAAAGGGAGCCGGCATCAGCTGGAAGACAGATGAACGGGCATTTTGCCACAAGAAGCTTAAACAAAGACGGAAGCTGGAAAGACCTTACAGCACAGAAAAATATCTCTTCGGATATTTCCCCTACAGCAGGACAGATGCCTAGATTATTAGGATTGGCTCAGGCTTCTAAAGTGTATAAAAGTGTAAAATTTGAAGGTTCTGAAAAGTTCTCAAAAGGAGGAAATGAAGTTGCTTTCGGAACAATCGGTGATGCTTCTACAGCAGAAGGACATTTCTGGGAAACGTTGAATGCAGCCTGTGCACTTCAGGTTCCTATGATTGTTTCTATCTGGGATGACGGGTACGGAATTTCAGTTCCAACCAGAAACCAGAGAGCAAAAGCCGACATTGCTGAAATGTTAAGCGGTTTTCAGAGAAAAGAAGGAGAAAATCAAGGCTGTGAGATTATTCAGGTAAAAGCATGGGATTATCCTTCATTACTGGATGCTTACGCCAGAGCTGAACATTTTGCCAGAACAGAAAGTATTCCGGTTGTGGTTCATGTTATTGAGGTGACTCAGCCCCAGGGACATTCCACTTCAGGATCTCATGAAAGATATAAAAATGAAGAGCGTCTTTCCTGGGAGGCAGATTTTGATGGAATGGTGAAATTCAAAGAATGGATCCTGAATTATTCAATCGAAATTGAAGGAAAAGAAGAAATTATTGCTTCAGCAGAAGAATTGGATAAGATAGATGAAGAAGCTAAAAAAATAGTAAAAGCAGGCCAGAAAAATGCCTGGGATAACTACCAGAAGACCATTACAGATTTAATTCAGACTGTTCTTCCGTTAGTTGAAAACCTTAAAGGTCAGAATGCCGAAATCGAAGGGTATATTGCTCAGTTCAATAAATTGGTTTCCAAAGCTAAAAAAGATATTTTCCATCTGACGAGAAAAGTTTTACTGGCAACAAGAGGAACAAATTCTGCGGAAAGAACCCAATTGATGCAGAAATACAATGAAGTTTTTGAAATAGAAAAAGATAACTATTCTTCCCATTTATATTCACAGTCTCAGTGGAAAGCTGAAAATGTGAAAGAGGTGAAGCCTGTTTTCTCAGAAAATTCTGAAGAAGTGGACGGAAGAGTAGTGGTAAGAAATAATTTTGATAAAATTTTCGAAAAATATCCTGAAACTTTAGTGTTTGGTGAAGATGCCGGGAATATTGGCGATGTGAACCAGGGATTAGAAGGAATGCAGGAAAAATACGGCGAAGTACGTGTAGCGGATACCGGAATCCGTGAAGCTACCATTCTTGGCCAGGGTATCGGTATGGCAATGAGAGGTTTGAGACCTATTGCTGAGATCCAGTACCTGGATTATATTCTTTACTGCCTACAGGGAATGAGTGATGATCTGGCGACTGTTCAGTACAGAACAAAAGGCGGTCAGAAAGCTCCGGTAATCATCAGAACAAGAGGCCACAGACTGGAAGGCGTTTGGCATTCAGGCTCTCCAATGGCTGGAATTCTGAATCTTTCTAAAGGAATTTTGGTATTAGTACCGAGAAACTTAACGAAAGCGGCAGGATTCTACAATACAATGCTTCAAAGTGATGATCCGGCGGTTATCGTTGAATGCCTGAACGGATATAGATTAAAAGAAAAGCAGCCTGATAACTTAGGTGAATTCACTGTTCCTGTAGGGAAAATTGAAGTGACCAAAGAAGGAAAAGATGTTACTCTGGTAACTTACGGTTCCACCTGGAGAATTGTAATGGATGCAGCAGAACAGTTGGAAAAACTGGGAATCTCTGCAGAAGTTATTGATGTTCAGTCATTAATTCCTTTCGATTTAACGAATGAAATTGCTGAAAGTGTGAAAAGAACCAACAGATTGGTCGTGATTGACGAAGATGTGGAAGGTGGTACTTCAGCATTTATTCTACAACAAATCCTTGAAAAGCAGAAAGCATTCAGATATCTTGATTCGGATCCGTTGACAATTGCAGCCAACGATCACAGACCTGCCTATGCTAGCGACGGAGATTACTTCAGCAAGCCATCTTCAGATGATATGGTAGAAAGAATTTACGCGATGTTTAATGAAGCAAACCCTCAGAAATATCCTGCGATATTTTAATTGGGATTTTTAGATAAAATGAAACCGCTTTCAGAATTTCTGGAAGCGGTTTTCTCTTTAACATATTGGAATATAGACTAAATATCAGACTTTGGCCTCCTTTCTGTTTTCCTTATCCAATAAGCTACATTTTTTTTCAGAATTAAAATCTTCAGCAGTAAATTTCGCTTCCCATTCTTCCAGCAAATATAAAATCGGCAGCAAGGCCAATCCCTTTTCTGTCAATGAATATTCTACCCTCGGAGGCAGCTCTTTAAACTCTTCACGGATAACCAATCCATCGCTTTCCATTTCTCTCAATTGGTCCGTAAGAACTTTTCTGGAAATTACATTAATTCGTACAGCTAGTTCCCCGAAACGTAGCTTACGGTCTTTAATCACCAAAACAATGATCGGTTTCCACTTGCTTCCCAGCGCAGACATTGCTTTGCCTAGAGGACAGCTATATTTCATCAGTTCACTCTTTACCATGCGTTACTTTTATGTTACTAATGTAAGTTACTGCGAAGTTACCACTATTTTTTTGATAAAAGATACAAAAACGAACTATTATTAGTTACTTTGTGTAACAATTATAAAATATCAATTTAAAAATGAGCACAGAATCATTATTTAAACCGTTTGTTTACAAAAACCTGGAACTTAAAAACAGAATCGTAATGGCTCCTATGACCAGGGCACAATCTGATAATGGAGTTCCTACCCAAAATATCGCAGAGTACTATTCAAGAAGGGCAGCTTCAGAAGTAGGATTAATTCTTTCTGAAGGAACCGTGATCAACAGGCCGTCTTCAAAAAATATGCAGAACATTCCTGATTTTTATGGAAATGAAGCATTGGCAGGCTGGAAAAACGTGATCAGTGCCGTTCACCAAAATGGTGGCAAAATGGGACCGCAGATCTGGCATGTAGGAGATACAAGAATGTCTGAAGATTATCCGCTAGCTCCGATGGAGAAAGCTTCTACAATGACTTTAGAAGATATTCAGGATACCATTGCACAGTTTGCTGCTTCTGCAAAATCTGCAAAAGATTTAGGTTTTGATGTTGTTGAGGTTCATGGTGCACACGGCTACCTTATCGATCAGTTCTTTTGGGAAGTAACCAATACGAGAACCGATGAATATGGAGGTAAAACAATCAGAGAAAGAAACCGTTTCGCAGTAGATATCATTAAAGCCATCAGAGCTGCAGTAGGAGAGGATTTCACTATTATCCTCCGTCTTTCGCAATGGAAGCAGCAGGATTACAGCAGCAGATTAACTGCTAATCCAGCAGAAATGGAAGAATGGCTATTGCCTTTAAAAGAAGCCGGAGTAGATATTTTCCATTGCTCACAACGCCGTTTCTGGGAACCGGAATTTGAAGGCTCAGATTTAAATTTTGCAGGTTGGGCAAAGAAAATCACAGGGCAGCCGACGATCACCGTAGGTTCTGTAGGACTGAAAGGAGATTTCATGAGTGCTTTCGCAGGGCAGGGAACTGAAAAAACCGACCTGAACGAATTGATCAAAAGGCTGGATAATGAAGAATTTGATCTTGTTGCAGTAGGACGGGCACTTTTACAGGATCCTCAGTGGGTTCAAAAAATAAAAACCGGAAATACAGAAGACCTTCTTGACTTTTCAGCAGAAAGCATGGCGAAACTGTATTAAGGCGGAAAGGTCAATCGTGAATTGTGAATTCGCTTCGCTGTCAATTTTTATCTTTGTTGTAATTAAGACAATTGAGCATTCCACTTACTTGCAAAGCAAAATTAACCATTCACTATTGACTATTCACAAATTATATTTTTCTTTATTTTTATATTATAAATTTTCACCTATTTATTTAAAAGAAACCCGCTTTCAGAATTTCTGAAAGCGGGTTTTGACTTTTCTTAACCCGGACATTCCATTGTGTCTGAAATGCATTTCCAGCGGGATGGGAAACCGTTTGCCGGCGGAATATAGCATGCCGTTGTTCCTGTAGGACAGTCTGGCGCATTTCCACCGTTAATTTTCTTTAGATCTGATTTTGCTAACTTTTTTAGATTCTTCATATGTAATAATTTGTTGGATAATAAAAGTATATTATTCTCACCAAATGACGAAATATTATACAAATAAAACTGCAAATAATAAAAAATAACCCGCTCCAAAATATCGGAGCGCGGTTTTAACAGATTTAAATATCTAAAATTACCATAATGACGGTAACAGTGATTGTTTTTATAAACCGATGTTCTTTGTTGGTTTCAGCTGTTTAAGGATGCTTTTTGGAACAGCATTCTTATGAACTAAAATAGCCGTCGATTTGTATTCTACATATGGTCTTGTTACATACAGATAACCCTCGAAATCATTAGTTACACCCCAGGAATTTTTAACCATATAATATTCTTTGCCAGTCTGGTCTTTTGCCAATCCTACGATATGCATACCATGATCATCCGTAGTAGAAAGGTTGTTAAGAGATTTCTGACGCATGTCTTCCGTGATGGTTTTATCTTTTTTAGGTTCAGTGAACAAAGTCTGCTTGTTTTCAGCAGTAATCTGGTTCAGATCCATATCCGGAACATAAGCAACCCCATTTTTGTAAGAGAAATAAGGTTCGGAAACATCCGTTGCCCATCCCACAGAATATCCTTTGTTCACAGCGTTATCAATAATAGCTGTAAGATCTTTCATTGGAACATTCCAGTCAGAATCATGGCTCCAGTTATCAGGAATTGGAACTACGAATTTCTGGTAATATGGATAATCTTTGTAAGAAGAGATTTCGATATAATCTTCAGGATTGATTCCTACAACTTCTTTAGCGAATGTTTTGGGAGTGTAATTTTTTCCTTCATACGTAAAGTTAGCCGGAACTTTTCCAAGATATTCATCCAAAATGGCATCTACGGAATCCATCCAGTTATCAGTAAGCTGTGCTTTTGATCCTGCCTGAACAAGACTGTCTAAAACAGGCTTTAATTTTCCCTGCATTTCCTTAAAATTATTAAGGGTCTGTCCAGATTTTAATCCCGTATAAACATCCTGAGGTACAGCACCGTATTTTTTGTACATGTTTACTACATCGTGGAGTTCACCGCCATCTCCCCAGCTGATCGCTCCGTTGTTCAGTACATATAGTTTAGCTTTATCGTGGTAAGAATTTCTGGCTGTGAAAATTTCAGCAAGATCTACAGGCTTTTTACCCATTCTCTGCATTTCGGATTCAAGGAAAGAATTCCCCGAATAGCTCCAGCATGTCCCGGACGAACCCTGGTTTTTTACTGAAGTAGCTCCTACGTCTTTTAACGCCGTGAACTGAAAATTAGCATTTTGAGATTGATTGTTTTTTAATTTGTTGATCAAGTCATCTTGGGCAAACATCATACTTCCTGCAGACAAAACAAAAAGTAATGAGGCAATTTTGGTATTTTTCATTACTATAAAAAGATTATTTATATGAATAGTCGTTCATACTAAAGATTTGTTACAAACGGAAAAGTTAAATTTAAAAGTGAAAAAAGCAGCAGAATAAGGCAAATGATCTACAAATCAGCTATGTTTTTTGTATTCTCAGCCTTCTTTGCTTTCTTTGTCTTTCATCTAAAAAATAAAATGTTTCCAACCCATTCAAAAGTTTATGCATCTATTACAGTATAAAGCCAGACTATGGAAAGAGAATTACTAATAGAATGCCAGCGTAACAGCCGTAGTGCCCAGCGGAAGGTCTACGAGAAAATGGCGGGCAGACTGTACTCAGTCTGCAGACGCTATCTGAAAAATGATGAAGATATTGAAGAAGTATTGGCCGATACTTTTTACAAAATATTCACCAAGATCACCCAGCTTCAGAATCTGGACACCTTTGAAGGATGGGCTAAAAAAATTGCAGTGAATGAATGTCTTCAGAAATTGAGAGCTGCCAAAGCACAGTTCGTCTCCATGGATGATGGTTTTGCAGAAACTTCCGGAACCTTATCAGAAAGCATTTCATTTGAAAAAGATATTCTGAGCCTGCTGAATTTTCTTCCCGAAGGCTGCAGAGCGATTTTCAATCTGTTTGCCATTGAAGGGTATCCGCATAAAGAAATTGCTTCTATGCTTTCGATAAGCGAAGGGACTTCTAAATCCCAGCTCAATTTTGCAAGGAAAAAACTACAGGAACTTTTAGTCAATCAGAACATTTAAACTTTAGGAAAATGGAAAATAATCACGACATAGATAAAAGATTCAATGATGCTTCCAAGCTTTCAGAAGAGCCATCTGTTTTTCAGGGTTTTGATAAAGTTTGGGCGAAGATTGAAGAAAAATTAGATACAAAAGAGAAAAAGAGAATATTACCGGTTTGGCTTCCTTATGGAGTCGCAGCCAGCCTAATTTTTGGTTTGGGAGCACTTTATTTTATCAGTAAAAATGGAACTGTTGAAAATTCAGCCTCTTTAATTGTAGAAAACAGTACTGAAATACATCCTGAAAAAAAGAACATTTATACAGTAGACAGCACAGTTAAATCGAATATTGAAAAGGAAATTGAAATTTCAAAATCATCACAGGAACCGCTTTCTTTAGCAAAAAATAAAGTCATTAAACACCCGAACGACAAGAGTAAAATCTTAGCCGTTAATAAGAATAATGTTCCTGCTGCGCCGGGAAGAGATGGGCAGCGGAAGGACACTTTAAAAACGCAGAATATTGAAGAAGTTGTTTTAACAGGTTTTACGCCTAAAAAGGTACAGGCTTATACCTCAAGTGCTGTTAGTATACAGTCTAATTATATTGCATCAAATACTGTTTCCCAGTCACTTCAGGGAAGAGTAGCTGGAGTTCAGATTCAGGCTTACGGAACTAAGCGGAGAAAAAGTGATCAAATTGCTAATAAAATGAATGCAATCAATAATGGTCTTTCAGGTAATAATCAAATAAGCATAAGAGGTGCAGCAAGTCTGAAAAGTACGAACGAACCTTTATATGTAGTTAACGGTGAGATAGTACAGCGTGATTATTTCAATGCATTGAACCCCAAAAAAATTGAAAGTGTGGAAGTTGTAAAAGGAGCTGGAGCATCAGCATTGTACGGAAGCAGAGGAGCGAACGGAGTGATTATAGTAAAAACTAAAAGGCTTTCCAGAAAAGAGAAAAGAAGAATGGAGGAAATACAGAAAACAATCAGCCAATACAAGCAGAACTCTGTTTACGGCAATGAAGGCTATGATGCATTTGAAGAAAACGCATTTGAGCTCACCAAAAGCCAGCCTTTGTCAACTTTTTCTATTGATGTAGATAATGCTGCCTATTCCAATATCAGAAGAATGATTAATAATGGACAAACTGTAGATAAAAATGCAGTAAGAATTGAAGAAATGCTGAATTATTTTAAATACAGTTATCCTCAGCCGAAAAATAATGAACTATTTTCGATTAATACAGAATATGACAATGCACCATGGAATCCTGCCCATAAACTTTTAAAAATAGGTCTCCAAGGAAAAAGCATTGCCATGGATAAAGTTCCTGTATCTAATCTTGTATTCCTGATCGATGTTTCAGGATCTATGAATGAACCGAATAAGCTTCCACTCCTGAAATCTTCTTTCAAGGTACTGCTGGATCAACTCAGGCCTGAAGATAAGGTTGGAATTGTAGTCTACGCGGGAAGTGCAGGTATGGTTCTGCCACCGACTTCTGCCAGAGAGAAAGAAAAAATAGTTCTTGCACTGGACAATCTTCAGGCAGGAGGAAGCACGGCAGGCGGTGCAGGAATTGAGCTTGCCTATAAGCTGGCTCAGGAACATTTTATCAAAAACGGCAACAATAGGGTAATTATAGCTACAGATGGAGATTTTAATGTAGGTGCTTCTTCCGCCTCAGATATAAAAACCTTGATTGAAGAAAAAAGAAAATCCGGAGTTTTTCTGACCTGTCTGGGTTTTGGAATGGGGAATTATAAGGATAATACGCTTGAAACACTTGCCGATAAAGGAAATGGAAACTATGCTTACATTGACAATCTTCAGGAAGCTAATAAATTCCTGGGAAAAGAGTTTGCGGGAAGTATATTTACTATTGCAAAAGATGTTAAGATCCAGATTGAGCTTAACCCTGAATATGTGAGCTCTTACCGCCTCATTGGATATGAAAACAGAAAGCTGAGAAATGAAGATTTTACCAATGATAAAATTGATGCCGGAGAGTTGGGAAGCGGGCACACGGTAACAGCTTTATATGAAGTGATTCCTGCCGGTGTGAAATCTCAGTTTCTGCCTGAAGAGAATAAATTGAGATACAACAAAACTTCTCCCTCTGGAAATTTTGATGATGAATTAGCAACTATAAAATTCCGTTATAAAAAACCGGACGGAGATACCAGTACAGAAATAGTGCAGACTGTGAAAAATATAGATCATTCTGTAAGCCCAGATTTTAAATTTGCATCCTCTGTCGCATGGTTTGGATTGGTTTTGAGAGGTTCAAAATTAATAATCAAAAAAGATCTTACCGATATTGAAAAACTTGCCAAAGAAGGGAAGAACAAAGATGAAGAAGGCTACAGATCCGAATTTATAAGACTCGTAGAAACGTATAAGTCTATTCAAAAATAGCTTTAAAACAGACATTGCTTTGTGATGTCTGTTTTATTTTAAATTTAATTTTCAAAAATTATTGAAAATTCAAAAAATATAATTACATTTGTTATAGAAATTGAAAATAGAGAAAAATGAAACTTTCAGAAGCAAAAGAAAAGTATATCCAGACTTGGGGAACATTCGCGACAAACTGGGGAATCAACCGTACGATGGCGCAGGTTCATGCATTGCTTTTGGCCACTGGCAAGCCGCTTTCCACCGATGAAGTAATGGAACAGCTGGAAATTTCAAGAGGGAATGCCAATATGAATCTCCGGGCTTTGATAGACTGGGGAATTGTAAGAAAAGAATTTATAAAAGGTGACCGTAAAGAATATTTTGTTGCAGAAAAAGATGTTTGGTACCTGTTCAAACAGATTACAAAAGAACGGAGAAAAAGGGAAATAGAACCTGTCATTGCTTTTCTGGAAGAATTAAAAAACATAGAGGATAATGATTCTCAGGAAGCGAAAGAATTTGTAAAGCTGATGGATGATTTCAGTTCTGTAACGGGAAAGATCAACAATATTATGGATCTGGCGATTAAAAGTGATGATCATTGGCTGGTAGGAAAAATTACCAACCTGTTAAAATAAAAGAGGACACCATCCTTTTTTATTTGAATTTAATTTTCAAAAATTACTGAAAATATAATATTTATAAGATGTTTAATATAATCTCATATGTCATTTTTCTTACAGTGAGTTCTTACATCACCATAGATGTAGGAAGGAGATGTTTTCAGGCTGGAAAGTTTTATCTGGAGTATCTTATTCATGATCAAGATGTGTGTCTTACCATCAACAGAATACTTCTTGGATGTTACTACCTGCTGAACCTGGGATATATTGCTGTCAATCTTGCATTTTGGAGTAGAGTAGCTTCTATTGAGGAACTGATTGCAGTTACTGCTATCCGTATCGGATATATAGCTTTGATCCTTTGTGTGTTGCATTATATAAACATTTTTACACTTTATTTCTTAAGAAACAAATTAACCCTAAAATAATACAGCTATGACCACCACAGTTTTAACCGAGACGTATAATTTTTCAGCGTACATGATCTATCTGCCAATTGTGATTACTCTTACCGTATTGGTATCACAGTTTCTGTTCAAAAACTCAAAAACATTCATGATTGATATTTTCCACCAGAAAGAAGACATCGCGATGGCAACAAACTCACTCTTTAAAATAGGCTTTTATCTCCTGAACATCGGATTTGGCTTATGTATCATTGAGTTTTTTCAGATTGAATCCGTAGAAAGACTGGTTGTTGCTTTAAGCAAAAAAATCGGAGGTTTTTCTATCTATCTCGGACTGATGATGCTTCTCAATCTCCTGTTGTTTCTGAAAGGCCGTAAACATGCCATTAACAAAGAAAAACGTATCGGAAATGAAGACACTGATATTTAAAATCTGGATGTATCTGACCTTCAGATCTTCTAACAAAAGAACCAGAGGAGATTTTCTAACCTTTTAAAATTAATGATTATGCAAACCTTTGCAAAATACGACCTCTATATTCAGCTATTGATTTTAATTATAGGATTATCTCAATCTTTACAATGGATAATTCTTTTATTGGAGGACTGTCATTTCACTTTATGGTAGGGATTTCTCAACTAATAAGCTATATAATCAAGCTTTTTTTAAAGGAAGAAAAATCTATACTTTTCATTATTTACGGAGTATTTATTATGCCCATCTGGATTTCTCTATTATTACTTATCCTTTTTAAATCGCAGGCATATAATTTGTTGATAGCGATCCCATTTTTCGGACTTTATTATAGCCCAATTTTAGCTCTGGTTTATATTTTCGATACTTATAAATTCTATCAATATCAAACATAAATATCTTCCAAACCTTGTATCTGTACCCCGAACTTAAAAACTTAAGAATGGCAACAATATATTTAGAAACCCTAATCAAAGCAGATATTCATAAAGTTTTTGATTTAGCCAGAGATATTGACCTGCACCAAAAATCAACATCAAAAACCAATGAAAAAGCAATAGCAGGAAGAACGTCCGGACTGATTGAAGAAAGCGAAACAGTAACCTGGAGAGCCAGACATTTAGGAGTGAATCAAACTTTGACAACAAA
Organism: Chryseobacterium hilariae; assembly: GCF_051400735.1. Lineage (NCBI taxonomy): Bacteria > Pseudomonadati > Bacteroidota > Flavobacteriia > Flavobacteriales > Weeksellaceae > Chryseobacterium > Chryseobacterium hilariae. The sequence continues at coordinate 45,698 of NZ_JBLFFJ010000007.1, forward strand.
GATTATCAACATGGAGAGGCCATCCCAATTCACGGATGTAATGCTTAAAGGAGCTTTTAAATCAATGAAGCACCAGCATATTTTCAAACAGAAAAAAGGCAGTACGGTAATGATTGATATTTTTGAATTTGAATCTCCGCTGGGATGGATAGGAAAACTTTTTAACCACTTCTTCCTGAAAGATTATATGAAGAAATTCCTGTTGCAGCGGAATCAGTTGATCAGGGAAATAGCGGAAAAAAGTACAAGTACTAACCTTTAAAACGAAAAGAATGAACTTCCTGGAAACAGAATGACGGAAATTAGCCATCATCAACTATGAGATAGATACTGAGGTTTAATGAAATACCTTCCCAAAGGTACAGAACTCGATTTTTTATCACAGAAAAATGTTACGTAAGCCTTGTCGGATTTATATTTTTAAACACAAAATTGTTGGGACTTTCCATTCCTTTTTACAGAAATTTTGAAGAAGTCAATTTGATAGCTTCCCTCTCTTTGAATACGGAAACCGAACTTTTATTGAAAAGTAGAAATGAACTGGATAAAGCGCTGCAGCATTTATTGAAAAATTAAGGTTTGCTGATTAGTGGCAGGATGTTTAATTTAGCAAAAACGAAAGTCATATGCCCATTAAACAGAAAACAAAAACCTTTTTTCTTTCATCTTTTCTTATTTCTTCTGCTTTCTTTTCACAGGCTCATAATGTATCTGCAGGCTATCAGAAGCCGGATGATCCGCTTGTTGTTCAGAATCTGGAGCAGTGGCAGGATCTGAAATTCGGGCTGTTTATGCATTGGGGGACCTACAGCCAATGGGGAATTGTAGAAAGCTGGAGCTTATGCCCTGAAGACGAGTCCTGGACCCAGAGAAGGCCTGAACATGGGAAATCTTACAATGAGTATGTCAAGAACTATGAAAACCTTCAGACTACCTTTAATCCCACAGGATTTAACCCTCAAAAATGGGCAGATGCAGCAAAGAAAGCAGGAATGAAATACGTGGTTTTCACCACAAAGCATCATGACGGTTTTGCCATGTTTGACACCAAGGAATCAGACTATAAAGTTACCTCACCAAAAACACCGTTCTCAAAAAATCCTAAAGCAGACGTTACCAAAGAGATTTTCAATACATTCAGAAAAGACGGATTCAAAATTGGAGCTTATTTTTCAAAGCCCGACTGGCATTCGGAAAACTATTGGTGGCCTTATTTTCCGCCGAAAGACAGAAATGTAAATTATGATCCGAAAAAGTATCCTGAAAGATGGGAAAGCTTTAAAACATTCACTTTTAATCAGCTTAATGAAATTACATCCAACTACGGGAAAATTGATATTCTGTGGTTGGATGGTGGCTGGGTACGGCCTTTCAAAACCATTGATCCGTCTGTGGAATGGCAAAGAACCATCAAAGTAGAGCAGGATATTGATATGGATAAAATTGGCAGCATGGCCAGGAAAAACCAGCCGGGAATCATAGTTGTAGATCGTACCGTACCAGGAAAGTGGGAAAATTATGTGACCCCCGAGCAGGCTGTCCCGGAACATCCCCTTTCCATTCCCTGGGAAAGCTGCATTACGATGGGAGATTCTTTCTCATATGTTCCCAACGACCATTATAAATCCTCCCAAAAAATTATTGAAACACTTATCAAAATTATCTCCGGAGGCGGAAATTATCTCTTGAATATTGCTCCCGGGCCTAATGGAGACTACGATGCAGTGGTTTATGAAAGATTAAATGAGATTTCCGGCTGGATGGAGAAAAACCGGTCAGCTGTATTCGCTACAAGAAGTGCAGCGCCTTATCATAACGGAAACTTCTATTATACCCGGTCTAAAGACAGTAAAACCCTCAATGTTTTTCATATTGATAATCAGAAAGAGTACCAGGCTCCTGATGTACTCACTTTTTCACTTCCGGAAAACTTCAAACCGAAAACATTGAAAATTCTTGGAATCAATACAAAAGTGACGTGGAAACAGACGGGAACTACAGTAGAGCTGAAACTGCCGGAAGACAGAAAAAAATTAAAGTATGCCACAGCTATTCAAATGATGAACTAATGAACCTCCATTTTGTTAAAATTACAGTCATTACGCTGCTCGTAAATTCCACATTTCTGTATGCCCAGAAAGAAAAACCTTTTTACAAAGATCCGGAACAGCCCGTAGAAGTAAGAGTTCAGGACCTGTTAAAAAGAATGACTCCCGAAGAAAAATTCTGGCAGTGTTTTATGATTCCGGGAGATCTGGATAATGTTCCCAAAGACCAGTACAGGCACGGAATCTTTGGCCTTCAGGTCAGTGCCGGAAATCAGGGTGGCGGGGCAGCAGGCCAGCTGTTGAAATATAATGCCGGTGAAGATGCGGAAAAGCTTGCGAGAAAAATCAATGCCATTCAAAAATATTTTGTTGAAGAATCCAGGCTGGGAATTCCGATCATCCCGTTTGATGAAGCCTTACACGGATTAATGCGTGGTGGGGCAACGGCTTTTCCCCAGGCTATTGGGCTTGCTGCCACATTCAATCCCGAAATGATGAAGCAGGTTTCTTCTGCCATTGCAAAAGAATCAAAATTAAGAGGAATCCGCCAGGTTCTGACCCCGGTAGTGAATCTGGCCAGCGATGTGAGATGGGGAAGGACAGAGGAAACTTATGGTGAAGACCCTTTTTTAACTTCTGTGATGGGCGTTGGTTTCGTAAGTTCATTTGAAAACCAGGGAATCATTACCACTCCAAAGCATTTTTTAGCCAATGTAGGAGAAGGTGGAAGAGATTCTTATCCTATTCACTGGAGCAGAAGATATCTTGAAGAAACCCATCTTATTCCCTTTCATACAACATTTACCTCAGGAAAAAGTAGGTCGGTGATGACCTCCTATAATCTTCTCGACGGAAGACCTTCGACTGCCAACCATTGGCTGCTCACAGAAAAACTGAAAAAAGAATGGAATTTCAAAGGCTTTGTCATTAGCGATGCCAGTGCTGTAGGAGGGGCCAATGTACTTCATTTTACGGCAAAAGATTATGATGATGCCTCTGCACAGGCTATGAATGCAGGGCTCGATGTAATATTCCAGACAGAATACAAACATTATCAGCTCTTTATTCCTCCGTTTTTGGATGGACGGATTTCACAAGAAAGGATAGATGATGCGGTAGCAAGGGTTTTAAAGGCAAAATTTGAACTCGGGCTTTTTGAGAATCCGTATATCTCTGACCGGGAAATTCATGAATTGAAAATGATTAATCATAAGCCGTTAGCCGAAAAAGCATCTCTTGAATCTATTGTTTTATTACAGAATAATAGGGGAACACTTCCTGTTTCTTCCGATGTGAAAAAAATAGCAGTGATCGGGACAGATGCCGTTGATGCAAGACTTGGAGGCTATTCCGGGCCCGGAAATCATAAAGTAAGTATTCTTGAGGGAATTAAAAATATTACAAAAGATAAGAATATAGAGATCCTTTATTCAAAAGGTATTACATGGGATGTGAAGGATTTTAAAACGGTTCCTGCCGATCTTTTATCATCTGAAAATAAGAAAGGTTTAAAAGGAAATTATTTCCCAAATACAGGCTTACAGGGAAAGGCGGCTTTTCAAAGGCAGGATGAGCAGATTAATTTCAAATGGACCCTATACTCACCGGATCCTGAAAAACTACAGCCGGACAACTACAGCATCCGGTGGACAGGTCAACTGAAGGCTCCGGGTAATGGAAAATACCAGCTCGGACTGCGTGGAAATGATGGTTTCAGATTATATCTGGACGGAAAATTAATTGTTGATCAATGGGAAAAGCTAGGTTATTCAACAAAAACAGCTGCCATAGATTTTGTGAAAGACCAACAATACAATCTCGTTATAGAATTCCGGGAAAGCAGGGGAGAAGCTCATGTTGAACTCATCTGGAATTATGGTATTGATGATGCTCAGAAAGAATTTAATAAGGCTTTAAAAACTGCAGAAGAGGCAGATCATATCATTATTGCTGCCGGAATTCATGAGGGAGAGTTTCAGGACCGTTCCTCGCTGAGCCTGCCCGGAAATCAGGAGAAATTTATTCATGAAGTTTCAAAACTGAACAAACCCATAACCGTAATTTTAGTTGGGGGCTCTGCTATCAAAACCACAGCGTGGAAAGATAAAGCAGGAGCCATTCTGGATGTTTGGTATCCGGGGGAAGAGGGCGGAAATGCAGTGGCGAAAATTCTTTTCGGAGCGGAAAATCCTTCAGGAAAATTGCCCATTACCTTTCCGGCTGAAGAAGGCCAGCTGCCATTGACCTACAACCATCATCCGACAGGAAGAGGAAATGATTATTATGATTTGAGTGGTGAGCCATTATATCCTTTTGGTTTTGGTCTTAGCTATACCACTTTTGAGCTTTCGGATCTGAAGCTTAATCAGTTGAAATATTCTGAAAATGATACTGTTACTGCCCAAATTAACGTCAAAAATACAGGAACAAAAAGAGGAAGTGAAGTCGTTCAGCTCTATGTGAAAGATCTGCTGGCATCAGTTTCAAGACCTGTTATTGAGTTAAAAGGTTTTCAGAAAGTGTATGTAAATCCCGGGGAATCAAAGCAGGTAACCATTAAAATTCCGGTCAAAGAACTCCGGTTTTTAGATAAAAATATGAACTGGACAGTAGAAAAAGGAACATACAGAATTATGGTCGGAAATTCCTCTAAAAACCTTCCCTTAAAACAGAATATTGAGGTAGAATAATTTCTTATTCAGGATTTATCCTTTTCTAAAGCCTGCTGACAGAAGGTGAATGTGAAGGATAAAAATTATGGTATGATATATGTAATATTTACTTAAACCTGAATGAATTAATTGATAACTAATCATTTTAAAATCATTCTTAAAAGTAAAATGTCATGAAAAAGTTTTTTATATCAACCGTATTGTTATTAGTTTTATCAATAAGTGTGAATGCCCAGAAACGACCACCGGCACCTCCACACCCATCCAAAAGTGAGCTAATCAGCAGTAAATCGCGTGAGCTGGACAAAAAATACAATACAGAAAAGAAACTGATTATGAATCATCCGCTTGCGACAAAAAAGATGAAAAGAGATCAGATGAAAGCTTTAAATGAAAGATACCGGAACGAGAAGAGATTACTTAAAAAACTGTAATCCCGGATCTTTTTAAAATTATATATTAAAACAGATAAAAAAGCCGTTTTCACCAGCTGAGAACGGTTTTCTTTATTATGTGTTGAATTTAATTCTTAAATGGTACTCATGACCTAATTGAAATAGGGATTTAGAAATATTAGGTTCAATGTTAACGGGTAAATGAAGTTTGTTTTCAATGAAATATGAAAGGGCAGAACATATAACATCCAATATTTTTCCTTAAATTCGCATAAAATTTTTAAAATAATGAACTACGATATCATTGTCATCGGAAGCGGTCCTGGCGGTTATGTTACAGCGATCAGAGCAGCACAATTGGGTTTCAAAACTGCAATTATCGAGAAAGAAAACTTAGGGGGAATCTGCCTGAACTGGGGATGTATTCCTACGAAAGCTTTACTGAAGTCTGCTCAGGTTTTTCATTATATCAACCATGCTGAAGACTATGGTCTGAATAAAGTGGAAGCCAGCTTTGAATTTCCAAATGTGATCCAGAGAAGCCGTGGCGTAGCCAGCAAAATGAGCAAAGGAATCGAATTCCTTATGAAGAAGAACAAGATCGACGTGATTCTTGGTACAGCTAAAGTTCAGAAAGGTAAAAAAGTGTCTGTTACAGATAAAGACGGTAAAGTGACTGAATATGCAGCAGAGAACATTATTATCGCAACAGGAGCACGTTCAAGAGAACTTCCGAACCTTCCTCAGGATGGTAAAAAAGTAATCGGATACAGACAGGCATTATCTCTTCCTGAGCAGCCGAAATCTATGATCGTTGTAGGTTCTGGTGCTATCGGGGTAGAATTTGCTGACTTCTATAATACAATGGGAACTAAAGTAACTGTTGTAGAATTTATGCCAAACATCGTTCCCGTAGAAGATGAGGAAATTTCTAAGCACTTGGAAAAATCTCTTAAAAAGACAGGAATCGAGATCATGACCAATGCATCAGTTGAAAGCGTTGATACAAGTGGAGAAGGTGTAAAAGCTACTGTAAAAACAGCTAATGGAAACATTACCCTAGAAGCTGACATCTTACTTTCTGCTGTAGGTATTGCTGCCAATATTGAAAACATCGGATTGGAAGAAGTGGGAATCCAGACAGATAAAGGAAGAGTTTTAGTGAACGAATGGTACGAAACTTCCGTTCCCGGTTATTATGCAATCGGTGATATCATTCCTACACAGGCGTTGGCACACGTTGCCTCTGCTGAAGGAATCACTTGTGTTGAGAAAATCAAAGGAATGCATGTTGAGAAGATTGACTATGGCAATATCCCTGGATGTACGTACTGCCACCCTGAAGTAGCCTCTGTAGGTCTTACAGAAAAGCAGGCTAAAGAAAAAGGATACGAGATCAAAGTAGGGAAGTTCCCTCTTTCCGCAAGTGGTAAAGCAACTGCTAACGGGAATACAGACGGATTCATCAAAGTTATTTTTGATGCCAAATACGGTGAGTGGTTAGGATGTCACATGATTGGAGAAGGAGTTACAGATATGGTTGCAGAAGCAGTAGTGGCCAGAAAACTGGAAACTACAGGTCATGAGATCATTAAATCGATCCACCCGCACCCAACGGTTTCAGAAGCGATTATGGAAGCAGCAGCAGCAGCTTACGGTGAAGTAATCCATATCTAAGATCAATTTAACTGATACCTGTATTCAGAATATGTTTTTAACTGGTCAAAAAACAGTTTTGAAAAGTACAATCAGAAGGACTTTTCAGCGATTTTTGAAAAGTATATGAATAACTAAAATATTAATAACTATATTTAAAGCTCAGATTTGTTCTGGGCTTTTTTTATGATAGCTGCAATTATGAAAAAGATAAATTTATTACTTCTTTTCCTTTGTTTTAATTTTTTATTCTCTCAGAAAGAAACATATTTTTCTGCAAAGTATGTTCTGAAAAGCTCGAAAGATACCATAAAAACAAAAATCCTGAATATCGGATTGTATGATAATGACGAGTTTTCTCCGGCAACTTATATCCGGCAGATCACAGTTTTGGATCCTTTAGGTAAAAAGCTGAAGGTGAATGAAAATGATATTAAATACCTGGAAATAAAGGACCTTAAGAAAGTTAAAAGAACATTTGTTAACTCAAAATCCGTTTTTTCTAAAGATTCCGGGTTGCTTCAGGTGATGTATAGTGGTAATAAGACGCAATGGTACAGAAAGAGCTTCTACGACGGCCCGATCTACACTTACGAAACAAAAAATATTGATTATCTGATCATGCGGAAAAATAAAAATATTAATGAAATATATTTTCAAGCACCCGGAGTAAAAGCACAGTTGAAGGAAATATTTGGAGCATACCCCGACCTTTCACTAATGATAGATGGAATGGTTGAGGATAAAGATTTAATCAAGATCCTTGAACGATACGATAAAAAATAATATAAAGACTTTGTAAATAAATTAAACCATGGATGATGTCTGTGGTTTTTTTGTAAATTCAAGCAAAAATTTAAGCATGAAAAACAGATATATTATTCTTCCTCTTTTGTTCGCCGGACTTCTGTCTGCGCAGACGAAAAATGATTTTGTAAGCCCCAATGAAAATCTTATTGCCGAAAACATCCTGCCTATTCCCAAAAACCTGAATCAGGCTATTAAAAAATATTCTGAAAGCAGAAATGCAGGTATTGCGGACATTCATCCTAATGGAAAAGAGATTATTGCTGTCACCCGTTTTGCATCTACCAATCAGCTTCACAGGATTTCTGTTCCAATGGGAGCGAGAAAGCAGATTACTTTCTTTGATGAACCTGTCGGTACGGCATCATACGAACCTGTAAAAGGAGATTATCTGATCTACGCAAAGGATACGGGAGGAAATGAATTCGGACAGCTTTTTAGGCTGGATCTGAAAACCCTGGAATCTAAGCTTCTTACAGATGGCGGAAGATCGCAGAATGGCGGAGTAACCTGGAAAAAAGACGGCTCAGGATTTTATTTTTCATCCACCAAAAGAAACGGCGGCGACAGGGATATTTATTATATGAATCCTTTAAAACCGGAAGGTACACAGCTGGTGCTGGAAGTAAAAGGCGGTGGCTGGGGAATCTCTGATCTTTCCGAAGACGGCAGAAAACTTCTGATTACAGAATATGTATCTGCTAATGACTCTTACCTGTATATGTATGATCTGGAAACTAAAAAACTGGAACCTATTACGGACAGAAAGGAAAAAGGAGTGGTGCAGGGTAATGCTTCTTTCAGTAAAAATCCTGACGAAATTTTCTATATTACGGACAGGGATAATGAATTCAGCAGACTGGCCGTTTTAAACTTAAAAACGAAGAAAACCGAATATCTTACCTCTCCCATTTCCTGGAATGTAGAAAATTATGATCTGTCTAAAGATAATACAAAGCTTGCCTTTGTAACAAATGAAAGCGGAATCAATAAGCTATATATCCTTGATACGGCAACTAAAAAATATGCGGCTGTAAGTCAAATTCCGGCTGGTTTGATTGGCGGTGTGAAGTTTTCCAATGACGGAAGATCCCTTTATTTTTCAAGATCTGCGGCAGATTCCGGTTCAGATGTTTATAAAATGGATATGGCCAGCCAAAACATAGAAAGATGGACAGAAAGTGAGCAGGGCGAAATGCAGCCAGCCGATATGTCTGTTCCCAAGCTTATAGAATGGAAAAGCTTTGACCAAATGAAAATCTCAGGCTTTTATTACCCTGCGGCCCCTAAGTTTACAGGAAAAAGACCAGTGATTATCAATATTCATGGTGGCCCGGAAGGTCAGTCCATGGCTTCCTCTATAGGATCTTCAAACTATTTTACCAATGAAATGGGAGTTGCTATGATCTATCCAAACGTAAGAGGTTCATCCGGTTTCGGAAAAACATTTATTGCCGCCGATAACTGGGACCTGAGAATGAATTCAGTGAAAGATATAGGTGCACTTCTTGATTGGATCGCCAAGCAGCCTGAACTGGATAAAGACAGGATCATGATCATGGGAGGAAGTTACGGAGGTTTTATGACTTTGGCCACGGCTTACGAGTATGCCGATAAGATCAGGTGTTCCGTAGATATTGTGGGAATCTCAGATTTTAATACCTTCCTTAAAAACACGGAAGAATACAGAAGAGACCTGAGAAGGGTAGAGTATGGCGACGAAAGAATTCCCAAAATGGCTCAATTCTTCACAAAAATTGCTCCTCTGAATAATATCGACAAAATCAAAAAACCAATGTTCATCATCCAGGGAACCAATGATCCCAGAGTTCCTGTGACGGAAGCTGTTCAGATGAGAGATAAGCTGAAAGCTCAGGGAAAAACAGTATGGTATCTGGAAGCTAAAAATGAAGGCCACGGATTCAGGAAAAAAGAAAATGTGGATTTTCAGCGTCTTGCCGTGATCAGATTCATGCAGGAATATCTGCTGAAATAACAGCAGCATAAAAACTGTCTATATTCTGGATGTATCAAAATAAAACCACAAAAGTCAGAAAATTTATATGCTTAAAGTATTTGAAAATTTGTGACTTTTGTGGTTTAAAATATTCTGTAACGACCATGAGAGTGTTGTACAGGGAAGAGAATGCGTTTTATTTCATTTCTTCATTAAGTTTATAACTGTCTTCTAAGAAATGATATTTGACAATTTTTCCGTTGACCACCTTAAAAATAACAACAAATTCGGTACTGAACACTTTGTCATATTTCAGTATTCTGGAGGATAATTGTCCTGCTACAGCAGCGTTTTCTCCTTCTACAGAAATAAAATCAATAGCAAAGCTTTCAGATTGTATGTTATTGTATAATTCTTGAAAAAACAGCTCTATTTCCTCACGGGTTTCTCTTTTTCCTGTCCATGGGAATTTATCCTTATTGCCGGGCAAATCCCAGTCTATATAATCTGCAAAAAGATCCACTATATTTCCTTCTTTCCTTCCGAACTGCAGATCATAGAATTCTTCAACCACATCCCTGGTCGAGGGTACTGAATTTTCTTTACCGGAGTCGTTCCTGAAAATAGCAAGCCTTTCGGTATCTTCCGATGTAAAATCCGGATCTACATAGATATGAACTCTTTTAATCAGTTCACCGTCAAATTCAAAAACATTGCAAAATTTACCAAAAGACGTATGATTGTCCGGCCATTCCTTACCAGACCTTGTGACTCCTTTTTCGTTACCTTCAACCACAATGACAGTATCTGAAAAAGTATACCTGAAATTTTGAATATCATGAGTAAGCTTCTCCAAATGCTTTCCTATGACCTTTCCGAAATTTTTAATTCCCTGTTTTCCTTTTTCAAATCCAAATTTAGGATAATACATTTCTACATCTTCAGCATAAAGATCAAAGTATTCATCATCAAATATTCCTGAATCTATCTTTTTAAAATAGGTTTCAATTTTGTTTTTTCTGATCTCATTTAAAGTCTTTTTTTCCATTTTATTTTACTTGTTAATTGATTTATATTTTTATTATTGTATTTTAAACCGATCGTTCCGTTATTGGATAAAAAAAATTATTTCCTGATTTGTTCCATTAAAAAATCAACCATTTCCGTTACTTCTTTTTTATTTTGCGTTAAGATATAATGACTCCAAAAACTACTGAAAGAAGCAAGAATATAACGGGCAATAACAGTTGAAGAACTTTCACTTCTGATATCTCCTTCTGCACGGGCCTGTAATATGGATCGCTCTAAAATCGCCTGCAGCACCTCAGCATTCTTCAGGATGAACTGCTTAACCTTCTGGTCTGAAGGAGCCACTTCAAAAATAGTTTTTACAATAAGACACGCTCTGTTATCTGTCAGTGTCTGATCTACAACATCCCGGATGATATATTCCAGAGATTCAATTCCTCTATCTTTTGCCTGTGATGATTTTGAGTATTGATTTTCTTTGAAGGCCGCATAATTCGACAGACATTTTAAAAATAAATCATGCTTATTGCCATAGGTATCATAGATACTGCTCCTATTCAGCTTCATGACAGCTACAATATCATGCATGGATGTCGTGTGGTATCCTTTTTCCCAAAAGAGGTTGCGCACTACTTCCAGTTTTTCTGTATAATCAAATTCCTTATTTCTTGGCATGAGACAAATATACAATTTAAACTGATCGTTCCAAATTAAATTCTCTGCTTTTTGAATCAGATAAGAAGAACAGCTACCAGATGTTTTGTTAAAATAATTCTAAAATCTGCATGTTTCTTAAAATTAACCTGATTATTTCAGGCTGTTTTCTTACATTTATTCTATGAATTTTGAGAGAACAGGGCTGGTTTTGTCAGGAGGCGGTACCAAAGGGATCGCCCATGCAGGAGTTTTAAAATTCTTGAACGAAAAAAATATAAACATTGATGTGCTGTCATGCTGCAGTGCTGGATCTATTGTAGGATGTTTGCATGCGGTGGGAAAAACGCCGGATGAAATCCTGGAATTCTTCAATTCGATTTATTTCTTCAACTGGAAACATTTTACCTTCAACCAACCGGGGTTGGTTTCTTCGGTGATTTTCAGTAATTATCTTAAGCCTATTTTTCATGATATGAAATTAGGAGATCTGAAAAAGGAAGTGAAAATTGTAGCCACAGAATTGGTTTCCGGAACCCAGAAAATATTTGATGAAAATTTTGAAGTGGTAGACGCTATTATTGCGTCATGTTCCATTCCGGGAGTTACAACACCATATATCATTGGTGAGGAAATGTACTGTGATGGCGGAGTGCTGAACAATTTTCCTGCAGATATCATCAGAGATGAATGCGATAAACTGATTGGTGTTTTCGTATCACCACCACATGATATTGATATTAAAGATCTGAAATCCATTAAAGCAATTGTTTCCCGTTCCTACGACCTTCTTTCCTATAGAGTGGAAAAAGGAAAATTCGATTACTGTGACTGGTTTATTTCCTCCCAGAAACTTTCCTCATACGGAACTTTTGAGCGCAAAAAAGACCGTCTGGAAGAAATCTTTAACATAGGATATAAAGCTGCTGAAGAAAGCTATGAAACAAGCAGTTTCCATACACAGCTGAGACAGTTTGGTTCGTAATATTAAAACTTTAATCAGTTCTTTTACTTTTATTGCTTCACTACAAACCCGTCCTGGCGCACAATTTCCTGATCATTCTCATCATTTACGGTCAGTGTGTAAGGTGCTTTGGAAGCTGAATCGGTAAGGTAATTTCTCCAGATCTGATAGGTGTGGCCCTTATTTACAAAATTGAAATAGTAATTTCCTCCGGAACCATCCGGGATAAGCTCACCGTCACTAATGATCATGCTTGGCTTTGACGTGAGCCTGGCATTGGCAGCCCATGACTGGTAAAGATATTTTCCATTAGGCTGTTTGTCGATCCTGATTTTAAATTTTTTCGTTTTGATGATCACTGTTTTCGGAATTTGCTGAGAAGGAAGTATCTCGCTGGAAACAGAAATGAAATTGGATGCTACCGGCTTTTCGATTGCATAAGCAAAAGAAAACTGAGCCATACAAAAGGCTCCTAATAAGATTCTTTTAATCATTGCACAATAGGTTATTGGTTAGATTAATAAACCCATCAAATATGAAGCCACGGGCCATTTATCGTAAGATGGTTTCCTTGATCCATACATTCAGCTCCATTGTGTTTCTAAGGGTTGTCAGGAACCATAAATTCGTTTTTTGTCTTTCAGAATATTGAGGTGAATATACATTTAAACCCTTTTTGAAACTAAAGAAGCTAAGGTGAACGTTATCCCTTAAAAAATCGAGCCGCCTGTCCAGCCACTTTCTATCATCTGTAGAACCGGACTCGTGATGCCTGATCAATACTTCAATGATAGAGGTGTCAATTCTTTCCGATTCTTTCAGCATTTTATCCAGGGCATTGGTCATTTTTTCATCATTGATAAAATTAATGTTGGGCAGATTTTCATCGTTATTCTGAAAAAGATGCTCAAATTCAATATCCTGAAGTAAGTAATGCGCTCCATGCATGATTTCTGATGTATGACTGTAGTCGTTATTATCTTTTACAACAAAAACTGCCGGGATATCCATTTTCAAACGGATGTATGCTTCAATTTTATGGTGTCCGTCCAAAACAAAGGCACAGCTCATCATTGGATCCAGATGGTAAAGACTGTAAAATACAACAGGTTTCGGGCGGCCTCCTTTTCTGATAAGATCCATGTAATATTCTATTCTTTTGGGATCTATGCTTTTACTTTCCAGCGTATACAGATAATTAAAATCCTGGAAAGGGTAGAACCAGCCGGAAAATCTCTGGTCAGAAGCATTTTCAGCAGCAGGTAAAGGTCTGGCCATATAAAACTTGGAATTGTCAAACGGGATTTTACCCAGATTGACCTGGTAACTGCCATTCTCAAAAAGGGTAAGGAAATCCTCAATTCCAGCCATGATCTCAGCTTCTGTTCCATCCGTAAGGGCATGGTTAAGACTGTCAGACAAAGTTATTTTCTCTTCTCCGGAGAGTTCTGATACCGCATAATATTCACCCACACTTCCTCTGGAATCCGGCCAGTTAACGGCCACAGGACGTCTGATGATTAAGCAGCTGGCAAAACCATCGTACAGAACTTTGATAATGTTCTGTCCGTGAGTGATGTGTATTTCCATGAGTAATTAAGAAACAGCCGTATAGCTCGCAAAAGCTTCTTCCAGACTGTCGAATCTGCCTTTAAATTCATCAATAGGGCAGTCCTGAAGAATATTTCCCTTATGAATCAGAATGACACGTGAGCAAAGCGCTTCCACTTCCTGCATAATATGAGTAGACAGAAGTACTGTTTTCTGTTGCCCGATTTCTTTCACTACATTTCTTATCTCAATAATCTGGTTAGGATCCAGGCCGTTGGTTGGTTCATCCAGGATCAACAGGTCCGGCTGATGAATGATGGCCTGCGCAAGACCAACCCTCTGTTTATATCCTTTAGACAGCTGCCCGATCTTTTTTGACTTTTCCGGAGTAATTCCCACAAGCTCAATCACTTCATCTACTCTGGCTGCAGATATTTGATGGATGTTAGCAACAAACTGAAGGTATTCTTTTACATACATTTCCAGGTATAACGGATTGTTTTCGGGAAGAAAACCTATTTTTTTCTTGCTTTCGATCTCGTTTTCGGAAATATTCATTCCGTTAAAGATAATTTCGCCCTGATCAATTTTCAATGCCCCGACAATAGATTTCATCAGTGTGGATTTTCCGGCTCCGTTAGGACCCAAAAGGCCAATGATTTCATTTTTATCAATAGAAATATTGATGTTGTTTAGTGCAGTCTGTTCCCCAAATTTCTTGGTTAAATTGATTATCTGAAGCGGCATAATAAATAATGTCTTTATGCAAAAGTAAAAAATAAAAAACTCATTTCGTAATGTACGGTTGCGTAATATTAGAAATAATAGTGGTATATCCGGGATTTATCTTAAAAATAAAAAACTCATCCGGGTGAATGAGTTTAGTATTATTGAAAAATAAATATGATTATTTTCTTGATTTTTTGTTTTTACTGCCGCTGTTTGATGCTGGTGCTGCAGTGGATGCCTGATTTGAGGAAGATTTTGTACCATTAATCTGGTGCATGGTAGCAGGCTTCTCATACATCGCGGATTTACCGTTTGTTCTTCCAAATACTTTATCTACCTGCTTTTTGGTTAAAAATTGTGATTTTCCAACATACTTCCGGTTTTTATTGATGTATTGGATAAACTGTACAGTCGGCTGGCCGTAATTCTTCTCGTAATGAAGTTCAACAATATCATTAGGAAGTTCCAGGATGATGTTTTCGTCCGGGGAGGATATGAACCCGTCCATGAGCAGTTTATACAGGCCGGATACATCGCTGTTCAGATTCTGGAAGGAAAAAGACCTTATCGTATTCAGGTTACTTGTATTCAGGTCCTGGTAGTTGATGGTAAATTTATCCTCTTTTTTATATAAACCTACGGAATTATCTTTGCCAATTTCCACCAAGCTTTCATTTTTCAACACTTTAATCTGTGAGAAAACTGAAATACCGAACATGCATGTAATGAGTAGAATTATTTTTCTCATGTGGAAGGGATTTTAATGTTTTATAAATTTGTGTCTTAAAATTACTAATAAAAAGTTTCAAAGCAATTTTATTATTTCAAACAAAAGTAAGATTTTTTTTTAATATCCATGATGGGAAAGCTGTTGATATTATGCATGCCATTGCATGCGGGAAGGTTTGCAAATCATTTGGTGGCAGACGTTTATAAGTTATCTGCATCATTTCCAAAATATTAAATAAGCTGAATAAGCTTTTTAATGTTGTAAACTATTAATTAACGGGACTTTAAATTATTCTGAGTTTATTTAGTGTCCGTAGCTGACCACTCTTGAAATTTTCCACCCGTCAGGAGTCTTTTTCCAGACGTGAACAAACTTAAATGTTCCACAGTTGGCCAGAGAGCTGTTTTGCTTTTCAATTTGTTCAGAGATAATTAATTAAGTTTCAAAAGCTGCGAAATATAAAGTTTCTGAATGAACAGACTATTACAAAAGTGCCTGCTTTCAAAAAATATGAGTGATCAGCATTATAATGTTGATAAAGCTATATAATTTGTAATTTTATCCTTTCATTAGTATAATTTTCCAATATGAATATTCTACATCAGGATCAAAGCTTTATTATCCGCCAATTTTCAGTTGAAGAACAAAACCTGTTTTGTGACCTTTTTGAAGATGCGGAGGTTACCAAATATCTTCCTTATCGTTCACCTGAACAGTATATAGAAATGTTCGAAATAGCCCTGGAGGATTACCTTGAAGGCCCGTTTGGCCGTTTTGGAATATTTGATTCCGAAAATAATGATTTTATCGGAATGTGCCTGGCCAGGAACTTTGCAGATGCCACCGGTCAGGTTGAAATAGGATATACTTTAAGTAAAAAATATTGGGGGAAAGGAATAGCAACAGAAGTGAGCCGTGCTCTCATAAAATATTGCTTTTTAAAGACTGAGACAAATGAAGTTGTAGCCGTAACTGATCTTGATAACATCGGTTCACAAAAAGTATTGGAAAAAGCAGGTTTTGTGCGTTCGGATAACCTGAAAAGAGCAGATGGTGAATTAGCTTATTATATTGTTAAACGCAGTTAAAACCGTACTCTGAAAGATAAAATCCCCGTGAAGAATCAGAGGGATTTCGAAGATACAATTCGATGACATGAACATGAAGGTACTATTTCTATAGCAACAATGGTTGAAATTTGTTTTTAATAATTGACACATTTGCTATAAGAGAAATTTGGATAATCAATGTATCCTTTGTCTCCACCGTGATAAAAAGTCTCCTCATCCCAATCTGCCAGCGGAAGATCATTTTTTATACGTTCTGCCAAATCAGGATTTGAAATATAAAGTTTGCCAAAGGCGACCAAATTGACAAGCCCTGTTTGCAAAATCTCTTCAGCTGTTTTTACCGTAAAGCCACCTGCAATCATGATGATATTTTTAAAACGCTGTCTCGCATTCTCTAAAAAGCTCAATGGAATTGAAGGTTTTCCATCAGCTACCGCATTAGAAAAGTGAACATACAAAATATCCAGTTTCTGTAGTTCATCAAGGATGTATTCGTGGGTTGCCAGTTCCTCAGGATAAGTCTTCAGATCATAAATTTCGCGGAAAGGGGAAAGTCTTATACCTACTTTATTCTTACCAATTGCTGCAATAACTTCCTGCATGACTTCAAAAAGAAACCTCGTTCTGTTTCCCATACTTCCGCCATATTCATCCGTTCGGGTATTGCTCAGAGGATTGATGAACTGGTCGATCAGAAAGCCATGAGCTGCATGAATTTCAACACCGTCAAATCCCGCTTCCATTGCGTTGATAGCTGCTTCTTTAAAAACTTTTACCCAAACCGGAATCTCTTCCGTGCTGATAGCATCAGGGATGGTCATGCTTTGATAACTGTTATCAGGAATACGGATAGTTTCATTCACAGGTATGGCAGACGGTGCTACCAATGGCTCATTATTTTGGATGGCCGGATGGCCAACACGGCCTGACTGTACCAACTGGGCAAATATTTTTCCGCCTTTTGCATGGACTCCTTCCACCACTTTTTTCCAGGCCAATTTCTGTTCTTCGGTATATATTCCCGGGGTGTTTATATAGGCTCCGCCGTTAGAGGAAACAGCAATGTTATCCGAGATTAATAATCCGGCACCGGCTCTCTGCTGATAATAGGTAATCATGGATGGTGACGGGATGCCTTTAATGGCTCTTCTACGGTTCATGGGAGCCATTACGACTCTGCTGGAAAGGGAAATGTTTTCGCTGATTAATGAGGTGGTTAACTTTTTCTGTATCATATTTTTTTGACAAAATTAACACGAACCAAGAGGTAAAAACAGGGATATCGGGCGGTTTTTTTTGTACATTTCGGGTAATGAAAACTAAACATTTACATAAACCTTTAGATATATTTGTATCCGATATGGAACACTGGCGTGAACGTCCGCTGATCTATCAGTTCTTCGAAATTGTACAGATCATAGACGGTGAAGGCATCAGGATTATTAATGAAAACAAGTTTCCATATACTAAAGGCAGTATTTTTTTATTTACCCCGCTAGACTGCAGAGGCTTTGAGAGCACTACCCATACCCGCTATTGTTCCATCCGGTTTTCCGCAGTCTTTCTTGAACAGTACAAAACCAAACACGAAAAAGAAAGAGTCATAGAATGGTTAAAGCAGCTGGAAACTATTTTCACGCATCACAACCGCTTTGAGCAGGTATTGATTAAAGATGAGAGAGACTGCAACATGATAGCTTCATTAATTGAAAATATGGTCATAGAATACAACAACAAGCCTTCTTATTTTGATGAAAACTTGCAGCATTTGGTCGTTCTTGTGTTAAATGTCATTTCTCGTAACGTTAATCCTCAACAGGTTATATCAGATACAACCATGGATGAACCTTTGATTAATAAAATACTCGTTTATCTGCACCAGAATATACACAGTCCTAAGAATTTAAGAATAAAACATCTTGCAGAACAGTTTAACCTGTCGGCAAATTATATCGGCGAATATTTTAAGAACCTCACCGGAGACAGCTTACACTGTTATCTCACTCAGTATAAAATGAATATTGTAGAACAGCGGCTAATCTACAGTGAATATTCAATAGGACAGATTGCAGACGATTTAGGGTTTTCTGATGAAAGTCATTTAAGCAGACAGTTCAAAAAGCATAAAGGAATGACTGCTGCTGCTTTCCGGAAACAGTTTAAAAGCTAAAGAAAAAAACTGCTTACAAATTTGAAAATCCGGTTATAAAAATTTCTTTTTCGTATCACAAAATTTCCTTTTCGTATCATTTGATGATAAGCATAATATTACTTTTGAAAGAATACAATCCGTCATTACCGCTATTATGAAAAAATGTCTGTTATTCTTAATATCTTTCCTGATCCCGGGCCTATCACTTGCACAGGAATATCATCCACTGACTCCTCAGGAAGCAGAAAAGAGATTACTGCCTCAGTTTCAGGTGATAGATAACACTCCGATCCGGAATATTACGTTTGAAGAAGTGAAAAAAGACCGCAAAATTCAGGCAGAAATGCCTTGGCCGGAACTGAAAAACAAAGACAGCGTTGATGTAACCCAGTCTAAAATTCCAGGACTGAATGCCAAAGATCCTGAAATCCCGGTAACGATTTATAAACCCAAAAACGCGAAAAATCTTCCCTTGTTTCTTTGGTTCCACGGGGGTGGTTTTGTATATGGAACACCCAAATGGGATCATCAGAGGTGTGCAGGTTATGCTTTGAAAGGAAATACTGTTGTTATCAATATAGATTACCGTTTCGCTCCGGAAAATCCTTTTCCAGCAGCCCTCCATGATGCTTATGCCTCATTATTATGGGGCAATGAAAATGCAGGAAATATAGGTGGAAATCCAAACCTCATTGCAGTGGGAGGTTCCAGCGCGGGAGCCGCTATAGCCGGAGGTCTGACACAATATACAAGAGATCAGAAAGGTCCGAAAATTAGTTTACAGGTTTTGGAAATTCCGCCGGGGGATTTCAGAATGGACTATCCATCGGTTATTGAATTTAAAAGAATCCGGGGTCTTAAAAGTGATGATTTTCCAGTTTTAAAAGACTTCTATATAGGGAAAAATAGCAATTCAAAAGAAAAATATGTGTTGCCTGGGAACATTAAAGATGTCTCTAATCTTCCGCCAGCTGTAGTTTTTGTTGCCGGAACAGATCCTTTACGGGACAGTGGTATCGCTTATGCAGATCGTCTGATAAAAGAAGGTATTTTTACCGAATTACATGTCTTTGCAGGCTATGCCCACGGAATGCCACTCCCGGAAAGCATGGAAATCACGCTGAGAATGATGAATCAGTTCCTTAAATAATCAGGACAGGGATGAGGCAAAAATCTGGATTTCAAACTGTCACAGAATAATATTCTATAGATCCGGATAAAGAAAAAATAATTTCCTTAATATTGATGTAAGATCATAGGATTAACAGAAATAACAAGGCTCCTTTTCAGGAAAGCCGTCTGACTGTGAATCATATTTTAAAACTAAAATAATGCAGTATTCAAAAAAAATACCCTTAATTCTTGTTTTATTTTCTTCAGTTGTATTTTCCCAGGCTTATAAAACTTCTTCAACAGTTTTACCGGGAAAGGAATTTCCGAGAATAGACTCTGAGAAAAAAGTAGAATTTCGTGTTTACTTTCCGGATGCAAAATCTGTAATTTTAGATGGAGGAGACGGGATGAAAAGTATAAAATCTTCCGTTTCCAAAGATAAAGATGGCTTTTGGAACATTTCCACGACACCTATGGAAATAGGCTTTCATTATTACTGGTTCAATGTGGATGGCCAGCGTACCAACGATCCCAATACGCAGCTGTATTTCGGGTACGGCCAGCCGACCAGTGGAATTGAAGTTCCTTCCGCTGAAGATTTTTTCCTGGAAAAAAATGTAAAGCATGGGAAAATCATTAATGATAGTTTAAACTCACAAATTACCCAGGGTAAACGGAATTTTAAAGTATATCTTCCTCCCAATTACGGTGCTAAAAAATTACCTGTTTTATATCTGTACCACGGTACCGGGGAAGATATTACAGGCTGGGAAAAGCAAGGGTATATCCTTAACATTTTAGACAATCTTTTCGCAGAAAAAAAAGCACGGGAAATGATAGTGGTGATGGACTATGGGGTTGCCCTGAATCCCGAACAGGAAAAAATGCCTGATAACTATCCCAGAACGGTACTTTCTTCCAAAAATCTTGATAAAATCATTACTCGGGAACTGATTCCTTATATTGAGAAAAAATATAAAACTTCAGGTAAAAAAGCCATCGCAGGACTTTCCCGTGGCAGCTATCAGGCTATGCTTATTGGTACTTCTCATCCTGAAGCATTTTCGGCGATCGGAGCATTTAGTCCTGTGATCTATGAAGGAACTGAGGCAGAACCCTTTAAAGAACTTCCCATCGGAAACTTACTGAAATCCAAGAAAAAACCTTACTTCTTCATCGGAATCGGGGAAAAAGAAGACGTAATGTTTTTTAAATTTAATCAATTATTGACGGATTTTTTAAACCAGAATAATTATCCTTATTTCCAATATAAATCTCCTGAAACCTACCATGAATGGCTTACGTGGAGAAGATCTCTTTATCAGTTTACCCAGAAGATTTTTAAATAAAAAACATGATATTTGTCATGTTTTAAAATTTTATTAACTTACACCAATAAATTACCGTTGTATGGAATTACTCCTTCCTTATCTGGAGCCAAATGGTTTTAAACAAGGTCTGATGCAGGATTACAGGTTTTGTGATAAAGATTTCCTGAACTCTACTGTTCTGGAAATGCCGGAGGATTTAGGAACCGGGAAGCTGATACTTTTCAACAAAAGGAATTTTCATTTTTTCCGCGGAACATGGAACTTTCATGAAGAAACTATTTTCCATTCTCCACATAAAGTCGGTGACAACGGAATGATGGATTTCCGGATCAATAAAGAAGGGAAGATCAGCAGTAATTTTATCAATAATGAAAAAGAATTTGAGCACAATACGACAGATATTGACGGGGTAAGAATTTTTGTCCCGAAAAGTATCTTTCCAAAAGATAACGGACTGCTGAAAGAGAAGCTGGAAAATGCACAGCGCAATTATATGAGCCAGGATAAGCTCAAAACTATTTTCGATACTCCGTTTGATGATGCTTCCTGCAGTATCATTCTCGAAAGCAGGATTCTGGAATTCTTGAGTTACTGGATTCATTATCTTCTTTCTGATGAAAAAACCTTTGAGCATAAAAAGGCATTTGAAGACAAAATAAAACTGGCGAAAGATTTTGTGGATACCAACACATTCCAGACCTTGGCCATCAGGGAAATCAGCCGTTACTGTGGGCTCAACAGCAGTGATCTGAAAAAAGGATTTAAAGACTATACCCAATTGCCTATCCATCAATACATCATTAAAGCCAGAATGGAAACAGCCCGTTCCATGCTTCTGGAAACCGAAAAATCGGTAGGAGAGATCAGCGATTTTATCGGGTATAATAACCGTGGGCATTTTTCCCAACTTTATCTCCGTCATTTTGGGAAGCTTCCTTCCGAAGAACGTCTGTAAAACTTAAACACTTTTATACGGAATATCGTGAATGTCTGTTATACCTGACATTTGCTTGAAGTTACATTTTTATACACTTGGAAAAAATTTCCTTTTCGTATCACGGAATTTCCTTTTCGTGTCAGCACCTGTTCAGCATATCATTAATTTGGAGTTAAGATTAGTTCATATGAAATATCCTTTAACCAAGGCCCTTTTCATATCAACATTAACTCAATATGAACAAAATTATGCTGAACTTATCAATTTTAGTGGAAGAAAGTGCAAGAAGAGATCCGGGAAAGCCCGCTTTAAGCCTTGGAGACACTACAGCCAATTATAGAATCTTCCATGAAAAAATCTGTCAGGCGGCCAATGCATTGACAAAAAAAGGAATAGGTTACGGAGACAAAATTGCTTTGCTTTGTCCTAATATTCCTCAATTCCCGGTTATTTTTTTTGCCATATTAAAGACCGGAGCAACTGTTGTTCCACTTAGTATTTTTCTTAAGCCTGAAGAGATTGCCTATCAGCTGTCCGATTCTGACAGTAAAATGTTTCTGTGTTTTGCAGGAACTCCGGAAATGCCTGTTGGAAAATTCGGGAAAGAAGGCTTTGATAAAAGTGCAGCATGCAAAGACTTTATCAGTATAGGACATATAGCAGAAGATATCCGGAATTTTGATGATTTCATTAAAGATGAAAAAACAGATTTCGAATCTTACATGACCTCATCAGAAGATACGGCCGTCATCATTTATACTTCAGGAACTACAGGAAAACCAAAAGGGGCGGAGCTTTCGCATATTAATCTTTTTACCAATGCAGAAGCAAGCACCAGCATAATCGATTCTGCTGAATTTGAAGCCCAGTTAGTTGTTTTGCCATTATTTCACATTTTTGGTTTAACGGTGATGATGCTTGCAGGAATCCGGAGATCACTTCATCTGATCCTGATGCCAAAATTTGATGCCAAAATGGTTTATCAGCTCATTAGCCGTTTTGATACCAGAATTTTTGCCGGCGTTCCTTCCATGTATTGGGCACTTTTGAATGAAGAAGATACCGATGAAAACAGAAGCATCATTAAACAATTAAGAATATGTGTTTCCGGTGGAGCTTCTCTTCCTGTAAAAATCATTGACGAATTTGAAACCCGTTTTGGCGTTCCCATTATTGAAGGATATGGAATGTCCGAAGGCTCTCCTGTGGTGACATTCAATCAGCTGGCAGTGGGACGAAAGCCCGGTTCTATCGGAACTCCAATCTGGGGAGTTGAAGTAAAGATTGTAGATGATCAGTGTAATGAGCTTCCGGCTGGTGAAAAAGGAGAACTTATCTATCGCGGTCCCAATGTGATGAAAGCCTATTACAAAAGGCCTGAAGAAACTCAGGAAGTTCTGAAGAACGGATGGATGTTTTCCGGAGACATCGCAGTAAAGGATGAGGATGGTTTTTTCTTCATCGTTGACCGTAAAAAAGAAATGATTATCCGGGGCGGAATGAACGTTTATCCCCGTGAAGTAGAGGAAGTGATGATGAGAAATCCTGATGTTTCCATGGTGGCCATCATCGGAATTGATGATGAAAAACTGGGTGAAGAAATTAAAGCATTTGTAGTAAGAAAAAAAGAAAGCAACGCTTCCGAAGAAGATATCAGGCAGTGGACAAAAGAAAGAATTGCCAAATATAAATATCCTAGAATTATCGAATTTATAGACGAGATGCCTTTAAGCGCTACAGGAAAAATACTTAAAAAGAATTTAAAAAAACAACTGAAATGAATTATTTTAAAATCGCAGCCCTGTCCATTACATTATTGACAGTAAGCTGTTCAACACAAAATGTTGAAAACACCAAAACGGTTTCTGTAAGCCAGAAAGAAGAAAAAATTACCGGTATACAATACGGTTCACACGAAAGAAACGTAATGGATGTTTATCTACCTGCAGACAGAAGCCCGAAAACCGCCTTTCTTGTTAACATCCACGGAGGAGCCTGGACGCAAGGTGACAGGACATATGATGGTAAAATTTCCGAATATCTTCTCTCACAGGGAATTGCTGTTGCCAATCTCAATTACCGTTATGCCAATCTTACCGATACCCATCTTCCTGAACTTTTAGATGATATTGATAACGTTGTAAAATATCTTTCTTCCCATGCCAATGAATGGAATACCAGAAAAAACGGGTTTTCAATTTCCGGAGGGAGCTCCGGTGCCCATGTTTCGCTGATGTATGCCTATACAAAAAATCCTCAGATCAAAACCATCATAGAAATGTGCGGTCCCGTAGATTTTACAGATGTTCAGACTCTGACGTATGTAAAAGCAGCTAACCTTTTGGAGGTTCTGGATAAAATGTCAGGAAACAAAGTAGTCTGGAAACCCGGTGATGCGATCCCGGAAGCTTACGCTAAAACCAGTCCTGTAAAATTTGTCAATCAGATTCCCACAATGATTATTCATGGCGATAAGGATGAGGTAGTTCCTATCCAGCAGGCTTATATTCTGGAAAAAGCACTGAAAGCAAAAGGTGTTCAGCACAAATTGGTGGTAGTTCCCGGAGCAGGACATCTCATTACAAAATTACCGGCGGATGAGCAGATGGTATTCACTCATGTGGCGGAATGGCTTAAAAAGTATGGCACAAATTAATGATTATAATATTATGAAGACTACATTTTTAAATACAAAAATCACGGTAGCAGTAATATTCCTGGCAACCTTTTCCAATCTAACAGCCCAGAAAAAAGAAACTGACACAGCAAAAACAAAAGATATTGATGAGGTGATCATGACCGGAGTATTTGATAAACGGACAAGAATGAATGCACCCGTTGCGATCTCTGTTCTGAAAAGCGATGTCATTGAAAAACAGGTTCCCAACAGTGCTGCGGACCTGCTCAAAAATGTCCCCGGAGTCTATGTGAATTCATCCTTGGGGGAAATCAGGAATAATGTAAGCTCCAGAGGAATCAGTGCCGGTTCTTCAGACGGTACGTTTGCTTACGAATATATATCTATGCAGGAAGACGGCTTGCCGGTAACTAATACTACTTATTATAATTACGGTCCCGACTTTTTTCTAAGAGCAGATGCGACCATTTCCCAAATTGATGCAGTAAGAGGAGGCCCTGCTTCTATTACGGCTGCCAATGCACCGGGCGGAATTTTCAATTATATTTCCAAAACAGGCGGCAATAAATTCGGAGGTGAGATCCGGGCCAAATATGGAGTTCAGGGAGCAGATAATTCCGGATATCACAGAATTGATGCCAACTTTGGTGGGCCTTTGGGAGACAACTGGTTTTTTAATATCGGCGGCTTTTACCGATACGATTTAGGGGCCAGATATGCCGGATATCCTTTTAATAATGGAGGACAGGTAAAAGCAAATATTGTAAAAAAATACAATAAAGGAAGTCTGAAAGTATTTCTAAAGTATCTAGACGACAAAAATGGCTATGCCCAATTGGTTCCTACAAGAAATTATACAGATCCAGAGCCGGCAGAAGGGTTCAGCAGCAGTTCATCCTTGCTGATTCCGAAACTACAGTATAATTCTCCGGATTTTATTCATGGAGGGAATATAGATTATAACTCAGGCCGTCTGGTTAGTAATAAATACCGTTCCGTAGGACTGAACTGGGACCATAATCTTGGAAATGGCTGGAAGCTTTTCCTGGCAAGCAAATATTCTGATAATGATGTGGTGCAGAACAGCGTAGGAAATTCTTTTCTTACATCGCTGGATGATATGACTTCTTATTTTTTAGTCGGCGGACTGGGAGTGGGAACTTATTCTTTTAAGGATGCACTTACAGGCCAGGAGCTTGCCAGTGTGAATGCCGCCCTGGGAGCCGGAGGATTGCCTGTTTACCAGATCACCAAGAATCAGTTGCCGGGTCAGTCTATTCAGAATAATTCATTTGTAATGTCAGCCCTTAATTTTTATGAAAATAAAGTGAAGGAATCTATGAACCAGTTGACTATCAATAAAAAATGGAATACTATGAATTTCTCATTTGGCGGTTATTACGGCTACTCGGATGTATGGCGATTTTCAGGAATTAATGGGATTGGGCTTACCACCTTAGAGAACAGGCCAAGAATGATGACTTTAAGCTTAACAGGGGTTACCACTTTAGATTTTACAAAACCCGGTGTGTATCAGCTGACTAATAATGATGGCTTTGCACAGGCAGCCGGAAGCACGGGAGATTTACTGGAATTCAAAGCTAAACAGCAGCAGGGTGCCGTGTTTTTCGGACATACCTGGGATATTACGGATCACCTGACGCTGGATTGGGGAATACGGTATGAAAAAGTCTGGATCAAAGGGGATAATACCCGAACCTACCTGTTTTCAGATAAAAACGGAGGTACAGATAACAGCATTTATACCCTTTACAATAATAATGCTTTGACAAAACTTACTAACGTTGTTTATAGCAGACAGCCGGAAAACTTTTCCTATTCAGCTGCAGTGAACTATAAATTTAATAATAACCTCGCCGTATATGCCAGATATTCCAAAGGAAGCAAATCTCCGGACCTTGACATGTTCTTTGCGGCCAACAGACCGGAAACCATAGGTTTACTCGATCCGCAATCCAGAAAAACGCAGCAGGTGGAAATGGGGTTTAAGGCTAAAACAACCTATTTCGATGCTTTTGTAACCCCGTTTTACAGTTTACTGAGCAATGTTCCCTACAGCTTTCTGGCAGATGACGGAAAGGGCGGGTTTTATACAACCCCTTCACTATACAATAAGAATGAAACCTATGGTATTGAACTGGAAACCAATATAAGACCCACCGATAATTTCAGTGTCAGGGCTGTGCTTACATTACAAGACCCAAAAGTGAAGGAAGGCTATCTGTGGAACCTGGGAAGCGCTCCCGGGCCATCGGATGATACGGTATCTTCATATTCAGGAACTACTATTGCCTATACACCGAAAATTATGGCCAATATAACTCCCAATCTGAAAATTGGTAAAGCATTCGGATTTGTAACCTGGAATTATATGGGGAAAAGGGAAGGTAGTAATACCAATGTTTACAAATTGCCGGGATTTTCACAGTTTGATCTGGGACTTGGATACAATTTAAATGAAAATCTAAACATGTTGATCAATGTAAACAATGTATTTAATAAATATGGAGTAATGAGCTACCAGAGACCGGGAACTCTTCAGCAACAGCTTGCCGGCTTCGAAAACTTTACCCAGGCCGAATATGCTTCTGCAGTGGCTAATAATACTCCTTATTTTACAATTGCAATTCCGCCCACTTCCGGATATTTTACGGTAACTTATAAATTTTAATCCCATGAAAAAGTTTTTAAATATATTCTTTGCAGTTGTGCTCTTCATCATTCTGATATTATTGGTTGTTCCCATGATTTCAGTGTATCTGAAAGCACCCATGCTTCTGAGCGGTTACAGCAGCTCGTTTGCCATGCAGTTCAATTCACAGTTTGTTGTTTTGGGCTTGGTTTTACTATTGATCTGTTTTCTTTTCTACCGATATGGAAAATACTGGCGGAAATTACTGATAGCCAATTTGATCCTTTCCGTTCTGTTTTTTCTTGCCCAGATTTACTTCACTGCCGTCATGTTTTCTACTGCAAAAAAATACAATACTAAAGTTTCCTTTTCCCAGGGATTAAAAAGTTCCGGAGAGCCGGTAAAGCCTACGGAGACCTATTCTTATCTTACGATTTACAATGAAGAGCAGCATATAGATGTTTTCCGTCCGGAAACAAAATCTTCTGCGCCTGCAATTCCCGTTATTCTTGTGCATGGCGGTGCTTTTATTGAGGGAAACAGAACCCAGGTCGGCTATGCTGCCAACTGGTTTAAAGATCATGGATATGTTGTTTTCTCCATCGATTATCCTTTAGGAAAAGAAGACCGGCACAATTGGGAATCTGCTGTTAATTCAGTGGTGACTTCGATGGGATTCGTTGTGAAAAATTCAAAAAAATTCAATGTTGATCCGGAAAAAATAGTTTTGGTAGGCGGCTCCGCTGGGGCAGCTTTAGTGATGCAGGCCGATTTAGGATTAAGGAAAGGTTTTGCAAAATCTTATGATTCCGCGCAGCCTCCGCTTCCGGCTGGAGTTATTGCTATTTATCCGCCTGTCAGCCTATCCGAGCTTTGGCAGAAAATAGATGAAAAAAAGAATATTGACCTCAAACATGCAGCCAGAAAATACCTCGGAGGTTCACCCACCGAATTCCCACAACGCTATGCACAACTGAATTTAATAGACCAGCTTTCCGAAGGAATTTCCCCTACATTTATTATTGCAGGAGAAATAGATCATGTTGTAAACGTAGAAGCGACAAGAAAATTTGTGAAAAAAGCGGAAGAAATGAAGCTTCCCGTTTCCTATGTTGAAATTCCTTACGGAGAACATGTTTTTGATGCCAATTCCAATTCTATTGCCGGACAGATTGAATGGAATAAAATAGAAGAGTTCCTAAAGATTAATCATCTGGAAAGCCGATAGGAGCAAAGAGATAATCTTTTCTGAATAATTTTTAAACCTAATATATTTGGGCCTTCCTACTCAGGAAGGCTTTTTTGTATCCAAAATCTTTGTTATTATATTTTGATTTTTATTGAATAATATAATTGTTAAAATATGTTATTTTTATGTAATAAAATATAATTTTGTGATTATGTTGAAGAATGTTTATCTTTATGAGGTAAATCATAAAAATAAATTATACAGAGTTGTACTTTTGAAATACATGCAACCACAAAATTTAATATTATGAAAATCTATTACATCAGCATAAAACATATATTTTCTCGTCACACGTAAAAAATTATCTCATACATTCCACCTGGTAACACCTGGCATATTTTACCGGAATCAGTGTGAAGATAGCGGCAAAACAATCAAGATGATGGAGAAGGACAATAGTCTAACGATCATCAACAGAAAAATTTTATATTAAATTATTCAATATGATGCGAGTCATAAACACGGGAATTATTCTGTTGTAAATTTGAGATATCAAACCGATTAAAAATCGGATTCTTCCCTAATGGGAGTTACACGTAAGCTGTTCAGCTTAATGAAAATTATCATTAATACACTAAAACCATTGCTTTTCTGATACTAGTTAAGAACAGCAATACATCACTTATATATTAATTTTTTTTAAAACATTCGATTATGAACACTAGAAATTCAAACAATCGTAGTTCAAGAAGTAATTCTTCAAACAGTGAAAGATCTACTTTAGAGGAAGTTTATCAGTTAGGATATGACCATGGTTATAACGATGCATCTGAAGATGAAGATTATGATGATGATTTCTCTGATTATGAGAATTATTATGATGATTATGAAAACAGCTATGATGATGACGACTACGAGGATGATGATGATGAAGATTATGATGAGTATGATGATAACGAGGACGATAACGATAACGATAACAGAGGACGTGTAAGCTCCGGAGGAAGAGGAGGTTCCAGAGGAGGTAATCAACAGAGAGATAACCAGGGAAGATTTGCTTCTGGAGGCAGAGGAGGCTCTGGATCAGGTTCTGGTTCTAGATCCGGCTCGTCAGGAAGAGGAAGATCATCTTCAGGTTCAGGAAATGGAACTTCAAGAAGAGGCTTTGCATCCCTGAGTAAGGCAGAGCGTACCAGAATCGCCCGTATGGGAGGAGAAGCTTCCCATGGAGGCGGACGTTCTTCCAGTTCAAATTCAGGAAGATCGGGCTCAGGCGGTAGTTCAAGAGGTTCAGACTCAAGATCAGGAAACGGTGGTGGATCAGGCCGTGGTTCAGGCTCAGGAAATTCAGGAAGCGGAAATTCAAGAAGAGGTTTTGCTGCTATGAGTAAGGCTGAGCGTACCAGGATTGCCCGCATGGGAGGACAGGCTTCTCATGGTGGCGGAAGGTCCTCTGGTTCAGGAAGATCAGGATTTGGAGGCAGACGTAATAATTCATAATTTTTTAGATTACCTCTTTATAAAGCTGTAAAGAGGTAATCTTTTAATTTAAATTTCAACACCACATCATATACATATATCATGGCAACAAAAACAACAGAAAATAGTACAGCCACATCTGCAGGCACTGTAACCACATCTGCTGCAGATAAGAAAATGAAAGTAGATAATGCTTCGGTAGACAAAAACGAAATGAAAAATTCTCCACTGCACAAATTCTTTGTGACTTCACTTAAAGATATTTATTTCGCAGAAAATGCCATCATCGACGCACTGGAAAAAATGCAGGAAGCAGCAACAACCGAAGAGCTGAAAGAGGCATTTGAAGACCACCAGCTTCAGACCAAAAAGCATGTAAGCCGTTTGGAAAAAGTTTTTAAGCTTATCGATGAGACTCCTGCAAAAAAAGAATGTGAAGCAATAAAAGGAATCATAAAAGAAGGCGAAGAGGTTATAAAATCTACCGAAGAAGGCTCTATGACAAGAGATGCAGCTCTGATTATTGCTGCGCAGAAAGTAGAACATTATGAGATTGCAACCTACGGCGGCCTGGCCCAGCTTGCCATTACCATGGGTCACGATAAGGCAGCAGACCTGCTCGAAAAAACACTTCAGGAAGAAGAAGATACAGATTATAATCTTACTGAAATTGCTGAAACCTTCATCAACTTTGATGCAGAACAGGAGGATTAAATCAAATAATACATCATGCCATATGGATTTCAAAATCTATATGGCATTTTAATCCGGAAACTACCAGAGATATTGTCTGAATAAACTCTTCACACCACTAAATATTAACATTATGAAGCCGGATGATATTATTACGCACCCTCTTTCCCTTGAAGATGTTTCTAAAGGATACGAAATCTTTGACAAAACCTTTTTCAAACAATAAAATAATAGATAACCCCTAACAAAAAAAATATGAAGACAATCATTTTAATGGCATTTTGCCTTGCGAGTTTAGCAGCCTGCCGTTGTGAGGTAGACGAGGATGAAGCACACAGGAAAAACGATCTGAGAATAAAAAGTGACACTTTAAAAGCTAAATAGTGATGAACAGGGATGGAGCCAGAAAAAGCATATGGCAGGAGGAAATTAAAAAAATTTCTTTAGGTCCAGCCTTGGAGAAACATTATGATGTTGCCATCGTTGGAGCCGGTATTACCGGCATTTCTGCTGCAATAAGACTACAGAAAGAAGGTCAGAAATGTATTGTCCTGGAAGCTGCCAACATTGGCTTTGGAACTACCGGCGGAACCACAGCCCACTTAAATGACTTCTTTGATACCACCTATGCCCAGGCCATTAAAGATTTTGGTTTAAATAACGCAAAACTCCTGAAATATGTGGGCATTGAAGCCAAAAATATCATCAGGAATAATATCAGAGAATTTAACATCGACTGTGATTTTGAAAACAAAACAGCCTACCTTTTTGCCTTGGACGAAAAGCAGGAAAAACAATTGGAGGATATTGTAAAAGGGGCATCACAGGTAGGACATCAGATGACGTTCACCAATGAAATTCCTTTTCCTTTTGCATTCAAGAAAGCAGCTGTTATTCCCAATCAGGGGCAGTTTCATCCCATCAAATATATCAGGAGCCTGGCAGAGGCATTTATCAGCCTGGGTGGAACGATCTTAGAGGGCTGCGTGTGTGAAGGGCATGATGAACAGGAAAACTCAGTAGTTTTGCAAACTTCAACAGG
The DNA here is from genome assembly GCF_051400735.1 of Chryseobacterium hilariae. NCBI lineage: Bacteria > Pseudomonadati > Bacteroidota > Flavobacteriia > Flavobacteriales > Weeksellaceae > Chryseobacterium > Chryseobacterium hilariae. Next base: position 77,187 of record NZ_JBLFFJ010000007.1, read on the forward strand.
AAATATTAATGCAGGTCATGTTATTTATGCCACTCATATTCCTCCCGGAGTGAGTATCCTTCATCTGATGAATGCTCCTTACCGCAGTTATGCCATTGCATTTAGTCTGAAAGGAGATCATTATCCTAAAGATCTCGGGTATGATCTTACCGATCCCTATCATTACTATAGAATTCAGAATATAAATGGTGAAGATCTGCTGATTGCCGGTGGTGAAGACCATAAAACAGGACATACAGAGGACACCGGAGAATGCTTTTCAAAACTGGAAAACTATGTCAGAGAGCATTTTGATGTAGATACTGCTGTTTACAGCTGGTCCAGCCAGTACTATGAGCCAACTGACGGGCTCCCTTATATTGGAATATTGCCGGGATGTAAAAAGATCTACACAGCCACGGGATTCCGGGGGAATGGGATGATTTTTGGAACCATTGCCTCACAAATTCTTGGGGACTTAATCTTAACCGGTTCCAGTAAGTATAAGGAACTTTTCGATCCGGGAAGGATAAAACCGGTGGCCGGCTTTACTAATTTTGTGAAAGAGCAGGCCAGTGTAGTATTGGATTTTGTAAAAGACAAATTGTTTATCGAGAAAATAAATTCCCTGACCGAACTGACTGAAGGCGAGGCGAAGGTTGTAAAATACGAAGGCGAATCTTACGCTGTATATAAAGACAGTGGAGGAAAGGTACATCTTGTTAAAAGTACATGCCCTCATTTAAAATGCGAAGTACGCTGGAACAGTGCAGAGATAAGCTGGGACTGCCCCTGTCATGGTTCCAGGTTCAATGTCAATGGGAAAATGCTTACAGGTCCTACGGTAAAGGATCTGCATAGAATTGAACTTTAGACCCAAATAGTAAAGTTAACTATGATCGATTAAAAGCCACCTTGTGGTGGCTTCATTAATTATTGCTATTTTTCCTATAGTATTTTTTCTTATTCTTTCTTTTTATACTCTTCAATCTTTTTAAACTGATTATAAGATACCTTCAGGCTGTGTAATTGTTCTGAAACAATTTTTTCACTTTTTTCACAGAGATTTCCGCTGTCAAGAGCTTTTTGATAGGCCTCAATAGCAGCTTTTTCACCAAAGATCACAATCTCTAAAGTAGATTCTTCGAGATTTCCCAGGGTAAAAGAATTTTTAATATCTATCCATGTTCTGTGGAGAGCTCCTGCAATAGAAGTTGAATCTTCAGGTTTTCCGTTTTTTTCAGTGATCAGGTTAATCAGCTCATTTTTCATGATTTTTGACTGGTAAATCATACGGTCATACTCATCTTTTATTCCAGGATACATTTCCCATATTTTTCCTTCAACTTTTTCAAATCCTTCTATCCTGTCATTCGTAATATGCAACAGGTCATTGAGGACAGCTACTGTTTCTTCTGTTTTCATACTTTATTTTTTTTGTTGAGTTGTATTTCTTTTTGGATAAAGAATTAAACGGATGGATGGGTTATTGGTGATAAACAGCCGGAACCAATCCAGTGCTAGCCTGATTTTACTTCTAAAACCTACCAGTGGGATGATGTGGATAAACAGCCAGGTAAGCCAGGCTGGAAAACCTTTGAAAGAAAATTTAGGAAGGTCTACCACAGCATTGAATTTTGAAATGATCGCCATACTGCCCTTATCATTATATTCGAAGGGAATAAGTGCTTTTCTGTCTTCAAGCCTGATGAAATTTTTAGCCAGATTTTTACCCTGCTGTATGGCCACCTGGGCAAGCTGTGGATGTCCTTTCGGGAAGTTTTTATCGGTTAACTGAAGAGCAATATCACCTACAGCATGAACATTTTCCATTCCTTCAACCCTGTTGTATTCATCGGTTAAAATTCTTCTTCCTTTTCCGATTTTGTCTTCCGGAATTCCCGGAACTTCCCGTCCTATAACTCCGGAGGTCCAGATCAGGGTTTCAGTGTCTATAGACGTTCCGTCGGACAGAAGCACCTGATTATTGACATAGTCTTTTACTGAAACATTAAGAAGTATTTTTACACCAAGCTCCTGTAAAGTCTTGTAGGAAGTCTGCTGCGCCATTTTACTCATTGGGGAAAGGAGAGTAGGCAACGCATCAATCAGATACAGATTGGAAAGGCTAAGCTTAATCTCCGGATACTCTTTTTCAGCAATATATTTCCCCATTTCCGCGATCATTCCTGCCAGCTCCACACCGGTAGGACCGCCACCTGCTATAACCACATTCTGTAATCTTTCTGCAGTTTTCGGGTCTTTATTTCTGGCGGCTTCCTCGAGATTGAGGAGTATATGATTTCGCAGATAAAGCGCCTCTTCTATATTTTTCATAGGAAGCGCACATTTCTGTACATTCTCCATTCCGAAAAAGTTGGATTCGGTACCCAATGCAATAACCAGATAATCATAGGTCAGATTTCCCGTATCTGTTTTTATGGTTTTGCTTTCGGGATCAATTCTGAGAAGGCTTCCCATATGAAAATTCACATTTTTGTATGTTGAAAATAATCTCCGGAAAGGGTAGCTGATATTGGATGCCTGAATAAAAGAGGTAGCCACCTGGTAAATAAGAGGAGGAAAGAAATGATAATTGTTCTTATCAACAAGCGTGATAAGAAATCTATTGTCATTTTTTAAGGATTTAATAAGATTAATTCCTGCAAATCCTCCACCAACAATAATGATATGCTTTTTCATGTTAATTGATATTTGGAATGGTTTTAATTATCCTCCAATAATGGCACCAAAAAATAGATCAGTATGTTACGATTAATTTAACAAGAGATCAGAAATGCAATGCTTTATAAAACCGTGTTGTTTCAGTTTGCCATTAGGCATGCTAATCTTCATAAAATTAGCAAACACTTATCATTGGTATTATTATCTTGATCATAATCAACTTATTTTTTATTTAAATATTTTTTGCAACAATAATCGAATATGGCTTGCTTTTTGATATTGAAAAAGCACCAATTTCTCCTAGGATGTTCATTACTTAACAATAAAATTTTAAGATATGATAATCAGTGAAGACCTTTTGTTAGCTTATGGAGGTGAATATGAAACTTATTTACCTAATGAAACTATTTTTAGTGAAGGAAGCTTTGCTAAATTTTATTATCAAATTGTTAATGGTGTTGTAGAGCTCAATAACTACCATGAGGATGGTAAGGAATTCACACAGAATATTCTTTCTGATGGGCAAAGTATTGGAGAATCATTACTTTTCAATGATAAGCCGTATCCCATGAGTGCGGTTGCTAAAATACAATGTACCGTCCTGAAACTTTCTCAGACGGATTTCTTTTCACTCATTCATCAAAATAAGGATGTGATGATGGATATGTTTAAATGTATGGCCGACCGGCTTTATTACAAATATTTAATGCTTTTTAATATTTCATCTACAGATCCGCATTTCAAAATCAAAACGGTCATGGATTATTTAAAGGCAACGCAATGTAATGACAATAACCAGACCTTTCAGGTGCCCTATACCAGACAGCAAATTGCCAACCTTACAGGGTTACGTGTTGAGACGGTCATAAGAACCATTAAGAAAATGGAAAGTGAAAATATGGTAAAAATTGAAGGCCGGAAAATACTTTATTGAGCTTTATAACCGGTCTTTAATTTATTAACATATTAATTAATATTTATAAATAACGCCATATGATTCATATGGCGTTATTTGTGAACTTCACAGTAGAAACATAATATAAATCGGCAGCATTGTGATGTAATTATCCCTTTTATTGAGAGCGGTCATTCTCAGGTATCAATTTTCCCATTTGTAATTTTTTATTGACAAATACCATTACATAAATTAGCTGAAAGCAGGGATTTTCTGCAGTTGTGATTTTCCGGATCTTTGTTTCAGTCATTTCAGGACACAAAAAACACATTGATGAAATTTTTTCCTTTTGTCGAGAAAATATAATATAAAACGATGATAGAGCTGTTTTACTGCTTTTGCATACATCTAAACCTTTAAGAACATGAAGAAATTATTTACGTCAGCGGTTTTCGCCCTGATCATAAACATTAACGCAGGTGCACAGCAAAAAATCTATTTTGATGAAAACTGGGAGAAAACCACTCAGGACAAAATGGAATTTTACCGTGAAACTGAAAATAAAGGAAAACTTACTTTAATCAGGGATTTTTATAAAAACAGAACACTTCAGATGGAAGGACTTGTTTCGGATGCTACACCGGGCAGCGAAATCTATGAAGGTAAAATTACCTGGTACAATCCTGAAGGTAAAGTATTGAGCACAGGGACATACGCCGCAGGTCGGCAAATTGGACCGGCCATGTCTTTTGATGAGCAGGGAAGGCCTTTGGAGGATCTGATTTATAAAGCGGACGGTACTTTTACGGGAAAAATATACAACTATAAAAATCCCGAGGAAATGTCTTATTATAACATTCTTACAACGTATGAAACTCCCGATAGTTTCAAAACGATTGTTTATGATGAAGATATTAAAGGAATCCGTTATGAAGCCATTGCTGACGGTAAAGGCTTGCTTGAAACTAAATTTTATGGTGAAAAAGGGAAATATATTGGCTCCAATAGTTCCGGCGATTCCGGTGATAAGGTAACAGTAGAGTATTATCAGGATCCGATGAGGGTCTCAAAAATCGAAAAGCAAAGTAAAGAAGGAAGGGTAACGGAAAGTATCATCTACTCCCAAAAAGGGGGAATTTTGCAGGAAGAAAAGAAGAATAAAAAAGGAGGTTATCAAAAAACGTATGATGAAGCGGGTAAGCAGATAGGCAGTCTTACCTACATGTATGATAAAGAAATCAATGATTACAAGCCGCAGGACGGAGAAGAGTATGTTTTTAATTATGAATTCTCGGGATTCACTGCTGTTAATGTTTATAAAAACGGGTCTGCAATCCTGAATAAATATTTTGATGAGAATGGGAAATTATCTTCCGAGCAGGTATTAAAAGATGAGGTAACCCAGGAAATCAGATATTATCATCCGGACGGACGGCCAAAAGGTTCTGTGACGTATAAAGATGATATGCCTTATAATGGTACGCTGTACGAGGGACTTATGGAACAGCATTATAAAGACGGCATTTTAGTGCACTCGAAGTCTTTCAGGCTGGAGGGGAATTTAAAAACGGAAACGAAAATCAATGCAGATCAGACGGTATACAATTCTACTGTTTATGATGAAAATGGAGCTGTTGCCTACACTTACAGTCATCCGCTTGAGCAGGGTGATGGTTTCACAGCGCAGATTGTACAGTATGCCAAGGGAAAGCCTGTCAATAAAGCGGTTGTAAAAGGCGGCGTCCTTGAAAGTGGAAAACTTAAGTACAAATCTGAATTCGGGTTAAAGGAACTGGAGCGCAGTGGAAAATGGATTATCGTAAAAATTTATAATACGGAAGGAAAACTGGTTCAGGATTCTAAAGTACTTGCAGAAACGCAGGAGCCGGATGCTTACAATTCATTAAATACGCAGATTACTGAGGCTGATCTTCAGTATGAACCTTTTGAGACTATATAAATTGAAGGTCAATTATTAATTCTGCTGTATCTTTTATGCAATCTTTTAGGATGTTATCTGATATTATGGAAAATGAAATCTCCAAAGTCGGTAGACCTTGGAGATTCTATATTCTGTAAATATCTAGTGATTATTTTGTTGACCAGTACGACAGACTTTGTAGATTCCGGAATAAAAACTTCTGATATTTTCTATAATTACCGGAAAAGGTTAAAAAAACTAGCGGATAAGAAGATAGATTCCAACACCAATTGCAGCATAAGCTGTAACCGTAAGAATATCAGCTATGGGTTGTGAAAAGCGTTTTTCTGCAATTTTCTCAGCATTGATCTGGTTCTTATGGAATTTCAGAATTTTTTTAGGATTATGAACCGGGTGTGCCACCAGACTGTCGCTTTCCCATCTGTCAACAATTACTTTATGACTCTTGCCATCTGCTTCAATTCTAACATTTTTACCGGATGCAAGTTTCTCCTGAATATTGATAGGAGCAGGCATTTGTTGTGCGTTCGGGCTTTGGGAAGCAGCTGTTGTGCTTTTCATTTGTGCAGCTGTATTTTGTTTATTATCAGCCGCTGGATCCACTTGTTTTTTTACCTGGTACGTATAGCAGCTGGTAAGGGAAAATAATATAATGATGAAATAAAGATTCTTTCGCATGAGCCAAATTTAAGAATTAAACGGAATATTTGGTGTTTTGTTTTGAAAGATGGTGGATTTTTAATGCCATAAACAAATTATTATAAGTGTTACCATCTTCCGTAAAAGAAAAATCCCAGCACTGCTGAGATTTTAAAATTACCTGTGATGATTCTTGAATCGGTTATTGATCATTTTGAATCTCCGGGTTTGTGTTTGTGAGGTTTTAGTTCCGGATGTTTCGGTTTTGTTTCCGGTGTTACTCTTCTCCTTTTGTCAGGAGTTCCGTCAGCCTTATCAGGTTTTGGACCAGGCTTAATTGCTTTAATTGTTTCCATAATAAAATTTATTTAACATACTAAATTTAAGGTAAGTCAAACTTCCCACATTACGGAAAACCACAATTGATGTATTATAATCTTCTTATTTTTATATATAAATAACTTAATATGATACTAACGTTAATTAATATCTCATTTGGTATTGGTGAATTCTTCTCAACAACATTCTTAATTTTAATTATTTTATCATTCTGCGTTTATCTCTACAGGATTTCCAAATATAAAAGGTATCAGAAATCTAAATATGCAATTTCATGTCTTTCAATCATATTAATTCTACATTTAGTAGTCTTTCCTTTTCTATATACTTTAATGCTCAAAAGTAATCCAGCTAGTTTTGAATTTAAAACAGCTATTCATGATAGTCGAAAACGAGTGGTGCTTAATGAGTGGATTGATGATTCTAAGAATATTCCTTATGAGATTAAATCTCTCGAAAATATTAAATCCTCAAATTATACGATTTTAAATAAGTCATTAAAAGAATTAAAACAATTAACTTTTACAGACAGTAGTATAATACATTCAGATTTTAATTTTAGTATTCCTAGTAGAAATAATGATCTTACAGCAACTATTTACATATTTGATAAAAGAGGTCTTCTAAAAAAGAAATTATACAAAGGTGGAAGTCAAACTGGATTAGATTCTGTGAAATTTGGAAGTATAATAAATCAAAATATTAAATACCTTAAAAATGAATTGCATTATTATAAAGTAAAAAAAGCAGAATTAGATAAAAATAATTTTTGGACTTATGCAACACTACTTCCATATAGTATATCTTCAATATTTACAGGAAATATGTCTCCATTAACGCCAATGGCTAATATATTATATACTATTCATTATGCTGTCATCTATTGTATTGGGATAGGCATTTTTCTTTATTTTCTAATTAAAAATCTGGAGTTCATTATTAGGAATCGAAAACCTTAATTCTTTTGACTATGATTATGAAAGTGTTGCGTTTTTTCAAATATTTTTTTTTATTTTTTGCTTTAAGTAATATCTCTAAAGTCTGGAGGCTGCGAAGAGCGGAGCTATTACCCCCTCGCTACCGCACGAATCTTTTCGTGTGGTTTTTATTTCAGCCACTTTCTCATTAAGTTTTTATCTTTATAAAAACATAATTGATGAGTCGTAATTACAAATTCCACAATCCTGAAGGATTATATTTCATAAGTTTTGCTGTTGTAGGTTGGCTGGATGTTTTTATTAGAAATGAATACAAAGAAATTCTTTTAGAAAGTTTAAGATTTTGCCAAAAGAGTAAAGGAATGGAAATACATGCATGGTGCATCATGCCAAGCCATGTACACTTAGTTTTCAGAAGTATAAATGGGCAGAAACCAGAAGCTCTGATTGGTGATTTAAAAAGATTTACAAGCAAAGCAATTGTGACAGCAATCAAGGAAAATCCTACAGAAAGCAGAAAAGAGTTTTTATTAGATTTCTTCCTTAAAGAAGGTTCAAAAACTTCAAATGTAACTCAATATCAATTTTGGAGACATGATAATAAACCTATTGAGTTATGGAGCAACAGAGTGATTAACCAGAAAATTAATTATGTACATCAAAATCCGGTAGAAGCAGGTTTAGTTTTTCGTGCGGAAGATTATAGATACAGCAGTGCAACTGATTATTCTGATGAAAAAGGACTTTTAGATAATATTGTTGTTTTTAGAATGTTTGATTTATAATGCTAAAACCACACGAAAGGATTCGTGCGGTAGCGGGGGTAGGGAAAAACATTTTATTTTGATATTCTTTAATTGCGTTAATGAAATTCCCGCTTTTCTAAAACTCCGTCTCTATACATTTCAGTGTAGATCAATTGTCCTTTTTTCCTTGTATTTAAAATGGGCTCTCCTGTTTCTTCATTGTATTTTTGCAGTAATTTATAGAATTTCCATTTTCCGGTTGGTAAACCATTTTTATACTCCGCTTCCAGATAAGTATAGGGATCTGTAAATTCCGGATGTTTTTGTAAATCCATCGATCCATTGGGTTTAAATTCTATCCATTTTCCTTCTTTATGGTGATTTTTTACCACGCCCTGTTCTTCATCATCTTTATAAGGACCATCATTATCGTAGTATCTGGTAAACTTTCCGTTGGGCAGAATCTGGTATTTTTTTAAAGGTTTTAGTTTAAAAGGATTTTCAGTAAACTCATAATCCTGTAGAGAAATGATATAATTTTTATCGATATTAAACAAGGTATAGTTTGCAAATCCCATTTCCCCCTGATGATTAAGATATACTCTCTTCATATCGTTCAGCTTACCGTCCTTCGTTGAAACTAAATACATTTTTTCAATAAACGGTTCGGCATAACGAACGGTATTATAGACCGCCATAAAGTACAGTGAATAGTCTCCATAACACAGAAAATCTGAGGCTATTTTAATCTGGTCATATTTTTCATTCACATTTTTGCTGAATGGCAGGAAAACATCATATTCTTCAGGCAGCAATACAAGATCTTTTTTTATTTGTTTTTCAAATTGTAGTGCATTGATTTCCTTTAATTTATTTTCATCCTGTATAGCAGACAGAATAGAGTCAACGGTTATCCGTTTTGAAATATCTGAATATCCAAATGGCAGATTGATGCAATCAGCTTTATTGGTATTAAAGAAAACTGATCCTTTGTCTGTTGAATGTGCTGCTGTGTTTACTTTATTTTCTGTTTGAGCCTTACTGTAGCAGGAAAAAAGAAAAAGCAAAACAGTAAAACAGGCGATATTAATTTTAGGCATATATATCTAATATTGGGGTGAAACCGTGAACATGCAAATGGTTATTATGTCTTGGAGTAGCGGTATGCGTGGTATGAGGTAACCGTGTATTGGCATTGTCTGCAGTACTGGCATTTGAGGTGTTTGAAAAGTTTTCCGACCGGCCTGACCCGAATCCAAAATCAAAAAGAATATTCCGGAGAATAACCTGGCTGTCATAATCAAAATTCGCTGCCGCAAGGACTGTATTGATTCCATTTTGCTGAGTCGTTAATAAATTCAAATCTCCTGCTTCTCCATTCACATGTTCTGCACTGGGATAGCAGGATGCATCAGAATAAGAAAAACCTTGTGATACGATGTAGTGAGTGTGTCCTTCCTGTCTGAATTGTGCTAATGACCCTAAGAAACCGGCAAATAAATCCGGCTGAACGCTTCTTCTTCTGGTATGCTGAAATCCATACCGAATGATGACTCCGTCTCGATTATAATTGAATGCTTCAAAAATCTGCGGTCCTACACCATTATTCGCTAAAATATCCATATCGACCAACTCGACATTTCCTGGTTGATTGGCGTACCATTTGTCTGTGGCTCCATCACCAAGAGTTCCGTTGGAATACACCAATAACTGATGGGCATCTATATTTTCTCCGGCAGCTCTGTTCGCCGTGAAATCTATTGTATCCAAAAGATTTCCTCTTTGGGCAAGCGGCGGAATGGTATTGACTCTTCTTTTTCTGGTTACAGTTTCTTTAGTTCTGTTACAAATCCTGTGTTCATTATCGTTTTGGTCGTAATAAAAAAAGATAACATCAGTGGAATGGTTATTCAGAACCTTCTGAATCCTTCTTCTTCTTTCCGGGTTTGTACTGATCACTGCTAAAGTATTGTACGTATTACTGCCATGGTAAATGGTATATATATTTTTATTGACCACTCTGAATCTTCCTGTGTCATCATTTAAGAAAATACCTGCTCCGTTTACCTCTTCCTGTCCGTCTCTATAGGCGCAGGGATTATTATCTGTTCTTTCTACGGCTACTTCCAAATTAATACTGCCGTCTGCCAGTCTTCTGGTCCAGTCATCAAAAGCAGCTCTTCCGTCGGGCCTTAGTTGCAGCTTAATAATAGCTTTATTGATATGATCATTTAAGTTACCATAATGGCCATGGTTACCATTTCTATCATTCAGGGCATCAAAATTTCCTACCTGTACCGTAAACAGCCTCTGTGCCTCATATCTGGCAGGAGATACAAAACGCATCAATTGTAATGGATCTGTATTTTCTGTCATCGTACCTGCTGAAGGCCTTATCACCGCATCTATACTCAGGTCTGTCATGTTGCTGGTCTCTATGATCAGATACACTGTTTTGCCTAATATGGAATCGTATGGAATATTTTGATTCTGATGATCTTGCTGCGCATGAGCAGAATCAATTTTTGTGAAATTTACTCTTGTTCCGTTGTCTGTTGTCGTTTTCTTGGCAAAATAAACTTCAGTAATTCGCTGTAATGAGTTATCGGGAGTATCCGGAGCCAATGGACCGTTTAAAGTTTGTGTTTGCCCGGAATCTGTTATTGTAATACGTGTCGCCATTTTAAGATTTTTCTTTTTTAATACGGGAGTTTTTATATTTCCTGACGAGGATTATCCACGATTTTATTTTCCTTAAATGATGTAAAGCCAAGAACTTCATATAATAAAAATACAAAACCGACATGGTATAATTTTTTGCTGAATTTTTCATCCAGTTGGTCCTGCATTTCTTCAATCCATCCTGTTTTTTTATAGTTCTTCATGGCCTATTTCTTTTATATGATAGATGATTTTCTTTTGGTAGTTTTCTCCCAGGGAAAATTCTATAGTAAGTTTATGCTCCAACACTTCTTTGGTAATAAAATCTAATAACATCTGCCCTTTATATTTGTCAAGTTTTGGAAAATCTGTTTCCCTGTTATAAGCAATTTCCTTTCTGTTCATTTCTCCATAAAACATTTCCCAATTTTTATCTGAAGGAATGTTGCCGGTATATTGTAACAGTAATAATTCATCATCACAACGCATAGCTTCCGTTTGTACATGCTCTTCTATGTCTATTACAGTATTGGGCATAAAATTACGGTAACGCACGCTATACTTTACCTGATTCTCCTTCTCGTACCTTCCATAAAATTTATGGATGATCATTCCAAAATGAATGTTTTTTAAAAAATCCTTACACACCAAATTTTCCTGTTGAGAAAATGCTTTTAAAAATTGATAAGAATCTTCTGCCTGTTTGCCAACATAGGACCGGGAGAGCTTTTCTACTGTTTTTTCCACTTTATCCTGAAGAACTGACAACCCCTGTACATTTTTTAAGTTTCCATATTCGTCCGTTATGAGCACTACATCATCATTGATATCTGCAATTCTGGCTAAAAAATCTTTTTCGGACAGTGAGAGTTCCTTATCCCTATGAACTCTGTCAAAAATTTCGATATGGTATTCAAACTTCTCTTTTTCTAAATGCTTCAGCGTAACATGAAAATTTTTGTTGAGCTCGCTTCTGTGGGTTTCTCCATTGATGGTGGTATATTCATTGTAGGAAAATCGGTAAAATTTCTTTCCTTCCGAAAGGTTTAATTTAATATCTATGGGAAATACGGGCTCCATAATTTTCGCTCATTATTTTTACTTAAAAACTATTTTGCCTCCGGAGGAAACCCATTGGTTTTTTTTGTTCCAAGACCCATCGCAATCCTGTTGCATTTGTTTAACTATTTTTGCTTTTTTTATGTCAATAATGGCACACGTGTAGTTTTCATGCAGAGTACTGTCTTTATCACTTTCATGTACATATTCTTTAATGATGCCGTCTACAACTACGTACTTTGCATTAGGGGACAGTGAAGAAAAGAGCTCGCTTCCGGTCCCTTTAAATTCACTTCCTTTACCTACTTTTATCTTTTTCTTTTTATTAATAATATGGAGATTATACCATAGCTTCATAGGACTGTTGTAGGAAGCATAATACAATGATAAAGTATCATTTAAAGTTATGATAGTGTCTTTCTTTACCGTTTTCTTCTGTACATCATGATGTTTTTGGGAAATAACGTTTCCACAGGTAACAAAAATGATTACAATCATTAGCATAAATGTCAATTTTTTCATGATGATAAGTTTGAGTTTTTTTCCATTTTTTCATACCGTTTATCCATATCTGTGCCTCTTCTTTTATTCCCGTAATCATCAAGAATTTCCTGCTCGTATTTACTGTGCATATCTCCCCATTCGCCAGGATTTCTTGATGTATTTTCTAGTTTTTCCCCTTCTTTTCTGGTTTTGTTTTCTTTGGCTGTGTTAGCATCTTTTTTTGCAAAAAACCGGTCTAATGCAGAGCCGAAATCGTCTTGTACATATCCTGGTCTGTTAATGTGATGATCCAATGCAGTTGCTTTGCCTAATTTTGATTTTAAATAATCTGACAGTTTATATGAATATCCTGTAGGAGTTAAAGGAAGTACAACTTCTTTCAATCTCTTAATAAAATCCAGCACTTGTTTTTCCTGAAATACTTTATCAATAACAGCATTCACGATCGGTTGCAGAGGTTTACATTCTACTGTTTTTCCAAATAAAGATTCTTTACAATTTTCTCTGATTTTATTTGATAATGTATTTCCTGTAATTTTCTCCGCTTTAGGATCTGCCGGATCTTTATAGTATAGAATCCCAGAGTCCACCGTCCATCCGCATGATACAAATAACTCGTCATATTTTTCAGGATGCTGAGCTTTAAATTCTTCAACCTGTGTAGTAAATTCACCTTTTCCGGTATGATCAACTGTTTTCTGCATGGCCCCCGCAGTTAATATCATTTGTTCACCTGAAAGGTCCCAGTCATAGGATTGAACAGAATCTAATTTGCCTTCATTTTCAGACATTCCCACCAAAATAGCCTTTTCTTCAGCCGTAATTTTCTTTTCTTCAATCAATGTATCCCAATCGGAATAATTTTCAAGTTTTTTCGATCCCCAGTAGGCTGGTCCATATTTTTTACTATATCGGGTACATGTAATATCATAGTTGTTTCCACAATTACAATATCTGATTTCAAACCTCTCACTGTCTTTATTTAAAAACTCATGTGTCTCATCCGGAAATTTCACTTCATCTTCTGTTCCTGTTACTTCAGCTTTGAAGTATAAAAAGGCGTTCGCATCCTCTCTTTTAGCAAATTTCTCCACCAGTTTTTTTAGATCTTCATCAGTTTTGGGACGCATCGTTATTTCTTTGGCATACACCAGTGTTCCGTTGATAGTGAATTCTATTTTGCTTTTCTCCGCCTCGCCATCTAAAAATTTGACAGGATTTTCATATACGTTTTCAGTATTTTTCAATTTATTTTCATGGATATCAACAGAGAGTTTGCCGCTTGCTCCTTCACAATTGGCTACAACCCATACTTTCTTTTTAATGGTGGTGCTGTTTATTCTCTCAAAATCAAAATCCGGACTGCCATCAGCTTTTTTTGCTGGTATTTCCTCTTCCCAAGTAATTTTTACTGATTCTTTTGCCTTTAATTTTACAGAATCCTCCTGATCTGCCTTGAGGTTCCTTCTTCCTTTTTTTTCGTACTTCTTTTTGACATCAGATACCAGACCTCCACTTTTAACAGTATAAGTTTCTTCTTTAGTTTCCCAGGTCATTTTAGGAACTTGTTTTGCAAAATATATTTTTACCACATTCACTTCATGATCCACCTGGTGGGGGAGATCATAAACCTTCTGATTGGGGTTTACAGAATAATCATCTTTTTCTTGTACTTCACTCATAACTTTTTATTTTGAGCTGATTATTGAAAATTGTTTGAACTATTATACTTTGTTTCCAGGTCTTAACTTTTAAAAATTTATCTACCAACAAAATTTATCTGATACTGCATATTCTGTACATTGATCAACAGTCTTTAATTTACCTCCAACAATTTTATTTTTATAGAGTTTTCTTTCTCGGGTATCACTCACTCCGGTTATTAGATATTTTCCTGTTTTGTCCCATCCATAGAAAGGGGCTTTATCGAAAAAATCTGGCATAAATATAAATCTGTTTTCTTTTTCAGACCATTTGTAAAATTGATACATATCATTGTCTCTCATAGAGCTTGCAAGATCGAGGATAAGAAGGTCTTCATATCCATCATTATCAACATCTGTTACTGATATAAAATTGTAGTCTTCATTACGAAAAATCATTTTTTTCTTACTTACAAAATCATTTTCTTTAAAATCTTTATTCTTATAATAATCATAAGTATCATAATATGAACTCTTATTGTTCACTTGCCAATGCTGAAGTTCAACTGTTCCTTCTATACATTCGTAGGCAGACCTGGGTAAAAGGCCATTGGTGTCTTCCTGTATTTCAGGAATGGTATAATTTTTTCGTCCTGCCAAATCTTCAGACTTCGAAAGTCGCAACCGAATGTCCATCTTTTTTTTATTGACTTCCAACGGAATGGTTACCACATATTGCAAAAGAATACTCAATGTATCTACATATTTTTGCATACTTTGCTTCTTGGAAGACGCCGATATTTTACCACCAATTTCCGTAGAATCAATTTTTGCTATATTGATATCCTCTTTGTCTGAGGTTCTTTTAGATTGATTTCTAGCACAGGAAATCAACAGTAATATAAAACATATTTTAAACTGATTAGTAAAAATCATTTGAGTTATTATATTTTGTTTTTAAGTCTTTAATCATTTTTAATCTTAATGTTGAGGGTAAATCTTTTAATGTAATGTTCAGATTATCATTTAGTTTACATTTGCCATCTTCTCCACAAAAATATTTTATATGATACAGATATTTTTTATGGTTATAAAATATAATGTAGGAGACTTTTGTATCATTATCCCAATTTCCACAATATGTAAAGGGTATGAAGACTGCCTGATGCTTATTGATGTTATGATCAGATATATTATCTGTTTTTAAATTGATTAAACCGGATTGCGCATATGGATAATTATAAACTAGGCTATCGCTGTAATTTTTATTTTTGACAGTAGCGCTGATATTAGTTACAGCTCCGTCGAATCTGTTTTTTTCAGAGTTACAGGGATTAATTACTTTTACGGTAAGTTTGTTTGATATTGTTCCGTCTTTAAAGTTTTTTTGTATGATCAATGAATCCTGATAATACCTTTTCAAAGTATCATTCAAAGGCTTTTGTCCGCAAACAGGGATAAAGAACAATAATATCAAACTAGTAACTAAGCTTTTCATTTTTTGTATAATAAATAGGTAACTCATCGTCTTCAGGTTTTTTGGTATATTCTACAGGGTATATGGAAGAGGTTCTTTGTCCGAAAGTTCCCACACAGACTTTGTTTCCCTGATTTCCTCCAAGATAATATATGGTTTTACCATCACTGCTCTTTCCAACAGCTATACTTACGTGGTGCTTATTTAATAAAACACATATTGAACCTACCAAAGGTTGATTCCCTGCTATAAGCTTCCCCCATACCGGATCATCAAATTCCTCTTTTTCCAGACCTTTTTTATCTGTTGGATTTTTCTTAAAACCAGCTCTATATCTGGTCTTTTCTTCTCCATATGAATAGGCACCCGGATCTAATTGGGCAGAATACCCGCTGTTTTTCAAACACCAGCCTACAAATGAGGCACACCAAGAACTGTTATCGGTATTAGCACAGGCTTTTGGTTTATTTTGTCGGTTGATGGCGTGGTATTCATCTATGATCTTTGAGCAATGGGTAGATTCTGAAACTCCCAGTTCCTGTTCTTCTCGGGCTTTAACAACCCATGGCTGTTCCAGATATTTTATTTTAAAATATTTCCCTAATTCATTTAAGAAGGTATTTTTTAAACTGCTGTTTCCTTCTTTACCAAGATATTCAATTTTTGGTTCGTCAGAAGTCACTTCTATATATACCGATGCTTCTTTTTCAGGACTTGCTGCTATGAGTTTAGCCAAATTAAATGATAAATCATCAGCGCGTTGATTGAGCATGAGTTTGAGCACTGCTTTGTTTTTGAATTGGCTCGAATTTTCTATTGTGGAATCATTTGCAAAATTGTCAACTTCTATTTCAAATTCACTTTTTGCTTTTATGCTTGCATATTTTGCAGCATCTGTAACTTTTTCCACCTCTTTTATATCAATTAAACTTACCTCAGCATCAACATCTGTTAAGACTTTATTTTTACCGCTTTTAATCTTAACCTTTATTTTCTTTCCAGAAAGTCCTTCAGTTTCAACAATTAAAGCAACCTGATAACTTAATCCCCGTTCTGATATTCTTTCTGTAGATATTTTCGTAGTCTCTTCTTTCTTTTTAACAGTAACTTTTTTACCCAGTTTCTTGTTGTAGACTTCCTCTTCTTTTTCAACAGAAGTGCCTTTCTCCGAAATCCATTTCACAAAATAGGCATCAATAATTTTAGGGATTTCATTGTTTTGAATCTCACTTTTTATACTTGCTGCCTGCGGAATCGGTGTTGCAGTAGCTGTATTAAACTCAGGATCACAATCGATATAGGATTCTTTTACCAAAACAGTTTGTTCCTGTATAATAGAGGTTCCCAGGTTTTGCCAAGGCGTTAATTTTATAACGCTCATACAGGGTGGAGGAGACATGTTTCTTGCAGGCCATTTCGGGTGCCCGCAAGTTCCTTTAAACTGAAGGTTTACCATATTGTTTCCATCGCCATGTGTAGCAAATAGCTTATCCTGAAGGATTATTTCGTTAGAGGTAACTTTCAGTTCTCCGGGCGCCTGAGCATAAGGACACTTCAACTTGGCTCCATGCATTACCATTTCTCTTTTTTCTAAAGGAGAATTTTCGTTGGCTTTTTTTTGTTTTTCTGCTCTTTTTTCAGAAAGCTTACGGTCATGCGCTGAAGTATTCTGATTTTCCATGTGTTAATATTTTGAATTGGATTCAATTGTTGAAACCGGAATCGCACTTGTTGGTAACCAATGAAAATTTATTTTTATCCATCGTTATAAATTATCGTTATAAATTTATCCTTTACTTACTTTAACGTCTTTTCCTCCCTGAAATACGGCCAATGATGTTCCCCTCAGTTTTAAATCGCCTTTAGAGGTCTGTATATCGGCTTCTCCGGAAGTGCTTCTAAATTTATTGCCGGTGCTTTCTGTCTGATCCTGTTTAACGGTAACGCTTTTATTTTCAGAGGTCTGAGTATATCTCTTTGTAATAGATTCAGTATGGTCGTTTCCAATATGCATGCTGCTGTCCTGTCCAATCTTAGTGGTCATATTCCTTCCCACAGAAATATGCATATCTTCTCCTGCTGTGAAAGTCATATTCTTTGGTGCAGTAACATGAATATTACCCTGACCATCCATAAAATAAGTATTTCCGCTTGGATCCTTAATGGTTACACTTTTTTCTGCATCATTCATTAAAACCTTAATGCCGCTTCTCGTCTGTATAGACTTCAGATGATTATTCACACCGCCGCCCAGGCCTACCTGCCCATGAAACATTCCACCCATTGCAAAAGGAAAATCGGGATTGTGATATTCAAACCCTACCATAACCTGATCGCCAATCTCAGGAACAGCTACAAAACCCCTGTTTTGTGTTACAGCATCTGTTCCACCTGCATCAGGGCTCATCATTCTGATAAAATGGGTCGTATCATTTACCTGCCAGTCAAAACGGACCTGTATTCTACCCTGATTCAATGGATCTACATTGGATATGACGGTTGCCACCTGCGGTTCTGCTTTGGGCATTTCAAAATCAGGTTTTGGCATAAAACCAGTGCCTTCAGCGATGGCTTCAAAGCTTCCTGTATAATATCCTCTTGCATCAACTTCATGGCTCACCTCTGTAATCATAAGTGTCGTAAAATGGGAGGTTTCATTGCTGCCGGTCTTTCTCATGGCCAGATCTGCAACACAGCCAATATAGAGGAATGGAACTGTGGTTTGTCCTGTAACGGTAAAAACTTCTACTGCCTTACTTCCCCTTGCACTCTTTTGGGAATCATCCACATCTCGGAACATATTGGCATTGATGGGAGTAGGAGTCAATGACCGGGTTGTAAAAATAGTATCATTCAGTTCATAAGCTTTCGAAGATAATTCTCCCAAATGTTGTATGCGATCATCAGCGCCCATCATTTTAGTATGGTTGCTGCTGTTATAGCCAAAGTATTCCGGTTTGGTGTGAACGGCTTTCAGCTCAACATTCACATCATTTACATTGCTTCCGTACACCAGCAGGATAGGTTTTTCAGAAGAAGGGAGCTTTCCGAAATGAAGGACCTCACCGTCATAATAGAACTGTTCTCCGTAGGATTCTGCAATTCTTGTAAGGTAATTATAATGAGTTTCGTTGTATTGTGAACTGTAATTAATATAACTTTTGTTTTGGGTATCTATCCTGAAATCAAATTTATTTGCTCCTAATGTCTCCTTAATAATCCGGTTGGCAATAATATTGGTATTCACCTCCTGGCTTCCTCCGAAACTTTGGGTATGCGGAGCAGAATCCATGAGAATAGTGGGGCTTTTTCCTTTTAAAATAATATTTCCCAGGCTCATTTTTTCCTGACTGAATGCCACTTTGGTAATAAGACCCACAAATGTTCTTTCGGGACTTTCAGTTTCGGCATCTTTATATTTAAAAACAATGGTGATTCTTTTTCCTAAAAACTTTTGGGCCTGTTCAAGGTTATGGTTTTGTGCTTCGCCTAAAGAGTCATGAGCCAATACCAGTTCAAAATCATGGTGTCTTCTTGCACTTTGTTGTAAACGAAAGTGTTTAAAGTGATTGACAGCCTTGCCCTCAACCACAATGTTCAGTTTGACCACACGGTTGATCCCCGAAATATGGTTTTCTGAAACTTTATCAGAATTTGAGGTGTTTTTCATAATATTTTGTGCGTTTTTGATATTATGTCACCTAAGTTAGATAAAAATATATTGCTAAATATAAAATTTCCTTAAATCTTCAAAATTGTAGTAAAACTACGATCGGCTAAAAATGTTGCTCAGAATAGCTTTATATTGATGATCTGAAGATGAACAGGCGTCAACAGGATTACGATATACTTTTAGTTAGCCAACGGGTTTTAATGTCGCTGATTGCTTTTTCAGCTTCTGTTTTTTGAAAAGTTCTATTTTCCACTAAGTTAGGTCCATGCTTCTCTAAAAGTTAACTCGATGATGTTTAATTATACTCACTTGGGCAATATGAATCTTTTTTCAAACTTTATTATGATTCGTATCATAAAAATAACTGAATTTACTTCACTATATTTGGATTTATATTTAAACTAGTTTCCATGGAATAAGCATGATGATAATTTTAAAAAATTATATAGTATGAAAGACTTATTCTATTATTCTTTTAAAGGAAAAAGGAAAGAGCAAATCCTTCAGTATCTTAAAAGAAATGTAGTCACATTTATAAGAAGAAAACTTGGTCAGGTTTACAATCCGAAACTGGTATAGGAAGATAGTAATTTCTTGTTTATTGTATAATGATTTAGTCACTTTAATCATAGTAAGAACAAATATAACCCCGTTTTATGAAAAATATACTGTTCATTAATTATGATGCCAGCGCTGCTTAACTGTTAGTTTTTACTAGAAGTTGAGTAACATGTATACTTTATTCCTGTGGTAACATGAACTCAAATTCACAAATTGTTAAGTTTTTTCATATTTGTAAAGGTCGAAAAGGCAAGATATTCTGCTAAGCTTTCGACAGACCTTGCGAGTTGCGAGCTAGCGCTCCAGTAATTTTTCCTGTGTTCAGGTGTTAAGCCAGATTTAAATTTTTCAAGTGTAAAATAGTGCTAACTAACTTTCTTTTCATAATTCTATTAGTTCAGAAAGTTTAAAATTACACATCTAAATATGCTTATAAGGCAATCCAGCATAACGGGGATAAAAATTATTACATCACCGTTAAAAGACTAGAGTACCCGTATCATTTACCGTCGGCTGACATGTTTGGGGTCATAATCAGTACAATCAGCACAGCACTATACGGTAAGAATACTCAACCAAATCTACAAGGTTTAGACGAAGAAATTAAAAATATTATGACTGATTGTAAGGGAGTTGGTTTATCAGTAGCTATTGTAAAGGATGATAAAATGATTTATTCCCAGGGATTTGGCTTTAGTGATGTCGAAAAAAAACTTCCTACAAGTATGATTTCTAATCGGATGTTAGGACTGAATGAGGAGAGACCTTATGCTTATACCAAAGAAATTTATGATATTAAAAAGCCTGAAAAGGTTATTAAATCTATTAATCAGAAGAAAAAGCCGACTTTCGATTTGAGTAACTATATGGGAAAGTATACACACTTGTCATCTTTCTTTTGTAATTGTTTATGACAAAGAATAAAATAAAACAGGTTAACCCCTAAATCTCGACACTTTATACGTTGAAATGAGCTTGATCTAATTATTAATCTGTTGTTTTTGTGACCTTGTCGAGCATATCTTTAAACACTTTTATCAATGATTTGATTCGTTTGAGTCAAATTAAACAAGAATTGCAAGGCTCATTTTTATCAGGTAATTTTCTTGTGGGTTAATCCTCTTGCAATTTAGTTTTACACATTTGAAATAAGGAAACTTAGTAAAGTAAGTCAAATTGACTTTGTTTGTTTTGTACAACAACCGAAAAATATCGAAATATTTGGGTGAAGATTAAAAAATAATTTTAAACAATTTAGATTGAATTTATATAACTTGCAAAAGCAATTACTCCGTTTTTTTTGAGGGCTAACTACCAATCATTAGTTCTGATTGATAAACATTTAACAGAAAGCTAAAATAGAATTGAAAGGCGGGATTTGACCACGGAATTGAAGAATACTGTCCGATTCCTTCGGTACAGATTAATTTCAGTTAGAGACTTTACAAGCAAATAACGAATATTAAAACAAAATATAAATGAAAATCATACTTAAAAAAACTCACATTATTATCATTCTGCTGATGTCTGCTGCTTTTATTTGGTCTTGCGACAGTCAGATAGAAGATAGGCTTGTTACTGATGTTTCAGTTAATATTTCTTCTTTCAGGGTGGACGGGGTTTCTGGGCAAATTGACCATAAGAATGGTAAAATCACAGTCATACTTCCATATGGAAAAAGTGTTAAGTCATTGGCTCCGGTTATTGAAATTCCACAGGGAGCAGTAGTTTCGCCAGCATCAGGTGCAGCGATTGATTTTTCACAACCTGTTAAATTCAGAGTGAAAAATGGCAAAATCTACAAAGATTATCAGGTAACTGTAAATGCTCAGGATCCAATTATTAGCTTTAAGATCAACGGTTTATCTGCTACCATTAATAATTCGAGTAAAACGATTTCTCTTACAATGCCGGAAGGAACAAATCTTAATGCATTGAAGCCAATCATAACAACCGGATATGGAGTAAGCATCTACCCTGAATCGGGAGCAACTGTTAACTTTACCAATCAGGTTTCGTTTACTGTTTCTAATGGTACCGTTACAGAGGTGTATATGGCCAATGTAGCAACGCCTACTTCCGGATCTCTCATTGCATTCCTTGGAACTGCTGCTACAAGAACAGGATTAACAAATCCGGATGAGATTGCAGCTTCTAAATGGCTTTTTGAGAAATTTCCAGGAGCGTTATATATTTCGATTGCTGATATTGCAAGCGGAGTGGTAAACCTCAACAATATTGATGTGATCTGGTGGCATTTCGATTCTGCTATAACTTTACCGGCAGATATGATGAGTCAGAATGTGACTTCTAAGATCAAGACTTACCTTAATGGCGGAGGAAATATTTTACTGACAAGCTTTGCTGCACAATATGTTGAGGCACTGGGGATAGTTCCTGCAGGAAAAGGACCGAATAATGTTTTTGGAGATTTTCTTCCAAACGGGTTTGTAGATATGGGAAATGATTGGGGAATTTCTTTCAAAGGCTATGAGAATCATCCAGTTTTCAATGGTCTTCAGACGTACGAATCCGGAAAAGCCAACCTGCTTGAGAAAGGTACATTCCGTTTGAATCACACAGCCCAGTGGTTCCTTCCTGATTGGGGTGGATACGTAAATGGTGTGGGCTGGAGAAACCAGACAGGAGGTAATAATCTTGCAAGTGAGGTTTGGGACAATACTTTGAACGGACGTGTTACCGTCGCCGAATTTCCTGGCGGAACTGCCAACAAAAAATGTATGGTCATCTGTATGGGCGCCTACGATTGGTATAATGAAACAGTGAACGCAAATCCGAGCGAGCCTAACTCGTTTCACGATAATATCAAAAAGATAACGGAGAACAGTCTCAAATATCTTGTAACCCATTAATATAAGAATCCATGTCAATTAAATATAGGTAACCTTCGTACTAGTGTTGGCAACATTTTCATGTCAGAATCACGATTTGGAAACTGAGGTTAATTCGGGAGATATTTACAGCAAACCAATATCTTTCCTCAGCCACCCAGCCAGTGGATGGGATAGAGTAATTTCCATTCGTTCTTTCTATTAAGGAAGACTGATTTCTTATGGAACTGCCTCAGAAGGCGATTTCGTAGTGGGAACAGGAAGTTTGTAGCTTTAGGAAACGCAGATCTACCCTGTTATGGAATGATTAATTATATAGACACGAAGACTATCCTGTAAAAGTGGCAGATACAGTATGGGACAGAAGATTCTTTTTTTAGCCCGCCTGATTACGAATTGCTTTCACATCAAAATCCTAATGAAACTCTTAATTTTGCCAGTGCCCTGGCGCTTTGGTAGCGAGTTATTCCGGTGCAAATCTTATAATAGTAAGTTCTGAAATAGAGACAAAGCTCATTTTTATCAGGTAATTTTCTTGTTGGCTAAACTTTTTGCAATATAATCTTAAGTATTCGAAACAATCGAAGTTGACATAGTTGGACTTTATTTTGTTTCGATTCTCTTTTACCTTCACACAAAGATTTTACGAAGAATATAATAATGTTTGGAGTTGTTAATTTAAGGTTGAAAGAAAGATGATTTACTTATATTTGCCCTGCAAAGCAAATTCAAATGTTCAAAAAAGTAAGCACTGTATTTATCCTTGGCTTTTATACGGTTTTTTGTTCGGCCCAACAGGTTCGGCCCTCAAAATCATCTGAAATTTACCGCGAACTCAAAACCCTTAAACACATACCAAAAGTTTTATACCTAGCGGCTCATCCCGATGATGAAAATACAGGATTGCTCTCCTGGCTAATCAACGACCAAAATGTAGAAACGGGCTATCTGTCTTTAACCAGAGGTGATGGTGGTCAGAATTTATTAGGCACAGAGCAGGGTGCTGCACTGGGTTTAATCAGAACACATGAGCTTTTAGAAGCAAGAAAACTAGACGGCGCCCAACAGTTTTTTACCCGGGCGATTGATTTCGGGTTTTCCAAAAATACGACCGATACCTTTAAACAATGGAATGCAGATAGCATTGTTGCTGATGTAGTTTGGGTAATCCGTAAATTCCGTCCTGATGTTATCATTTGCCGTTTTCCTCCTACTGCTGCGGCAGGACACGGACAACATGCGGCTTCGGCCGTAGTTGCGGAAAAAGCTTTTAAGCTGGCAGGAGATAAAACGGCTTTCCCAGATCAACTAAAATATGTTAATGCATGGCAGCCAAAACGCGTATTGTGGAATACTTTCCGCTTTGGAGGGGTCAATACTACAGCTGAAAATCAACTGAAAGTTACCGTTGGGCAATATGATGCGCAACTGGGAATGGGCTATGGTGAACTGGCAGGATTAAGCAGAAGTTTACATAAAAGCCAGGGTGCGGGAACACAGTCTGTAGCCGGGATAAGAACAGAATATTTTGCCCACGTTATTGGCGAGCCTGCAAAAGCAACACTTTTTGATGGAGTAGTTAAAACCTGGACTGCAAAAGGAAATGCTGATATTGACCAATCATTAGATAAAATTATTTCTGCTTTCAATTTCAATAATCCAGACCTTAGCTTACCCGCTTTGTTTGCTTTACGAAAAAAGGTTGTAGCTCTTCAGGATGGAGATCTAAAAAAGGATAAAATTAAATCTCTTGACCATATCATTTTAAGCTGTGCCGGATTTATGGGCGAGGTGGTTACCAGTCAGGCTGAAGCTGTTGCGGGGGAGCATTATAATTTCAGGTTAAATTTGATTTCAAGAGCTGCAAACCCTGTCGTTTTAGAAGATGTAAAATGGTTAAGTCAATCAGAAAGTTTCAACAGAAAACTATCAAAAGATTCTTTAATTACCATTGAGCATAAAATTCAGATTCCTGCAGATGCAGCACTTACAGAACCTTATTGGTTGGCAAAATCTCCTACGAACGCAGCAACCTTTTCTGTTCCAAATGATACTTTAATCGGTTTGCCTGAGGCAGAATCACCATTGAATGTTTTGCTTGGTTTAAAAATCGGTTCGGAAAAGTTTCAGGTTAAACTTCCTTTATCTTTCAAGAAATTAGACCCGGTGCGTGGTGATGTAGTCGAAGCCTTGCGCATTGTTCCTGCATTGGAACTGAAATTTACACAACCACTTTATTGGGTTAAAGAAAATGAAGATTTACATTTGAGTTTAAATGTTAAGGTTAATTCTAACAGACAGTACAGTAACGGTAAAGTAAACCTGATGTATAACGGAGAACGATTAGGCGGTGCTGATGTAAGTTCGCTCAATGGAAAGGATACTACAATCGATTACGTTATTCCAAAAACTAAGCTTGCCGCAATACATTCATCTCGTTTGCAATTGGATGCCAATTTTGTTGCAGATGGAGTAACTTATAATAAAAAACAAGTATTAATTCAGTATCCGCATTTACCCTCCTTACAATATTTTGCGCCTGCAACGATTACCGTAATGAAAGGTGATATTCAGGCGAAGGTTAAAAAAGTAGGTTACATAGAAGGTGCGGGCGATTTCATTCCTGAGTTCCTACGCATTGCAGGTATTCAGGTCGATATTTTGAAAGACGGAGACTTTTATGGGAACATAGATGAATCCGGCGGAAACGGTAGTCAAAACAAGCTATCACAATATGATGCAATTGTACTTGGTGTTCGTGCCAATAATACAGAGAAAAAGTTGGGCCGCTGGATGCCTTTTTTATGGTCTTATGTAAAAGCCGGAGGTAATTTGGTGATGCAGTATAACACCAACCAGGATACAACCGTTGACCAATTGGGGATGTATAATTTCAGTATTGCCAATAAGCGGGTTACCGAAGAAAATGCTGCGGTTACGTTTTTAAATCCAAATCATAAATTACTGAACTTTCCGAACAAAATTACTGCGGATGATTTTAACGGTTGGGTACAGGAGCGTGGTGCCTATTTCCCTGCTCAATGGGATGCAGCGTATGAGCCACTTTTTGAAATGCACGATACAGATGAAGAGCCGCTGCAGGGATCAACTTTATATGCCAAATACGGGAAGGGTAATTTTATTTATACACCGTTGGCATTTTTCAGACAGCTGCCTGCGGGAAATGTTGGGGCGGCACGTTTATTTTTTAACTTTTTATCTGCACAGAAAAACTGATGAACAAGCAACTTAAAAATTGGAATACCTGGTACATACTATTAGCCGTTGCATTAGTATTGCAGATCGCATTTTATTATTTGTTTACTAAATTCTGGGCATGAGTACTATAGATTGGACCGTTCTTATTTTTACACTTGTTGCAGTGGTTGTTTACGGCGTATTCATCGGTCGTGGCCAAAAAAGCAACGAAACCTACCTGAAAGCAGATAATAAAATGCCCTGGTACATTGTGCTGATAGGTATTATGGCCACGCAGGCAAGTGCCATTACTTTTCTTTCGGCACCGGGGCAGGCTTATACGGACGGTATGCGTTTCGTTCAGTATTACTTTGGTTTGCCTTTAGCAATGATTGTTATCTGTATTACTTTCATCCCGATTTTTCAGCGCTTAAATGTTTACACTGCCTATGAATATCTGGAAAACCGTTTTGATAAAAAAACAAGGGTGCTCACTTCACTGCTTTTCCTTTTTTCCAGAGGTTTATCAACAGGAATCAGTATCTACGCTCCGAGTATCATCTTGTCAAGCGTTTTAAACTGGAATATTTATTTAACCAATGTTTTAACAGGTGGCATTCTGTTGATTTATACCTATGTTGGCGGTGCAAAAGCGATCGCTCACACCCAAAAATTACAGTTTCTTATTATTCTGGGAACAATGGCTTTTGCAGGTTATCTGCTTATTCAGAATATGCCGAATGGAATTGGTTTTAAGGATGCACTGTATCTGGCGGGGAAATCCGGAAAGCTGAATGTAATCACCACAGAATTCGATTGGAAAGATAAATACAATATTTGGAGCGGGTTAATTGGCGGTTTTTTTCTGGCACTTTCTTACTTCGGTACGGACCAGAGTCAGGTCGGCAGGTATATTACTGCGAAAGACAATACCAATGCAAAAATGGGTTTGCTGCTGAACGGATTGGTTAAAATCCCGATGCAATTTGCTATTCTTCTGATTGGTGCCTTACTTTTCGCATTCTTTTCTCTAAAACCGGCTCCGATTTATTTTAATGAACGCTCTTATCAATATTTGAAGGAAACAAAACCTGAACAAGCTGCGGTTTTTGAAAAAGAACATCAGGATTTACAAATAAAATTTAATGCAGAATCGAAAGAAATTCTAAAGTTGAAAGAAGCTCATTCTCCCCAACTTAACAAAACAATTCAGGATTTTAAAAACACACAAACCCAAGTAAAAGCATTGCACGGCAGGGTAGAGGAAGCTATCAATAACTCAAACTATAATGCGGAGAAAACGGATACCAATTACATTTTCCTGTATTTCGTGAAAAATACCTTGCCTGTAGGGATGATCGGTTTACTGTTTGCCGTTATTTTTCTGGCCAGCTGGGGTTCAATTTCCGCAGCGCTGAATTCCCTTGCCGCCTGCTCATTAAAAGATGTTCATTTGATATTTAGTAAAGAAATTCCTGATGATGAAACCGAATTGAAGTACAGTCGCTTGCACACCTTAGCCTGGGGTATTTTCTCAATCGGTGTTGCCATGTTTGCCACTCAGATGGGTTCCCTTATTGAAGCGGTTAATGTATTGGGTTCTCTTTTCTACGGGCCGATCTTGGGGATTTTTCTTGTCGCATTTTACTATAAAAAAATCACCGGTTCAAATGTATTTATTTCTGCAATTTTATCAGAAATTGCAGTTATTGCCGTTTATAATTTTGATATCGTTTCTTTCCTTTGGCTTAATGTAATAGGGGCAGCGGCAGTCATTATATTTTCTGCAATCGGGTTGCTGTTTTATAAGCCGAAAGCAGTAAATTCGTAAACGAACAACAACAAACAAAAATATTATGAAAACAATGATTAAATCTGTTACCGTAGTTATTGCTGCAATGACGATTTCAGTAAATGCATTTGCACAGGAGGCTAAAAAACCTGCCAGCCCTGCGGCTACTGCAACGGGAAAAATTAAAGATGCAACCATTACAATAGCCTACAGCAGTCCTTCTGTTAAAGGGCGTACAATCTGGGGTGGTCTGGAAGCTTATGATAAAGTTTGGCGTGCAGGTGCCAATGAAGCAACAACTTTCGAAACGGATAAAGACATTACCGTTCAGGGTAAAAAACTTCCCGCAGGTAAATACAGCTTTTTCTTAATCCCTAAACAAAGTGGAACCTGGACTGCGATTTTTAACAAGGAGCCAAAACAATGGGGTGCTTATAAATACGAAGAAGCTAAAGATGCTTTACGTGTTGATGTAAAAACAAAAGCTTTACAGGCAACACAGGAAACTTTAGTGTATAAAATAAACAATAATGGATTCACAATGGATTGGGATAAAATCTCAGTTCCTGTAGAGATAAAATAAATTTAAATATAAGAAATAAAAATCCCGTTAATACGGGATTTTTTGTTTACAATTTTGATATTGTATCAAAGACTACTATTGTAAATTCCAGTGATATAAAAAGACCAGTATAGCTGGTCTTAGTTTGTGTTTCTAGAATCATTGCACTTTCAAAATTGCATTGAGGCTATTCTCGAATTAATTTGTTTCAAACTGTTTTCTCCATTTGGAGACTGTAATCCACTCAGATTCTAGTCCTTTGAATGTCTTATCTGAAAAATTTCCGTAAAGATCCTGAAAATGAGCATCTGCCAAAAATGCTATTTGATGGCTTTCTGTTGTGCAAATACGTTTGACGAAAGCAGTAAATCGACCAATAGATGAATAGAAAAATGTTTTTTCAAAGCTGTATGTATTTAGAAAAAGTAATTGTAAAACTAATTCACGTTCAAAATTTTCAATATTTTATGGAAAATTTCATTATTCTCGTATACTCCCGTAAAAATTTCCGAGCCTGAACCGTAGGAAAACACAGGAATTAATGTAGCTGAGTGGTCGTCTGTCGTAAAATCACCTTCTACAGTGCTTGTTTCCAGATCGCCATGAGGAATACTAAAACCCCCTGTCTCGTGATCTGCAGTAATTATCACCAAAGTCCCGGGATTCTGATCTGCAAACTGTACTGCTTTTGTAATTGCTCTGTCAAAATCAATACCTTCAGTAACGATGGTTCCTACATTATTGCTGTGGCCGCCGCTGTCAATTTGCGCTGCCTCAATCATGATGAAGAATGGTTTTTTCTTGCTTTTTAAAAATTGCAGTCCACTTTCTACAGTTTCAGCCAAAAGATTCCCGCGACCTTTCAAAACTTGCGGGACACCGTTATCGGAAAGATAGTATGCCAAACGGCTGGCTTTACTTTCTGCAACCTCCTTCGGGTTTTCGGCTAATTTAAAATCATAGAGGCCGGAAACTTTAGATTTCCCACCCGCTGCAAAAAAGTTAAGTTTTGATTTTGGCAAATCTTCAGCAATTTCCTTTTCCATACTACGGTCTTTCTGATGAGCATAAAATGCAGAAGGTGTTGCTCCCACAATTTCGTCAGTTGTAATAATTCCGGTGCTGAAGCCTTTTTCTGATAGAATTTCAGTAAGGTTTGCCGTTTTTTGCCCCTTAGAGTCTACTCCGATAAATCTGTTTTTTGTTTTTTTTCCTGTTGAAAAAGCAGTTGCTCCTGCTGCAGAATCTGTGGTGAAATTATCAGTCGAAGTAGTCTTAATTAAACCAATATTTTTCAATTGCGTTAACGTTAATTGTCCTTTATTGGCTAAAACGGATGAAGAAATTTGTGAAAGACCATTTCCGTCACCGATTAATAAAATAACATTTTTTACAGGAACATTTTTGTTCAGATAGGAAAATTCAGGCTGATAAACTTCTGAAAACAGATTATTCTTAAAAGTTCTTTTCTCCAAAGAATTTACATATTCCACACATTCTTTCGGATGATCTGTATTAATAAAATCAACACCGTTGTGTGCAAAAAACTCCCAGGAAGTTTTCCCGTCGGGAATCGCCCAGAATCTGAATGGTTTCCCAAATGATTTTGCTTTTTTGATGACTTCGGTTACTTTCGGTAAATCTTCTTCCGTTAAACCTCCTTTACCGTTCCATTTAGAATATTGCGGAAAGCTTAAGCTAAGCAAAGCAACTTTATTCCATTGATCTGTTGTTAAATTATCCAGTTTTTGATAATCAAAAAAAATAAATCCGGGATAAGAAGTATATTCTTCCGGTTTTGGCTGGTTCCCTGAAATAACAAAACGTACTTTTTTTTGAGCTGTAATGGCCGGATATTTCTGAATTGTTTTTACAATCCGCTTTAAAGTTGTTTTAGCATCTGTTTTAATATCAATCAAAATCTGTAGAGATTCCTGTTTGATCATATTCATTCCTAATGCTTTATCAATAGGATTCAGATATAAACTTTCAAATGTTCGTTCATTGGTAATGTCTTTTTTGTTGTGAGCTACAAAAAGTTCGTTGTTTTCAAGAAAAACATCCACTTCAATTGAATTTGCATCAGAACCTAAGGCATACCAAAATGGGATTTTCTGTTCATAATCATTATGAGAGTGTACTCTTGTAGTTTGACTGAAAACAGTTGCAACAAAAAAAAGAGTTACAAAGCTTGTGATTTTTTTTAAATGTAAGTACATAAAATTTCAGTAAAAATAAATTATCTAATAGTGGTTCCGTTTTTTTTCAAAGCTTCAACAAGCTTGTGATAGATGATGTTGTTGGGGTATACGCCAGAGAAAAGCTCCTGGTTTTTTCCCATCGCAAAAACGGGAACTAAAGCCGCAGTGTGTTGATTGTCGATGAAATTCACCTGCACTTTGTCTTTAATGTTCTTCTCTTTTCCTGTTGAATCTTTTTCCATGAATTTTCCGATACTTGCACCGCCCGTCTCGTGATCTGCTGTGACAACCAACAGCGTATTCGGGTTTTCTTTGATGAATTCCATCACCACGCCTATAGTTTTATCGAAGTCTAAAACTTCTTTTACCATCATTTCGCCATCTTTTGCATGACCGCCCCAATCGATAAATGAACCTTCCACCATCAAGAAGAAAGGCTTTTTGTTTTTAGATAAGTAATCTAAAGCGGCTTGTGTGGCTTCAGGAAGAAAATCTCCTCTTCCCTGAACTTTATTCGGGAGTTCGTCCTGCGCCAAAAGATAAAAGTTGTTTTTATTTTGAATTGGTTTTGAAAGTTTCAGCGTGTCTATATTATAATTGAGCTTTTTAAATTCATTTAAAAGATTTTTTCCATCTTTTCTTTTATTGAAAAATTTTAAACCTCCGCCTGCTAAAAAATTGACGTTTGCTTTTACAAGGTCAAGCGCAATATCTTCATGAAGATCTCTGTCTTTTACATGAGCGTAGTAAGAAGCAGGTGTTGCATGGGTAATGCTTGTAAGACTTACTAATCCTGTCTGATAATTTTTTTTCTGCAGCTGTTCTAATATCGTTGGAAGTGCTACCGAATCTTTATTTACGCCAATCGCACGTTTGTAAGTTTTTTCACCTGTTGATAAAGCGGTTGCCCCGGCAGCAGAATCTGTAACCCAGTCGCTGGTTGAAGATGTTTCAGACAGACCTACAATTTTAAATTTTTGAAAATTAGGTTCTGAACTTCCAAAATAGAATGCAGAAGTAACCTGTGAAACGCCCATTCCATCACCAATCATAAAAATGATATTCAAAGGTTTTTGCATTTGCGCTTCAATCAATAATGTAAAAAGAAGAAAAAATAATAATAGTGCTTTTTTTGCTTTATTAATTGTGTATGTAAATTTCATAATGATTGGATTTTTAATAATTATAATTAATGGTAAATCAGTGTGCAAAATTACTTACAAAGTATAGTTGAAAAAATAGAGTTAAATCCGGAAATCCAATGTTAACAGCTATTATTTTGGTTTTTAGATCCTTAAAAATGAGATTGATTTAAAAGTTTATGTAAATTTAATTTTCGATAATAAATTGCATATTATGTTAACTTTTTAATGTTCATTTGTTAAAGGTTGATTAATATATTTTATTCTTTGGGCGAGCTAATTTTGCACGAAAATAATAAGGAATGAAACGTATTTATCTCGTGCCGACAGTTTTGATGAGTTGTGTCAGCTTAACATTTGCACAAAAAAAAGAATCCGACACGCTCAAGGATGAGAACAAATTGACAGATATTGAAGAAGTGGTGATGATAGGCTACGGAAGTCAAAAAAAATCTGATGTAACCGGAGCTGTAGGTTCTGTAAAAAGCGAAGATTTTAATAAAGGAATGGTTGCCAATGTTGGTCAGTTGCTTCAGGGAAAAGTTGCCGGAGTAAATGTTGCGAATGTAAGTGGTGAACCGGGAGCTAACCAAAATATTATCATCAGAGGAGTCGGAAGTTTACGTTCAGGAACGACTCCACTTTACGTTATCGACGGGTTCGTAATCGATAACAGCAACACCGGAACAGCTAACAACCCGATGAACTTCATTAATCCTGATGATATTGAATCATTGGATATTTTGAAAGATGCTTCTGCAGCTGCAATCTATGGAGCAAGAGGAGCCAATGGAGTGATTATCATCACGACTAAAAAAGGTAAAAAAGGTAGAATTCAGATGAATCTTTCTTCCAATCTTACGATTTCCAATCTTGCGAACAAAATGAAGGTTTTTGGGGCAGACGAATTCAGAAGACAGGTAACCGCAGCCGGAGGAAAATTGGATGATATGGGAGGAAATACTGATTGGCAGGATGAGTTGACAAGAACGGGCGTTTCTAAAAACGTAAATTTTTCAGCAGCCGGAGCGACAGATACTTCGAATTATTATGCTGCTTTAGGATATGAAGATCAGGAAGGAATTCTTCACAACAGTAATCTAAAAAGATATTCTGGTCGTATCAATGTTTCACAAAAAGCTTTTGACGGAAGAGTAAACATTGACTTTAACCTAAACGGAGTAAGAACCGAAAATAACAGACCCAATTCAACAGACGTAGTTTCCACTATGCTTACATGGAATCCTACGTATCCCGCATATACAAATGGGGCACCAACTACTGTCTTTAATAATGGGGCTTTTAACCCATTAATTCGTCGCGAGATTTACAAGGATTTTACAACAAATAACAGAATTTTAGCCAACATTTCTCCTTCTGTAGAAATTATTAAAGGATTGACTTATAAGCTGAATTTAGGAATTGACTATTCTACAGCAGAAAGAGTTATCCAGAATATTCCGCATGCTATTCCTCTGGAGATCGGAACTTTAAACCTAAGCAATTATTCAAATAATAATACTCTTGTAGAAAATACATTAACGTATAAATTTAAAATCAACAGTCATGATTTTAATATAATGGCTGGGCATTCTTACCAGAGATTAATGTTAACATCGAGAGGATGGTATTATCAGAATTTCCCAATTAATGGAATCGAACCGCAATATCAGATTCCTGCTGCAGGTGCAACGAATCAGACAACGTCAATTATTGCCAATAAAAATGAATTACAGTCCTGGTTTGGGAGGGTAAATTATGACTTCCAGGATAAATATCTTTTAACAGCAACTTTAAGAGCCGATGGATCTTCTAAATTCGGAGCGAATAACAAGTACGGAATATTCCCGTCAGTCGCTGCAGGATGGAACATCAGTAAAGAAAAATTTCTTTCGGATGTAGAGCAGATCAACAATCTGAAATTAAGAGCAAGCTGGGGTAAAACAGGAAATCAGGAAATACCGGGTAAGGTAACAAAAAGAAGTTACCAAGCGGATTCTAGCGGAACTGCACAGGCAACTTATCCTCTAAATGACAGTGGGAATTATCCTGTAGGAGTGTACTTGGTAAGAGCCGACAACCCGGATCTACAATGGGAAGTAACAACACAAACCAATATTGGATTAGACTTTGGAATTTTAAATAACAGGTTGACAGGTACTGTAGATTTCTTCAGAAAAGTTTCTGATAACATTATTTCGATCATAAATACTCCGGATCCTGTATCGCCGGCTCCAACAATGTGGAAGAATATCCCGAATATGCAGATCAACAATACGGGTTGGGAAATTTCATTACACTACAACAGCAATCCGGATAAAGCATTTACATATAGCATTGGAGGAAATGCTTCTTTTATTAAAAATGAAGTAAAAAATTCTCCATACAAAGTAATCTCCACAGGAGAAGCACAAGGACCGGGAACAACCAACGCTGTTATCAACGGATATATTAATAATGAACCAATCGGAACTTTCTACGTAAGGGAATTTCTAGGATTAAGCGAAAACGGCACCAATATCTTCAGAGATGTAAACGGAGACGGAATTATCACAGACAACGACAGAGTTGCTGCAGGAAGCGCTTTACCGGATTTCACTTATAATCTTTACCTGAAAGCAGCTTACAAAAACTTCGATTTAGGATTAAATTTCAACGGCGTTTCAGGCAATATGATTTATAACAATACTGCTTCTACGTTATTTTCAAGAGGTAGATTGGGATTATCTCACAACACAACAGACGCTGCAACACAATTTCCTAATGAAAGTGTAAACAATACCAATGTAATTTCAACAAGATACCTTGAAAAGGGAGATTTTTTCAGATTGAATAATGCGACTTTAGGTTACAATCTGAATCCGAAAATTCTGGGAATTGGTGAGCATATCAGAAATATCAGATTCTCAGTGACCGCTCAAAATTTATTCGTGATTACGAAATATTCAGGTTTCGATCCTGAAATTAATACCGGTTTATCTCAGGGCGGAATTCAGTCTTTCGGAATTGATTACGTTACTTATCCTAAAGCCAGAAGCTTTGTATTTGGTGTAAACGTAGCATTTTAATTAATTATTTAAAAAGAAAAAAATGAAAAATAAATTTTTAACCTCTATTTTTAGTCTAAGTGCTTTGGCACTTGTAGGATGTACAGATCTTGAGGAATTGGTTATCGATGAATCGCTTGATGCGCAAACAACAACGCCCGTTGAATCTTTCATCGCTCCGGCTTACGGCCCGCTTTCAGATGCATTTACCCACACCAAAAATTATGGGCTTCAGCTGATCAGCTCAGACCAAGCCATTCTTCCTCCAAGAGGAAGTGGAAACGATTGGTATGATGGCGGAAAATACATTGAACTTCATCAGCACACCACTACAACTACAAACGTTGTTGTACAACAAACCTGGGATGCAATAAGATTAATGCTTTCGAGAACCGTAACTGCAATCGAAAAGCTACAACCTCTTGCTGCAACAAATCCCAATGCTGCTAAAGCTGTTGCAGAAATGCGTGCTTTGAGAGCTTATTACAATATGCTAATGCTTGATTATTGGGGAATTGCATTTAAAAAAGACAATATAGATCAAAACTCTGAAATTTTAAGAAAGCAGCAAGCTGTTTCATATATTGAAAGTGAATTTTTAGCTGTTGTAAATGATCTGGACAACACGAAAGGTCCGGGAAGAGTTTCTCAAGCAGCAGTAAACGGATTTTTAGCACAGCTTTACCTTAATGCAGCGGTTTACAGAAACCCTTACGGAACTCCTTCTTTTGCAGCGGGAGATATGGATAAGGTAATTGAATATACTAACAAAGTCATCAACAGCGGATTATTTAGTTTATCCGCGGAATATTTTGCCATATTTGATGACAATAACCATTCAAACAAAGAATTAATTTTTGCGATTGATCAACGTCAGGACCTTAACACATCACACAACAGATTAGGTTATTGGTCTTTGTCAGGAAGTCAGTATCCTTTAGCTGCATTCCCTAAAGCCAACGGAACAGATGGACCTGCGATAACTTCTGATTTTTATAAGACATGGGTTGAGGCTTACGGAAGCACTGATCCGGCTCAGGCAGATGCCAGATTTTATAAGGAAAACTTTAGTGTTCCGGCAAATCTACAGGATTTAACCGGAGTGACTCCTGCAAATGATGCGAATCATTATTTCCTTGTGAATGGTGCTACTTATGAAATTAACAGAGGAATTCAGAGAGGAGTTCAGTGGGGATTGCGAAACGCATCAAATGGACAGCCTTTCCAAACTCTGAACGGACAATATAAAATTTATCCTATCATAGAGCAGAGAAACGGATTTGTAAGTTATGTAAATCACACGCTGGATATCGATTTAGAAAATCCAAACAATAAAGATTACACCGATGGATACCGAGTTTCAAAATACCAGTTCAGCAGAACTTCAGATACAGGAAGAAACAGAGGAAATGCAGACATTGTCCTTTTACGCTTAGCGGATATTTATCTGATGAGAGCAGAAGCCCAGTTAAGAAAAGGAAATGCAGGGGCAGCTTTAGCGGATGTTAATCTGGTTAGAGCATCTAGAACAGCCAGACCTAACGTTACACCTCCTGCACTGACAGTGATGAATCTTGATCTTTTATACAGAGAAAGAGGTTTTGAGTTTTACTGGGAATATTCCAGAAGAACAGATATGATCCGTTTTGGTCATTATGAAGATGCCTATACCTCTAAAACAAATGCTGATGTACGAAAAAGGCTTTTCCCGATTCCACAATCGACAATTGACGGAGCGTCAAGCGTTCCTGGATATCTGGTTCAGAACGAGGGATATTAATATTACATTTTTTTACTTTCAAAAAAACTGTCAGCAGAATTTCTGCTGACAGTTTTGATTTTATGGTCCAACTTGATTATTTGAAAAGCAAATTTCCTACAATTGTAATTATATTGTAACATAGGCAATACTTTAATTATTTTACAATAGCCCTTATACTGTCGAGCTTCTGTTCGATCACCATATTATTGCCATCGCCACAAGAAGAGTGTATAACCTTTCCGTTAGTACCAATAAGAACCTTTGCAGGACTGCAAAATAGATTGTAATTTAATTTTTCTGATTTACTGTAAGATTTGGTATTGTCGATCTGCTCAAACAGAACTTGTGAATGGCTTAGATAATTCTTTAGCTCTTTTTCATCTTCTATAAAACCTTCTACTATACCAATAAAATAAGCGTCATTTTTATACTTCGTATATAGAGTATTGAACTCTTCCGCCATATCATAAGACTCGCTCTTTTTTAAATAAGACTTGTCATATATGAAGACTACAAGATTTTTGTCTTTATAATTCTGTGAATTGAATACAGTACCATTAATTGTTTTAGCTGTAAAATATCTGGGCCTTGCATTGAGTGAAAAATCAATCTGATTTTTTTGTAACTCCTTAGCTTCTTTCTCGAATTCCTTTAAAATTCTCTCTTTTTTTTGTTCTTTGCTTTCGCAAGATAATATGGATAATATTATAAATAAGGCTAAAATGTGTTTCATGATAGTTTTTATGCTCGATGAATGAAATTCTTAAATATACACTAATGTTTTTATTGATGGAACTTTGTATTCTGATAAAAATTAATCCTTATTTCTTAGAGGAAAATAAAAAGCATATACAGTAAAAATCCCCGATATTATTCGAGGATTTGTTTTATAACCAGGAATTTTTCTTCTTCTTTCCCAGAAGCATTGCTGTCCTGATTTCATTCATTTTATCAACTTCCGGATAAAAATCTTCATTACACGCTACAAACGTAAATAACCTAAGTTGGGCAATAATGAATTTTTTATTTTATTATAAATTTGAATTTTTTCAGGATAAATAGAAAAAAGAGAGATCATACTCTCTTTTTCTTATTGGTAAATATATTGTGCCATGAACCCTAAGTCTATAAATGTTAGACTTTCCAAACCTGGCATTGTTATTTTCCATCCGTTAGGTGTTGGAACCTGAACAAAATATGTACAGCTTGTTCCTGCCATCCCGGCAAAATTACTTATTGTAGTATAAAATCTCATGCCTCTAAATACTACATCCGTTGTAGTACTACATACCGGCGTTGGAGATGAACCACATACATATGCATGTGTAAGTTGGTTAGCTGGAACTACAAGGCCAGTATTCATATTTGTAAGAACATTTGAACTTGTCAGTTTCAGTGGAAGCATGTCTCCATCGTAACAACCCATTCCATTAGTTGGACTTGAATAATAAACAAATAAACCTTCTACGTCGTAACTTCCAAAATTATAATAAAAGGTTGGGACTGCCATTGCAAAATTAACTGCGCCAAATACAAGCGCAACTGATAAAAAGAACTTTTTCATGATTATTTTTTTAAGTTAAATGCTGTAAGTATAATAGCTTTGTAATCGTTGTCAAATTTATTAATGGCATCTTCCGTATATCCATTTTCCATAAGAAGTTGTTTGCATTTTGGCAGTAATTTCATTGCCATATCCTTTTGCACTTCCTCCTTAGTTAAGCCGGAAACAGAGTAATGATAATCCTTTGTTGTAAAATATTTGAGAAGATTATCGATTTCTTGCTGAGTTTTGTTTACAGACTTGTTTGCTGTTACCACCTGATTTTGCTCTTGAACTTCCTTTTCTTGATGAGAATCTTCTGAACAACTACTAAAAACTAGTGTAGTTGTACAAATTAATGTAAAAATTAATTTTTTCATAAAATATATAATTTAGTGTTAATAAAGTAAATATAATGCGTATAATTGAAATATAAAACATTATTATTAAATTTATTTTTAATATTATTATATATTATCATTCTTTTCTGTAAAACTAAATCTTCGTAATTTCTAAAAAAAGCTATGGTTACAGAGACGTTTATAGCTCTAACTTCATGATGGATAAAATTGAGGGAGTACGTAAAATTAATTTAATTTTTGAAGAAATCATATATAAAGTATGCTTACTTAGATTCAAATAGTTGGAAAGGTATTTTACCATGATGATATAGAATTGCATATTTTACGACCGTTCAAAGGAGAAAGCTGTGTCAGCTTTTCAAAAGATGGGTGATGAAAATAATTTTAAGTAGTTCTGCAGGCCTGCCATTTTCGGCAAATTATTTTAAACAGTGATATTTTAACGCTTGCTGGACAAGTTCTTTGTAATTGGTACCAATTGGAATCACCCGTTCGCCGATTTCAATATCATTCGCAGTAAAAGCTGTAATTTTATTTATATTAATGAGGAATGATCGGTGAATACGTAGAAAATTGAATGGCCTTAATTCTTGTTCAATTATGGTGATCCTGTATTTCGTTGTCACATGTCGTTGGCTACAATGGATGGTAATATAATCTTTGTTACTTTCAATATAAAGAATATCAGCAATGTCCAACCTATGAAATTTGCCACCTGACCTGATGGTGATCGATTGGTCTTTTGCCGTAGGCATTATGTCTTGGGGCTGGATTTTTCGGGTTCTAAGATAACGGTCTATTGCTTTAAAAAAACGCTCAAAAGTAATCGGTTTTAATAAATAATCTACAACATCCAGATCATATCCCTCAATGGCATATTCTCTGAAAGCAGTCGTAATGATAACAGCCGGAGGATGCTTCAGCGTTTTTAAAAAATCTATTCCATTCATCTGTGGCATCTTAATATCCAAAAAGATCAGGTCAATTGCCTCATATCGTATAATTTCCAGGGCTTTTAGGGCATTGGTCGAAGTTGCTGCCACCTCGAATATATCCATTCTTTTTAGATGAGTTTGGAGCAACTGAATTGCCAATGGTTCATCATCAACTAAAAGACATCGTACTTTTGCTTTTGAATCGAGTATCATCAATAGTTAAATTGTATATGGTGAGTAAAGTTACAAATCTACCTTCTAAAATATATGTTCTAAATTCATGATTTTTTGAGTAGACCAATGCTAATTGTTTGCGTAAATTGCTCATACCTATTTTTTCCGTATATACATGTTCTTCTTGACCAACATATGTATTCTCCACTTTAAAATGTAGAGCGCCTGCCTCCACTGTTAGATCAATATCGATGCGCGGCTCGCCGATATCTTCTCCAGCACCATGTTTGAATGCATTCTCTATGATTGATAATAGGATGAGCGGGACGATCTGCACATCCTGATCGATGACATGATTGAAACAGACGTTTAGACGCTTGTCATATCTGATTTTTTCCAATGCAATGTAATTCTCCAGCAGATTAATCTCTGTAGACATCGCAACAAAATTGCTGTTGCAGCGATATAGTATATGATCTAAGATTTCTGCCAATCCCGCTATTGACGAAGAAGTGATTGGCGAATTGACCAACGAAAGACTATAGATATTATTTAAGGTATTAAATAGAAAATGTGGATTTAATTGTGCTTTAAGAGCATTTAATTCAGCTGCAGCCTTTTCCTTCTCCAACTGCAATGTGCGTTGTCTTATCAGATATTGGTCTTTGGATAGCTTGATAAAGCCAAAAATCCATGCCAATGAAAAGTTTTGAAGAAAATAATCCGTGAGGAGTTTTCTCAGATCGGTAGCAATTTCCAATATCGACTCTTGGCTATATGGAGGCTTACGTATCAAAGGCTCCAATACATAGACAACCATGATTCTTGAAAGAGCACTAAGGAGATAGCCGCCTATTATAAAATAAAGAATAACGATCAAATAGTTTTCTCCATTTTGAAACTTGGGGATGATGAAATAAGCTACAAAATAAGAGGCCATCATGTAGAAGGAGACGTAAAATAAGTTTTGGATCAGCATATCACGGATACTCATATCCGTTTGATATTGAGGAACAATGAAAACTACCAGCCAGAATAATACGTGGCTAGAAATCCGATAAATGGTGCTATAGCGAATAGTTTTTTCTACAATCGACATGTTAGTATCAAAGATAGTATTTTTATAAAAGAAAGGTATCGGTAAAAGACGGATACCGTAAATAGGCCTATAAATGGAGCTATTCTGTCGACAAAATCCATTTGCCTTCAATAGCATGTTTTAATCTGCTTTATTCGACTTATCTATCGGCAAAGCATTTTTCCTAACTGAGAACCCTGTATTTTCGTAGCAAATCCAATGTTATGAAGACAATAAAAGCGAATATTAATTATTTTACTGATAAGTTTTTTTACAGATCGCGGTCTTGGGCAGGAAATTCAGAAGGTCATTGTAAAGGAAGTGTGCGCAATCTGCAAACACAGTTACCCTTGGAAGGTGCCAGCATTCCTTACAGCTATCGTTCGGACAGAAAAAACCTTTACAAGCGACAGTAATGGAATAAGAGGCTTACTCCCAATAAAAAAACATATATCATTTCCGCTATGGGTATGACTCAGCCCGTAGCAGCAGAAGAATCTTATTGAAATCCAGATAACGCGTATCTTAAACCAACTCGGATATAAAAATGTACAATCAAAATAGCGTCTATTTCAACCATTAATATAATAACTAATATAAAATAAAATGAAAACATCACTTATTTACATTTTACTTGCCAGCTCCACAGTACTATTTTCCTGCGGGAGCAAAGATGAAGATCCAGCTCCCGAACCGCCTGTATCTGAATCTAGTTGGAAGCTGGGTACCTATTCCTATAATAGAGGAGCTTCCTCTCAAGGTAATACCGGTGGCTTGGCAGGAATGACGGTTACGACATCCGGAGATGGAGGTAATCATGGTGCCTATTCGGGCAGCTCATTAACAATTATTTTTCAATCTTCTTTAGGAGCAGGGAAATATACATTGACGAGCAGTAGTGTAATGTCGGCCAATCCTAATGTACGTTATATGTCGCTCCTTTGCACCGTAGGAACTGCAGTCACAAGCGGTGCAGTTAATTATGCAGCAACTGCTACCTCAGGTGGAACAGCAGATGTTACTATAGATGCTAATGGCAAATACCATGTTAATATTACGACTCCTGTTACGCTAGTGAAAGCGTCGGTGCCTGGAAGTGGAATCCCAGGCGCACCAGACACTTACAATTTAACGGTGAAAAACGCCTATTAATATTTCATCTTTCATCTCAAGGCTATCAGCAACAACGTAATAGTTAACAGATAAATCCGTTCTCATGAACGGATTTATCTGTTCTAGTCATATTATAGCCAGATTTTCAGAACATATTTATGGTTGTTCGGAACAGAGAACCTTAAGCGCTTATTGTAGATGACAATCCCAATTATGTTCTGTCTGATCGTTACAAAGAAAACCCTCAAACAAATTGCTATCGATGATTTGCTCCATTTTTTGTTATCTATTGCAATGAGAAAGGAGTTATCTAAACAAAAAAGAGGGGATTTAAATTTGAAAAATTTAAATCCCCTCTTGTGAACTCGCTGGTAGGCTACCCAAACTATTTTTATAATGATATTGAAAATATTTTAGAGCTATATGTTTGAAAATAAGGGTGTTGATATTTTATTCTTTTTGTTTAATTCCTGTTGAATTATCTTAATGGTAATGTTATTCCACAAGTTTCAATATTTGTTTTGAATCTGTTGTGCCCTTAGGTACATTTATATATTTGTTATACTTTGATAATTCAAATGGCCGGAAATATGGTATTTCAAATAAAGTAATTTATGTAGTAGCATTTTTCAATTGGATGCAAATAAAACTTATATTACAGTAATAATTAATCAATAAATATTTAATCCTGACGAATGTGCTTTACCTCAAAATCCAATGATTTTTCACCTTGTACACCGTATTTTGGAGTCGCAAAACCTTCAGGTGCATAACGTTTTGTTCCAGAGCTGTAATACCATTCGTTGAGACCAGTAATCATCAGCTTTGCATGATATACATAATTCTCCGCTTCTTTTTGATAAGGACCGAAGTCGGGAAGGCATTGAGAAATATCTTCCAGTTCAGCCACAAAATCATCGTGAATTGCCATTGCCTTTATAAGTGCATCTTCAAGAGAAAGGTGATGAGTATGATGAAGTAAAAGTATAATGTTAAAGTTTTCATTTTCGGTCGCCATTTCTTTTCTTATAGAGGCAAAATCATTTTGTATCCCTATAATAATGGAGTGGAGAAACATTGCCCTTTGAATTGCCGGATGCTTGTGAATATATTCCGGAAGTGGGGATCCAAGTGCCGGATCAATCATATTACCATAAGCTAACTGACCTATTGAATGACTCCTAATTAATAGATAACGGGCTAATGTGGGATAGGTTTGGGTGAGTTTAAAATGAGTTTCTTCCATGATTCCATAAGTAATAAATTCCCAGAAACCTTTTGCCATTCTTTCAATCCAGAATTGAGGCATACCATTAGCGATCCATTCCTTTCTGGCAAGTTCCATCTGCCTGAACATCCCAATTTCTTCCGGACGTACACTATCACCCATCATTACCTCAAAAGCGCGGTCTCTAAGAGCGGCAACTTCTTCCAATGGCATAATTTCGACATAATCATCAAAATAGGTTTCATACAACAGAAACCGGCATATGGGTATCAGAAGGTCTGCATTGGTAGTTGTGGCCGACATGTAAGGTGCCACCTTTATTATATTTTGATTGATATATCTTTTGACGCTCTCAGGTCCCATATAGGCATAATCGTCTTGTATCCATTGCTTTTCTATCTCATCAAAAGTAAACGTTAGAGGACTTGGAATATGTGGCCAAGGATATTTAGGAATCGGGATTTTAAGTTCTTCTTTCATAAATTTGATTTTATTTGTTAATGAAATTAATAATGAAATTATATTTGTTTTAGTTTTGCTTTTAATTCTGCTGTATCTGGAAATTCCATAGCGTTGTAACGGTCCAGTTTTGTGGATACATTCTTCCAACCACTTAAAACCATGCTCATGTAATGTACCCAATTAATAACTGCTTCCTGCCACTCACCAAAATCCGGAAGAGAGACTTGTAATTCTAAAAATTCTTTCAAGTCTTCATTATGCAGACGCAAATCTTCAAGACATGCCTCCATCAGGGACATTTGTCGTTCATTCTGAATTACCTTCACAATGTTGTAATAAACGCTGTCTGTAGCTTCATCCTTCAAGACAGACTGTACTTCATTGAAATAGGTAACCAAATGACAGGCTAATGTCTGTAAACGTTGTAATACAGGATGTGCATGAATTTCCGGTGGAAGGACGATTCCTGTTTCCACTTCAGTAAGCTGCAGGAAAGGATACAGACAAATAGAATTTTCGCGTAAGGCAATGCATTCAATTACACTAGGATAAGTTTTATTCTTTTTATACTTCAATTCAGTTTTTAGCCCCATGAAATATTTATCGATCATATGTGTAAAACGGAAAAGCGATTCTTCTGGGATAAACTCTAGCAATTCCTGTCTCAAGGAAGCTAGCATATTACCCAAGGGGATTCTAGAATCCTCGCCGGCTATCTTGCCTTTAAGTACTGCAATTGATTGTTTATGTACATATTCAATGTTCTCTGATTCACTTTCTTCATAGAGATCATCATTATACAAGGTCCATAACATTAATCTGCAAATCGGTCTTAATCGTTCAGGAGAAGCAGTAGGAAACCAATGGGAGGCGATATGTGCCGTCTTGGTCATCTTATACTTCTTACGAAGGTTATGATTGTGTTCATAGAGCCAAAGATATTCTCCATCAATCCATTGATTCTCTGTTATTTCTTGCAACAGATCTGCATTGGGGTTCTTTAGTGTGGGGAACGGATACTTAAATTGGGTCTTAAGTAGTTCAAGTGTGTTCATGGTCTTATTTTTTTAAAATTTAACACAAGCTAATTACCATTCATGAATTAATCCAACTTGGAAAAACAAATAAATTAAAGGTGTAAATAAAAACTTGGGGAACTCAGGCTTAGGACATGACAGAAATTTTCTTAAAAATTTAGCTTGAGTAGATTTGTTTAGTCAAAATATAAATGAGATTGGAAGTATCCAATTCACAACAATCCCAATTGACGGTACAAACAATGAAGTGAAATTAACATTCGATCTGTATAGATCATAATATTATGGATAATGAAAGTAAGCTATTAGAAATAGTTTATAAAATCAAATTATCACTAATTATAATTTATGATTATATTTTTCGTTATCGAAATTTCATTTCACTAATTTAAAAAAAAGATAATATAGTCAATAGTTTTTTATTTAATATTGTTTTTCGATAAAAGATGTAAATATAAAGTGTTAACTTGTAATGTATTACATGGTTCTATGTATGCTGATTCATTGTAAGGAATTCGGAATTTCTTACTGATATACAGTGTAAA
Organism: Chryseobacterium hilariae; assembly: GCF_051400735.1. NCBI lineage: Bacteria > Pseudomonadati > Bacteroidota > Flavobacteriia > Flavobacteriales > Weeksellaceae > Chryseobacterium > Chryseobacterium hilariae. The sequence continues at coordinate 121,961 of NZ_JBLFFJ010000007.1, forward strand.
AATGAAATACAGATGCCACTGAAATACTGGGGCAATTAATAATTAATTATGTGTGAGGATTTCTACTGGGCTGATGTGGGCGATCGGTGAAGGCCAATCAGATGATTGGAAGATAGTTGACGATTATACCATTGAACTGAAAAAATTAAGCACTAACTTTGAAGTTGCTGTTCCACCGGAACCATTCGCAATGAAAGTGGCACATTAATTACACACAAAAAAAATAACAACAATATATTAACTTTTTACAGCTCAATTAGTTATTGAAATTTTTTCAGAATAAACAGCTCTGTTTTTGTCTTCTTTTATTCTTTCAGTTTCTTAAACATTCAGTTAATATTCTCAAAAGCTACCCATTTCTTTCTTCCTCTGGGTGGGATATTCACCTTCCACATAGCCACCATTCATATAGCGGAATGTGTCGTTTGTATGCCATGCGTAAACTCCTGCAATCATAATACCTATGTCCTGAACATAATCATATACAAGTTCTTGGAAAGTATCAAAATAGGGAAGGTTTTTTTGTAATAATAAAAACTCTTCTAAATAATTATCATGTAGTTCAAGAGCTTTCTCATAAGCCTGTGTTAGGGATATTTTTTTTTCTTGTTGCAGTACCTTTACTAGATTCATAGTATCTCCTTCACGGCTGAGTTCTTTTGGTAACGAAATAATATCGTTGTGTATGCCAATCATTAAAGAAGAAAGAGCATATATACGTTTAATAAAAGGATGATCGAAAACATCATCAGGTAGATTACGATATTCTTTTTGAAGAGCGACATAATAGCAATAGGGTTTAACGCCGCTTGTTTCCTCTCGGATCAGCAGATACATAGATAATGGAGGTATCGTATTTGTTCGGTAGTATACTTTTTCTTCTGCATAGCCCACAAATACATCTTTCATTGATCTTGTAAACTTTTCGTATATACGTTCTGGAATTTCACATTTAATAGCATCTTGTCTTAAGACCCAAAATAAATGAAATATGCCATTTTCAGCAGGTTCTATTGGATTTTCACCAGTCACCAAAGCCATTATATGATTAGTTATTCTATACATTTCATCACGGGAACAGCGGTCAAAGTAATCATCCATCATTGCTCCATTAGCTGTGTAATTGGCTAAGGGACGTAGTTCAGCAATTGTTTTTAGGAAGGGACATCCTCGTGATGCAATATCAGCTAGTTGATGTTTTTTGTGCTTTTCACGTGCTTCTTTACTGTGGATGATATATTCTGTATCAATCCAAGTATAATATTCTTCTCGCTGTTGCTGAAAATCAGGATGAATAAAATCAGGGAAAGGATAATGGGGTTTTGGCAGCTGTTTTAAGCTCATGTAAAATTCTTCATTTAAAACTGTTTGCTTCATATATTGTTTTTATGGTTAAAGTCTGTATTAAAGGTATAAATAATTATCAATTCAAATTCACGGCTGTTTCGGGACAACTAGTTGCATTTGGAGATATCCTTATGACGAAATAAACAGAATCAACCAGTCATTTGGTAATGCCCAACTTATCACTCAGGTATGGCAAAATCCTTATGGGTACGCGTTCCAAAAGTCCTTTTTTCAGTTGCTGAATCCATTATTGCAATTCATGGGAAGATTAAACTTCCAGCGATGGAACGCAAAATAACTGTTATATGGATATGTTTGCCAATGCTGAGCTATTTTGAGAAAGTAACGTATTTTGTTGAGATTGTTTATAGATTGGTTACTTGCAGTTTCTAAAAGTCGAAATGTCCGTTATTTGGTATACAGCGGACATCGTTTCAAAACGTATTCTAATGGAGCAATGTAAGAGCCATCCGTGGTTGGCCAAAATGCTTTATGGCTATTGTTGTAGATGCTTACATTGTTGTCCATGTAAATTTGGAGCGTAACGGTGACATCATACTGCTGTGCACTGTCACTGGTCGATGAGCCGATACCCGTTTCTTTGATCTTGCCTCCATCATCCTTGATAGTAGCACTACTTCTGCCAATGGTCGAACTGGTCATGTATCCCTTTGCCTGGCTTATAGTACCCTCAATAATATACTCCGTACCTAAAATATCAGCGAGGTTCTTCATACTAAAACCGATCATTTTCTCACGGGTCACCCCTGCTTGTATTAAGGCCGCATTAGTTGTTCGCGGATCAATAATCTTATATCCCGAGGAATGCTGAGATAGAAAAGCATAGGCGTCTTGCTGTGCCTTGATACCTATTTCTTCTGCGCCTTGTTGATTGTCCATCAGGAAGGTAAAGGGAAGGATGGCGATCCGGTTATGGTGCTCGCTTGGGCTGGCTACCATCGATACGGGCTCTTTCTGACGTATCTGTACCGTACTGTTTCCAGCAAAGTCTTCAACGCGTCCGCTTGAATGGACGATTTTGCTGACATCAATCTTTTTAATCACATACTCTGCAGTTTCTCCAGCGTAAACAAATGTAATGTCGTTATCAGTGACGCGCAGTATTTTGCCTTTGAGTATTTCTCCGTTGGTTTTTTGGAGCATATCCTCTTTACCGGTCTGGATTCCCTGAGCAAAAGCTCCAGTTGAGAGGAACGCACAAAAAATAAGAATGTAAATTTTCATAATAGTATAGTTTAATCAAAAATAACAATTATAATTTTTTCAGTTTGTCTTTTGAGCTTTATTTTTTAACATACTGTTTAGAAGATTAAATAGCCATTGTCGGCTTTTTAGAATGTTGAAGGTATATCAGGAAAAGTCCAACAATCTTTACAGTGCTTGCGACTGATTATTCTATAATAAGATCCGGGATAGTTTCAGAAACTGAATTAAAAAATTTCGTTAATGTTGCATCTCCTGTTCCCAAAATACGAGTAACCATCATGACTTTTACTATGTTGGTACGTGGTACCTTAATTTCTTCTTTTTTGGAAAATGAAGGATTTTTTTGTATTCCGCGGAGTGCAAACAAAGAAAAACTAATTGTCCAAAATAAAAATCGACGTATTCCAGCTTCCGATGCTGGAATTAATAATGTATATTTTAGAGCCTCTTGTAAATTTTTATAAGCAATATTTACCATTTCAGTTTGCGATTTTCTATAATTTTCGTTGTAGTTTTCAGGTTTAAGATGATATAGCTCATTTCCGTACAGGCTGCGGGGTAACCAACAGATCCCATCTTTACGATCTTCCCAATGATCATAAAGAATATTGGAAATCTGTAATCCTCTTCCAAATGATATTGCAAGTTTTTGCATTTCATTACTTCTGTGCTATTTTATTAGAATAATCCGAGAAAAGGTCCGTGAGCAATTCTCCGACAACACCAGCAGCATGGTAACAATAGTTATTTACATCGTCTAGTGTCTCAAGACCGCCTTCACTTCGCCGTTCTAAAAAGTTCTGCATTCCCTCCCACATAATTTTTACACATCGCTGGATTGCCTCTCTTTGCCTTGTATTGAATGTTTGTATTATTTTTAGCACTAGCGGTAAATTATAGAGAAGGTCACGTTCAGCTTTATTTGTTTGATTTGATAGCTGTGGTGTAACTTCTAATGCGAACTCTTTTGCGCTTTCAATATCATTGTGTAAAATCCATATGAACCTTTTTCCATAATAAAATTTTTGCTCCATAGTCAATGCATTATCGTCTTCAATTGTATCTAATATGCGTGCTAAGAGATAAGCATTCATTACAACACGTCGTAATGGAGAAGGAAGTTGTGGTATTGTAATGGAAAAGGTACGTGAAACGCGAGGAAAAATAGTTTTTAAATAAGTTTCAGCTTGTTCCACTGACAAATCATATTGAGATTTTGATAGTGTATGTTTTTTCATAAGTTAGTAGTAATTGTTTAGAAAGTTAAGAGTTAAAATTATAAAATAGAGTTTTTTAATAGAAATTGTGTGGCAGTTGTTTTAAAAGTTCTAATTGGTTTATCGTTAATATACAGAGATGTTTTATTAAGCATTTCGCGCGAATGGCATGATTGCACTATATCCTTTTTAGATACATTCTTTAGTAGATTTAAAGAACTCAATATCTTTAGGCTTAGGTTCTCATGCTGTACTTTAATTCACACAGTTAATTTTAATGTCGTGCTACAAAACAATAGAAGCTTAATTTAGCATTACACATAAAAAGCTATGTTATGGAACAATTTAATATAAGTCTAATGTGGTGCTAAAAAGCTTACAGTTAATGCTTTAAACTGGTTGTTGCCTCAATATTTCTTGCAGACTTAATTTTATTTTCTCGAAAAAAAGGAAATGAAATTCGGAAATTCTAACAACATACGAAAAGTTCACCGTATAAATATGATTTTCATTGTTGACTTTTGTATGATAATATTTAAATAATTATACAATGTCAAAACACGATGTTAAAGGAAAAGTAGTTTTAATTGCCGGTGGTGGTAAAAATTTAGGTGGATTACTAAGCAAAGATTTTGCAGCAAAAGGAGCAAAATTAGCAATACATTACAACAGCGAAAGTTCTAAAGCTGAAAGTGAAAAAACTTTGGCTGAGGTTCAAGCTCTAGGTGCTGAAGCATTTTTATTTCAGGGTGATTTAACCAAAGTAGAAAATGTTACAAAATTTTTTGATGAAGCCATTGCCAGATTTGGAGGCATTGATGTTGCCATCAATACAGTTGGAATGGTATTGAAAAAACCATTTACAGAAACTACTGAAGAGGAATATGATGTAATGTTTGGTATCAACTCAAAATCAGCTTATTTCTTCTTACAGGAAGCAGGTAAGAAATTGAATGATAATGGCAAGATTTGCACAATCGTAACTTCATTATTAGCAGCTTATACAGGTTTATATTCTACTTATGCGGGTGCAAAAGCTCCTGTAGAGCATTTTACGAGAGCCGCTTCTAAAGAATTTGGAAACAGAGGAATTTCGGTGACTGCTGTTGCTCCCGGTCCGATGGATACCCCTTTTTTCTATGGACAGGAAAGTGCCGATGCAGTGGAATATCACAAATCGGCTTCGGCTTTGGGAGGTCTTACCAATATTCAAGACATTGCTCCATTAGTTGAATTTTTGGTAACTGACGGATGGTGGATTACGGGGCAAACTATTTTTGCAAACGGTGGTTATACAACCAGATAATTAATTAAAACCAGCTGCTTATTTAGTGGCAGCTGGTTTCATCATTTTTAATATATAAATTTCTTCAGATAAGAACGAACAACATAGTGTAATCAGAAAACAGCCAAAACGTGCTTTTCTTAAGAAAAAAATCTTGTGTTTGATTTCAAATGATATTGCCTTCCAAAAGGCGGTAAATTAGTTTTTGATGGACATAGTAACCCTGAAAATCCCAAGGTGCTTATTCAAACGATTGATAAGTGGTTTTGTGTATCATGCACATTGATAAATGGATGGAAACATACTGCCTACTGCCGATATTGATATTACCGACTATACCAATATTCTTATAAACAGTCGTACTGACTGTATTTTTAATTTTTCATTACGTTTTTTAACGTTCAAGACATTGCCGGTGTGAGCTCTCTTTTGGTAATCAGCCTATAGATATCCAAAAAATAAGTTGCTTATTTACAGCGGTTCTTAGTCCTATCTGGCCAATCCGAAATGTTGAAAATGTTTGGTAAATGGAACATCAATAACAGAGCTTAAAGCAGATTCCGCATTCCAAATACTTTAAAACAGTATTTCACCACATGAAGAAGTTTTATAATTTGGAAATATAAATAAACAGTTGAAAAACAGATGATTATAAAGGGGCGTGTAAGTGATTAATTCCGAAAAGCTAACATATTTTCTATATAGTAAATCATACATTAGTCCTTACTTTGCATAGAAACACACTTTAATGACAAAAAAAATTCTATTCTGTCTATACCTGTTGTTTAGTTTTGCTGATGAACAATTGAATTACAAATCACAAATTGACACGGAAATAGAAAATGCAAAAGATTTATATGAAAATGAATTCAACAAAATTATGGAACTTTCCAAAAAAGTTAACCAAATTTCAGAAAAAAGAATAAGTCTATATACTCAATTGAATAACAGCATAGCAAATACAAAAAACAAAGTTCTAAATACTCCTTTAAAATACACAATGGTTGAACAAGGAGAAAAACATCCCCATCTTATAGTTATCATACCCTCTGTTGTCATTATTTTTTTACTAAATAATTGGGCTTGGAAAAATAACCAGAAAAAGCAAAATAAAAGAGATGAAATAACCATTAATCAATTAAAAGAAGAAACAACAGTAACCGAATTTAAGTCTATTTTATTACAAGCTGATAATAAAAAGGCAGATAATATTATTAGTATTTCTGAAGACACCACTATATCTCTGCTCAACAAACTTTCAAGGTTTGAAAAATCCGAGAAATTTTTGAAAAAAGATTTAACACTTACCACTTTGTCAAGTTCACTAAATACGAATCCAAGATATCTTTCAGAAATAATCAAACAGCATAAAGGCAAGAATTTCAATAACTACCTTAACGGACTTCGGATACAATACATTACCAGTAAATTAACTGACACACCCGTCTTTAGAGAATATAAAATCAGCTATCTTGCTGAAGCCTGTGGCTTTTCCTCTAGGGAAGTTTTTTCTGTAATATTCAAAAAAGAAATGGGTGTTACGCCATCTCATTTTATAAGCGTGCTTAAAAAAAATGTAAATGATCTGGAGTAAAAATAATATATAAAACCTACTTTTATTCCTGTCTTTGATTCGTAGATTAATTTGTATTTTTAAATATGTAAATTAAATTATTTGAATTATTAGTGGTTTACTATTAATTGTATTAATTCTTTTTTAACAGGAAAGTTCAAAGCTATATCTTCTTATAATATTTATATCATGGATTTTTTTAACCATATCAAAACAGTTATCAGTATTATATTAAGCCTAGGTATAGGTAGCCTACTCAATGGTACTGTAAAGTTTGTTCAACATCCTGGAAGAACAAAACCCTATTGGGTTCATTTATTATGGGTATTGTATATATTTTTGTTGATGATTCACTTTTGGTGGTGGGAATATGGCCTTAGAGATGTTAGAATATGGACATTTACTGAGTATATATTCATCATCATGTATATTATCTTCTACTTTACATTATGTCAGCTTCTATATCCATCAGATGTTAAAGATTATGATGATAATTACAAGAATTATTTTTTTTCAAGAAAGAAATGGTTTTTTTTATTGCTCATTGTGATTTATTTCATTGATATTTTTGACACTTTAATTAAAGGACCTGTTTATCTGGAAAAGCTAATGCCGTTATATGCGATAAGAATGGTGAGTCATATTTCACTATGTGCCATATTTGCATTTTTAAAAACCCGCCGTTCAGCTTGGTATGGAGGTATGGTGATATTTTTTATTTTGTTTGAACTGTATTTTATCTTCAACAAATTTTATAATGATTAACTCCTCTTGGATTTACATATCATTTCATTAGGTTAAATTCTCAACCAATAATACCTTCTTCAGGAATAAGTATATAAGTATTTTTTTTACAAAGATTAAATAAGACCTTCACCATTCTAATATGTTGTTTTTTCCTGTCTTAAAAGACATAATACACATATTATCAGATGTAATAATTTGTAAAACATTAAAACGACCAATAAAAATATCACCAAATAGTAAGTGAAAAAAAATTGAGTTATTATGCATGGTTTGGTGTGATAAATTGTGAAAACATCACATATTGCTCCCCAAAATGCCCAATAATTTAAGGTAAACAATACTACATTTGGTGATATAATTAAAATTTAAGTTTTATGAAAAATTCATTAAAGATCTCGTTCCTTGCGTTGTTCCTCATTCTATTAAATTCATGTGGTGCCATTACCACCTATGATGCTCCTCTTGAGCCCGGACAAACTGTTTATCAGAGACAAGATTCACGGCCTCCACAAACAGAAACCAGATCAGAAAACACCAACACTATTCCTGAACCAGGGCAAACAGAAATGAAACGTGATAATGAAAACAATAATGACAATATTCCTGAGCCGGGACAGACTGATATGAAACCAAATGATGATAAAGATAATGTTCCGGAACCTGGACAAACTGAAATGAAAGATGAAGAAGAGCAATAATTTAAGTCATTACATTTTTAACCTATAAAAGATCAATTATGATGAGCAAAGGTTTTATAGTAACAACGGCAATATTATCAAGTATTTTTACATCCAATGTAACTGCCCAGTCAGGAAAACTATTTTCAGGGAAATTTTCCAGCGAAGGTGATGTAACTGCATCAGGAATTATGACCATGGAACTGTCACAAACAGATGCCAAAATAGAAGGTGTATCGAATTACCAAAGTACTACTGACGATTCAGATACCGGAATGCTTTCAGTAAATGGGTATGTTAAAAATAATATTGGTTATATCCGGTTCAGGGATCAGAGGGGAAATGCGGTAGCTGATGGCAATATCAGTATAAAAGATGCAACGACACTATATTTTAAACAGACTACTGCCACCTCACTACTTCCTTCTGTGACCTATTTGTATGAAAAAGGAAGATATCCAAATACAGCCAGTGTATCGAAAAAAAGCTATACAGGATCCTATTCCAATGAAGGTGATACAACAGCAAAAGGAATTATTTCATTTCAGATGACCCAGTCTGGAAGCAAAATAGAAGGTACAGCAAATTATAAGACAAACAATGATCAGCTCGATACAGGTATTTTATCCATAAATGGTTATGTAAAAGGGGATACTGCTTATATAAGGTTCAGAGACCAAAAAGGGCAAACAATAGCGGATGGAATTTTATTTCCTAGTGGTTCAAATACTGGTTTTAAACAAACAACATCTTCAAATATCCTGCCTATAGAAGCGATATTGTACAGGTAATTAATAAACATATAAATAAAATCGAAATGAATAAGTACAAAAAAATTACATTTTTAAAGCAATATAAAAATACATTACTGATAGCAGGTTTAATATTAGTTGTTAGCTGTGCTCCAACCGTAAATTACATTGGAAAAAATTATAACCCCACTGAAAATATTGATGTATTTTTAGATACCAATGATGTAAAGAAAAATTATGAGGTTATAGGAAAAGTGGATGGTATTTCGGGAATACTGGGTTCAAGTTATCAGGATATTCAGGATAAAATTGTTCAGAAGGCGAAAGAAAAAGGAGCGGATGCCGTTATTCTTTACAATATGGAGCAAAGAATCATTGGTTCAACATCTTCATCGAATACCGAACACAGGCAATGGATGAAAAATACGACAACATCATCAAGTAATGTAACAGAGGATGTTTTGCATGCTGATTTCATCAAGTATATTCCATAATTCCGGCTATAATCGAAATCAAAAATGAAAGCAAAACTCTTACTAATAAGTTCATTTGCAGTGGTTGCTGCTACCGGCTGTAAGGAAAATGGAACAAAAGAAATAACCAAAACAGAAATTGCAGTTGAGAAAAATAATCAGCAGCTGCCCGATAAAACTACTGGTTCTTCAAAAGAGGGTGCTCTTAAAATAGAAGGAGACCGTGTGATCATTCCCAACTTCAAAATAGAAGTTAACCTTTCTGATAAAGCTGTGGAATTATTGCAAAAAAATAAGGAATCAATAATAGCTTCTTTATTTTTCTATGGCGATGTTGCCGACGAAAATTCCTTACCGGCAGATATTAAAAAAGAACTGGGGCCTAATGGATTGAAGCTTCTCGTCTATGATATGGAGAAGATAAATGTTACTCAGTCAAATGAATTGGAGATTACCCATCTAAGTTTTCCTAAAAGATTATATGATGCTCTTTCCGATAAAGACATCTATGTTAACATCAATGTATTCAGTGGGAGAAGAGTATTTAAAGATAACGTTCTAGACATGGAATTTTATGATTCTAAGTTTAATGAAATTATTTCTCACAGTGGCTTTATCAATTTAAACGGCCGGCTTTTGGCAGAGAATAAGAACTAAAAAATTTGTTATTTTCAAGCTCTTCCTTTTGGTTTTAGACCTGCAAAGGGGGAGCTTCTTTTATAGATCTGAAATAAAATTTTATTGGAGTTTTGACGTCACGAATTTTTACACCTTCTCTTTTTTAAGATTATTAATAAAATAGGAGGGAGTAACCCCGGTTTCTTTCTTAAAGGTGACAGCAAATACTTCTCGAGAGGAAAACCCACAAGCTTCTGCTAAATAACTTATTTTATATTCTCTGTAAATAGGATCTGTACAGAGTTTATTAATTATATAGTTTATCCTCAATTCATTGATATAATTATTGTAGCTCTTCTCTTTATATTGCTTTATGATTTCCGAAAGATATCTGGTATTGGTATTCAGATCATTAGCCAGAGAGGTAAGGCTAAGTTCTTTTTTAAGGAATTTCTGAGACTTTTCAAATTTTTCTAATTTCAATAAAAGGGTTTTGATGGTTTCATCTGTAATGTTAATGCTTCGGTCTATAGCGATATCTGAATTTGGAGTAGTTACATTTGATGATTTTAGATTTGTAATGATTGATTCATACTTATTATGCAGATCTTTCTGTTTTCTTTTCCAGAAAAACCATACGGCAGCCGAGAGCATAAGAATAAGAATGGATATTGTTATTAATATCTTCTTAATGTTGCTGTGATGAATTTCACTTTGCTCCTCTACAATTTGTTTTACCGGAATATTTATAGTTTTCTTTTCTGCATTTACCAAACTATCATTCAGCTTGGTATAGAGATTCATATATTTTTTTGAAATTTCCTTTTCACCCAGCTCTATACAAGATTTAAAGTAGACTTCATAAATATCTCTGCGGATGTACGGGCTATTGACCTGCTTTTCTAATTTTTCTGCCTGTTCAGCGTAACGTTTAGACTCCTCATATTTTTTCTGATCATAGTAAAGCCATGCAAATTCATTTAGGGTAGCAATCTCAAGGTTTTTGTTAGATTTATAGGTTTTATTTTGACATAGTTCTAATGCGTTTGAAAAAAAGATTTCAGCATCCTTTGCTTTATGCATAGCAATACTTGTCTTTCCTAAATTGATGTATGCCAAAATTAGAGAATGATTCTTTTTATTACTAAAATCCTTACTATCATTTACTTTCTTAATAGTTTCAAGACTTTTTTTCTGATAATGAACTACAGAATCTACAGGTGCATTTATATGGGCTGAATAACTTGCTAAACCAATATATATGAGAGATTCCTGATAATATTTATAGTTATCAGACTTTATTTTGGAAACAATATTCAGAGCTTTTCGAAATTCTTTCAGACTCTCATCATTAAAGCCAAGCTCCGTATAGGAGCAAGCTCTAAGCCTGTATGTGTTTGATAATATTTCATGATCCTTCATCTCAATCGCCAACGTCTCCGCTTCTTTACTCAACTCTACAACTTTTTTAAAATTTCCTAAATCAAAGTATTTGGCCATCAAAAAGTTACTGCTTTCCAATATTCCTTTTTTGTATCCTGCATTTTTAGAAACACGATAAATTTCTTCTGAAAGCTGCAAGGCTTTAGCTGGCTGATCTGAAGATAGCTCTTTCGCTGTTTTTATCTCATTATCAATTTTCGGATTATTAATTAACTGACCATGTATTATATTGAAAAATGCGCAAATGATAATGAAAATAAATTTCTTCATAAAGTTCATATAGATTAAAAAAGTAAATGCTAATTTATGATTAAATAAATTACATATTATTAGAATTAATAAGATTTAATTTATCGTACATAAAAAGAGAAAAGTGTAGTATTGCCGTAATTGCCAGATAATGTTCCGAAGCTAATCCTGTTTATTGACACAGATGAATGCCATTGAAAATGTAAACTCATGAATTTTCATTCGTGGATCCTCAATAATTTAGGATTAAACTATAAAAGAGACTGCAGTACTTAAAATGCAGTCTCAGAACCATCTAAAAAATTTTGAATCAATGGAATGTATTTAACTGATCAACAATTCATAATCCTTAACACAATAAAAATTATTTGTAGGAATAATACTCAATGATAACCCTGTGAAGATTGCTTGGAAGAAAGATTCCCGGCACTATACTAAACATTTGTGCTTTTGAATTTATTTATTACATCTATTAACGAATTATAAGCTCAACTTATCAAATGCATAGGCCATAATGTTATGAAGGTATTTTTCCTGATCAGTATTAATAATGGTAGTTGAAATGCTGGTATTTCTAAATACTCCCTCATCCCAAAAGAAAATCACTCTTCCATTTGGCCCGGTAGTCCAAATACCTGCTTGGCTTGCGTTAGCTCCCCCTTCTCTAGCCAGAATTTCAGAGCCCGGCGCTAATTGAGAATTCAGAACTCTACCTGTTGTCTGGGCACCATTAATAACAGTTCCTCCGGCAACCGCTCCAAATACACCACTGGAACCAACTGTTCCTGCAACGGAATAAGATGCCAATCCTCCTGTGCCTACATTTCCGTTACCTCCAAATATCTGAAATGCAGGCGTGTTCCTACCAGAATCGAGAAGAACCATAACAACTCCACCAAGATCTGCAAAGTCTTTTATTTTGGCTACTAATAAAGGGTCCAGATCTACTCCTGCCTGTAAACCAATACAAAAAACATCTACAACCATTTTCAGCTGAGCACCGGTTAAATTCTCCAGTTCTTCTGTTTGATATTGCTGAAAATCAACACCTCCAATCTTATTATATATACCTGCGGGACCATAGTTTACCATACTCTTAAGTTGGGAATTAAATGTAGGAAAGCCGGTGGCTCCCAATGCATACAGATTTGCATCCCACAAACCAGCCCAATATCCTATTGTTATTCTTCTTTTAGGATTTACAGGAGTAGGATTGGAGTTCCAGTCTGCATACCCAAGTACGCCATTAGCATCTGCCACCACCATTTTTGTTGCTATAAATGTTTGATCTTTATTTTCCGATCTTGTTCCGTCTGGTTTTGTAAAAATCGAATTTGCCGTGTTATGTCTTGGCAGTTCTCTTATCCTCTCAATACCATTTACATCTAATGTTTCAGTGGGAGTGCTGGTTTTGATTCCTACCTGAGCAAAAGTCGTTGCAAATAGAAAAATCGATAATAAACTAAATTTTTTCATAAGTGTTTTTAAGTATGTGTTATTACTAAATTTGCGCAAATTTGCATGTTTCAAGAATCAAACGCCAACTATTGTAGTTAGATATTCGGAAAAAAACATGAAATAAATGAAATTTTAATTTTTTTGAGATAAATTATTAACTGTTTTATTAACAGTGTTTTAGTTTTTATTATGATCAACCAGTAAAGATAAATTCCGAAATAAGCTTTGCTTATTTTTCAAATATTACATCTACTCCATTCTATAATTCAGGCTTAAAGGAAGGGAATAATATATTTTGTCATTTAGGAGACATTTATGAGGTCTCTGATATAATAATAAAACAAAGAATAGCAAGATTATTTTTTCCCGAGAAAGTAATTACTGATGAGAAATCTGAATATGTTACCGGAATTTATAAAAAAAATATTTGGAATAAAATTAGAAAAACCTGGGTCAAGAGTAGGAGAAACTTTAGGTAATGATGAGAAGATAAACCATTTTCTAAAAGAAATTTCATTGTTTGCATTTGAACAACAATTGAAAACAATTTAAAGGAATATACATTTGATTTTTTCTCTAAATTTTGGTGTTCGAATCCTGTTAGGTATCGAAGGTAAAGTTTTCAAACCTTTATTGATTTTTTGTTTTAACTAATTAATTTTCAGTATTTTAATTTTTTATAGTAGAATCAACTGAATTTTTTTGGGTTGACACTTTTGTAATGAAAGTCTTAATTTGTTGAAGTCTAACTGTATGAATATGAAGTGTTTAAAAATAAATATGCGCAAATTGTCCTAAATTTGCGCATATTGTCGTTTGTGACCTCGCTGGTAGGCTATCCAAACTATTTTTATAATGATATCGAAAATATTTTACATGTATGTAGTTGAAAATGAGATGTTTACTACTTTGTTCTTTTGGTTTGATTCCTGTTAGTTATCTTCATGGGATTGTGATTTTGAAAATTTGAATATTTGGTTCCAATCAATAGTGCACCTTACTTCCAATTATTTTTATCCGTATTGGTGAGTTTTTTAGTGTTGGTTATTTAGCAACTAGAATTAGTCTTTTCATTAAATAAGAGGAATGATGATATAAAAGTGAGGGATTCGAACTAAACAATTTAAATAACCGATAATATGGTATTTAAATACGATACTCGTCATATTGTCACGAATTTGCCACAACTCTATTAATATTTTAATCTACAAAATCTAACAAAGATTTAAAGAACGTTTTAGTTTTAATACTGCAAATATAACAAGAAAGTTTATTGTGTTTAGTAATGGATATTCCACTGCACCTTTGGAAGGGATACTCTGGTTATTCTTTACAATGTAATTCTTATTTGTAATCCAAAGAATAAAATAAGATGCATAATAATAATAATAATAATAATAATAATAATAATAATAATAATAATAATAATAATAATAATAAGAATAAGAATAAGAATAAGAATAAGGCTTTAACCTAATTTCAACTTTATAACCGAAACTCTTGTATAGCTATCAAGTTTAAACCATCTTCGCTGCTAACGTAGCGATTTTTAGAGATCATAAAAATTAGTCTATAATGCGACATGTCTTTTCGCTACCGGTTTGTAGATTGATCCAATCGAAATCAAACCAACAATTTACTATTCTGAGCAATCAAAAATGAGCTAAATTTTCAGTATATTGTATAAAATATTTAGCCACGATGAATAACCTATTTTACACTATTTTAGGATGGGTTGGCACTGTGACCGCTGTTGCAATGTATGTATCATATATTCCACAGATCAGCAATAACCTCAATGGAGATAAAGGAGATTGGATACAACCTTTGGTCGCATCTATCAACTGTACATTTTGGTTGGTGTATGGTTTGCTAAGAAAACCAAAACGTGACTGGCCGGTTGCAATAGCGAATTTGCCTGGGATCGTATTTGGGTTTACAGCATTTCTTACTGCTTTATAATCTATCCTGGGTTATTCAATTGGGATTGGAAGATTATGCATTTTCAAAAATGAAAGTTTATCCCAATAGCCTCGTTGAAATTTAATTTTCCCATCGATCACATTAAAAAAGCCGCAGCCTCTTAACCCAAGGGGATCTTTCCATTCCAATATTGCCCAATCACCATCTTCGAAAATATTTTCAGGAATACATGTCATTTCAGCATTAATGAATTCAGCTGCAAACATTTCTTGAATAGCAGCCTTACCTTCAACTGGGGTGTTGGCTACCTGGTGATTGATAGCATCCAAATGATATAATTCAGATATCTTATCTGCATCTCCCGCATTAAATAATTCAATCCATCGTTCTACTAGCTCTTTTGGTCTCATTGAATCTAGTTATTTTTTGTTAGGGACAATATACAAATAATTGCAGTAGATAATGTATTCGCATGTGAAGACAATACGAATCATCTTCGCTCGGTTTCTTATGCGGTATCAACAGGGAATAATACTGGTGTATTTTTAAATAATACCATGGACTTGACAGTATGCTATTCAAACTCCTTTTTTACTGATTTAGAGAGTGTTTTTGAGTTATATTGTTGTAATTAAATGTGTTGTGTGTTTTGTTTTTAGTTTGAATTCTGTTGAATTTGTGTTAATAACAACCCGCAATATATGTCTCCATTTTATTATGATTTTTCTAAATCTTGTTTTTAATATATTTGCTAGTATAGACTTATTAGCTCATGAATACTATAACTCAAATAGAGAATGCATTAAAGGCAATTAACCAAGCAAGTTTTCAAACCTTAGTAAATCATTTATTATATTTACAAGGGAATAAATTTATTGGTGCTCCCGGTGCTGTTGTTGGAAAAGAAAAAACAAGTAAAGGGACGCCTGATTCCTTTTTTGTAAATGAAGATAAATATATTTTTGTTGAATGTACTACTAAGGAAAGATTAGGAGAATCAAAATCCTTTTTTGATAAACTTTCAAAAGATGTGGATCATTGTTTTAAGGAAGATATAACGACAATAGAAAAGGAGAAAATAGAAAAAGTCATATTAGCTTGTAATGAAAAAATAAGTGCAGAAGAACATAACCTATTAAATACTAAAGTAAAATCATATAATCCTGGCACAAAGTTCGAGGTTTTAAATATTCAGAATTTACCATTGCTCATATTTGATATTCCAAAATTAGCTGAAGAATATCTTAGCATTCAAATTGTAAAGGGAGATATTTATACACTTGAAGAGTTCCTTTTAAAAACCGAAAAAGGTTTACAGCCATCACTTACTAATGAGTTCATTGGAAGAGAAGACGAACTTAAAAATAGTATTGAGGCTTTAAAGAAATACGATATCTTATTGTTGTCAGGTGGAGCAGGTGTCGGCAAATCTAAATTGGCAGTCAAAATTTTAGAGGAACTTTCAAAGAGATAATTATGTTCCAATCGTTATCCAAAGTTCTGGAGTGTCATTATGGGATGATTACCAACATCTTTTTTTACCTGGAAAACAACATATAATATTGTTTGACGATGCCAATAAATCAATCAATAATCTAAATTATTTGCTGAGCAAAATAGAGGCATCACAATCTTATTCAGTAAAAGTTATAGTAACATCCAGAGATTATGTAAAAAAGCAAGTTTCGGTTACGCTTGATAGTTATTTGTATAAAGAATTTAATATACCTGAATTTAAGGATGAAGAAATAGGGGAAATAATTCTAGCAGCTCTACCAAATCTGAAGTATCATAGTGATATCAAAAGAAAAATAGTGGATTTAGCCAAAGGTAATGCAAGAGTTGCACTAATGGCTACTTATTCTGTTACCCCTGATTCGGAAACCAATTATTTAAATAGTCCTGTATTACTGTATGAAAAATACTTCAAAAAAATCTCTGAAGAAATAGGCATTTTCAATAATCCAATCATTCTTAAATCTCTCGCTATTGTTTCATTCTTTGGTGTTCTCGACAGAAATAATGAAGAATTAAAAACAATTCTATCAAACAAATTTGATATTGACTGGAATGAACTATGGACTGCTATAATGGAACTTCATAACAGTGAAATATTAGATGTTTATTCCAACGAGATAGTTAAAGTATCAGACCAAGTATTAGCAACCTACGCATTCTATAAATGTTTTATTGATCCTAAATCTGCCGTTATAAATTATGCAGAATGGATTGCTACTTTTATAGAAAAATTTTCAAATAGAATCCGTGCTACGCTTATAGATGTGAATAACACATTTATTTACTATCACGTAAGAGATTTAGTATTACCTCATTTGAATGAAGTAATAAAGCAAATAAAATCCGATGAAGAATTATATGCTTTTTACAATTTATTCTGGTTTTACAAAGGTCGGGATTGCCTATTGTATTTGAAAAAATGGATAGAAAACCTTCCACAGGAAGAATATCCTGAAATACTTAAATTTAGTTATGTCCATAATGACCATACCTACGCAACAAAACATTTTGAACTATTAAAAGATTTTTGGAACCATCCTAACGAATTATTCAAACCTTCGATTGAACTGACCTTAGCTGTATTAAATAAACAACCAAGTAGATTGCCCGAAATTTTAAAATTTATTCACGAAGACTTTAAGTACAAATTAGAAGACATAGAACATGGGTATTTGCGGCAAAATTTGCTGTTGGATGTATTGTTAGATGAAAAGCTAGATAATTCTCAAAAAAACTTTGCCAATGGTATTTTTCTATACTTTTCAGAGGCACTCTTAGGTTGGCATTATGATGAATTTCGTTCAGCAAAAGGACACGCATTTACAATTTATAATTTTGATTTATATAAATCAGATGAATTAATGAAATTAAGGGAACGCATTCTTAATCAATTTTATCATTTATTTGAAATCGAAAATGAACAGGTGCAAAAAATACTACATCAAATCATTTATCCGGGTGGGGACATTGACAAAAGTATTTATGTAGATGAATTGCCAATTTATCAAAAACTCATTTCTGAAAAATTGGACAATAAACAATATGCATTGCAAGTTTGTAAGTGTTCTTGCTAAACATTTAACAGAAGCTGGAACTGAATATCCCGAAAACTGGAATGAGTTTATTGAATCTGATGTAAGGAAACTGTCTAAGTTTTTAAAACCGGATTGGGAATACAGAGAGGGAAAATCTATCCAGGAATCTGAAAAGGAAAAAAGACAAGAGTTTGATACTTTTGTGAAAGCAACTGATTGGCAAAGTTTAGAGAAATTTCTTTTAAATACTGATGCTTTGTATAAGCAACAGAAAGACAATAATGGATGGCATATAGAATCAGCAGTTACTGATATTTATATTTCCATAGCAAGAAAGAATAAATCCGAATTTGAAAATGCTTTAAGGCTATTCTTTAGTGGGAGAGTACTTTTTCCGTTACGAGCAACCGTGATAAATATTGCCTTGCTCGAAAATATTATGGCAGGAAAAGAACTTTTGGACATAATGAGCGATTATGAATTTCAAGGAAAACCGTATTGGGAATCTGTATTAATAACAATGTTACCCGAAGGACAAGTCGATGATGTTTTTTTGAAACTTCTAATAAATACTTTTCTAAAGCCTGACGAATATATCTATATCCATCGAATGCTTGACTATCTAAAATATGAAGCAACATTTGAAGAATATAAAAAAGAAAATCCCGAATTAGAAAACCACAATATCATTACCTATCTGACAAGTATCATACTCACTAAAACACGTAAGACAAGGCGTGATTTTGGATTTGATTTTTGTGCTGATTGTTCGTCGTATTTTACTAAACATCTTCAACTTTTAAAAGATGTTTACTGGGCACAATATGAAATAGATTCTCACTTTGACTATGAGGGAAGAGAATTAAAAGTCCTCTTAGATTTGGATAAAAATTTCATCAATGACAATTTAAAAAATGGAAAAATTGGATTGGGATATTCATCCAATTTGAGGTTGGAAAAAATTAACACAAGTACGTTGTGGGAATATGAGGAGTATGAAGAATTGATTGAAGATTTGTTATTGACAGCTTTAGAAAAAGAACAATATACGTTTATTGTTGAAGAAGATATTTATTCTTTATTTAGTTTCAGGGATGTCAATGAGGATAGAACAGAAAAAGTAAAATCACTTATTATTAAACTTACTCAAAAGCATAATAACAATGAAAAGATTGTATTAATGCTTATTGAAGTAGTATATCATAATTTTAATGGTTGGTTTATTGAATATTTCAGGGAATTTCTTCTTATAAATAAAGATGTTACCCTAACAAAGAAGATTAATTTTGGACGAAGTGAAAGTTGGTCAGGTAGTCGAGTTCCTTTAATTCAGAAGAAAATTGAATTTTATCAGGATATTCTAAAAATGATAAATGCACTACCAAACATTTTAGATTATTCAGGGCATATAGATTATTTCGAACAAAAAATAGGTTGGAAGAAAAAGGAAATTGAGGATGAGCAAAGAAAAGATTTTATGGAAGAGTTTTATTATTAAACAAAATACAAAGAAGCTTCTTAATTTAAGTATTATTTAGAATAAGGTTAGTGGAACTCGTCGTTTTTTTATATTTAGTGAATATTAATAACCTAAAATTTTAAGATGAAAATTTCACAAAATGCGGTTGCTTCAATGGAGGTAGGGTTGGAGGATTATAAAATGGGATGCTCCAAGAGGGGAATTTGCACTAAGAAATATTTCTGTTGGGTTGATGCTATCATTTAAAGAGAAGTTACATAGGATGTCCCCAAATGGTAGTGATGATGTGTTTATAAAACAAATAATTAAACCTATAGTCGGAGATGAAGTAGATGATCATTTCAGGAGCTGGGAAAAAAGACAGTTGATATGGGAAAAAAGGATAGATTTGTGTGATTTGCGAATCTTCGACTGAAAAAATAATATATTATATCATAATTTAGTAAAGTAGCAATCATATTAACAGGTTTATATGAAATTTAATCAAATTCAACAAACAGATAAATGGATTGACATTTGGACTTCTTTTTTAGGAATTCAACCACGTAAAGAAATCTTTGAGCAAAATGCATCGAATCATATTGCCTCGCATTTCGATATAAATGGAGAATGGTCCCCAATGCGAAACTTTTTTTTTGAGCGGCTTTGTGCAGCTGAATTTCATTGGTTTTTTGTTCAAGGAGTTGATTGTATGTTTAATGAATTTTATGTTCCTGCTGTTTCATCTTTTTTAAATGGAATAGAAGCTAGCTTAAGAATTACTATATCACAAATTCAAAATCCTCAAAATGAATTCGTTGAATTAACGCCCTATAAGGTATTAAGCAATAATTTGATTTCCGATGCTAAAGAATTAGGGATGCCGATTGAAGCTTTAGCTTTTCCTAATGAAAATGACTTCTTTTTGAAATTACAATCACAAAAGCCAAATTTAACTTCGGTTGAAGTAGTACGGTATAGAAATAATATATGCCACGGTAATATTCTGGAATTTGTGAATACGGAATTAGGACGAGAAAATTCTTTTTTTACACCTGTATCATTAAGAATCCTCTGTTTTGAATTATTGAATGTCAGCGGGCTTTGGGCTGAAAAGTTGGGAAGTTTTAGAAAATCAAACAAGATTTCCCATTATGATCGTAGTTAAAAGACTTAAGAATTATTTTGATATTTTTGTGGGATTCATAAATTTTCTGTACCTGAAAGTACAGTTATGCTGGCTGTGTATCTAGCTGTTCCAGAAGCTAAAAAATACCCGGTAATCCCAAAATACTTCAAATAATGGTATAAGACTTGCAAAATTGTCGGCTAGATATCCTAATAAAGCACCTATGGTTTCTTAATGCGACATTAATCCTGTTGCTCTTTTAATGTGTGTTTAACTACAGCAATTTTCGGGCGTTGGACTTCGATATCAAGCCTATTATTCCCAAAGAGATTATGTGTTTTTTTCAAGTAATTTCTGCACAAATTTTAATTTTCTGCTTCGTGAAAAATCGCTCTTAGCCTCCACTAAAAGAATATCATAAGTTGTTTGTACAAGCTGCGAGGTTTTATTTAAATAATCAGCTGTACAAACAGCATCATGTTCGGCGATATACCAATGAGTACTTAACAGTTCTTCAAGGGCATTTTTTGCACTGTCTGATAAAAAGATTCTACTTATACTAATATGATCTCGTATGTTTTGATAAGCGGCTTCGCCTTTAACACAATTTTCTTTGAAACTTGCTGCATTAGGATCATCTCTATACCAAGACCCAGGCTCTTGGTAATAACTTAATCGATCAGACAGGCTATTGTTCCAAGTGCCGAGATTTTGGAGCAACGTAATATAGCTTTGTTCCCGTACTGACCATTTTGTCGATGAAGCAGTAATAATTTTGTAAATAATGTAAAGTAAACAACCTAATATTCCGGTTATACCATATTTATTTATTTGATCTAGAATTATTTGAAAAATATCTGTCATATAAAGGATATAAAATTAGAAGTATCTGCGTAACGGTTCGACTTGTTTTTCTGGTAGTTCATAAATTGTGTTTTTTACTATTATTTCTTCTTCTGAGACGTCTAAAATATGTTCATCTAAAGTAAGAATATCTTCGAAAGTAAGACCATATCTCAATAAAAGAATATGCCTTTCATTGTCGGTCCCATACTTTATATATTTTGAAAGCTTTATAGCTCTTGGATCTTCATACTGCTCATAATATTTGATAAATGCAGCATAAAATACATCTGACAATTTAAAACCTATCAATTTATCAATGTAGTCATAAGTATCACTAATGATAAAATCGTAATCTACATCCCTTGCTAATATGTTTTTACCATCAAGACTTAATGCATTATAAGGTTGAAGATTTTTATTAGGAAATTCAGTGGGACATTCAGTATACCACTTAGATTGAAGGCGATCTAAAAATATGCGATTATTTTTTTGGAGCCGCCTTAAGTTCGATAAACTAGTGTAACTATACCTATACCAGCAGATATTTTTAAATGTTTTACCATGGACTTTCCAAATAATAATTTTTATTGCAGTATTAAAAACATTTTGTTCACCATGACTTAGTTCACGCCCTAGATAGTTTGAATATATTTCTTCAAATTTATCATATAAGGAATGCTTTTCATTTATATCCTCATTTAAAGTCTCTAAAGATATAATATCATCACCTTCAAAAATGGAGTTTAATAGCTGTTCAATGGTGGTGAAGATATCTTGTGAACTCAGTCTCCTAACCTGATTTTCTGTAAGATTTAGTTCATCATCAAAAGTTTCATTTAAAATTGCATCCTTGAAATCGTTATAATCGTCATCTTTTTCAGGCTCTTCAATATCAAGCAATGATGTGGTTTCCAATTCTTCGTCTTGTACCATTATATTTCTAAAATTTCGTATATTTTTAACTACCACAAAACCATAATCGAATTTATATTCCATTGTTGACCGGCCAGCTCTACCAATTAAGTTTTTCACCGAAAGCGGTTTTGAACCTTCTAATTTATTTAGATAAACAAGATCAAATGGCATATTTACACCTTGCTCCAATGTTGAAGTTGCAAAGCAAATTTTACATAAGCCTGCATTTGTGTATTTTTCAAGAATACTTCTTATTTTTAAAGGCAGAGAGCCATGGTGAATTACAATACCTCGTTTTAAGTAGCTAATAAGTTTGGAATAGTAATCCTTATTTTTATCCGTGTTCCCTCCGGTGTATTCAGTAAGATCTTGTATGTAATCACTTACTATTTCGTCACTGTATTCATTACATAACTTTATGTAATCCTGAAATTCTATAAATACTTTGTTTGTATGTCTTCAAAAGAAAATGGACTTTCTCTTAGGGAGTATTTGTTAGTTTAAAGTTATAATAAAAGTTGATTTCC
>NZ_JBLFFJ010000008.1:0-98928 GCF_051400735.1 Chryseobacterium hilariae
CAGAAAAATACAAAGTATGATACTGATACTACCACATTGCTTTATAAAAGCTGCCAGCTTCAGAAAATAAATACTGCTCTTGGAAATATTGAGATCGTTTATGATTACGACCAGACCCTGGAAAAAACCATGAATGACCCTTACAGCATTAAAAAAGTAATGCTGAATAATTTTTATGGTAAAGTAGCAGAATATGCCTTTGACTATTCCTATCCTTTTCCGCCATATCCGGGGGATGCTACCTACAAAAAAAGACAGCTGGATAAAATAAAGAAAATGGATGGACAGAATATCCTTGAAGAGACTGCATTCCTTTATAATCCTCTCAACCTGGAAGCTTCGCTAGGCGGATCCTGTCAAGGAAGTGTACCCGTTAATCCATCCGGTGTTCTTAACAGGATTGTTTATCCTACGAAAGGGGTTACCCAGTATGGGTATGAAAATTCGGAGACCTATGCTGATAAAAGCTCAGCAGCCTACCTGGAATCCCTAACCCTGGATTATACAGATCCATGTACACAGCAACAGCAGGAGTTTTTAAATTTCAGCTTTGATACCCATCAAACCCTGACTTATTCTTTTACGATCTCCGGTGATCCTTCAAAGAAAAAAACGTTCTGGGTAAATTACGGCGACGTTTATACTTCAGTTGATCCTAATACAGGAGAGCCTATTCTCCTTCCTCCCGTACCCGAGAATAAAAGGATCACCTATACCCTGAAAAGAGGGACTGAGGTACTAACCACCAACCAGAAAGGAAGCGGGATAAAATTTTACAACTATCCGGGTCAGTATACCGTCACCGCCAATGTACCGATGCAGAACGGACAGGTTAATTTTGGGCTGATAGAAGTCGTGGCAAAACCAGGACCTTACCGTAATGCAAAACCACAGGCTTCATACAGAATCCGCTCCATCAAAAGATTTAATGATATTAACAGCAGCACACCGGTAACATCAGTTTCATATACTTATGATGATTTTTCCATTCCCAATGCGTCAAGTGGCTATACTTCCCAAGACAGCAGAATCATGTTTAAAAATGTAAAAGTAACAGATGGTTCAGGAAACGGATATGCAAAATACTATTTCAAACTGGATAAAGATTATCCGGCATACACCATTCCTAAAAATGGAAGTACGGCTAATTTCCAGCCTTACTACAACCTCTTAAGATCAGGGATCCTGGAGAAAAAAGAAATGTATAGTGAGACCAACCAGCTTCTGGGAAAAGATGATTATCAGTATACATTTGGCATCGCAGATAATGTTGATTATCAGACTGATGAAGGTTTTTATTCCAAAACAGCATTCATCAGCCAGTCAAAAAGCAGCTCCATAGCCTATCCTTCAGGATCTGCAGCATCTTTCCTGCAAACCGCAAGCGAAAACAATGTAAGGTCGGATAATTACAAACCTTCCTCTTCAAAAACTACAGCTGCAGACGGAACGGTGACCGAAAGCTTCTATAAATACGCCCAGGATAAAAATATCACCAAGCTGCTGGCTGCTAATATGACAGGAATGCCGGTAGAAACAGAAGTAAAAGAAGGGGGTAAAACCACCGGAAAATCTGAAACTAAATTTGATCATTCAGCTAATGTATACCCGAGCTCCGTGATCGGTTACAACAGGCAGAACCAGAGTCCTTTTACCGCTTCCACACTGGATGTTTATGACAACAAAGGGAATCTGGTACAGGTAACCGGGAAAAACGGAGTTCCTACAACCACAATCTGGGGATATTACCAGACCCTGCCTATTGCTGTTATTTCAGGAGTCTCCTATTCCCAGGTAGCCTCCCTTTCTACAGTGACCGCTGCCATAGCCGCTTCCAATGCAGATCGTGACAATCCGGCTAATGAGCCTGCACTTATACAAGCCCTGGAAAATCTTAGAAAAGATCCTGCCCTGAAGAATTTCGGTGTTACAGCAACTGCTTATGATCCTTTGATTGGAGTTACCCAGTCTATATCAGCTAATGGCATCAGAACCGTAAACATCTATGACAATGCAGGCAGACTGATCCGGGTAAAGGACGCAGACGGAAAAACCTTGCAGGAGAACCAGTACAACTACAAACACTAAAAAATCATGAAAAAAATTATAACAGCATTCCATATATTGTTTATAGCAGGGCTCTCTTTCGCACAAACGAACCTAAGTACTGCTGAAAACTATATTTATACCAAAAACTGTCTGGATGCAGACTGTATCAAAAAATCAGAATCTGTTCAGTATTTTGACGGATTAGGAAGACCTGTCCAGTCAGTGGCCATCAAAGCTACGCCGCTTGGAAGAGACGTTGTAGTTCCTATAGAATACGATGCAAAAGGAAGGCAGGCGAAAAGCTATCTTCCTGTTCCCCAGCCGGGCACAGCGAACGGAGCCATCTATACCAATCCGCTGGCCAATGCAGCATCCGCCGGATACGGAAGTGAAAAGATCTATGCTGAAAAACGATATGACGACCTGTTTACCACAAGAGTAAGCCAGGTTATTCCGGCCGGAACCGCCTGGTCCCAGAAGCCTGCCAATATGGCCTACGGCACCAACGCATCTGGTGAAGTGAAAAAATATGGGATCACAACAAGCTGGATAGAAGGGAGAACAGATTCAGGTATTTCCTTCTCGGCTTCCTATGCTGCTAACCAGCTGATGAAAACTTCCGTTACCGATCCGGATGGAAATATCACCACGGAATTCAAGAATGGCAAAGGACAGACGATACTGGCCAGAAAAAATGACGGCACCCAGAATGTAGATACCTATTACCTGTACAATGAATACGGCCAGCTGGTCTATGTGATTCCGCCACTGGCGGTGGGCACTTCGGCTCCGGATCAGACGATGCTGGACAAGCTTTGCTACCAGTACCGCTATGACGGATTTGGAAGGCTGGTGGAGAAAAAAGTTCCGGGAAAAGGCTGGGAGTATCTGGTGTATGATAAAGCGGATCGTTTGGTCATGTCTCAGGATGCCAATATGAAGCCTAGCGGGAAATGGATGTTTACAAAATACGACAAATTTTCACGCGTGCTTTATACCGGAACAGCAGATATTGGAGCGTGGTTTACCAGGGAGCAGGTGCAAAATAGTGTATATTATTATATTGAACAAGGTCAGCCTGTCGTGGAAGAACGAAATACAACAGGTTTTACCAACAATGGAATGGCTGTTTATTACGGAAATACGGCTTATCCCACAACAATAGACAAAATCTTATCAGTAAACTATTACGACACCTACCCTTCCTACAGCTTCAATCCTGCTTTTCCTTCTACCATGTTGGGACAGGCTGTGATTACCGATACACAGAATGCTACGGTAAATACCCAGGCGATGCCTACCCTTAGCCTTGTGAAAAATATCGAGGATGATAACTGGACTAAAAATTATGTCTATTATGATAAAAAAGGAAGAGCATTAGGCACGTACAGCATTAATCATCTGGGTGGAACCACCAGAACAGAATCAGAATTGGATTTTGTGGGGATGGCCAAACAGACCAAGGTCTATCATAAAAGACTGAGTACAGATACCGAAAAGGTAATCTCCCAAAGCTTTGATTTTGACAATCAGAACAGGGTAACCAAGCACCGTCATCAGGTAGACAGCGGTCCTGTGGAACTGTTAACGGAAAATACCTATAATGAGCTGTCGCAGCTATCCAATAAAAAAGTTGGGGGCGGGCTTCAAAGCATCGATTACCAGTATGACATCCGTGGAGCGCTTACCAAGATCAATGATCCGGCTGCACTCGGAACGAAACTGTTCGGTTATGAGCTGAAATATTTTAATCCCCAGAATACCACCCAGGGCTCCACAGGGAAATACAACGGCAATATTACGGAAGTGACCTGGAAAACGGCTACGGACCAGGTTTTAAGACAGTATAACTATCAGTATGATGGCCTGAACAGGCTTAAAAAAGGAATTTATTCTGAACCGGGAGCTTCTGTTCCACAGAACGGATTCTTTAATGAAACCTTGGCCTACGATCTGAACGGCAATATGACTTCATTGCAGAGAAACGGGAAAAGCAGTTCAGGAACAGCGCAGCTTATTGACAATCTTACCTATACTTATACGGGAAACAGGCTTAATACCGTTACTGATACTTCAGGAAACTACAGTGGCTATCCTGATACTTCCGGGAACACCATTTCCTATGATGATAACGGGAATATGAAGGATCATGTAGATAAAGGGGTTTTACAGATTGATTATAATTTTCTGAATCTTCCCGATTACATCAAGTTTGATAAGGGATTACCAACACGCGAAGGAATTATTAATGAAAATATATATTATACTTATCGTGCGGATGGAACTAAGCTCAGGAAAATTTATAATTACACTCCTTTCGATCCTTTTGGTACTGCTACTTCCCTTGAATCTACAGTTACAGAATATATAGATGGCTTTCAGTATGAAATCATGAATGGCAAAAAAGGCAAAACTGTTGCTTTAAAATTTGTACCAACAGCTGAAGGCTATTATAATTTTGAAAATAATAAGTATATTTACAGCTATACAGATCATTTGGGGAATGTACGTTTAAGCTACTCCAAAAATTTATCTGGCAGCGCAGAAGCTCTTGAAGAAAATAATTATTATGCATTTGGATTAAAGCATGAAGGTTATAATGTTTTAGCCGGAAATACTTCATATACTTATGGGTACAACGGCAAAGAACTACAAAAGGAAACAGGCTGGGGAGATTACGGAGCCAGAATGTATATGGCTGATATTGGCAGATGGGGTGTGATAGATCCATTGGCTGAACAGATGAGAAGATATTCTCCATATAACTATGCCTTTAACAATCCTGTAAGCTTTATAGATCCGGATGGGATGGCTCCAAGACAGTTTGCAATGGCTGGTGATGGATTTGGTAATGTGGATGTAAGCTCTGGCTGGACCAATCCAAACTGGCTGGGATTAGGAGATAGAGGTGGTAGCTATGACCAATTAGCATCTGTTGGAGGAGGAATAGGAGGAAATATTGAAATATATGAAGGAAGTGAAGCAGCAGATGCATTCAGAAAACTAATGAATCCTCAGTATAATTTCAATCCATTTGATTTTAATTACCCACCAAATGAATATGTTGTTGATATTCAAACTGGTCAGGTAAGGCAAGTCAGTGATCTAGGTGGTGACGAAATAGATTTTTTCCATTATATAGGTGGTGGAGCAAGTTTTAATGGCAAAACAAGAATAGTAGACAGAGAATCTGGTGATGATCAATGGATGAATTCATCTAAAAATTTAAAAGGTTATACGCGTAGAAGTAATAGTACAAATTGGGCTAATCTATACGATGAATTTTTAAGTGGAGGGGGTCCTGAAAATAGTTTACTTGTAATGGGTAATGCAGCAGTCAGCCAACTAATGAAAACTGATATGTATAAATCAGCAATTAGTTATTTTAAAGAAACATCAATGAATGAAAAAGTATCTTATTCTGGTATGTTTGGACCTATTGGAGTTGTCATGGAGAATAAAAATATGCAAGGCCAATTTATGGGGAAAACTAACTTTAGTTTTTATCCTGTAGGAAATAAAGTTGTTATAATGGCATTTGATTCAAAATCGGTTTCATCTTATTCTTTAAATCCTTTTAATAAGGCTGAATCTAGAAATATCCCTAGGATTAATGGTGTTGGTCATCCTGAAAGTACTACACGACAAACATATCTATTATGGGTTAATAAAAATAATATGAAAACAAAATAATATGAAGAAATTGATTTTATCCATCATATCAGGATCAGTTATTACAATAAGTTGTAGCATAAATAAAAAAGATTTATTAGGGAAATACTCCTTTACAGGAAAAAACGTAATTGATACGCTTATTATTAAAGAGGATATATATGTACATAAAATTTATAATAAAAATTCGCAATTAATGTATCAAGGAAAAGATAAATGGACATTAGAAAGAAATCGCATTAATCTTAAAGGTTTTTATAATAATGAAGATAATGAATTACTAGAGCCTCTATCAAATGAAGAAGCTAAAAAATTTTTAATGCTAACTTCTTTTCCTGTTTATGAACAAAATAATCATATAATTGTAGAAATTAATGCTGATGAAGATCTTGAATATATAAAAGTTAGGTAATCTTTAAAGTGGGGCAATGTTTCAAAAATGTTGGTTTTCTTTATTAATCGAACTTAACGAGAAATAATAAGTATTAATTTTATAGAATAGAGTGATCGTTTGGTCACTCTATTTGTTTTTTAATAGAAAATTGGAGTCCTTAAAAGTTTACTCATGTTTCAAATGTGTTGGTGATGATTTTATAAAATATGGCAAAACTAATTATGGAAAGCAACGCTATCAATGTAAGTTCTGCAAAGCCATAAGTGTTTTACAATATTCTTATAATGCTTATAAAAAAGACATCAATACAAAGGTTATTCAGCTAACTAAAGAAAGCATGGGGATAAGAAGTATTGTGAGAATATTAAAAATTTCAACAACTACTTTACTTAAAAGAATTGTTGCAATTGCAGATAATATTGGTCAACCCCTTATTTCTTACCACCAATCTTATGAATTAGATGAGATGAGAGTTTTCATCAGAAAAAAATCTAATGTGATGTGGCTGGTATATGCCATTAATGAAATACGATTCAAATCAGATTAACGAATAGAATTAATTCAGAAAATCTTTTAATACGACACAATTTGTCGCAATTGAGAAGTAATTTAGCTTCCAAACAAACAGGTCTAATAATAAATTACAACCTTAATTCTATTTGAGCAATGAAGAAGATTGATGAAAAACCAATTATGTACTTTTTCAGACACCCTTATTTTATGGTGTATTTAGAGGAATATATCACAGATCAAGTTAACAAAATGCTGTTCCGTAAGATAATAAGTGTTGAAAGAGAATTGAAATATATTATTGAAAAAGAACTGAAGGAAAAATATTTAGTGGAAAATATTTCCTTTTATCAGTCGTATGATTTCAGTATTTTTAAAATGTACCTAAAATTTTCAATTGATTATATTGAAAGAGATGTAATTATGGATCAGGGATGGCTGCTACAGACAATAGAGGAATATAATAGTAATTTCACAGAACTGTTCTCAATAATTCCGCATCC
The DNA here is from genome assembly GCF_051400735.1 of Chryseobacterium hilariae. NCBI lineage: Bacteria > Pseudomonadati > Bacteroidota > Flavobacteriia > Flavobacteriales > Weeksellaceae > Chryseobacterium > Chryseobacterium hilariae. The sequence continues at coordinate 7,129 of NZ_JBLFFJ010000008.1, forward strand.
TGACGCAATATATGCAGCAGATGCCTATAACTTTATAAGGCTTACCGAGGAAGAGGATATGTATGAAAAGTTCAATAAATGTAAAGATGGGTATGTTGAGGTTTTAATTGATTTTTTATTTTATTCTTATCTGATAGAAAAATTAGAAAGTTTGACAAAAGCTTCTATTAATTATCAGGATTATCAAGAACATGTTAATATAAAGCAAAAACAAAAAATAGGGTTGTTAATTCAGTCCGGTATTGTTGATTTTCTTAGAGAAAAATATCCAAAACTCACCAATAATCAGATTGCAGGTTTTTTTGAGCTTATTTCCCAGGAGCCTTTAAAGCAAAAGTCAACTAACACACATTTTACACAAGATAAAAATAGCTCTAAATATCCGATCCAAAATATGCAGGATAAAAGAGAACTTAGTCTCATTCTCGCGAAATATGGAATGAAAAACAACTAAATGCTATATTATTCGGAGAAATAAATTTGTTCCGAATTTTTTCCGAACTCATCTTTGTTGCATAATATTTCAAACAATACATTATGACAACAATACAGTTTATAGGAACTACACCTACGGACCTAATTCAGGAAATTAAAAAAGAGATTATTCCGGAACTCAAAGAACAGTTATCTAAGGAGTTTCAACCTAAAGAACCTACAAAATACCTCACCCGAGCTGAGGTATGTGAAATCTTGCATATTGATTTATCTACGCTTCACCGGTGGAGAAAAGAGGGAACACTTATCGCTTACGGGATTGGAAACCGAATTTATTTTAAAAGAAATGAAATAGATGATTTTATCGACCAGAATAAATTAGGATGATTTTCCTTAATAATTTAGGTTTCCTATATAGTGCGAGTATAAATTATAACTTCAATGTATCATGCCCAAACCTTCATCATTCCCAACAGTTATGGAAGATCTTCTTTGTTTTTCTATGTCCTTTTTAAAACAGCATAATTATATTGTAACAAAGCAACATCTAAGTGGAACAATAAAATGGTCAAGACATGGCGAGGAAAGAGCCAGTATAAGAATTTCAGTTCAGATAGGTGAAGATAGAGGGGTTTTAACACTTGATTATCTCTATAAAAAAGAATCTGTTAATTATAATATTCAAATTGTTTCAAAGACATCTAATCTTGGAAACGGGAAAATTTGGTTCTTTGTTTGCCCTAATACCGGTAAGCTTTGCAGGAAATTATATGGTAAAAAATATTTTCTTCATCGGGAAGCATATCTTGGCATAATGTATCAGAAACAGATAGAAAGCAAAAATTTCCGTCTGATGGATAAACTATATGGACCATATTTTGAATCAGAAAGGCTTTATGAACAGCTATACAAACCTTATTTCAAAAAATATTATAAAGGAAAACCTACAAAAAAATATCTGAAAATAACGGAGAGGTTAAGTGTTGCTGATAAAATTTCTCATCATGATATTGAAAGATTATTAGTTTCCGGAATTTAGCTTATTCCGTCTATTTAGTAATAAACTTATTTTATGTCATGGCAAGCAAAATAATGCGTCATCTTTTGTCGTAGTCCCTGATTAATTTTCCATTCAAAAAATAAAAATATGGAAGTATCTAAAAACAATGTCAAGTACTTCAATTTTCCTATTCATTTAATGCAAGGGATTTTAAAATCCAATTCGGAGGCTAAGAAAAATTTCCTCAGCAATTTACTTTACTATTCAATTTATAATCATTCTATCCTTATTGAAGACTTGAATGAGTATGAAGAAACAGAGGAAGAAAGATTTAAAAGGTCAGCATCTTGGTTTAATGTGGAGTTAGGAAGTATAACTATTGCCTTATCACAAGGTAGACAATTACATTCAAAATATAGAAACTCGAAAGTCTATACGGGACTAAATACAGATATTTTTTGGGACTTCTATAAAAACGATAAAACAGATTATATCTGGGAATGTTTATTTGCTTTTTTGGCTTTAAAATCAATTATTGGAAAGAAGCAATATGCTAAAACAAATAACCAGATGATGTTTACAAGAATGGCAGGTAAAGAAAAAGTAAAAGAATACCAAGCTTTAAAAGGTTTTGATTTTACAAGATACCATTTGGATAAAATAAAGATTGAGCTACAAATTAATTGGGGATTAAAATATTACTCCCGGTATACTAAAGGTTTTTATGTGGGATTTGATATTAATCTTGAAGAATTAGTGTATGAAGCAGAGAAAAGAAAGGAGAGCATGAAGATAAACGTATTAAAAGAAAGTAAAAAAAATGCTCTTAATATAGCTTTGGAAAAAATAAAGGCAACAACAACTCTTCAACAGCCTAAAAAGTAAATCAGCAGCTTAAAAAGAAAAAACAATTAGTTAGAGAATATTTTTTTGAATAGTAAAAACATTTTTTCAAAATATCGACAGCTTAAAAAAGATAATGAAACAAGATTATTAATAAAGATATTTAATAAAAATAATAAATGATCGTGTTTGTTCTTTTAGAAACAAACTTATCCTCAAATTTTCAGTTCTGAAAAAGAAAAACTAGTTTAAAATAAGATTGTCGGGAAAATATCGGGAAAGGAGCAAACAAAAAACCTCTAAAGATCTGTTAACAAGATGATTAGAGGTTTGTAATGAGGTACCTAGCGGATTCGAACCGCTGTAGATGGTGTTGCAGACCACTGCCTAGCCACTCGGCCAAAGTACCATTTTTACCATTTTTGAGGTGTGCAAATATAGCAAAAAAAATTAATGAACAAAAATTTTTAAATCATTTCTTTAGCGCCAATGCTGCTTATTTCCTCTTTTAATTGTCTTTCAGCAATATAGTCTTTACCGTTGATCACCCGGGTATCACTCCAGCTGTCATGCCAGCCATTATTCCCTAAAAAAGAAAGGGAGTCAAAAGGTACAGCACGGGAAAAAGTACGGGCAATAATCTGTTGGGATGTTGGTTTATTTCCATCTATGCTGATTACCTCTGTTCCTGTTATATATTTAGCAATGGTCTTGCCCAGATAATATTCCATAAAAAAGAAATAGGAAAAAGACAGAGCCAGGTAAATAAGGAATGTGATCAGGGTAAAAGTAAAACTTTGGTTTTCATTTTCAGCAGAGAATCCCTCTCCATATACTATCGTGTATCCTATTCCAAATATAAAAAAGAATGCATAATAAATGACCTGTATAAAAAGCCTGTCTAAAAAGAAATTAAGAAAGCGTTTGCCGGAGGTGGCCTTATGTCTGTCGACAACTGCCAGATATTTTCTCATGGTGGTATTAGTTTTTGATTAATTTATATTCCGTTAAGTATTAGCTTTAAAGTGGCATTTGTTTCAATAACTGCAGTGATACCGGATTGATTTAACAAGACACTGCCGGGTTTTAGATTGAAAACCCTTCCATTCATTTTTAAACCTTTATAATATTCTTTATTGAATGCTTCCTCTATACTTTTTTTCGAGGCCAGCTCCAGATCCTGTGTAGGAATTCCGTATTCTTCTTCGATCATCTTTACAATTTTTCCTTTAAAAAGTAAGGTAGCGGTTTTCTGCAGCACATTAGCCGTCCTTAAATTGAATTTTGTATTGGACAGCACTATTTTCTTTTTCGTTTTATCATATACAGGGATCCCGGAAATAATGGCTTTTCCATTCACGTAGCCTTCTGTTTCAGCTTCAATAATCACTCTTCCTTCGGCACCATAAACACGAATGTCTTTGATCTTTACCTTGGAGCCTCGAACATCATATTCCTTGTTCATGAACATATTTCTGGCAATATTTGTTGCTTCTGAAAAAGGAACATTAGCAGTGGTCTGCAGAAGAAACTGATTGGCTAAAACCGGAACTACATTGAAATTTCCAGCTGATTTTACCAATGGTGATGCAGCAGGTTTGCTTCCCGTAAACGTTTCCGAATAAATATCCATTCCTATATTTGTGGTAATCTCATTTCCAAAGAATTTCAGCGGAGTGATATTCACACCGACCGGGCTTATTTTCAGCCATGTATTATACTCCTCCGAAATATTAAAAGGCTGCGAGAAAACATTCCAGGCCATTACTGCATACTGCTGGAAATTCAGCTGGGTAGCCATCTGCTGATCAATAGTTTTCGCAAATTTTCCCTGCTGTTCCTTCAGACTTTTTTCTACCAGTGAGGTGATAGGAATCTGTATTCTTCCATAATCCAAAACAGGCTTGGTTACCCATCTGAAACCGTTGGGCTGCGTATGGGTAGAAATTGTTCAGTTGTTATTAAAATTAATCGTGGTATTGAAGGACATAACCGTTTCAAAAGTTGTATTCTGGTACGAATATACTCCCAGCGTACCAATCCCTTTTTCGGCCCATATTTTTAAAGGAACCTCTATCAGGAGGTTTTGACTTGTTCCGCCTACGAGGCGGATAGGACGGGTCTTCCATACCTTTACCTTGAACTGGTCATTGTTGTTATCCGTATAAGAATCATCCTGAAATACCAGCTCCTTTACCGAAGCATTGATCATATTGCTGATTTCAGAAAGCGGAATGGTTACCGGCATTGTAATGCTGGATTTTATTTTCGGGAAATTATAAACAGCAGATTGATTATCAACAGCAGTCTGGCCAAAAACTATGGCGAAACTTAATAGAAATAATAATTTGATGGATTTCAATTCAGTATGTTTTTTGTATAGATAAAATTAAAAATCGCCAGGTTTGAAGCTTCTTTCCAGCTCAATACTTGCTCCTTTCATTTCACCGCGCATCGGTGGTGAAGCTTTTGTGATCTTCAGTTTGATGTAGGAAATCTGGGGAAAACTTTCATGAATCTTCATAATAATTCTTCCTGCCACGTGCTCCAGTAATTTGGATTTAATGAACATTTCCTGATGAATGATCTCATTGATGTCAGCATAGCTTATCGTATCATTCAGATCATCTGTTTCCGCAGCTTCCCAAAGATCCGTGTGCAGCTCTGCATTTAAAATATAATAGGTCCCGATGATATTTTCTTCGGGAAGCACGCCGTGGTAGGCATATATTTTTACATCTTCAAGAAAGATCTTGCTCATTGTCCTGATTTTTATTCAGCAAAAATCGTTTTAATTCTTCAAAATCTGCATTTATTTCTACAGTTTTTTTCTCCTTTTTCATAAGATCATTCAGCGCTTCGGGGATATCAATGGCGATATGAGCTGCTTTTTCTACTGCTTCAGGGAATTTCACAGGATGTGCTGTTCCCAATATAAATCCTTTTTTGCCGGGATTTTCATTCAGATACTGTTTCATAGCAGCAAATGCAACTGCAGTGTGAGGGTCGAGGATATACTTATATTTTTCGTATACTTCTTTTATGGTTTGCAGGGTTAATTCATCATCTATCGAATATCCTGAAATCATATTCTTCAGATGATCAAACTGATGCCCGAAAAGTTCCAGAATTCTGGTGAAATTACTTGGATCTCCAACATCCATGGCATTGGATAGGGTAGCTACAGCTTTTTTAGGATGATATTTATGGTTTTTCAGATAATCAGGTACCACATCATTTTTGTTGCATGCAGCAATAAAATGCTCTGCAGGAAGCCCCCGGAAATAAGCAAGAAGTCCTGCACAGATATTTCCGAAATTTCCACTCGGAACACCAATTACCGGATCCTGATTTTCGTGCTGTTTCCATTGCTTTAAAGCTAATAAATAATAAATCTGCTGGGGAAGCCACCTGGCAACATTAATAGAATTAGCCGAAGTTAAAAACAACTCTGAGTTAATACTTTCATCTGAAAAAGCCTGCTTGACAAGATTCTGACAGTCATCAAAGTTTCCGTTGACCTCCAGTGCCGAAATATTTCCTCCCACTGCCGTAAGCTGTTTTTCCTGAACAGCACTCACCTTGTTTTTGGGGTAAAGAATCACCACATTGATTCCCGGAACATTATAAAATCCATAAGCAACAGCTCCTCCCGTATCACCGGAAGTGGCCACAAGAACTGTTACTTTTTTATCCTGATCTTTTAGAAAATATGACAGACATCGGCTCATAAATCTCGCACCGACATCTTTAAAGGCCAAAGTAGGTCCATGGAAAAGCTCCAGAATAGATATCTGCTCACTGATCTTTTTTAAAGGAATCTCAAAGCTGATGGTTTCAGCAGCAATTTTCTTTAATATTTCCGAAGGAATTTCGTCCCCGATAAGATCCTTCATACATCTGAACGCAATTTCTTCATTGGAATACAGATGCAGGTTCTGAATGAACTCTTTATCAAACTGAGGGATTTTTTCCGGGAAAAATAGTCCTTTTTGGTTACCTTGACTTTTTATAGAGGCTTTTTTGAAATTAACGGTTTCCTGTTTGTCTTTTAAATTATAATAATTCATTGTCTTTAATTTATTGGTTATCATCATGATCTTCTTCAACAATCTCAATTCCTGAAGGATTTATTTTTGATACATATACAAAACTCTCGATTTCAATTTCATCGTACACAGATTTCATCAGCTGGGCAATCTTTTCTGATGTTTCTTTTTTTTCTGCCAGCATAAAAATTGAAGGTCCTGAACCCGAAATTCCACCTCCAAGTGCACCAGTCTCCAAACTTCTTGTTTTGATCTCATCAAATTTCGGAATCAGAATGCTTCGGACAGGTTCTACAATGATATCATTCAGACTTCTTCCGATGAGCGGAATATCGTTTTTGAGGATTCCTGTCACGAGTCCTGCTATATTTCCCCACTGTTCCACAGCGTCTTTCAGAAGAATATTTTTCTTTAAAATCTGTCGTGCATCTGAAGTTTTCACCTCGACCTGCGGATGGACTGCAGCTACATACAGATTGGGGGTACTCAAAGGAATAATATCAATAGGAGAGGAGGATTTCACCAATGTGATACCTCCATAAATGCACGGAGCAATATTGTCAGCATGGCGTACTCCGGAAGCAAGCTCTTCACCGAACATGGCGAAGTGAACCATTTCTTCACGGGATAAAATATTTCCTAATAAAGCATTAGCCCCAAAAGCGGCTCCGGCGGCACTTGCCGCACTAGAGCCGAGCCCGCTGCCCGGCTTTATATGTTTACGAATCGTGACCTCAAAACCTTTTGTCAGCTTCAGATGGGCGATGATATTTTGGAGAACAACGCCCGCAACATTCTTTGACGGATCTTCCGGAAGCCCGAAATGATCTTCATGTCTGATAATGATCTCTGGGCTGTCCAGTAATTGCAGTTCCATTTCGTCATAAGGCTCATGAATAGCCATTCCCAGGATATCAAATCCGCAAACGAGATTGGCAACGGTAGCCGGAACTTTTATTTTAATCTTTTTCATATTATTTATTTTAAACTGATCGGATAATATCTGCAAACACACCGCTGGCAGTTACTTCGGCTCCTGCACCAGCTCCTTTTACAACAAGAGGCTGCTCGGAGTATCTTAAGGTTTTGAAAATGACAATATTGTCTTTGCCATACAGATGATAGAGATCACTGTCTGGAGCAACATGCTGAAGGCCAACCTTAGCTTTACCATCTTTAAATTCAGCAGTATATTTCAATATTTTGCCATTTTTTTGTGCCTCACTGACTAAATTTTTAAAATGACTTTCGTATTCAGTAAGCTTTTTATAGAAGTTTTCTACACTTCCCTGTAGACATTCTTCAGGCAGGAAGCTTTCATTCTCTATATCTTCAAACTGAAGGGGATATCCAGCTTCTCTGGCGAGAATTAAGATTTTTCGGGCTACATCAGTTCCAGTCAGATCCAGTCGTGGATCCGGTTCGGTGAAACCTTCTTTCTGGGCCTGGGCAACAACTTCTGAAAATGTTCTGCTTCCGTCATAATTGTTAAAGACGAAATTTAGCGTTCCACTTAATACAGCCTGTATAGAAGTGATTTTGTCACCACTTTTCATGAGATCATTAATAGTTCCGATAACCGGAAGTCCGGCTCCCACATTGGTTTCAAAGTAGAAATTGCAGTTGTGATTCCGTGCAGTATTTTTTAAGTTTTTATACACTTTAAAATCTGAAGAGGCTGCAATTTTGTTGCAAGCCACAATATTGATGCTTCTTTTTAATAAGTTTTCATAGATCTCCGGTACTGATGAACTGGCAGTTACATCAATAAATACTGAATTCCGAAGATTCCGGGAAATAATCTCTTCTGCAAAGCCATGGATAGAAGCTTCGACGCCTTTTTCACTCCAGTTGCTGTACTCGCTTTCAGAAATTCCGTGATCAGAAAAAAACATTTTCCGGCTGTTGGAAATCCCTGCAATTCTTAAATTAATCAAATTGTTTTCCCTAAGGTATTCATTTTGTTCAAAGATCTGCTCTACCAGTTTTGATCCTACATTTCCGATTCCACATAGGTAAAGGTGTACCTGCTTAATTTCCGATTCAAAAAATTCTTCATGAAGAACGTTAACTGCTTTTTTAGTATCCTTTTCTGAAATAACAATACTGATATTCCTTTCTGAAGATCCCTGCGCAATAGCTCTGATATTAATCCCGTTACTACCCAGGCATCCGAACATTTTGGCACTTATTCCGCTTCTGTTTTTCATGTTTTCTCCTACCAGCGCCACAATTGAAAGTCCGGTTTCTATTTTTACAGGAGCTACTCTCTGTAGTTTTATATCATCTTCGAAAGAGGAATTCACAACATTTTCTGCATGAAATACGTCTTTTTCATTGACGACAATGGTAATAGAATGTTCCGAAGAACCTTGAGTAATAAGGATAACATTTATTTTTTCAAAGCTGAGACACTGGAAGAGTTTTGCCGAAGTTCCGGGAATTCCTACCATTCCGCTGCCTTCCAGTGTAAGAAGGGCAATATGGCTCATATTGGAAACTCCTGCTGCAGCCTGTTGTTTTTCAACAGCTGATTGGTCTAATTTATGGGAAACCAGTGTTCCAGGCGCTTCCGGATCAAAAGTATTTTTAATCTTAAGATCGATATTTTTTGCCATAACAGGCTGAATGGATGGTGGATACAGAACCTTAGCCCCAAAATGGGAAAGTTCCATGGCTTCATGATAAGAAATCTCAGGAATAGGTTTAGCATTGGAAGCCAATCTTGGATCTGCAGTCATCATGCCGTTTACATCGGTCCAGATCTGAAGCTCTTCAGCAGAAACTGCTGCTGCAATTATAGCTGCTGTATAATCGGAACCGCCTCTGCCTAATGTAGTAGCATTTCCGTTCTGATCTCTAGCAATAAAGCCGGGAGCAACGATGATCTGGTTTTTATGATTGTCTGTAAAATTCTTTACATTTTCTTCAGTGATCTCAAAATCTACCTTCGCATTGGTAAAACTATTATCTGTTCTGATCTGGTCAGCCGAATTCATCCATATACAGTTCAATCCCTCATACTGAAGCCTTGCTGCGATAAGATTTGATGACAGAAATTCTCCATATGAAGTAATCCTGTCCCGGATTTTATCTGTAAACTCACCTAATACAAATATTCCGCTGTAGATATCTTCCATATCATTAAAATGCTTTTTAACGAAGCTTAGCCATGGGCTCTGGGATAAAACAGGAATCAGTTCTTTAACAAGATCTAAATGTCTTTCTTCCAGACTTTTAATAATGGGAATATATCTTTCATCTTTAAGAGAAGCGTATTCAGCTGCTTTGATGAGGTTATCAGTAACATTATGAAGAGCTGAAACTACAACAATCACTCTGCTCTGTAAAGATTCTTTTTTAATAATATTTTCTGCCAGAAGGATATTTCCGGCATTGGCGACAGATGTACCGCCGAATTTTAAGACTTTCATCCAATAAATTTTTAAGGGTTGGGTAAAACGAAATGGTTACTCTTTAAAAAAAAGAGTACGGGTGCAGGAAATGATATGTGAAAATGTACCCCGCTAAGGGGTAGTTGTTGTAGTAGTAAATGTAGAAACAGAAGATAGTCCCGAAATAAGTAATTCCGGTATAGAAATATCTGATATGTTTCTTAGAAAGTTCATTCTTTACCAAACAAATGTACAAATTATTTGGAGATATCAAAATAATTTGTCAGAAATGATTACAAGAATCAAGCAAATTGCATCACTTACTCAATATTCAGTTACACCTGCTAATTCTGGTTTTGTTTCGATGTTTTTGAGCTCCATCTTTGTTAAGCACATCAACAGCATGTGAAAAATTCAGTTATAATAGAACTGCAAATAGTTATTAACAATAAGAAAAGTATTATGAGAAAATTATCGAAACAACAGTTGAAAAAAGTAAATGGTGCAGCATGTCCTGGAGGTTGCCCCTATCCTGCAGGAACTACTTTTGGCCCCCCGGGATCCGGAGCAACACGCAGCTGTCAGCAGTATGCTGCTTTAACGGATTGCTGTAAAGGGCAGTATCTTGTCATGATGAGCTGCGTAGGTCCAGTGATAAATTAAAGCTTTATTCTTCATGTTGTGATGTTTTTTCACAAATGATGTTTAAAGTGTATTTATGAAACAAAATTAAAATTAATATGAAAAATTTAAAAAAACTTTCAAGAGAAGAAAAGAGTAAAATCAGCGGTGGATTTACCGACTTTCAAATTGAGACATGTGGCGGGGCTGCGTATGTATGCTTTCGTGGCGGTGGGGCCTGGGGCTGCTGGAGAACTCCGGGAGGTACGTGCTATGCTCCGATGGTGTAATTAATTTAGAGTCTCTTTTTATTAGTACATTTTCATAGATGAGGTTTAAAATACTATATTTAGAAACCAAAACAAATCAATATGAAAAATCTTAAAAAGTTAGGTAGAGAAAATCTGAAATCGATTAACGGAGGAAATACCTGTTTTGAGTACTGCCCTCCGGGACCTTATGGAGTAGGTCCGGATTATCCAAAATCATGTGAAGATTTTAATGCTTTGCCTGAATGTTGCAAATTAAGGGTGAGAGTAGATTATTTCTGCTTCGGACCCATTTAAAAAGTAAAGCACTGTTTTATAACAGTGCTTTTTTTAATTTACTAAAATTGATTAACTCATCAACTTTTAAGAAGTGGCTAAACATTTTGGCGGGCTACCACATACTCCCGGAATACATACTTCATCAGGCTTGCAATAAGTGTCACATTCGCTTGATGTTCCGCCATTGATACTTTTTATACATTTTTTGTCTAATTTTTTTAAATTTTTCATATGTAAAGATTTTGGTTTGAACTTTAAATATATGAAAAAATAAGCACTGTGAAAACAGTGCTTATTTTTATACTTTCTATTTGATAGTAATTTTCTTATTTGGAATATAAAGTTTAGAACTTAAGTTTGGAAAGTATTTTCTTACTGATTCAATACTTTTTCCTGAAGTGTCTATAAACTTCCAATTTTTTCCATTATCTTTTGAAACGGCTATTATATAATAATCACCCAAAACATTACCTTTAGGTGCTTCCATTTCTATTTTTTGATGGACTACTGTCTGCAGTTCATTTTTAGTATGAATAATATCAGAAACTTCAGAAAAGTCAACTTTTTTGAAAGTATATCCGGCTTTACTCATTTTTTCAACAGCATCCACCGATGTACTGATCATTTTCTTTTTATCTCCAAACATTTTTATAACACCATCATAAACATAATTACTGTATGCGTTATAATTTTTTTCCATGAAATATTTCCTCATTTCAGTGGCTTGTCTGATCACTATTTCTTTATGATTCTGAGAAAAGTACAAACTACTGGCAAATAGAAGCAATAGTAAAAATGTTTTTTTCATTATTTGATTGACTTCGAAAGATCCAGCATGGCCTCGATTGGCTTGAGAGCCTTTAAACGAAGTTCTTCGTCGATAAGGATTTCCGGAAGCTCGTATTTCATGCACAGATATAATTTTTCCATAGTATTACGTTTCATATAGAAACATTCCGAACAGTTACAGCTTTCATCAAAAACCAGCGCAGGAATAAGTTCTTTATGCGGAGCACGTTTTTTCATTTCGTGAAGAATTCCTTCCTCAGTGGCAATAATGAATTTCTGACAGTCGTCTTGCTCTACAAAATTCAGCAGGGCAGAAGTGGAACCTATAAAGTGGGCCAGCTTTAAAACGGCTTCCTCGCTTTCAGGATGTGCAATTAATTTCGCATCAGGATTGTCCGCCATCTGCTGGGCAATTCTTTCCATGGAAAATGCTTCGTGTACGATGCAGCTTCCGTCCCAAAGAATCATATCACGACCGGTTTTTTTAGATAAATATCTTCCCAAATTTTTATCCGGAGCAAAAATGATCGGTCTGTCTTTTGGAAGGGCTTCAATCACAGTTTCAGCATTTGAGCTGGTTACGATGATATCACTTTCTGCTTTAGTTTCTGCGTTGCAGTTGATATATGTAGCGATCAGAGCATTAGGGTGCTGTTCGCGCATCTTTCTCAATCCTTCGCCTGAACATCCGTCTGCCAGAGAGCATCCGGCCATGGTATCAGGAAGAACTACTTTTTTAGTCGGATTCAGAATTTTAGCGGCTTCAGCCATGAAATGTACTCCACAGAATACGATCATGTCTGCATTGGTGTCTTTGGCCTGTCTTGCCAGCTGCAGAGAATCTCCCAGGAAATCAGCAATATCCTGAATTTCTCCCGGCTGATAATAATGGGCAAGGATCACCGCATTTTTTTCTTCCTTAAGTTTCAGAATAGCTTTCACCAGTTCTTCTCCTTGAGGGATCGCTATGTCTTTTATATCCAGAAATCCTCTTACAGGAATCGCAGATTTAGCTTTTTCTAATGTTTCGGTACTCATATCCACCTTAATGTTTTTTGATTCTGGAAGTTAGAAGTTAGAAATTAGAAGTTAGAATGTTGTAGTTTGAATTGTAATTACTCTTTCAAACTTCCATCATCCGGCTTCCATCCTCCATCTCTTAATTCCCAATAAATTTTTTTATTAAACTTTCTATTTCTTTTTTTGCTACATCAAGATCGGTATTAATAACGATCCTGTCAAACTCTTTCGCAAAGGTCATTTCTTCTCCGGCCTTTGCTACACGTGTTTTGATGGTTTCTGCATCGTCAGTGTTTCTGGAGATCAATCTTCGTTCCAATTCTTCTATGGAAGGCGGTTCAATGAAAATAGACAGGGCTTGCTCTCCAAAATATTTTTTTAAGGAAATTCCCCCTTTTACATCTACATCAAAAATAACTACTTTTCCCTGATTCCAGATTTTTTCCACTTCAGATTTTAAAGTACCGTAATATTTGTCAGTATATACTTCTTCATATTCTACAAAAGCATCTTCCGCTATTTTCTGTCTGAATTCATCAGGACTCAAAAAATGATAATCCACTGCATGGGTTTCACTTCCTCTCGGCTGTCTTGTGGTACATGAGATGGAGAACGCAAGTTCAGGAAATGTTTCCAGAGAATGCTTTACTAATGTAGTTTTTCCGCTCCCCGATGGCGCTGAAAATATGATAACTTTATTCATTTAGATTAGAGATTTTTAGATTAGAGATATGAGAATAAATTCTTTGATCTCTTGTCTATAGGTCTATGGTCTATAATACGTTTAACGTCTGTTCTTTTATTTTTTCCAGATCATCTTTCATCATGACCACCAGCTTCTGGATCTCTGCATGATTGGCCTTTGAACCTAAGGTATTGATCTCTCTTCCGATTTCCTGGGAAATAAAGCCAAGTTTTTTTCCGTTGAAATCTTCATTATCCATTACTTCTTTGTAGTATTTCAAATGCTGAGTCAGCCTTACTTTCTCTTCTGCAATATCAAGTTTCTCCGTGAAGTAAGCCATTTCCTGATAGAAACGGGTTTCGTCTACATTCTCAAATTCCTTTAAAGATTTCTGATAACGCTCTTTTACAGCAGTGATTCTTTCTTCTTCAAAAGGAACTACTTCAGAAAGATATTTATCAATATTCTGGATGTTTCTCTCGAGTTCTTCATGTAAAATAGTTCCTTCTGTCTTTCTGAATTCCATGAAACGGTCTACAGCTGCATGAACGATCTTTGCCAGAGCCTCCCATTCGCCTTCCGTAAGTTCGTCAGGTCTTGAAGTGATGGCATCAGGAAGTCTTACCGCCATTTTCAGGTATTCAAAGTCTGGACCGTCTGAAGCGATATTGCGAAGTTCATTCATATAAGAGTCAATTAAACTCCTGTTGATCTTCACATCGTTAGTCTCTTCAAGGTTCTCCAAATTAATGTAGCAATCTACCTTTCCACGGATAATTCTGTCATTAAGGATTTTTCTGATCTCAAATTCTTTCTCTTTATAACGTAAAGGGACTTTGATATTCAAATCGAAGCTTTTGCTGTTCAGAGATTTAATATCTATTGAAATCTTTTTTCCTTCAAAAACACCTTCGGCTCTGCCGAATCCGGTCATTGATAAAATCATAGTTTTTTATTGTTGTACAAAGATAAACATTTAAATTAGCACTGTGAAATCGCAGTGATTTGGAAACCACAATTAATGATGAAGACTTAAGATTCCATATGACCTTTAAAGAACAAATAGATAAACTACATATGAAAAATTTGATTTCTGTTGTAGGACCTACTGGAATAGGCAAAACGAGACTTGCAATTGATCTGGCAAAACATTTCAATACCGAAATTGTTTCCTGCGATTCCCGCCAGTTTTTTAAAGAAATGAAAATAGGAACAGCATCACCTTCGGAAGAAGAACTGGCGGAAGCCCCTCATCATTTTATCGGGAATCTTTCGGTTCAGGAATATTATTCTATCGGGCAGTATGAGGAAGATGCTTTAAAAAAACTCAATGAACTTTTTGTCAATCATGACACCGTTATTTTGGTCGGTGGAAGTATGATGTACGAAAAAGCAGTTATTGAAGGTTTGAATGACCTGCCTGAAGCTGATGAAAATAATCAGAGAAAATTACAGGAAATCCTTGATACTGAAGGAATCGAAAAGCTTCAGCAAATATTAAAAGAACTTGATCCCGAGTATTTTGAAGTCGTAGATTTTCATAATCACAGAAGACTTTTACGGGCTATTGACGTAATCTGGCAGACGGATAAAAAATATTCGGAACAGATTGCTATTTCTCAGGATTCCAGAGACTTTAATGTGATCCGTATCGGAATTGAAGCTCCAAGAGAGGATCTGTATGACAGGATCAACAGAAGAGTAGATATCATGATGGAGAAAGGGCTTTTGGCGGAGGCGGAAAGCTTGGAGGAATTTAAAGATCTTACCGCTTTAAAAACTGTTGGATATGCAGAATTATTCAAATATTTTGACGGAGAATGGGATTTGGAATTTGCGGTTTCTGAAATTAAAAAGAACAGCCGCAGATATGCAAAACGTCAGCTGACATGGTACAGAAAAGCAGATGATATTCACTATCTGCCATTAGGATATTCGCAAAAAGACTTTGAAGAGCTGCTTCAATGGATCTCCGGACAGTTCGAAAAATAAATTTCAGGATATTTTAAACCATTAAGGATTGGTTAAGTTTTTAAGAATATTAAGTTTAGCTTCGCTTTAAGGGATGAGAATTTAAAAATTTCATGTGATTTCTTCTTAGATAAATTTAATTTTTTTCAATGATCTTAATGGTTTAAATTGACGATCTACAAAGGGATTGATGTGGTTTATAGCATAAAATATCTCGCAGACTGAGCAGATCCCGCAGATGTTTGTGTTATTTTAATACGCTTAATTAGTAATTCAAACTGCAGGAGAAAAACAAAAATGCGGCCCCTAAACCAGAGACCGCACTTCAAACAATATAATTAAATTTACTACTTCCAACCGCCGCCAAGAGCTCTGTAAAGATCTACAATGCTACTCAGTCTCTGTCTTTTTACGGACGCAAGATTCAGTTCAGCCTGTAAAGAATTTCCCTGAGCTGTTATCACTTCCAAGTAATTGGCCATACCGCCTTTGTAAAGCATTTCTGCACTTTTTATTCCGTTTTTCAGAGTTGTTACCTGTTCTGTCGCTTTCTGTTCCTGAACTTTTAAGCTTTCGTTAGAAACCAAAGCATCGGAAACTTCACCCACAGCATTTAAAACAGATTGACGGAAGGCCAATACGTTTTTCTCTCTCTGGATTTTAGCCACATTCAAGTCGGTTTTTAACTGTCTTTTCTGGAAAATAGGCTGAGTCAGTCCACCTAATACAGATCCGAACAATGACGCCGGAATCTGGAACCAGTTATCAATTTTAAATGAATTTACACCTCCGCTTGCTGTAATTTTCAAAGCCGGATACATATTAGCCTGAGCAATTCCCACCATTGAATTGGATTCCAACAGAACCAGTTCCTGCTGACGGACATCCGGACGACGGCTCACCATAGCTGCCGGAAGCCCTGTAGAAATATTCTGTGGAAGAGAAGTGTCCGGCATTTCAATTGTTCTGCTGATTTTAGTTGGGTTTTCACCTACAAGAATACTTAAAGCATTTTCCTGGATCGCAATATTTTGTTCCAGCTGAGTGATCAAGAGCTCCGTAGCCTGTTTCTGTGCCGTAGCCTGCTGAACGCCTAAAGAAGTTGTATCACCGCTCTGCCACATTTTTTCAGTGATGGAAAGAGTATTGCTACTTAATTCCAAATTTGATTTTGCAATCTGCATCTGCTTATCAAGCATCAATAAATTATAATATCCCTGGGCAATCGCTGCTACAACCTGTGTCTGCACAGCTTTTGTAGCTTCGTAAGTCTGAAGATACTGCATTCTTGAAACTTCCTGCTGGTTTTTGATCTTTCCCCAGATATCAGCCTCCCAGGAAAGGTTGAATGCTGCGTTGTAATCTTCAACGTGATTCTGTCCTAAAAATGAATTTAAGCTTTTTCCGTTCATGCTGTTTTCCGAAGGTTTTGAAATTTGTGCTGAAACCGCAAAACCTACATCAGGATACTGAAGATATTTTGCCTGTTTCAGTTTTTCCTGTGAAGAAGCTACCTGTTTTAGAGCAATCTGCAGATCATAGTTATTTTTTATTCCTTTTTCAATCAGTCCCTGTAAAATGGGATCGCTGAAAAACTGTTTCCATTCCAGGTTGGCAACACTTGCTGTATCAGCAGTAGCCGTGTACTGAAATTTTTCCGGGAGCTGAAGGTCCGGCTCCGTGTATGCCAGTTTGGACACACACGAAACCGCGCCTAAAGCCAATATAAGTGTTAGAAGAAAATTCTTAATTCTTTTCATAGTTTAAATCGAATTTTTAATTGAAAACAAAACTTTGAGATGCTTTTTATTGCAAAGAGGTCTTTAGTAGGAGAAATACTTTGCATTGATGATATTAGTTTGAATAGTTAAGTCTCTATTGATCTCAAAGTTTTGTATATCATATGTATTAATGAGCTGTTGCCAGAAGTTCTTCCTCCAATTTTTGTTTTTGAAGTCTTCTCTTTTTTCTGCTTGGCATTTTTTCATGTAGGTACTGGAAGATTACATACATTACCGGAATGATGAAAATCCCGAATACTACTCCTGTAAACATTCCTCCTACAGTACTGATACCGATAGAGTGGTTACCTTTCGCAGCAGCTCCCTGTGTCCAAACCAGCGGAAGCATACCGATGATGAAGGCAAATGAGGTCATCAGAATAGGTCTCAAACGTAATCTTGAAGCCTGAAGTGCGGATTCAATCAGCGTTTTTCCTGCTTTTCTTCTCTGGACGGCAAACTCTACAATAAGGATCGCATTTTTCGCTAACAGCCCGACCAGCATGATCAAACCTACCTGAACGTAAATATTATTGTCAATTCCCGCTAATCCCGTGAAAGCAAATACTCCGAAAATCCCTGTAGGGACTGTTAAAATAACAGCGAACGGAAGGATATAACTTTCATACTGGGCAGCCAATAAGAAATACACAAATAGTATACTTAACATGAATACAAATGCGGTCTGGCCACCTGTTTTGATCTCCTCACGGGTAATTCCTGTCCATTCATATCCGAAACCTCTCGGAAGAGATTTCTGAGCCACTTCTTCTACAGCTTTAATGGCATCTCCGGTACTGTAACCGGGTTTTGGAGTTCCGTTAATCGTTACCGCGTTGAAAAGGTTATTTCTTGTCACGGTTTCAGGACCGAAAGTTCTTTTTAAAGTAACCAAAGTCTTTACAGGAACCATTTCACCTAAATTGTTTTTAACGTAAATCCCTTCCAGAGAATTCGCATCTGTACGGTAAGGAATATCCGCCTGGGCCATTACTCTGTAATATTTCCCGAACCTGTTGAAATCCGAAACAAAGCTACTACCGTAATAGATCTGCATGGTTTGCATCAATTCTGTTATAGAAACACCCAGCTGATTGGCTTTGTCAGAATCTACATCTATTGTGTATTGAGGGTTTCCGGCAGCATAAGTTGTAAAGGCGAATGCTATTTCCGGACGTTTCATCAGTTCACCGATAAAGGCCTGAGTGGTTGTTCCCAACTGCTCAAAAGAGCCGTTTGTTTTATCCTGAAGCATAAATTCAAATCCGGAAACGTTACCAAATCCTTGTACTGTTGGGAAATTGAAGAAGAATGCATTGGCATCTTTCACCTGGGCAACCTTTCCTGTCAATGCTGCTGCAATTTGATCCGGATCTTTCATCTCGCCCCGGTCCTTATAATCTTTCAACTTAATGAAGCCTGCAGAATAAGGAGAGGCGTTGGCATTACTGATAAAGTTCATCCCATCGGCTACCCAAAGGTGATTCATGGCTTTTTCAGCATTTACAATTTTATCAATCTGCTCAGTTGCTCTGTTCGTTCTGTCCAGTGAACTTCCCGGAGGAGTATTCACGGCATACAAAACGAATCCTTGATCTTCTGTTGGGATAAACCCTGTCGGAGCTTTATTGATTAAGAAAATACTTGAAGCAATGATAAGTGCAAGACCTCCAACGGCTACCCATTTGTTTTTAATTAAAAACTTAAGGCTGTAGATATATTTTCTGGTCATATTATTGAAGGCTACATTGAATGCATTGAAGAATTTCGCTCCAAAACCTTTTTTATGACCGTGCTCACCATGTTCTCCCTGAGGATCATTTAAGAATAATGCACATAAAGCAGGACTCAATGTTAATGCATTGACTGCTGAAATCATAATCGCAATTACCAAAGTAAAGGCAAACTGTCTGTAGAAAACTCCCGCAGGACCCTGCATGAAACCAACAGGAATAAATACGGCACACATCACCAATGTAATGGAAATAATGGCCCCGGAAATTTCACTCATAGAGTTTGTAGTGGCTTGCTCTACCGGCATTCCTGTTTGTTCCATTTTGGAATGGACGGCTTCTACCACCACAATGGCATCATCCACTACAATACCGATGGCGAGTACCAGTGCGAACAAAGTAAGCATATTGATACTGAATCCAAATAGTTGCAGGAAGAAGAAGGTACCGATAATGGCTACCGGAACTGCAATCGCAGGAATCAATGTAGATCTGAAATCCTGAAGGAAAATATATACTACAATAAATACCAGGATAAATGCAATCACCAAAGTCTCAACCACCTGATGAATAGAGGCGTCAAGGAAATCTTTGGAATTGTACATAATGATCGGCTTTACTCCTTTTGGAAGGGTAGTGGAAAACTGATCAACCTGCTTTTCAATTTCAGTTAGAATTTCATTCGCATTGGAGCCTGCAGTTTGAAGAATAGCGAAACCTGCTACAGGTTTACCATCCACTCTGTTGGCTGCAGTATAGGTATAAGAACCGAATTCTACTCTTGCTACATCTTTTAATCTTAAAAATGAACCGTCATTATTGGCTTTAATGGCAATATTCTCGTAGTCTTCATTTTTGCTTAATTTACCTTTATACTTTAGAATATATTCGTAAGTTTCCTTACTTCCCTGTCCCAGACGTCCTGGTGCAGCTTCAAGGTTATGATCTTTGATAGCCGCCATCACTTCCTGCGGAGAAAGGTTATTGGCTGCTAATCTGTCTGGCTTTAACCATATTCTCATCGAGTAATCCCTCGTTCCGAAAACCTGAGCTTGGGCAACACCCGGAATACGCTGTATCTGCGGAATAATATTGATCTTCAGATAGTTTTGAAGAAACAGCTCGTCATATTGCTTAGGATCATCACTTGACAGTCCCATGAACATAATCATACTGTTCTGTACCTTCTGTGTGGAAATTCCGGCCTGAACTACTTCCTGAGGAAGCTGGCTCATCGCTTTGGATACACGGTTCTGAACATTTACTGCAGCATTATCTGCATCTGAGCCCTGTTTGAAAAATACACTCAGGGTCATGGTACCGTCGTTACTTGAGTTGGAGGTCATGTAGGTCATGTTCTCAACCCCGTTTACTGCTTCTTCAATAGGAACAGCAACGGAGCGGGCTACAACTTCAGCGTTCGCACCCGGATAAAATGCCGTTACCTGAACACTGGGAGGCGCAATATCCGGAAACAGCGTAATCGGCAGGTTGAAAACCGAAAGTGCCCCCAGCAATAGCAGTATAATGGAGATAACCGTTGATAGTACCGGTCTTTCTATAAATTGTTTTAACATAAGAAGTTTATTTTTTTAAGTCTTCTGTATTCGGAATAGATTACAAAGGTTTAGCTCTCAATAAGCTGTCAGATGAAATTGCTTTCGGCTTGATAGAAGCTCCGTCCTTTAAGTTTCCGATTCCGGTGTATACGATTTTCTCACCCGGAGAAAGCCCTTCAGAAATAAAGTAATAGCTTTCGGTTTTTCCTGAGATTTTTACCGGTTTGCTGGTTACTTTGTTATCCTTACCTAAAATATAGACATAGGTTTTGTCCTGAATTTCAAAAGTAGATTCCTGTGGGATTACCACAGCATTGGAAAGCATCTGCGGCATGCGCACTCTTCCTGTATTTCCTGTTCTTAAAGCACCTTTTTCATTAGGGAAAACTGCACGAACGGTAATGGCTCCGGTGGTTTTATCAAACTGCCCGTCTACAATACTCATTTTACCTTTTTCAGGATACGTACTGTTGTCTGCGATCACCAGGTCTACCATTGGCATGTTCTTTAGTTTTTCGTCTAAGCTGGCTCCCGGATATTTATTCTGAAATGCAATGAAATCCAGTTCGCTTAAAGAGAAGTAGGCATAAATTTCACTGATGTCCGATAATAGGGTTAATGGGTTAGGATCTGTTCTTGAGATCAGGCTTCCTTTTTTGTAAGGAATTCTTCCGATATATCCGCTTACAGGTGCTGTAATGGTGGTAAATCCTACATTGATTCTGGCACCTCCTACGGATGCTTTTGCCTGTGATGCGGCTGCTACAGCTGCTGCATAATTTGCTTTTGCGGTTTTCATCTGTACATCTGAGACAACTTTTGCTTCTACCAGTGGCTGAAGCCTGTCAACTTCCACTTTAGCCTTCTGGATATTGGCATTGGCCACCTGTAAATTGGCTTGGGCCATATTCATTTGCTCGCCGTATGCTCTTGAATCTATTTTAAATAAAGGCTGTCCGGCTCTTACGTATGAGCCTTCTTCTACGTAAATTCTGTCCAGGTACCCATCTACCTGAGATCTGATTTCTACGTTATTTTTACCTTCCAGTGCGGTAGGAAATTCCTGATATGTTGTAGCTGGAGAGGTGATCACGGTGTAAACCGGAAGTTCCGGAGCAGGCGGTGCTGCATTGGAACCTTCTGCTGCTTGGGTACAGTTCTGCAAAAGGATAATACTTGATATAAGTACAATAAACCTTATTTTTCCAGGTATTTTCATTGTTGGTTTAATTTTTTTAATGAAGTGTTAGATTTAAGTAATAATGTTCTTTTAAATAAATTCTGTTATTTTTCCTAACGGTGTTAATAGTTAGTTCAAAAAAAATTCCAAAATTTTTAATAAAGGTCAGATCGTCATTTTCATAAAGCTGGCTGTTTTTAATGTTGAATTTTATAGATAAGTGAGGTGTATTAAATGTGTGTTAATTTATCTAACGGTGTTAAGTTTAAAGGAAAAGCTGTCCCGAAATTTGAATGATTGTTCATGGTTAAATTAGTTTTTAAAGTGAATATTTATTGATATTCAATTGTTATATTTCCTAACGGTGTTAATTTTTAGTTCAAAAAAAATTTACAAAGACTTAACGAAAGCAGAAACCGTTTCGTCTAAAGTCGTTTTATTCATTGTAGAAGGAATATCAGTATTCCGCATCATCATAATGGAGATCAGACCGTGCACCGCCGAAAATAAAGCATGTGACATATGGCAGGCATTGTCCGGATTAGATCCGTTCTTCTTAATAATATTGTAGGTACATTCATAGATAAGGTCCTGAAATGACGAAAATTCTTCTTTCATCTGGCCCTTACCGCTGCATTGCATTCCTAAACCGAACATCAGCTGATAGTATTCTTTGTTTTTAAAAGCAAAATTCCAGTATGCATCTACTATGGCAATAAGCTGCTCTTCCGGGGTATCGAATTTTCTCTGTGCCTTTAACAGTTCTATATGAAGACAGTGAAAGCCGTTCAAAGAAATTTCATACAAAATTGCCTCTTTGTTTTCAAAATAATCATATACTACAGGAGCACTGTACTCAATAGCATCTGCAATTTTCCGCATCGAAAGTGATGCCCAGCCCTCTGTTTTAGCCAAACCGAAAGCCGCCTGCAAAATATTTGCACGGATGGATTCTTTCTCTCTTTGACGACGTTCATGTAGGCCCATGATTTTTATTTACTAACAGTGTTAGCAAAACTACAAACTTTTTGACATATCTTCCAAATAATATTTAATAATTAACATTTAACGCAAGTTTATAAATTCCTGAATTGGCTTATATTAAAAGAAACTTTATCTTTGCGGTAAAGAAAATAAAGGATATGAATACTCCCTCTAATATGCTGGCTTTAGGAACCAAGGCTCCGTTTTTCGAGCTTCCGAACCCTTCAAAGACTAATGAGATCCAATCTCTGGAAGAATTGAAAGGTGAAAAAGGAACACTGGTGATCTTTATGTGCAATCATTGCCCGTTTGTTCTTCACGTGATCGACAAGATCAACGAATTGTATGAAGATTATAATGATAAAGGGATTGAATTCATTGCGATCAATGCCAATGATGTAGAAAAATATCCGGCTGATGCTCCGGATAAAATGATAGAATTCCAAATCGAAAGAAATTTTGATTTTCCATATCTGTACGATGAAAGTCAGGCCGTAGCAAAAGCTTACGATGCAGCCTGCACACCGGATTTCTATTTCTTCGATGATAAATTAGACCTTATCTACAGGGGACAGATGGATGATTCAAGACCTGGAAACAATAAAGATGTAACCGGAGAAGATCTGATTATTGCTTTCGAAAATCTTTTGCTGGGTGAACCGCAGGAAGAGATCCAAAGACCGAGTATGGGATGCAATATTAAATGGAAATAATATGATGAATGGTTGAATATTTTTAACCGTCATATATATAAGTATAAGCTGTTCTTTTTTAAGAGCAGCTTTTTTATGTATAAACTTCTGCGGATTTGTGGGAAATATTCTATAAAATATGCTTCGACTCCGCTCAGCATGACATCGCTAAAATAAAACAATTAGTATTAGAACTGTCATGCTGAGTGGAATCGAAGCATTTCGAACTATTTTAAAAACTAGCCTTAACCTTAACCTCATTTTCAACCTTGAAATCTACATTCACCTTATTATGCGAATAATTCTTAATAAACTCCGAAGGTGTCTTTTCGGTATATTTTTTAAACATTCTGTTAAAATAAGTTACATTATTAAATCCACAGCTGTAACTGCACTCTGAAATACTCATATCCTGAGCCATCAGCAGACACGCCTTATTAATACGGTACCGGTTTACAAATTCTGTAAACGTGATCTGGGTAGCTTTTTTGAAAAAATTGCAGAAGGCCGGAAGCGTAAGGTTGGCGAGTTTCGCTACATCTTCAATATTGATTTCCTGATCGTAATTATGTTCAACGTACGTAAAGATGTTTTCCAGCCTTGCTTTATTTTTTGAGATAATGGTATATGGCATAATTTCTTTGTTCAAAAGATCATAATCCTTACATTTTGAAAGCTCAAATAAAATTTCGAGAAGGAGCAGATATCTTTTATAGCCTTCCGATTCCAGCATCAGTTTCAGCTTGGGAAGCATTACTTTTTTGATCTTATGATGAAATTGGATCCCGTATTTAGAAAGTTCCAGCAGATTTTTGATCGATCGGGCTTCTATTTCCTGCTGTGGAAACTGAAGTATTTCCTCCCTGAACTGAAGGACAATTTCTTCATGAGGATCTGTAGAATTTAATCCAAATCCTGAATGCGGAATATTGGAACCTATCAATACCAGGTCACCATTGGTATAATTGCTTTTGTGATAGCCAACATGACGGGTTCCGTTTCCGGAAACAATACATACAAGCTCAATTTCGGGATGGTAATGATATTCCCATTTGAATTCTGAAATCGGCGAATTGTTGTGCAAAGTGCGGAAGGAACTCTTTTCGTCCGGAATTATTCTTTCAAAACTGACTTTCATCTGATTAATCGTAATTATCCAATAAAAATACTAATTATATTAATATAGTTCAAATATTGATTTATTGTGTTAAATTAATGTTAACCGAAATGCTTCTATCTTAGCCGGCAAGAAATGATCTCCATGAAAAATTTCAATATTAAAGCTGTATTATTTTTGAATTATTTTGTTTTCGCAATTCTTTTGAATTCCGTGGGAACAGTTATTCTGCAGGTACAGCAAAATTTCGGAATTTCAAAGTCCTCAGCCAGTATTCTGGAAGGATTTAAGGACCTTCCGATTGCCATATGTTCATTTATTCTGGCATCATTCCTTCCCAAAATAGGGATTAAAAACTCAATGCTCATCGGGCTTTTTCTGGTGAGTTGCATGTGCTTTGTGATGCCCTTTGCCAATGATTTCTGGTTTTTCAAACTGTTGTTTGCTATTGTAGGAGTTTCATTTGCCTTAATAAAAATATCAGTGTTCACTTCCATTGGGCTTGTGACGAATACCGATAAAGAGCATTCGAGTTTTATGGGCTTTCTGGAAGGATTTTTCATGATAGGAGTGCTTGCAGGAAATGTACTTTTCAGTTTATTTATTGATGATCACAATCCGAAATCTACCCAATGGCTGAATGTATATTGGGTGTTGGGAGCACTTTCTGCATTGTCATTTTTATTTTTATTCTTTTCAAAATTAAATGAAAAAGAGGCGAGAAGTGAGAAGACCGATTTGTTGGGAGATCTGAAGAACAGCATAAGTTTATTTAGTTATAAAAAAGTCTTGTTTTTTCTTTTGTGTGCTTTCCTTTTTGTACTGGTAGAGCAAAGTTTTCAGACCTGGACGCCTACTTTTTATAAAGAAATATTAAAGCTTCCCACCTCTATGAGTATCCAGGCCGGAGCTGTTCTAGCCGGAGCTTTTGCACTGGGAAGATTTTTATCCGGATTTTTCTCTAAAAAATTCAGCTGGATCTATGTGGTTTCTTTCTGTGTGATTGGTTTTGCCATCAGTATTGTTTTGGTTCTGCCTTTAACACACAATATTCAGATTGATAAAGGAACAGGTTGGTTTAATGCTCCGCTTGTGGTGTATTTATTTCCTTTAATGGGAGGTTTGCTGGCACCGATTTATCCAAGTATTAATTCTGTGATTCTGGCCTCAATTCCAAAATATTTACACAGTGCCATGTCCGGCCTGATTGTAGTTTTCTCTGCGATAGGAGGTACAATTGGTTCTATGATCACTGGTTTTGTCTTCCAGGAATTCAGCGGACAGCAGGCTTTTTATCTTTCACTGATTCCACTTTCACTGCTGATCATTTCAGCCGTTTTCATGAATAAATTAAAAATAAATCCTAAGAAATAATAATGAATAAACAGCTTTACATAAAGGAAATTCAGGCTCTTTTTGATGATGTACAGAGAGCGCAGATCTTTGAGGACCAGAAGATGATGGCAGATGCCGTTCCGATGTTTCCTGTTTCGGAGATCAATGCAGAATATGAAAAGAAAAAGAATAGTGAAGAATTTGACCTGAAAGATTTTGTAATGGCCAATTTTGATTTTCTGGGAGCGAAAATATCAATCCAGAGCGAAGATCAGCTGCCGATTGAGCAGCACATCGAAAAGCTCTGGGATGAACTGACCCGTACTGCTTACGAAGAGAAAGGAACATTATTGAAGCTTCCGAAGCCGTACATTGTCCCGGGAGGCCGTTTCAATGAATTTTTCTATTGGGACAGCTATTTCATTATGCTGGGTCTTCAGGTTTCCGGGAGAACAGAAATGATGGAAAATATTATAGAGAACTGTTCTTATTTAATTCAAAATGTAGGATTTGTTCCCAATGCGAGCAGAACTCATTTCCTGAGCCGTTCACAGCCTCCATATTTTTCGCTGATGCTGGATTTGCTTTTTGAAACCACAAATGATGAAAAAATTTATACTCAATACCATGATACTTTAGAAAAAGAATATGCTTTCTGGATGAACGGAGAAGAGTGGCTGGACAATGATTCCAGTGTGAAAAGGGTGGCGAAAACGAAGAACGGAGATATTCTGAACCGTTATTATGATGCAGAAAATACACCACGCCCTGAAAGCTATCTTATTGATATTGAAGACAGCGAAAATGCAGGAGCAGAATTTTACAGAAACATAAGAAGTGCCTGCGAATCCGGCTGGGATTTTTCCAGCAGGTGGTTCGCAGACGGAGAACATATACAGACCATAGAAACGCTGAACATTGCCGAAGTAGACCTGAACAGCCTTTTGTGGCATTTGGAGAAAACACTGGCAAAATCTTCATCGCTTCTGAATCTGGCAGATAAAGAAAATTATTTTACTGAAAGAGCAGCAAGACGCAGACAGATAATCAACACCTACTTTTGGGATGAAAACACTGAATGTTATAAAGATTATCACTTAAAAAAACACAAAAACACACCGTCTGAACATATTGCTGCTCTTTACCCTTTATTTTTAGGATTGGCAGACGCTCAGCAGGCAGCATCTGTTGCTGAAAAGATTGCGGAGAAGTTTCTTTATCAGGGAGGCCTTGTAACCACCACAAAAAAAACCGGCCAGCAATGGGATCTTCCGAACGCATGGGCACCATATCAGTGGCTAGGCTTTAAAGCAATGAAAAACTATGGCTTTGATGAGCTGGCTGAGAAAATAAAAAATAACTGGTGCAGGAATGTAGAAAGGGTATACACCAACACCGGAAAATTAATGGAAAAATACAACGCATTAGACACTGAAACAATTGCGGGAGGCGGAGAATACCCGAATCAGGACGGATTCGGATGGACAAACGGGGTCTATCTCAAATTAAAACAAAACTAACTATATAAAAATCATGCTATGAAAAAAAGATCGATATTTTTAATGGCTGCCACCGCTACGCTTTACTTTAATAATGCGTATGCCCAGGAAACCCCTCAGGATTCCATCAAGACGTCATCCATAGATCAGATCGTTATCACCGGAAACTCCGGCCCGAAAAAGAAAATAGAATCCAGTACGGCTATTTCCACTTTTACGGCCAAAGAAATTCAGAAACAGAATCCTATCAGTGCTGCTGCATTACTGCAGAGAGTTCCGGGATTTGCCGTGGAAACGTCAGGTGGTGAAGTAGGAAACAACCTTTTTGCAAGAGGTATTCCTTCTGCAGGAGCTTACGAGTTTGTACAGGTTCAGGAAGACGGACTTGCTGTTTTTGAAGACGGTGCGCTTCAATTTGCCAATGCGGATAACTTTTTCCGTGTGGATAATTCGGTAAGCAGGCTGGAAGCATTAAGAGGAGGTTCAGGTTCAATCTATGCAACCAATTCTCCGGGAGGCTTGATCAACTTTATTACTAAAGAAGGAAGCAATGACTTTAAAGGAACGGCTAAACTGGAAACCAGTACTTATGGACTGATGCGTACGGATATTAACGTAGGCGGTGCTCTGGTTCAGGATAAGCTTTTCTTTAATGTAGGCGGATTCTACAGAACAGATAACGGAATCAGAAAAACAGGCTTTAGAGGTAACAACGGCGGACAGATCAGAATGAACCTTAAATATGTCTTTGATAAAGGCTATGCTAAAGTATATTATAAAAAACTGGACGACAGAAATACGTTTTACCTTCCGATTCCTTTATTACAGGATGGAAACGACCTGAAAGAATTTCCTGGTTTTGATGCCAATTACGGAACCTATAGTTACAGAGCTATCAGCCAGCTAAGTATTCCACAGGCTGGAGGAGGTTTTTTCAAAAGAGATCTTGAAAACGGAATTCACCCGAAAGTAGATGTGGTAGGCGCAGAATTTAAATATGATCTTGGAAATAATTTCAGCGTTCTGAATAAGACAAGATATACCAATATCAATATGGAATATACCGGAATTTTCCCTGCCGGAGCCCCGAAACTGGCTTCTGAATTTGCTCAGGATATGGGAATGTCCAATTATCAATACTCTCTGGTGAGTAGTGGTGCTATTATGAATCCTCAATATATACAGAAATTAGGATTCTGGGCTATTGATAAACAGATGAATAATTTTGTCAATGACCTTCAGCTTAATTATAAATTTGATAAAGGAAATATAACAGCTGGCTTCTACAAATCAAACTGGAAGTCTCACCAATATTGGAACTGGAGCAATATTTTAACGACAGCTTCAGACAGACCACAACTTTTAAATCTGGTTGATTCATCACTTAACCCTTCAGACACAGGATATTCCAAAACTTACAATGGTGTTACGGATATGTCGTTCCTGATCAGAGATTCTCAGATCCAGGGCAGCCTTAATGATCTTTATTTGAACTTAGATTATAATGTTACAGACGCCCTGAGCTTAAATGGAGGAATGCGTTACAGCCGCGACTATTATAAAGGATATGGAGTGAATACAACAACTGCAAATCTGGACAATTCAGGCTTAACTACCGATGGAACTCACGGCTTTGAAACAACAACGGCTGATAATAATATGGCTGTACTGGGTAATAAGTATACCTATTGGTACTATGATATCAACAAGGTTTCCTATACATTGGCTGCAAATTATAAGATCAACAGGGGAAATGCTGTATACGCACGTTTTTCTCATGGTTTCAGATCTCCGAACGAAGAAGCATACTATAATAATATGTCGAATCTTAGCGCAATTAAAGCAGTTGATACCAACCAGTTGGAAGTGGGATACAAATATTATTCGCGTACTTTTGATATCGGAATCATTCCTTTCTATTCTACACTTAAAAACCTTTCATTTACTGATGTATTCTCAGACGGAACTTCAGAAAATAAATTCGCCAACACGACGAACTTTGGGGTAGAAATAGAAGGCTACACAAGACTGTTCAATAATATCCTTGAAGTGACCTTTAACGGAACGATCCAAAATCCGAAATACAAAGATTTCGTAGGAAAAAATGCGGATGGAACTACTTTTGACTATGATGGAAATACCGTAAGAAGGATGCCTAAGTTCTATTTTAATATTTCTCCGGCAGTAAATATTACAAAAGAATGGAGAGCTTACGTAAGCATGAATTATTACGGAAAACGTTTCCAGAACGAAGGAAATACAGATGATAATATTCTGCCTTCATTCACTGAAGTCGGAGCAGGAATGTCCTACCAGTTAGGAAAAATACGTTTTGCAGTAGACGGAACCAATATCTTTAATACGATTGGAATTACCGAAGGAGATCCAAGATCCCAGACTACAGCGGGAACGAATATCAGAATGGCAAGACCAATTATGGGAGCTGCTGCAAGAGCATCTGTTACACTAGATTTCTAAACTTATATTATTTCTTCATAAAAAACCGCCGGGAAATTTTTCTGGCGGTTTTGATTTTTTGTGGGGTAAAATGTCAATGGTGAATTTTGCTTCGCAAGTGAGTGGTGAATTTTAGCAACTTATAAAGTTTCGGGATGTGGGATGATGGTTACGGGATGCGGGTTTCGCGGTTCGAACTAGCAACTGTCAACCAGCAACCAAGCTCTCCACCATATACTCTAAAACTCTTCAACTCGAAAAACTCGCATCTCGAAACTATTTAAAAAACGGATTATACTGTTTCTCAAAACCTATTGTCGTAGGATTACCATGGCCTGAGAAAACCTTTGTTTCATCATCCAGAATAAATAATTTGTTGGTGATGCCGTCGATAAGTTGCTCATAATTCCCTTTGTAAAGATCGGTTCTTCCAATACTTCCTTCAAAAAGAACATCACCAGAGATCATGAATTTTTGGTCTTCATTATGATAAACGACGCTTCCCGGAGAATGTCCCGGAACGTGGTAAATTTTGAATTCTTCTCCGTCCAGGTCAAGCACTTCGCCTTCGTTAATATATTTGATATCTGCTTTCACAGGATCAACAGGGAATCCGAATCTCATTCCGCTGGCCTGAAGCATGTCCAGAACGTCTTGATCTTCTTCATGCATATAAACAGGAACTTTAAAAGTATCAAAAGCCCACTGCAGACCCAGCACGTGATCAATATGAGCATGAGTCAGCAGAATTTTATCGATTTTCAGACCGTTTTCAGAAATAAAACTTTCTATAGTTTTGGTTTCCTGCTCATTCATATTTCCCGGATCAATCAGCCAGGCATTTTTATTTTCGTTGTAAAGTACATAAGTATTTTCGCTGGCAAAATTGAAAACGAAGCCTTGAATTTGAAGCATAACTGATATTTTTTAGTTCAAAAATACGATATTATTAAGAAAATCCCGATTTTTCGTTATCTTCGTCATAATGAAAACTTTGCGAATACTTTTACTTTCTTTGGGAGGAATGGTTTTTGGACAAAACATCCAGAGTATACAATTATTCAACCCTCAGACGAACGATGAAACACCTGTCATAAAGTTCGGCGAACAGCTGGTTTTAAGCTTCGATGACCTTAGTAATGCCAGTGAGATTTACAGGTACACCATCAAGCATTATGACAGAAACTGGAACGATGACAACCTGTTTTTTACAGAGATTGCCAATGGAAGCCTAAACGGTCTTCTGGACCAGTTTCAATATTCTTTTAATACCCTGCAGGCCTATACCCATTACAAGCTTACTTTCCCGAATGATAAGATACAGCCGAAAATATCAGGAAATTTTGAACTGATTGTGTATAAAGATTCAGCTGACAGGCCTCTTTTCAAAAAACGTTTTTATCTGGTAGAAGACGCAGCAACAGTTGCTCTGAATGTTTCAAGAATTGCAGATGCCAAAAAGCCGAATATCAACCAAAGGGTAGAAGTGAAAGCGACGTCAAAAGCAGGAGATCTTTCTTCCAACGTCAATTCCATGACTTTGAATGTGATGCAGAACAACAACCCTAATGAAGTGGTAAATAATTTGAAGCCAAGCGCAACATTAGGAAACCAGCTGCTTTTTCAGCAGATGAGCTTAACATTTCCCGGTAATAACGAATTCTATTATTTTGATAACAAGAATATGAATATGGCAGCGGATATGGTGAGTGCTACAGAATTGAAGGATGGCGTAAACAATACTTATCTGCATCCGGTATGGGCTTTTCCTCTGAACTATCAGTATCAGCCTGATGTAAACGGAGCATGGTTCTATAGAAGAAATGACCTGGGACTGGAAAGAAATGCGGAAAGAGAAGCTGATTATTCGTGGGTATATTTTTCTCTGGATTCTGATCCGGTAGATAAAGAAATTTATGTACTGGGCGGTTTTAATAATTTTAAACCGAGCAAAGAAAACCAAATGCAGTACGATACAGCCAGTAAAAAATATATTGCTAAAATATTCCTGAAACAAGGTTTTTACAATTATATACTTGCTACCAAAGAAAGTAATGGATCTCTCAACTTTGGTGAAATCAACGGTAATTTCTGGCAGACAGAAAATCTTTATCAGGCATTTTTATATTATGCTCCTTTCGGACGTAATTATGATGGATTGATGGGTTATGGAGAATTCAGAACTCCTATCGGGAAATAATTTTTAATGAATACCAACTTTTTTCATAAAATATTCATAGAATATTAAATTTATTGGACTAACATACAATATAGGAAAACCGTCTCGTGAGAGATGGTTTTTTTTTGAATCCCTGATGAATAATTGATTTGAGAGTAAACCGGATGATTTGCAGGATAAGCAGGTATTATGCTTTACATATTGAAAAAATTATTTCATAAAATGTTGAATTATGTAAAAAATATTAGTCTATAATTTTTATAGGGATAAAAATATTTTAAATTAATAATAATGTTTTTAAAAATATTTTAAATTTATAATATGTTTTGTTATCATTTATTGAATTTTATTTATTGATTTGGTTGTTTTTTTGCGTAAAAATTATAAATTCGTTTAACATTAAATAATTTTTATATGAAAACAAAATTTATCTTAGCAGTAAGCGTTGCAGCTTTTTCCTTTACTTTTGGACAGGAAACTCCATCAAAACTAATTCCGGGTAAAAGCGGCCTTCATGCAGAATTCATACGATTCGATAAGAATGGTCCTGCTTTTAAAGGTGAGCCTGTTTTATTTGATGAAGCATCTCAGAGGCTTTCACCGGGGCAATCGCGTAAACTGGGATCAGAAAAAGATCAGCTAGGCTTTGAGACTCACAGATTTCAGCAGACAATCAATGGCATTCCTGTAGAATATGGAATGATGGCTGTTCAGACTAAAGGTGGAAAAATTGTAGGAGAAACCGGAAAGTGGATACTTAAAGAAACTGTTGCTGCGGAAAAGAAAGCAAATGTTTCGGAAAATACTGCATTGCAAAATGCCTTGTCTTTTGTAGGCGCCGATTCTTATAAATGGCAAAACAAAGAAGAAGAGGAATTCATTAAAAAAGAATCTAAAGATATTAATGCAAGTTTTGCCCCAAAAGGAGAATTGGTATACTATTCAGATCCTTCTGATGAGAAGCTGGGAGACGTGAAGCTTGCATACAAATTTGATATCTATGCGGAAAAGCCATTAAGCAGACAATATGTTTTTGTTGACGCTAAGGATGGTAAAGTTTTAGGAACCAATGCACTGATTCATGAAACTAATGCTCCGGGGACAGCTACAACAGCTTATAGTGGAAACAGATCTATTATTGCTGATTCATATAGCGGAAGTTACAGATTAAGAGAAGCCGGAAGAAACGGAGGAACTGCTGTAGAAACATATAACCTCAGAAAAGGAACCAGCTATTCATCAGCCGTAGATTTTACGGATGCGGATAACAACTGGAATAATGTCAACACAAATAAAGATCAATATGCTACCGATGCCCATTGGGGAGCTGAAATGACTTTGGATTATTTATATACGAAATTTGGAAGAAAAAGTATAGATAATAATAATTTTGCCATAAAATCTTATGTTCATTACTCCACGAATTATTTTAATGCGTTTTGGGATGGTTCCAGAATGACTTACGGAGACGGAAGCTCCACAACAAACGGAGGTAAGCCATTAACGGCTCTTGATGTTTGCGGGCACGAGATTACGCATGGCTTAACTACTAAAACAGCAAACCTTGCTTATCAAAGAGAGTCCGGAGCTTTGAATGAAGGGTTTTCTGATATTTTTGGGAATACCATAGAACTTTGGGCAAGACCAACACAGGCAAACTGGAAACTAGGGGAAGATTTCAGCTATGTAATCAGAGATATGGCCAACCCGAATGCTTATAGCCAGCCTGATACCTATAAAGGAACTTACTGGAAGGATGCTAGCAGTACATGTACTCCTCAGGGAAACCCAAATTTACCGGGATATAACGATTATTGCGGTGTACATACCAATTCAGGAGTTCTTAACTTCTGGTACTATTTACTGGTAAGCGGTGGATCGGGAACTAATGATAAAGGCTTTGCCTATAATGTTTCGGGAATAGGGCTGGACAAGGCAGGAGCTATTGCTTACAGAACACTTACCAACTACCTTATTTCTTCTTCTACTTTTGCTAATGCAAGAACGTATTCGCTTCAGGCTGCTGCAGATTTGTATGGAGCAGGAAGTAATGAAGTGACGCAGGTTACCAATGCATGGAATGCTGTAGGTGTTGGCGGAGGAACTTCTGCAGCAGGGAAAATAGCTGCTCCGGATGCTTCACTTTACACCATCAGCCCAAATCCGGCTATCGACAAATTTACTGTTGAGTTTGAAGGAAAAGAAGGAAACGGAATTGTTGAATTAGTGAGCCTTACAGGAAAAAGAGAACTTGCTGAAAAGATCAAGATTACCGACGGTAACAATAAAGTAGATGTTCAGTTACCTTCTAATATACTTTCAGGAGTATATGTAGTAACGGTTAACGGACAAAAAGCAGGAAACCTTATCAAAAAATAAATTTTAATATATTTCTAAAAAAGGCCGCAAAAAAAATATTTTGTGGCCTTTTGCTTTATGTATTGAGAAATTTATACCAGATAAAAGTCATTCAGTTTTTCTTCACAGAGTATCTTTACTACATCAATCCAGCGGTCTTCATCATTCAGGCATGGGATATAGTGGAAATTTTCTCCGCCTCCATGCTGAAACTGTTCCTTACCCTCTACAGAAATTTCTTCCAGGGTCTCCAGACAGTCGGAAACAAAAGCAGGACAGACAATGGCCAGGTTTTTTACTCCTTTTTTAGGAATTGTTTCTAAAGTCTCATCCGTATAAGGCTCTATCCATTTGTCTTTTCCTAATCTCGACTGGAAAGAAACAATTGTTTTTTCTTTAGGAAGCCCTATCTTGGCAATAACAGCTTCTGTCGTTTTATAGCACTGATGGCGGTAACAGAATTGGTGGCTTGGATTGGTATCCCTTGAACAGCAGTCATTAAGATTACAGGTCTTTGTAGGATCTGTCTTATAAATGTGTCTTTCCGGTACGCCATGATAAGAGAACTGCAAAACATCAAAATTTTCAGGAAGTTTTTCCTTAATGCTTTCTGCAAGGCAGTTGATATAGATCTCCCGGTTGTAAAAAGGCTGTACATAATTGATCTTTACTTTTGGGAATTTCTTTTTTCGTACTTCCTCTGCCTTTTCAATCACCGTTTCCGTGGTACTCATCGCATATTGCGGATACAATGGGAACAGAACAATCTCAGAAACTCCCTGATCAACTAACTTTTGAATTCCAGTTTCAATGCTCGGTTCAGCATATCTCATTCCTATTTCCACAGGAACATCAACTACTTTCTGCAGTTTCTTTTGGATTTTTTCAGTAATAACAATTAAAGGTGAGCCCTCATCTGTCCATACTGTTTTATAGGCTTCTGCGGATTTTGCGGGTCTTGTTTTAAGAATAATTCCCTGAACCAGCAGTGCACGGAAGATCCAGCGGTAATCGATGACCTTTTCATCCATTAAAAACTCGTCAAGATATTCCTTTACATCATTTACAGCCGTAGATTTTGGAGAACCAAGATTTACCAGTAAAATTCCTTTTTTATCCAATATTTTTAATTTTAATTATGAAACAGTATTTTCGAAATCTGTTATCAATGTTGATACTTGGGCAAAGATATTATTTTCAATCAAGCCGTTATCGTTAAATTTTCCCTTTATACCTTTTATTAAAAGCTGATGCTGATCTTCTGTTTTAGCTCCGAGTGTTTTCAGAATCATTAGTAATTCTTCATGCCCTTTTTCTCCGTTGGCAGATGCTGTTAGTACTGCAACCGGTTTTTCAGAAAAAACAGTGGTAGAAACACACCATTCCAATAAATTTTTCAACCTGCTCGGGATACTGAAAATATATTCCGGAGTAGAAAATAAGACACCTGCCGAATTTTCAATTTCTTTTCTGATATTCAAGACTTCTTGTGGTGTACCCGTATCAGTGAATGAAGTATCAAAATGCGGAAGAGCAGACAGATCATCATATATGCGGAAGCCAGTATCCGGATGTTTTTCCAGAACCTGTTCTATTAATTTCCGATTGCTGGAATTTTTTGTGGCACTTCCAATAATGACCAGGATCTTCTTTTCGGGAACCATTTTAAAATCAGTTATCCGTTTACAGCTTCTACTTTTTCCACCAGGTCAGGAACGAATTGTTTTAAAATATTCTCAATTCCGTTTTTCAAGGTAGCGGTAGAGCTCGGGCATCCTGAACAAGCTCCCTGTAACAGCATTTTGGCTGTTTTAGTTTCCTGATCATATTCCATCAGGGAAATTTTTCCGCCGTCATTTTCCACTGCAGGAGCTACATATTCATTTAATATGTCTGAAATTTTCTGCTCGTCATCCGTATAATCTCTGTTGATGATCTTTTCAACAGGGTTTTCATGTTTCTGAGGCTCAAGATTTGAAATTTCTCCTCCACTCTGAAGATATTCAGCAATAAAACCGCGTACAGCCATCATCACCTGATGCCATTCCACAGAATCATCTCTTGTTACAGCCACAAAGTTATCAGAAATAAAAATTTCTTTGGCAAAATCAAATTCCTTAAAGATAGCCTGGGCCAAAGGAACACCCTCTGATTTTTCTCTAGATTTTACTTCCACAAAACCTTCCATAAGCAGCTTATTGGAAACAAACTTCATAGCACTAGGGTTAGGCGTCATTTCCGCATAGATCTGATACATTTCCTTTCTTTTCTGAAGGTAAATTCTGGGATTAGCCAATAATTCATCCTCAATGACATTTTTCAGGCTGTCAGCCACATGTTCCCATTCTACAGTGTCCTGCTTCGCTATAGCTACAAAATTAGCTGTAATGAAAATTCTTTCCACAAAAGGATAGTTGAAAAGTTCCTGAGCTAAAGGAATTTCTGAAATATCTGAACTTCTGTCCAACTCTAAAGAGCCCGGGATCAGGTTATAATCCGCGACAAATTTCATCACTTTCGGGTTTTCAGTTGGTTCTATAAGTATCGTACGCATTTTTTCGTTAAATTTGAGATACAAAAATACGCAATTAGAAATTAGAAGTTAGAGATTAGAAATTAGATTTTTGCTATCACGGTTATTTAAAATTAGAAGACAGAGAATAGAAGCAGCCGTTTTAGAATTATTATTTTCGAATTGACTCATTTTCAAATTATCAAATTAAAATTATGGCAATTGTAAAAGAACTTTTAGGGAAAACTCCTCAGATAGGAGAGGGTACATTTTTGGCAGAAACCGCAACCATTATCGGTGATGTTACCATGGGTAAGGACTGCAGTATCTGGTATAATGCGGTGATCAGAGGAGATGTACATTACATCAGAATGGGCGATAAAGTAAATGTTCAGGACAATGCCATGCTGCACTGTACCTATCAGAAACACCCTTTAAATATTGGAAACAACGTTTCCATCGGACATAATGCGATCGTACATGGATGTACGATCAAAGATAACGTACTGATCGGCATGGGAGCTATCGTAATGGATGACTGCCTGGTAGAAGAAAATTCTATCGTAGGAGCAGGTTCTGTAGTGACACAGGGAACCCATATTAAATCAGGAGAAGTCTGGGGTGGTGTTCCTGCAAAGAAAATTAAAGATATTTCTGCCCAGTTATTGGAAGGAGAAGTCAACAGAATTGCTGATAATTATGTGAAGTATTCTTCATGGTATAAGGAGAATCTTAGTTAATATTTGAGTTGTTGGTTAACAGTTGCTGGTTAGAACTGCGATTTCCGCATGCCGCAACTTTATTACTTGCTAAAATTCACTTGGGAAAAATCTCATGTCTGAAATTTAAAATCTTGATTCTTGGCTCTTGCATTTTAGTTCTCAAATCTTGAGTCAAACCCTACAAATAAACAAAAGCTCCATCGTATGATAGAGCTTTTTTCAATCCTTAATAAACTCCTGAATGAGTTTGTATGTTGATTTTTCAACAGGATATATAACCTTTGCTTTGATTTTTTTCTTATTGCTCCGCTGTTATAAGCTGGGCTTTTCCATTGATGCATTTAACAGATGTTGGCGGCATTATCATCATGCAGTCAGACGTGATATTGTATTTTTCATTGAAGGCTTTTACCTTTTCGGTATATTCCTCAATTCTTGGAAGAATGGTTGTCTCTATTTTTTTAGGATAAGCAATGTATTGCTGAGGTCCGCCACAGGCCTTAGCTCCCATTGGGGCAAACGTCCATTCCGAAGCAGCCGTACATTTTTCTTTGGATGTTTCAGATTCAATAGATGCTTTTAATCTATCCAGCTGAGCCTGTTCATATTTTTGGCTGTCTTCGTCAGCAGGTCTTTCAGAAATATCTTTAGGCAGATTGGTATTGGCATTTTTGGATGTATTGCACGAAACCAAGGTAAATGTAGCGCATAATATTAATAGTGGAGTATAAATGAAACTTTTTTTCATCATAATTTATTTTCTGTTAAAGAATTTTCAAAAGTTATGCCAAGGTAAGAAAATCAAATTCATTTCCGTAATTTTGAAGCACAATGAACAATCATTTTTTTGACTTAATAGAGCACACAAACAGAAGCGTTTTTCTTACAGGAAAAGCAGGGACAGGTAAAACGACCTTCCTCAATGATTTTGTAAAAAAAACGAGGAAAAAGTATATAGTGGTTGCTCCTACCGGAATTGCAGCAATTAATGCAGGAGGAGTTACCATCCATTCTATGTTTGGACTGCCTTTAAGGACTTTTTTACCCACCACAGACCGTATTGATGGAAGCATGGCAAATAATATTGCCGACCTGATGCCTCATTTCAAATACAGAAAAGATAAGCTTAAACTTTTAAGAGAAGTGGAGGTGCTTATTATAGATGAGGTTTCCATGCTGAGAGCCGATGTTCTTGATATGATGGATTTTTCGCTGAGATTTATCAGAAGAAACAGCCAAAGATTCGGTGGGGTGCAGATGCTGTTCATTGGAGATCTTTACCAGCTTCCGCCGGTGGTGAGAGATGAGCATATTTTAAAGATCTGCTATCAGTCACCATTCTTTTTCGACAGTCATGCCATTAAAGATATTCCGCTTCTGACCATTGAACTGACTAAGGTTTACAGACAGTCGGATGAAAAGTTCCTGGATATTCTGAACGCGATCCGTGACGGTGATGTTGCCAATATCAATTTTGAGGAGCTTAATAAAAGATATGATCCTGATTTTAAGGCAGGAACTGAATCTTACGTTTATCTGTGTTCACACAATAAGATGGCAGATGAGATCAACCAGGAAAAATTGGAAGAAATTGATCTGACGGTTAAAACTTATGAAGCCAAATTATTTGGAGATTTCAAGGAAAACCAGTTTCCAAACGATCAGTTTCTAGAATTGAAAGTCGGGGCACAGGTGATGTTTATCAGGAATGATATTACCGGTGAGAAAAAATATTTCAATGGAAAGCTGGGTGAAATTTCTGCTTTAGATGATAATGAGATCAAAGTCGTTCTTGATGGCAGTGAAAGAGAAATTACCGTGAAAAGAGAAGTCTGGGAACAGAAAAAATATTTCCTGGATACCGAAAAAAACATCAAAGAAGAAGTTTTAGGAAGCTTCGAACAGTTTCCGATAAAGCTGGCGTGGGCGGTTACCA
This sequence comes from Chryseobacterium hilariae, assembly GCF_051400735.1. NCBI lineage: Bacteria > Pseudomonadati > Bacteroidota > Flavobacteriia > Flavobacteriales > Weeksellaceae > Chryseobacterium > Chryseobacterium hilariae. The sequence continues at coordinate 46,529 of NZ_JBLFFJ010000008.1, forward strand.
TCCATAAAAGCCAGGGATTAACGTTTGATAATGTCATCATTGATGCCGGAAAAAGCTTTACAGCCGGACAGGTTTATGTTGCGCTTTCGAGATGCCGTACATTGGAAGGGATTGTTTTAAAATCTAAAATTACTCCTGAAGTTATTTTTAAAGACAACAGAATTCTGCAGTTTCAGGGAAGTACCCTTGCCAATGATAATGTAGAAGCCATTCTGAACCGTGAAAAATATGATTACAGCATCAAAAAAGTACTCCGTACGGTAAACTGCCTGTGGTTTCTGCACGAAGTGGAGGAGTGGAATAAACTGTCCATTACCACAAAAAGTATTGATCACGTAAAAACAAACCAGCTGTATCTTCAGCTGAAACACGAAATTGTCAATCTAGGAAAGATCTTCGAAAAACTGGAAAGGGTAATTTCCCAGAAGGTTAATAATTTTATTGAAAATAAAGAAGAATGGTCCGACATTGAAAGCAAAACCAAAGGTGCAGTTAACTTCTTTTTCACAGAAATCAGAGATAAAGTATTCAACCCGCTGAAGGAATTCTATGCTGAAATTAAAGGAGCAAAAGGTCTGAAGCAGTATAATGAGGAATTCAGAAACTGGCTGGAAGATACTGAAGAATACCTGAACAGCCTGAAAGAGATCCATCTTCTGGAAACGAAGCTTTTAGATGAAAAAAATGATAAAGAAATCAATTTAAAGATTGCAAAAGTTCCTTCGCAGGTTCTGACCTTCCAATTATTTGAACAGGGAAAAACCATTGGTGAAATTGCTATGGAAAGAGGCCTGGTAAAAGAAACTGTGATTGGCCATTTAGCAAAATTTGCAGAGCAGGGCTTGCTGGATATTTCAAGAGTAATCACTTCGGATAAGATCAAAGCGTTTGAAAAAGCATTCTACGAAAATCCTCATGAAACCTTAACGGAATGGAAGAATTCTCTTCCGAATGATTTTGAGTTTAATGAGATCAGGATTTTAATTAATCATTATAATTTTAAGAAAGAGAAGAATAAGTAAATTCACTAATGAACTGTTGCGAAATTATGGAACAATTTCGTAGGTCGTGTTTTCATTATTTCCAAATATCTGATTCTGAATATGTCTTGCGAGCTGTATGGTTTGTTCAATATTCGTATTTGTTTTAATTATTAGATAAGGAATACCATTATTAGTTACTTCTGTATATGTGTAGTTGTTTCTTATAGCAAAGCTTTTAATCTTTTCAAAATAAGGAAGTTGGGTTCTTTCTGTTGCTTCAAATTCTATATTGAAATTGCTACCCTCTTTTTTAAAATAGAGGCAATCACTACCATTTGAGTAGATTCCGATAAAATCAAATTCAGTTTTATCTTGATTTAATAGGATAAGTTGTTTATGTAAACCACTCATTTGTATTTTCTTGACAATTTTTACACTAATGGGAACTACCTTTAAACTATTCAAAATTGACTTAAAAATATTCATATATACTATTGCAGATTGATTATAAACTGTATTGTTTATCAAATGTAATGAATAAAGAAATAATTTTTAGATCCTTGTAGTAAAAACTAATAGAATAATTATTAAATTCCAATAGTTTTTTCCTGAACTAGCTAATCCATCCTATCAATTACAAAAAGTAACTAATGCGATTTATTAGGTTTAAATTTGTCTGGTTTTAAACCTAAAATTTAAAATATGAAAAATTTTGAAATATCGGTGCTTGATCTTGCTCCCGTAAAGCAGGGTAAAAGTATTCATGATACTTTTCAGGACAGTTTGTCTTTAGCGAACCATACTGAAAACTTAAATTATAAAAGATTCTGGCTGGCTGAGCATCATAATATGGAAAGTATTGCGAGTTCTGCCACTACAGTTCTGATCGGCTTTATTGCCAACGGAACAAAAACAATTAGAGTAGGATCCGGCGGAATCATGCTTCCCAACCACAGTTCGTTAATCATTGCAGAACAGTTCGGCACCCTGGAATCTCTTTTTCCGGGAAGGATAGATCTCGGGCTGGGAAGAGCTCCGGGCACCGATGGTCTTACTGCCCAGGCTTTGGGAAGAAATCCAGCGATTATCAACCAGCAGTTTCCGAGACAGATCTTAGAGCTACAGACATATTTTTCGAAAAATAATTCTGATGCCTTAGTTCGTGCGATTCCCGGTGAAGGTCTCGATATTCCGCTTTATATCTTGGGATCCAGTACAGACAGTGCGTGGCTGGCTGCGGAACTTGGACTTCCGTATGCTTTTGCAGGACATTTTGCTCCTGAGCAAATGGAAATGGCTTTTAAGATTTACAGAGAACATTTTCAACCTTCGGAACAGTTAGATAAACCTTACGTGATGGCATGCGTCAATGGAGTGGCAGCAGAAACGTCTGAAGAAGCGCATAAAATTTCCACAACTTTATTCCAGGCATTTATCAATATTATCAGAAACGACAGGAAACCTTTTGCACCACCTGTAGATGATATGGATGGCATCTGGTCACCCATGGAGAAATCAATGGTGCTTCAGAAGTTAAAATATACATTGATAGGAGATCAGGCAGAAATTGAAGAAAAGCTGAAAGATTTTCAGGAAAAATTTAATGTAGATGAATTAATTATCAATTCACATATCTATGATCACCAGAAGAGATTGAGATCTTATGAAATTTTCAGAGAGGCGGTAAACTCTTTATCCAAAGCCTAACAAACCCTTCATATTAATTGGCAGATGCTTATTTTTATAAGTATCTTTGCACAAATAAAAAGTAAACATGTCTGATATTAAATTGAATACTATTCCAGAGGCCATCGAAGACCTCAAAAATGGTAAAATAATCATAGTAGTAGATGATGAAGACAGAGAAAACGAAGGCGATTTTCTTTGTGCTGCAGAACTGACAACGCCGGAAATTATCAATTTTATGGCATTTCACGGAAGAGGGCTGATCTGTATGCCGCTTCCTGAAAAAAGATGCGACGAGCTTGGCCTTGAGGTGATGGTAAGCAGAAGCAGTGATCCTAAGGAAACAGCTTTTACCGTTTCTGTTGACCTTCTTGGAAACGGAACATCTACAGGTATTTCTGCCGGTGACAGAGCCAAAACTATTTTAGCTTTGATGGACGAAAAATCTAAACCGACAGATTTCATGAGACCTGGCCATATTTTCCCGCTTCGTGCAAGAAAAGGAGGGGTTTTAAAAAGAGCAGGACATACTGAAGCTGCGATCGATCTTACAAGTTTAGCGGGATTAAAAGAAGGAGGAGTGATCTGTGAGATCATGAATGATGACGGTACCATGTCTCGTTTGCCGGAACTTCATGCTTTCGCTCAAAAACATGATATGAAGATCGTTTCTATTGAAGATCTGATCCATTATCAGCTTAAGAAAGGAAACCTTATCGAAAGACTGGAAGAAAGAAAAGTAAAAACCGCTTATGGTGAGTTTGACTTTTTTGCATTCAGAGAAACTTCAAATGACCAGATCCATTTTGCTTTGACAAAAGGTTCATGGACGGTTGATGAGCCTGTTTTGGTAAGAGTTCAGTCTTCAGATTCATATTTTGATGTACTGACAAGACTGAATAACGGAGAAAAACCGCTATTGGAGAAAGTAACCAATATGGTAAATGAAGCAGGAAAAGGAGCCGTTATTTTCATCAATAACGTTTCAAATTCTGAAAATACACTACGAAAACTTCAACAGTTCCTGAATTATCAGGACGGACAGGAACAGCATCCTACATTAGCATACAATTACAGAGATTACGGGATCGGAACGCAAATCCTGAAAAATCTGGGAATCAATAAATTCAAAGTGATCACACAGAATCCTAATATCAAACCACAGGTTGGAGGATATGATGTAGAGGTTACGGAATTGGTTCAGCTATAAAAGTGAATGGTCAAATGTGAATTAACTTTGTTGTTAATTTTTATTTAGAGATCAAAAATTAAATAAAAAAAGGTTTAGAATTTTCTAAACCTTTTTATTTTTCTATCCTGACAGATTCTTACTTTGCAACTCTAAACTCCTGAATCTTACAAGCTTATTTCATCAAAATTTCTGAACCCGTTCAGAAAATCCTTCACAGTCATTCTTTTTTTGCCTTCAAGCTGAAGCTCCTGCGGAAAATAAATACCGTCTTCCGTATAGATTTTAAATTCGTTTTTGGAAATGTCCAAAGATCCTGAAGGTTTTCCATGATCCGTGATTTCAAATTTTCCTGCGAAGATTTTTAAGCCTTTTTCCTCTTCTCCTATTTTTATAGTCGTGAAAGCGGCCGGATAAGGTGACATTCCAAGAATAAACTGATGGACTGTTTTTGACGGAGCTTTCCAATTGATTCTGGTATCTTCTTTAAATATTTTATAGGCATTTTTAGGATGCTCCACATGAGGCTGAGGTCTTTCAATAATGGAGTTTTCTGCCAAACCGTTAAGTGTTTTTACAACCAGCCTTGAACCCATTACCATTAATCGGTCGTGGAGACTTCCTGCATTTTCATCCGGTAAAATTTCCAGTTCTTCCTGAAGAAGAATATTTCCCTCATCTATTTTTTCATTAATGAAAAATGTGGTTGCACCGGTTTTTTCTTCGCCGTTGATCACTGCATAATTTATAGGAGCAGCGCCTCTGTAATCAGGAAGAAGCGAAGCATGAAGATTGAAAGTTCCCATTTTAGGCATCTCAAAAAGAACCTTGGGCATCATTCTGAAAGCGACCACTACAAAAACATCAGCATCCAGTTTTCTAAGTTCTTCTAAAAATTCAGGATTTCTTAACTTTTCAGGCTGAAAAACAGGAATATTATTTTCTGAAGCATACACCTTTACCGGTGACTGATGGATCTTCTGCCCGCGGCCGCTGGCTTTATCGGCAACCGTTACAACACCTACAACTTCATGATTTGATTGATAGATGGCTTCCAGAGAGGTCTTTGCAAATTCCGGGGTTCCTAAAAAAACGACTTTCAATGATTTCATACTGCAAAGATAAGGGTTTGTGTGTAAAGATGGAAGAGCATTGTGTTGAAGAGTGTTAGGGTTTGAGAGCTTTAGAATAAGTAATTTAAAGATTTGAATAGTCTGAATCTGATGTCTGGTATCTGGAGTCTTAATTCAGATTCTTAACCCTTGTATCTTGATTGTTATTCACCGTTCATTTGCGAAGTAAATTCACCCTTGACCTTATTGCTCATTCAGCGCATACGTTCTGAAATTCAGCATCTTCACTTTTCCTGAATCTAAAAGGAAAATCAGGTTTTCTAAAATATTATTTTTAGAATGGTAGTTAAGCTGAACTGAAAGGTCTTCGATGGTTGACGGTTTTTTTGCCAGCAAATTAATGATCTGCTGGGAAATATTTTTTCCAAAAATCGATTGCTTGTTTTTCTCACAAACTGAGCATTGTCCGCAGTTTTTTGTATTTTTTTCCCCGAAATAGGCGAGAATAAGTTTCATCTTACAGTAATCACTATTTTCTATAAAAAACTTAATCTCTTCCCACTTCTGAATTTTGTTTTTTTGGATGTGCTCAAAAAGTTTCCAGTAGGCTGCATTAATGGCTCTTTCATCACGCGGCTTCAGAAATCTGATGCTTGAGAGCGCACCATCCACATATTCCAGATAATCTTTTTGCTGTAGTTCTTTAAGTCTTTCTTTAATGAGAGGAACACTTACCCCGATCTTATTACTGACCTGTAGTTCACTGAACATTACCTTATGAGTAGTAATTCCTGATATGGTACGCAGCAGTAGCTCTATGAAATAAGCGTCTTTCCGAGGCAGCTGGTCTATTTCCTCGGCATTGAAGAGAAGCTCTAAGGATGAAAGGCTTTTATTGTCATTATGATAGATGATTTCCTGATTGTGCAGAAAATTAAGGACATTGCTGATCTTGGCTTTCGACAGTCTGGTAAAATTTTGTATTCCCTGAATGTTCAGCTGAAAAACTTTTTCCGGCAGCTCATATTCTGCTACCTGGAAAATAGAGTATAGGTAGGTGATGATCTTTAAAAACTCAGCTTTGTTGGGTGTCTGGTTTTTTAGGATCTCATCAAAATTGAGCAGCTCCTGCTTATTCCAAAGAAGGAAAGCAAAACTGTCTTTACCATCTCTTCCTGCTCTTCCGATCTCCTGGTAATAATTTTCCAGTGACGGAGCAGGAGAGAAGTGAATCACAAAGCGGACATTGTCCTTGTCTATTCCCATCCCGAAGGCATTGGTTGAAATCAGAACATGGTTGTCACTTTTATTCCAGATGGCCTGTCTTGTGTTTTTTTCTTTCGTAGTTAAGCCGGCATGAAAATAATCTACGTTTTTTACCTGGTTTTTTTTCAGGAATTCTGCCAGCATTTCTGCATCCTTCCGGGTTCTTACATAAACAATTCCGGAATCGTTATTGTGTTTTAAAATATCAAAAACACGTTGGAATTTATCAGAAACTTCATCCAAAAAAATTCTGATATTTTCTCTTCTAAAGCTTTTCTGAAAAACAAATGGATTTTTAAGTTCCAGTTTATTCCTGATCTCTTCCAAAACTTTTGGTGTTGCAGTAGCTGTTAAAGCAAGGCAGGGAACCTTGGGATGATTTTTTCTGAATTCTTTGATATTCTGGTAGCTGGGGCGAAAATCCTGTCCCCATTCTGAAATACAGTGGGCTTCATCTACGGCTATAAATGACAGCTGAATTTCGTCAATATTTTGAAGAAATTGTGTATTGGTCAATCTTTCCGGGGATACATATAGCAGTTTGGTAAGCCCATCTTTACAGCGGTCGTAGATGGCTTCTGCATCATACTCATCAAGCTCGGAGGATAGATATTCTGCTTCAATGCCTCGGTGTTTAAGCTGGCCTACCTGGTCTTTCATCAATGCCAGCAGGGGAGAAATTACCAGACAGGTTCCTTCCTTCAATAAGGCCGGAAGCTGGTAACAAAGAGATTTTCCTGCCCCGGTAGGCAGAAGAACGAGACAGTCTTTTTCATTAATGACTGCATCAATAATTCCTTCCTGAGAATCTCTGAAAGCATCATAACCCCAAAAATATTTTAGGGTATCATATTTTAATTTTTGGAAATCCTGCTGAGAAATCATAAGGTAAAAGTAATAAAACTATTACAACAAAAAAAGCCGTGCAAGGCACGGCTTTGATATATTTACTAATAATTATATTATTTAGCTTCGAAATATACTCTTCTGTTAGCTCTGTTTTTCCATTCAGGACATTTAGTAGCCGGTTCACACTCAGGGTATTTAAGGTCTTTTTCACCTCTACCGATTGCGTTCAGTTTAGAAGATTCTACTCCGTTTTTGATCAAATAGTTCTTAACGCTATTCGCTCTTCTTTCAGATAGCTTTTGGTTATAAGCATCAGAAGCTCTTGTATCTGTAGCTCCGATTACGTTATAAGCACCGTTTGAAGAGTTGATATATGAAACAGCATTATTTAAGATTGGAGTATTTGAAGGTAAAATTCTATCAGAATTTAAATCAAACTCAATTCCTTCAAGCTTAGTTTCTGTTTCTACTATAGGTCCTGCAGTTGTTGTAGGACATCCATTGTTTTCAACAGGTCCAGGAACAGTTACACACTTATCGTAAAGGTCAATTACACCGTCAAGGTCAGTATCAAGAGCAACACCAGCACCATCCACTCTTGCACCAGCAGGAGTATCAAGCTGTCTGTCCCAATCGTCACAAACTCCGTCGTTATCAGCATCACCTTTTTTACATACTTCAATATCCTGGTTTTTGTTAGCCAAAACATCAAGTTTGTAATAGATTTCCTGCAACGGATCATGCCACATTAGGTGAGATTCGTGTTTTCCTAACTTCAAGGTAAGACCTAAAGTAGCATTAAAGAAGTTGTCTGATACCTGCTCTTCACGCTTGTTGATCGCACTGTATTTGTGACCTCCTCCATCGAATTCATCATCACCGGTTACTACATACATTAATCTTCCTTCAAGATCAAGTCTTCTGTTGATTTTGTATTTTAAACCGGCACCAGCCTGCATAAACATAGATCCCAGTTTGAAAGGTTTAATTTCCGTAGCCAGTCTCTGTCCGTTAATGTCTTTTTGGTAAGCTCTGTAAGCAATAGTACCTATACCTGCATACCCATGAAGTGCCCATCTGAAAGGTGAATGATTGTCAACTCTTCTCAATAAATTAGAGAAGTTGATATCTCCCAATAAAGAGATTGCATCATACTGAGTTCTTGCACCTACGGCTGTTGCATCTGGAGCAGCATCTTTAGTGTTGAACCATCCTTGTCTTGTTTCACCTCTGTCATATTGTAATTTTAAACCGAACGCATGAGTGATCGCTTTATCAATACTTACATAAGCAGAGTATCCGAAAAGGTTCTTACCGTTACCATTCTTGATTGATGTTAAATCAGCTGACTGTACAAGTGGTACACCTGCACCGGCTGAAATAGACCAGTCATTGAATCTTTTTGATTGATTGGTAAACGGAGAAACATTGGCAGAACCAGAAGAAAATGTGTTTGGATATTCTCCATTTGAAACTGCTGTTGAGTCTTGTGCATAGCTAACGGCTGGAATTGCCATTGCTAATGCTACAACTGCTAAACTTAATTTCATAGTGTATTTTTTTATTTTAGTTAATTAAATGATTTTATTTTGTAGGGCATCCGTTGTTTTCAACAGGTCCCGGAACCGTTACGCATTTATCATACAGATCAATAACTCCGTCAAGATCCATATCCAAAGCTACACCGGCACCATCTACTCTTGCTCCTGCAGGAGTATCAAGCTGTCTGTCCCAGTCATCACATACACCGTCATTATCAGCGTCTCCTTTTTCACATACTACAAGTTCTGTAGCTGCATTTTCTAAAACGCTTGTTCTATAGTATGCTTCCTGAAGTGGGTCATGCCATGCTAAGTGTGACAATTTGTTTCCTAACTTGAAAGAAACTCCTAAAGTGACAGTCCATGCATTATCAGATCTTGAATCACTGATCATATTATACTTTGATCCTGGTGTTGCTGGATCGTAGTCGTTAGGATCAGCCCATCCGCCTCCGTCGAATTCATCATCACCACTTACGATATACATTGTTCTGGCTTCGATATCGATAAGTTTTGATACCTTGTATTTTACTCCTGCTCCAAACTGATAGTATAGAGAGTTAATGTCAAACTCTTTTTTGATAAACAAAGGAATTCTTTTTGGACTTTCGCTCCATCTGAATTCATTCGCGTCATGCAAAGAAGTGTTGTAACCTTGGAACCCGATTCCTGCATAACCGTGTAATGCCCATCGGTAAGGAGAATGATTATCAACTCTTCTCAATAAATTTGAAAAGTTAACATCTCCCATTAGAGCAACCTGATCAAATTTGGTAGTTGCCGTACCTACTCCGGCTGCAGCACCTGCTGAGCCTGGTAACATTGCTTTCTGCTTTGTTTCAGCTCTCTGATAGATAAGGCTTAATCCAAAAACATGAGTGATCTGCTTATCAACACTTACGTAAGCACTATACCCCCAATTTACCTTTTTATCATAAAAAGATCTGAGATCAGAGTGCGCCATAAATGCAGCACCTCCACCAACAGAAATAGACCAGTCGTTGAAACGTCTGGCTTTGTTGTCAAAACGCTGTACATTAGCAGAACCTGAAGAGAAGGTATTAGGATACTCACTAGAAGAGTTTACTGCGGTACTATCCTGGGCATAAGCCGCGATAGGTAGTGTGGCCAATAATAATAAACCTAATTTCATATATGTTTTTTATGTTTTATTTAGATAAAATCTTTCAACAATATTTTAGAAAATTCCCTTTCAAATAAATGCTTTTGATGGGGTATCTCTAATTTTTCTGACCTGAATTTCAGATCGTTATATTTAATGATATCAATATCTATTATTCTATCGCTATAACCGCCAGATGCAGATGAATCCTTGATTCTTCCCATCTCAACTTCTATATTTTTGATAAAACCAAGTAGTTGGATCGGCGAGAAAGACGTGAATATTTCTGATGCAATATTACAAAAAATATTGGAACTGACAAATTCTACAGGTTCGGTTATTAAAAATTCGCTTATTTGTGAAATGTAATTACCTCCCTCACTGATTTTCTGTAAGGCCAGTTCTAAATTTTTTTTTTGATCTCCAAGGTTACTTCCTAGTAACAAAACTACCTTATGCTGCGACATATTGGAAAATTGATTGATTTATGAGAAGTTTCTTTAAAAACGTACTGGCAAATATAGTGGCTATTGTCATATTATGTGCCTTATTTTTCGTCTTTTTCATTATGATGCTTGTGTTTAGTTCTATGGGGAATGACAAATCTGTTGTGGTGAAAAATAATTCCGTTCTTACGATTAATTTAAAGACCAATATAATAGACAGCCCTACTGAAGAAGAAATGGGACTGTTCAATATCAGTGATAAGAGCAAGAGTGTAATGCTTTACGATGTATTGGAGGCCATTAAAAAAGCCAAAACCGATGATCATATTAAAGGTATAAGTATTGAAGCTGATGATGTGCATGCCGGAATGACGCAGATAGATGATATCAGAAATGCTATTGAGGACTTTAAAAAGAGCGGAAAATTTGTGTATGCTTACGGTAATGCTGTTTCGCAGTCTTCTTATTATTTAGGATCCGTTGCGGACAAGTATTATCTTAACCCATCAGGAATGATAGAGTTGAAAGGATTGGCTACAGAGGTTACATTCTTTAAAGATTTTGCTGATAAATATGGTATTGGTATAGAAGTGATAAGACACGGGAAGTTTAAGTCAGCGGTTGAGCCTTTTCTGAGAAATGATATTTCTCCGGAAAATAAAGAGCAGCTGGGTACTCTTTTAAATGATATCTGGAAAAATACATCTACTAAAATGGCCGTTTCAAGAAAAATTGATACCGCACAGTTTAAAATGGTTGTTGACAGTTTGTACGGAATGATCCCTGAATTAGGATTAAAATATAAACTTGCTGATAAGCTGATCCAGAAGACGGAGTATGATCAGATGATAAAATCTAAGCTTAGCCTTAAAGAAAAGGAAAAGCTGAATAAAGTATCATTAGCAGGCTATATCAGTTCTTATGAAGATGAAGATAAGTCCGGAGAAAAAGTAGCTGTATTGTATGCTTCAGGAGGAATCAACAGCGGTGACAATTACAACGAGATCCATTCTGAGAAATATGTGAAATACATCAAAGATCTTCAGAATGATGATAAAGTAAAGGCAGTGGTTTTCAGAATCAATTCTCCTGGCGGAAGTGCTAATGCTTCGGATGAGATTTTATTCGAATTACAGCAGCTGAAAAAGAAAAAGCCATTAGTGGTTTCTTTTGGTGATTATGCTGCTTCAGGAGGATATTATATTGCGATGGCAGCAGATAAAATTTATTCAGAGCCTAATACGCTGACGGGGTCTATCGGAGTTTTCGGAGTGATTCCTTATTATAAGGATATCGCAAATAAAAACGGTATCCGTTCAGATATTGTTGCTACCAATGCGAATTCCCAGTATTATTCACCTCTGAACGGTGTTACCCCTTACGGAGTAAACCTGATTACCAGAAGTGTGGAAGGAACCTATAAAAGGTTTGTACATTTTGTAACACAGAACAGAAAACAGACTTTCGAGCAGATCGACAGTGTTGGAGGTGGAAGAGTATGGAGTGGGGTACGTGCCAAGGAGATTGGTCTTGTCGATGAACTTGGAACACTGAATGACGCTGTAAAATTTGCTGCACAGAAAGCAGGATTAAAATCTTACCATGTGTCTTCCTATCCTAAAAAAATGTCTCCGTTTGAGCAGATTTTCAAAGATCTGAATGAAGAAGATATTTCTGCAAGAATCATTAAAAATAAAATAGGTAAAGCCAATTATGAAATCCTTCAGCAGATTACCAATGAAAAGCTGCAGTCTGAGGTGAAAATGGAAATGCCTTACCAGATTAAGATCAACTAAACTAAATTATATTGTACAAAAAATCCCGGAGCTGAAATTCAGTTCCGGGATTTTATTTTTATTTGCTTCTATTAGCCTTTCCTAGTAGCCATTCCGTAAATCCAGAGAACGATTAAAGCTCCTCCTACAGCTAAAAGCATACTTCTGAAATCGAAACTGTCTGTCGTTCCCCATCCCAAAAGGCTACCTATAAATCCTCCTACGAAAGCTCCAACAATACCTAAGATAATTGTCATTAGCCAGCCGCCACCTTGTGTTCCTGGCATAATAAGTTTTGCAATTGCGCCCGCGATAAGACCAAATATGATCCAAGTTAAAATTCCCATAGTCCTAAATTTTTAATTGTTAATAATGTGTAAATTTGATATCTAAGTTAAAGATAAAATATGATAAATATCATCTTTTCTTGAAAAAAGAGTCAACAAATTCTGTACCATTAAACAATTGGAGGTCTTGCATCTTTTCGCCTACCCCTATATATTTTACCGGAATCTGGAACTGATCTGATATACCTATGACAACACCTCCTTTAGCTGTGCCGTCCAGTTTTGTCACTGCCAATGCATTCACTTCGGTGGCTGCTGTAAACTGTTTTGCCTGTTCAAATGCATTCTGCCCTGTTGATCCATCAAGAACCAGCAGGATCTCATGAGGAGCATCAGGAATTACTTTCTGCATTACCCTTTTGATTTTTGAAAGCTCATTCATCAGGTTGATCTTATTGTGAAGTCTTCCCGCAGTATCAATGATCACTACATCCGCACCCTGTGCTACAGCGCTCTGTACTGTGTCAAAAGCCACAGAAGCCGGATCTGAGCCCATATCCTGTTTTACAATAGGAACTCCCACTCTCTCGCTCCAGATGGTCAGCTGGTCTACCGCTGCCGCTCTGAAGGTATCTGCGGCACCAAGGACAACCTTCTTTCCTTCAGACTTGAACTGGTGAGCGAGTTTCCCGATCGTAGTGGTTTTCCCTACACCATTTACACCAACTACCATTATTACATAAGGTTTTTTTGAAGTATCGATGTTGCCGGTTCCGGCATGAGGATTTTCAAGAAGCAGTCCGGAGATTTCTTCACGGAGAATATTGTCAAGTTCGCCTACACCCACATATTTATCGCGGGCAACGCGTTCTTCAATTCTTTCTATGATTTTGATGGTTGTAGACGCGCCTACATCAGATGCAATAAGTATCTCTTCCAGGTTATCCAGTACTTCATCATCTACTTTGCTTTTACCGACTACGGCTTTTGTCATTTTTTCAAAGAAACCCTGGCTGGATTTTTCCAGGCCTTTGTCTAAAGTTTCCTTTTCTTCTTTTTTGAAAATATTTTTAAACCAACTCATAGTTCATTCTTATTTGTTTTTTATAACTGCCGTAGCCTCTACTTCTATAACTACATCATCTCTGAAAAGACGTTTCACTTCCACAAGGCTGCTTACAGGAGGATTTTGAAGGTTGATATATAAGTCACGATTTTTCTAAAGTCTGGTGTTTTGGAAATGTCAGTGATGAATATTCCCAGTTTTACAATATCCTTTCCGGTAGCTCCATATTCTTTCAGAATGAATTCAATGTTTTTAAAAACCTGCTGGGTCTGCTTCTCAACGTCGTTTCCTACAAGATTTCCCGCAGCATCCAACGGGACCTGTCCGGAGAGTAAGATCATTTTAGAAGTTCCACAGTCGATACTTACTGATTGTGAAAGCCCTTTAATGGTAAAAACCTCTGAGGAGCCTTTATATTCTACATTGCTCATTTTTTCCTGACCGAATGAAAATAGAAAAATTTCTGTGAAAGCCAGAATAAAAATCTTTTTCATATGGATATATTTAATTGATTAATAATCTGGTGAACAAAGATAACAAAAAAACTACCCAAAATCTGAGTAGTTTTTTATATTGTAAGTAAAGTAAAGGTTATTTTTAAAAAAAATATATATTTATGTGACAGCTTTTTAGGTTAATAACTGCTTATATAATTTCTATAAGGCTACCTCATCTCCTAACCTGGCAATATTAAAACCGTTTGCCAAAACTGTTTTAGTTTCCTTACTGTTTGGAATTAAAAGTTTGTTGGTATGGTTAAAATGGATAAAGTGAATCTTTTTTTTGTCCCTTGCCGATAAATTTTTGAACATCTCCATACTTTCTACAACAAAAGGATGTGGAATATCTGAAATGTTTCTGAATCCTATTTCTTCCGCATCATAAAATGTAGCATCCAAAAAAGCGTAATCTACATTTTTAATAAGCTCAGTAATATTATATTTCCATTTACCCCACTTATCAATATCCGGAATGAAAAGAGCTTTCTTATTGGGTCCTTTAATCGTGTACCCTACTGTTTCTGAGTATTCATCACGATGAGGAACCTGTATAGGAGTTACCTGCAGTCTGCTACTGATCTGTGTCGGAATTTCATTCTGTAGCTCTTTGATGGAAATATTATTTATATGTACCAGCTGAGACCAGGGCCCATTATTTTCAAGAAAACTCTTAAGTTTTGGCATTGCATAAACCGGAACTTTTTCTGAATTCATAGCCTCTTTTCCTAAAAATATCAATCCCGCATAATGGCCAATATGGGCGTGTGTAATAAAGATGCCGTCAGGTGTATTTTTTTTGGGAGTACCGGAACGTTCTTGCAGCAGCTGTACCTGTTGTGTAAAATCAGGGCTTGCTTCAAAGAGATAATTTTTCTGTAAATCATAATCAATTACTCCTATTGAAGTTATTTTTCGGTTCTGTATGGGGTGTTCCCAAAGATCAGCACAGCACTCTTTCTTACAGCCGGCTTGTGGTGAGCCCGCATCCTGGATATTTCCTAAAACGATAAGCTTTACGCCTTTCTCCGGAAGTTTTATCTTTTCAGCATTTTTGGCTCTATTAGGCTGGCAGGACAGAGAGAGACCTGCCAGAAGAATAAACAAGTATTTCATATTTGTGTTTTTGAAAAAAGCTAATATATAAAAAAAAACTACCCAAAATTTGAGTAGTTTTTTATATTGTAAATAAAGTGGAGATTATTTCTTCAAATAACCGTCTACTTCGTCTGCATTCATTACTTTTTCTTCGAAAACGTAAGCACCTGACTTAGATGACTTAACCATTTTCACAACTTTAGTCATTTTTTTTGACTGTCCGCTTTGTAGGGTTGCTACTACTTTCTTTGCCATGGTAAATTATATTTATAAATTACTTGATTTCTTTGTGAACTGTAACTTTCTTAAGAACAGGATTGTATTTTTTCAACTCCAGTCTCTCAGTAGTGTTCTTTTTATTTTTAGTGGAAATGTATCTTGACATTCCCGCCATACCACTCTCTTTGTGCTCTGTACATTCAAGGATTACCTGAACTCTGTTTCCTTTTTTTGCCATGATTTATTAATTCTTTTTAATCAATCCGTTTCTAGTAGCTCTTTCAATAGCTTCCTCGATTCCAATCTTGTTAATCACTCTCAATCCATGAGCTGATACTTTCAGTGTTACGTGCTTATCTTGCTCCGGAAGGTAAAACTTCTTCTCCAATAAGTTAATTTCAAAACGACGCTTCGTTTTGTTATTAGCGTGAGAAACGTTGTTACCAACCATTGCACGCTTTCCTGTTATTTGGCAAATTCTTGACATATCTCGATGTTCTTATTTGTATAATATTTGAGGTTGCAAAATAACGAAGAATTTTTTAGATAGACAAATCTTTTAGAAAATATTTACAAATAACTGACTGATTAGTAATCATGAATTTTAAAATAAAATAATTCCCGAGACAGGCTGAGCCAAGTGACTGATATATTTCATGTAAACTTTCCGGTAAATGCAAATCCGAATGTTTTATCTTTGTTTTTAATTAATCTAAATAAAAATAAAATGAAGAGGATTTGTATTCTTTTATCTATGCTTCCTGTTGGCCTGGTGGCTCAGGATTATACTGAAATCCAGTCCGGTATGAAAAATTTTTATTACGGATCGGCTGATACGGCTGATATGGATGGTGACGGAAAGCAGGATGTAGTGATCAACGGAGCCATTGATACTGACCATGATGGAAATGTTGATACGTCTTTTAACGAAGTATACAAAAATAACGGCACTTCACTGGAGCCTTATGCTAGCCTGGGAGTGAATGCAACGCATTTGGGAGATATAAAATTCATTGATTTTGATAATGATGGCCTGCTGGATATTATTTCTACAGGATTAAGCTATAATGATGTTGTCAATTATAAGCATTACAGGTTCCGGAACTCAGGAACAGGTTTTATTAATGAAGCTGTACTTGACGGGAAAATCTACGGGTCTTTAGAGGTCTTTGATTTCAATAATGATGGTAAAACAGATTATGCTATTAACGGAACACAATATGTAGCAGGACTGGGTTTTCTGAATAACCTTGATTTTTATAAGAATACAGGAACTGATTTCGAGATATTTAAAGGCTGGCAATCCGGAACACAGAACGGAAGCTTTAAGTTTGTGGATCTCAATAATGATCATCTTCTCGATCTTGTTATTCTGGGAATGGAGCAAGGTGATCATCCGGTCTGTAAAGTATATCTGAACCAGGCAGGAACATTGGTCCCTTCGCAGGATCTTATTGCCCTGACGGGTGGGAAAATGGATTTTGCAGACTTCAATGCGGATGGCTATCAGGATATTGTCATTACAGGCCAGGATGACAGCTATTCCGGATTTCTCGCCGTACTGATGAATGATGGGACCGGTCATCTGAACACACAGCAGATAAACGCTGCTGAGATCTCAGATTCATCTGTAGCTGCCGGTGATCTGAATAATGACGGATACTATGATTTTATTGTTTCCGGAAACGATGAAAACAGCGATGCTGTAGGGAAAACTTTTCTCTACAATCCTTCCACTCAGAATTTTACTGAAAATATACCTACAGGACTGCATACTTTAGGAGGGCCTGGTTTTGTGGATTTATTTGACTTTGACAATAATCACCGTCTGGATATTGTATTGGCCGGATTCGATTGGGCAGATCCGGGCATGCCTTCACTTACCAAAATTTTCAAAAACACTTCTACGGAAGTTAATCTGAAACCTGTACCTCCTGCAGTCCTTAATTTAACAAAGACAGGAAACCGCTTTAATTTCTCGTGGAGCGGTGCATCTGATGATAAGACACCAACAAATGCCCTTCGTTACGAGATCAAAGTCGGATCTACGCCCGGAGCTGCCAATATTGCGAAATATGTCGTAACAACACCGTCCTGGTTCCTGGATCTGGATCCTTCTGTTCAGAATGTATATTGGAGCGTAAGATCTATAGATGCTTCAAAGGCCTTTTCTGATGCTTCAGCACAAGGCACATTGGGAACGCGTGATGCAGCAATAAACAGCAGAATTTCAGTGTATCCGAATCCGGCATCAGAGAAAGTATTTATGAAAGGAGAAAAAGTTTCGGACGTTGAAATATATTCTATGGACGGAAGAAAACAGAATGTTATTTTAAATAATGATCAGTCGATCAACGTATCACACCTTACGAAAGGAGCTTACCTATTAAAACTGAAAACTAAAAACGAGATAACCACTCAAAAACTTATGATTAAATAAAACTGAAGAGTTCTATTAGTAAGAAAAGCCAGACGTCCAGCTGGCTTTTCTGTTTTTTTATTTGAAGATTAATCGTTATCCACTCAAGAATAGGTTTTGTTCTTTAATTTAAGAACTAAATTATGGGTCTGTAATTTATTTATCCAAGAGGCTGCACTGATGCCTGTGCTCATTGGTGCAAATTCATAGTGATATCTGTTAAAAATAAAAATTATGCCTTCTTAGTCCTGTTCCTGAACTTTTCAATTAAAAAGTAAAACAGTAAAAAGCCCAGGGCAAAAATGGAAAACCTTGATAACAGGTCGCCGGCTCTTGTATAAAAGGTCATTGTTTCGTAAAGATTCACTTTTGCAAATAATGTTGTTTTATCGCCATAGAAAGTATCGGCTACCACTTCTCCTTTTGCATTGATATGAGCTGATATGCCACTATTGGCAGCACGCGCAATTTCTCTTCGGGTTTCTATAGCCCTTAATTTTGCATACGATAAAAGCTGCTTGTGTCCTTCTGTGACACCCCACCATGAATCGTTGGTCATAATTCCTAAGAAATTGGCTCCTTTTTTTACATAATCCGTGGTGAATTCTCCATAGATACTTTCATAGCAGATGATAGGTGCCAATCTGCCTTTATTATAAGGATTTGAAAAAGATTTTCTTTCCTCATCTATTCCTAAAGAAGCCACGGTTCCGCCCAGATTAAGCATTGCATCACCTAAGAGAGGTTTTAAAACATTCATATACGGGAAGATTTCAACGCCGGGAACCAGTTTTCCTTTGTGATATACCTGAGTCTGCTGCTGCGGTGCCAGCTGGATAGCGGTATTGTAGCTTTCCACCCAAAGCTCCGGATTAACCTGATAAGCTTCCTTCGGGATATTCTTCTGATTTTTATAAAAACGGTGCGAAGAAATTCCGGTTGCAAAAACGGCTCCCGGATGTTTGGATAAGAATCCTTTCACATTATTTAAAAGCAGACTTTTTTCGAAAGCGGTTTCAGAGATGGATCCTCTTCCGGGAAGAGCTGTTTCCGGGGCAATATAATAATCAATCTTTCCTTTTGAATTTTTTTCAGCTAAGGTTAAAAGATCATTTTCAATAGTCAGGCTGTCCTTTGAATACTTTTCAGCATAAGGATCAAGATCGGGCTGCAGCATCAGAATATTGACCTGTCCGGAAGGCTTTTCATCGAAATTATTGTATTTGATCAATGAGATAATCATGGGAAGAGTGATTAAAGCAGCAACAATTGAAGTATTTTTAATCAGGTCTTTTCTTTTTCTTCCCGCTTCCCAGGTTCTTAGAGTATAAAAAATCAGAACATTGATGGATAAGATCCAGAAGCTTCCACCGGTTGCTCCCAGTGTATCATACCATTGTATTAATTTAGGATAATCTGAAAATACATTGCCTAAATTCAGCCACGGCCAGGTCAGTTCCCAGTTCATGTGAAATTTTTCAAAACTCATCCATATGGCGATTAAAAATCCTAATCCCCAATACGTTCCCTGCGCATTTTTGTACCAGTGGTAGCACTGGAAAACAAGAGAATAAAGGAAAGAGTTGACCAAAACGGGAAATACAACTGCCATCATGGAATGGCTTCCGTCAGGATTCCTGGAGCCATACAGCCATCCTGTCGTCACAATATTCCAGATCACAAAACAAAGGTAGGAAAGCCCGAAAACCATCCAGCTTTTTCTTTTGTAAGTTGAAAATTTTGAGATTCCGTGTTCCATCATTAAAAGCGGAACAAGAGCAAAAAATATAAAGAACGGAATTCCGTAAGTAGGCCACGAAACAGATAGCAGCATCGCTGAAATGAGCGTAAGTAAAATGTATTTCATTAAATTAATTTAACACACAAATTTAATGTTTTTGAAATGAATAAATTTGTACTTCATGTTAAAGAAGTTTTACAAAATCATTATTGTTCCCTATATGCTGTTTTTGCTGTATCTCATGTTTTGGGGAATGGGAAGATTTCAGTATGAGGATAACCTGATCAGGATACAGCCGGTTTTGTCTACCATGCAGTTTATCCTCAACACGATTGGCTGGAAGGATATTGTCATTATTGTTTTGGGCAATATTATTATGTTTATTCCTTTCGGCTTTCTCGGTTGGATATTTCCCAGACTCAAAGATCTGAAGGTGCTGATCTATACTTTTATTTCCTCTATCATTGTCATTGAGGCGCTTCAGTATTTTACCCGAATGGGGATATTCGAGGTAGATGATATTATTCTTAATACTTTCGGTGTTTATCTCGGATGGCTGCTCCGCGGGTTGATTGAAAAAAGATTTAGCCGTTTAGTTCTTTAGCGCGCTTTTCGGCATTCAAAATCCCGCTTTTCAAAATTTCTTTAAAATTGTTATCCTCAAATGTTTTTAAAGCAGCTTCAGTAGTTCCGCCTTTGGAGGCTACATCTTTAATAAGTTCTTCCAGGCTTTTTTCCGAATTGTTGATCAAGTGATAAGCTCCCAGCATAGTCTGCTGTACAAACAGTTTGGAAAGATTTTCATCGATACCCATTTCAACGCCTGCTTTTATCATAGCATCTACGATATAATAAAAATAGGCAGGCCCGCTTCCTGAAAGTGCTGTAACGCCGTCCAGAAGATCTTCGTTTTCGAGGTAGACCGATCTGCCGGTGCTGTTCAAAAGTCGCTCAATATTGATCAGCTGGCTGAAAGAAATGCCTTCTGCGGCCGTGTACCCTGTGATTCCCATTCCCAGAAGAGTAGGAGAGTTCGGCATGGCTCTCACCACAAGCGGATGGTTTAATAATTTCTGAATTTTTTCGATTTTAATTCCGGCCATAATGGAAAGAACCATTTGGTTTTCTTTCAGCGTAAATTGGAAGTTCCGGGCAACATGCAGAAAATCCTGAGGTTTTACTGCTACAATAATAAGATCGGCATCCAGGTCTTGCGTCTCCTCAAAAGTGGAGATCTGGGATTTTGGAAAATCTTCGGCGATTTTAGAAATTTTAGTCTGGCTGCGGGTGATCAGGTGAAGATCCTGCGGCTTGATCAGTTCATATTTTAAGAATGATTTTGAAAAAGAAAGGCCCATATTGCCGGCTCCTAGGATTGCTATTTTCATATTTGTGCTCTTTTTTAGATAATATTCACTTCCCGTTCAAGCTCTATCCCGAACTTTTCTTTAACGGAATTGATAATTTCTGTAGAAAAATCAAAAATTTCTTTTCCTGTAGCATTTCCTGTAGCATTCACAATGACTAATGCCTGAAGTTTATGTGAAGCTGCATTTCCAAGCTGTTTCCCCTTCCATCCGCATTGCTCGATCAGCCATCCTGCAGGTACTTTTGTCATATCTCCGTTCGGATAACCGGGGATATTTTCAAATCTTTGTTTCAGGTCTTCAAATTGTGCCAAAGGAATGGTTGGATTTTTAAAAAAACTCCCGGCATTTCCCGTTTCTTTAGGATCCGGCAATTTGCTCTGCCTGATATTGATCACCGCTTTGGAAACATCCTGAATCGTAGGATAAGTGATCCCTGAATTTTCCAGTTCTGTTTTTATCGCACCATATTCTGTTTTAATGTGATGATCTTTTTTTGTTAATTTAAAACTCACTTCCAGAATCACATATCTTCCTTTTCCTTCCTGCTTGAAAATAGAATCCCTGTAGCCGAAACGGCAGTCTTCAAGATTAAAAGTTTTAAGCTTAAGATTTTCCAGGTCTAAAACAGTGCAGCTTACAAAAACATCTTTTATTTCTGTTCCGTAAGCACCAATATTCTGCATCGGTGAAGTTCCAACATTTCCCGGGATTAATGAGAGGTTTTCCAGTCCGCCGTAATTTTTTTCAAGGCTGTACATCACAAATTCATGCCAATTTTCTCCGGCTTTTGCTGTTACAAGAACTTCATTTTCATTAAGGTCCTCTTCAGAAATTCCTTTTAAGCTAAGTTTAATGACAAGCCCGTCAAAATCCTTTGTCAGCAGGATATTGCTTCCGCCGCCTAAAAATAAAATCTGAAGACTGTGATCTTTAGAATAACTGATCGCATTCCTTAGTTGTTCAAGGTTTTGTACTTCAGTAAAATATTTTGCTTTGGCATCAACACCAAATGTATTGTAAGGCTTTAAGGAAAAATTTTCTTGCATGTTGTTTATTGGTATTCTGTGGGAAGAATGAGGTTGAGTTGTTCTTTAAACTGTTTAAGCTGTCTGTAATGAAGTGTGTCTGCATAAGAATTGACATACAGATGTGACTTTTTCGGAGTCCTGATCTGAAAAGTTTCGTCAATACCGTCTACAGACTGTTGGCTTGGAGAGCTTTGTATCACATCCAGATCTTTAATGTTAATCGGGGAGATAAGGTTGTTCCAGGTTTGTATACTAATGGCTGAATCCCATTCTTGATGGGTTTGACGGGCTGTGATACCCTTTTGTGCATGTATAGAATCTTTTGTGACTCTGATGATCTTGTAATCACCCTGATCACCACCGATATTGGATACGCTGATAAAGGTTATTTCATTCGGGTTTTTATGACTGGCCGAAGTTGGTTCTTTCTTTTTGTCACAGGAAAAAAATGCCGGCAGCAAAAATAGTGAAAACAGAAGTTTCAGGTAAGTATTTTTTATTGCCGGCATCATAAGTTATATTTTAGAGACTGAATTCTTCTCTGTATTTCTTTAAAGCATTTTTAAGGATCTCAACGCTTCTCTTAAGGTCTTCCTCTTTCAAGACGTAAGCTATTCTCACCTGTTTTTTTCCCAATTCAGGATCACTGTAGAAACCTCCTGCAGGAGCTACCATGATCGTTTCCTTATTAAGGGAATATTTTTCTAAAAGCCACTGTGCGAATTTCTCAGTATCATCTACGGGAAGCTCTGCTACACAATAGAAAGCTCCTCTCGGCTTAGGACAGATAACTCCGGGAATAGCATTAAGAAGATCTACCAGGATATTTCTTCTGTGTGTATATTCTTCTCTTACCGCTCTTATGTAAGCACCGTCGTTCTGGTGTGCCGCTGTTGCTGCGATCTGGCCTAAAAGAACCGGGCTCAGTCTTGCCTGTGCAAAAAGCATAGCTGCATCATGAATCTTTTTAGAGCGTGTTACCAGACACCCGATTCTTACTCCGCACATAGAATAGCGCTTGGATTCTGAATCAATGATGATACAGTTATCGCTCAGTTCAGGGAAATCCAACATAGAGATCTGCTGCTTTCCGTCATAAACATATTCTCTGTATACTTCATCGGAAATAACAACGATATCGTATTTTAAAGCAATTTCTGCCAGCTGCTGAAGCTCTTCACGGGTGTAAAGATATCCTGTAGGATTCCCAGGATTACAGATAACAATTGCTCTTGTTTTTTCTGTGATTTTTTTCTCAAATTCTTCGATCGGAGGAAGGGCAAAACCAGTGTCAATAGTAGACGGAACCGCTACAACGTTGACGTTGAATGTGCTGGTGAAACCGTTGTAATTGGCATAATAAGGTTCAGGAATGATTACTTCGTCGCCGTCGTCACATAAAGTGGAGATGGCAAAGTTTAATGCTTCAGACCCTCCGTTAGTCACAATGAAATTATCAGGCGTCAAATCCGAAAAACCTAACGTGTGATAATACTCCGTAAGGGCTTTTCTGTATTCTATATTACCTTCAGAAAGTGCATACTCCAATACTTTAAGATCGATATTCTTTAAAGCGTTTAAAGCCGTTTCCGGTGTTTCAATATCAGGCTGCCCTATATTGAGATGATATACTTTTATTCCCTGCTGTTTAGCTTTTAAAGCATAAGGAACAAGTTTTCTTACCGGCGAAGGCGGCATATGCTGTGCTCTGTTTGAAATATTTGGCATTGTTCAAAAAATTTGTATGGCAAAAATAAGATTTAATTTCTCAATAATAAAATAACCTGTTGCCCATTTTGGACGCTTTTTAATTGTTTTGGAAATCAGCGAATTAAAATTGATTGTTGTCCCTTCTTTTGATTGCAATTGTAATTCTTTCTATGTATGCTTGATATTGGCCACCAGCCTGTTAAAGATAGGACTACCAGAAATTAACGATATGTCAAAAATGATTAAGATTGTTAAAATAATACATTAAAATGAAAATAAAGTATTTGGTCGGAAAATAATGTTTTTATATAATTTAAAATATCAATATCTTAAATTTATTTACAAATGATTGATTATTTTATAAAAATATTGATTTTGTATTGGTTTTTTTATTAAATTTCAACACTAATAAAAAATAATTATGAAAATACATTTACCATTTAGAGTTTTATCTGTTTTGACTCTTTTTGCGGCATCGTCCATGAATGCCCAGAATTTTCAAACGATGCCTGTACAATCCGGATATACGGCAGATGTAATTGCCAACGGTATCGGCTCGGCAATGACATCCACTACAGAAGATGTTGACGGAGTGTCTTTTGCATTTGTAGCAAGGGATTTTCAGCTAACATCTACTAGTGCACCGCTTACTTATGGCCTTCCAGTCAACGGGATCATCAATTCCGTAGCGGCTTCTACACCAGGGTTGAACTTCATGCTTGGAGATCTGTCTGGAAACAATTCCTTAAGGATTTCAAGCAATACTGCCGGCAGTAATACCGGAACCCTTACATTTACAACGCCAGCTCCCGCCTTTAAAGTATATATGCTTTCTACCGGTGGAAGTGGAACATGTACAGTTAATGTAACAGTCAATTTTACGGATACTACTTCTCAGACGTTTTCAGGTGTAGCGATCTCTGACTGGTATGGCGGATCAAGTTTTGCGATCCAGGGAATTGGAAGAATCAACAGAAGTAACAATGTTTTGGAGCCGAATTCTACAAATCCAAGACTGTATCAGTCTGTCTTAACCATCGATGCTGCCAATCACACCAAACCTATTCAGAGTGTTACGGTTACTAAAGTGAGCGGTACGGGAATCGCAAATGTTTTTGCTTTTTCTGCTGATGCCTATACAGACTGTGTGGCTCCTACACTTCAGCCTGTAGGGACACTTACTTCAAACTCTGCTCAGGTTTCATGGACAATACCGGCCAGTGTCCAGGCGGTAAGCTATGATATTTACTACAGTACAAGCAATACAGCACCTACTGCTGCAACAGTGCCTAATCATCCTGGAGTTACTGGAACTTCCTTTACCATTCCGTCTTTATCACCAAGCACGGTATACTATTATTGGGTAAGAAGCAATTGCAGTACTGCCACAGCTCAGAGCGGCTGGTCGTTATCAGGAACATTTACCACTTTGTGTGGTGCGGTGGTTCCTGCCTATACGAATGATTTCAGTACTTTCCCGGGAACATGCTGGGCTGTTGGGCTTTCCGGAGGAACTCCTGCTACAGGACCTACAGGGACAACCGCCTATTGGGTTTCAGGGGGATTCCTGGGTACCGGGTCTGGTGGATCTGCGACGATCAATTTATATAGCACAGGAAGGACTGGCTGGTTAAAAACACTGCCGTTCAATCTTTCTGCAGGAACCTATAAAGTGAAGTTCGATTATGGCGTTACAGCATATCTGAGTACGAGTTCTTCAGCAATGGGATCTGATGATTCTGTTCAGTTTTTAGTGTCCAATGATGGCGGAACTACATGGACCGTTCTGGAAACTTGGAATGCGGCTAATGCACCCACCAATTCATCAACTCAATATGTTTACAGCTTAGCAGGGTACAACAGTGCCAATACCGTATTTGCTTTTTACGGTACAGCGGGAACAGTAAACGATGATCCTGACTATAATTTTTATGTTGATAATTTTACCGTTGAAAGTGCACAGCTGAGTACTTCAGAAGTAAAAAACGGCATTAAAAAAGTATCGGTTCATCCAAATCCGTTCAAAGATGTTCTTTATATCTCAGATAATAGAGAAATGAAATCTGTAACGGTAGGGGATTCTTCCGGAAGAACAGTGAAGACATTTACAGGAGCTATGAAGGAACTTGATTTAAGTACACTCAATGCGGGACTGTATTTTGTTACGATCTACTTCAAAGACGGGTCACAGTCTACAGTGAAGGCTGTCAAAAAATAATTTTTTTTAATGTCAATAAAGTGAGCGGCAGTGCATTGATGTACTGTCGCTTTTTGTGGATTAAATTTCGGCTTTGGTATTATAAATTTTGTTATTTTGGTAGAAATTAAAACGTACTGAAAAATGCAAATTCCGGCGGATTCTATAACCGATTATATCTCAAAAATCCCTGAAGAAAGACAGGAAATATTCAAAATACTATTTGATACCATAAACGATAACCTGCCAAAAGGCTTTCGTGAAAATATCAGCTATGGCGTGATTGGTTGGGGTGTTCCCCTCGAAACTTATCCTGCCGGCTACCATTGTGCACCGGGTACGCCATTGCCATTTATAGGGCTGGCCTCCCAGAAAAATTTTATTGCATTCTATCACATGGGAATTTATGCAAATCCTGAATTATTGAACTGGTTTGTAACCGAATATCCCAAATATTCAAAAAGAAAGCTCGATATGGGGAAATCCTGTGTAAGGTTCAAAAAAATGGATGATATTCCTTTTGAGCTCATAGCTGAGGTCAGTAAAAAAATGACGGTTGAAGACTGGATCAATACTTACGAAACACAGTTTAAAAAAAGTAAGGAATCTGTTTCAAAACAAAAATAGATTCAATGATAACTTGTAAACCCGAATTGTGTCGGACTGTAAAAATCTATGCTTAAATTTAAAAAAGATATGCTTCAAAAAGTTCTAAAAACTTTAGCTTGTACCATTTTCCTTGCTGTGATTTTGTTATTACAGCAATGTGCCCCTCAGGCTAAATCCGGGAAGCTGAAGAACGGAGACCTGCTTTTTGTTACTGCAAAAGAAACCGGCCTCTCCGGAGCGATCAATAATGTGACACAAAAACAAAAAGAGATATCATTTGATCATATTGGAATTGTAGAAAAAGAAAAAAATCACTGGTACGTACTGCATGCAGCTCCCAAAGGTGGTTCTCAAAAACAGGATCTGGAATCATTTCTCACGGATCAGGCTGATGATGGCCAGAAAGTAATAATTTACCGTCTCAAGCCGGAATATCAGAGTTTTATTCCCGCTGCCCTTAAAAAAGCAGAATCTTTGATCGGAAAACCTTATAATTTCAATTATATCCTGGATGAAAATTCTTATTACTGTTCAGATTATATTGAAAGAGCTTTCAGGGATGATCATATATTCAAGCTGGAACCAATGACTTTTATTGATCCCAAAACGGGTAAAACCAATGATTTCTGGGCAGAATTTTATAAAAAGAAGAATCTGAAAGTTCCGGAAGGAGAATTGGGATGCAATCCAAACGGGCTGGCTGCTTCAGATAAATTAGAAAAAATAGGAGAGTTGTAAATAACACTTAAGAATAACATTACCTTTAAAGATGTAAATGATCTTTAAGGGTATTTTTTTAGTTCAATAGTCTGCGTCTGAAAGTTTGATATATAACTTTTCAGCATTAATCTAAAAAAAATTAGTTAAAATTTAAAATTATTAGTCTACTAATTTGGTGGACTAATAATTTTTTATATTTTTGTCAAAGATTTAACGCAAGAAAGCAACCATGATCTAGAAAATGTTTAACCAAAAAATTGTTTAGTGATGATCACACCTAATCCAACGCTGCAGGTTCTACCCAACACAATTAGCCTGCCTAAAAAAGAACTGATACTTGAGATAGAATTAAATGGTAAAATGAAATTTGAGCATTTAATGAATACCATCTATAATCAGTTCGGAATCTGTCACAAGGTGTTGTCTGCTAATGTAGAATATGTCAACGGAAACAGTTTTGGTTCAGTACAGTTATACATCAATGTCAATTCAGAAGATTACCAGCAGCTGGAATTTTACCTGAATAAAAATAAACTTTTAAATACCATGGTGGAATATAACTGCCGTAAGTATTTTTAGGGGAGATTCATATAGTTTTAATTACAAGAAAGTATCCGGTTTACCGGGTGCTTTTTTTGTTATAATAACCTGAAACAGGATAAAAAATAAAATTCAACACATTGATAAACATTGTTTTTTATGACAAGTAATCTGTTTGGCTTCTTATAAGTCCGCAGTTTTTCGAAACTCTTCTGAACTTTGCCCCTGAACTCAAGCCTCAGGCAGTTCATACAGTCTGCATCTGCCAAACCGTCAATTTCAAGCAGCGGTTCCGGTGGCGGCTGATAATCATCAATCAAAGCCTGAAAAAAAAAGCGTTCAAAAATTAATTTGAACGCTTTTTTATTACGATAGGATATATTCTAAATTCTTTCAATATCAGCACCAATGGCTTTCAGCCTACCGTCAATATTTTCATAACCTCTGTCGATTTGCTCAATATTGTGGATGATAGATTTTCCTTCTGCAGAAAGTGCTGCGATAAGAAGGGCATTCCCAGCTCTGATATCCGGGGAAACCATGGTAGTTCCTCTCAACGGAGCTTCCTGGTTCAGGCCGATTACTGTAGCTCTGTGCGGATCACACAGAATAATCTGTGCACCCATATCGATCAGTTTATCCACAAAGAATAATCTGGATTCAAACATTTTCTGATGAACCAGAAGGCTTCCTTTCGCCTGAGTGGCTACTACTAAAATAATAGATAATAAATCCGGTGTAAATCCAGGCCATGGAGCATCCGAAATAGTAAGAATAGAACCGTCAATAAACTTCTGAATCTTATAATTTTCCTGAGCAGGAATAAAAATATCATCATTGCTTTGCTCAAGCTCAATTCCTAATTTTCGGAAAGTATTGGGAATAACGCCAAGCTGGCTCCAGTTGACATTTTTAATAGTGATCTCAGATTTCGTCATGGCAGCAAGGCCTATCCATGATCCGATCTCTACCATATCCGGAAGCATTGTATGTTCCGTACCGTGAAGATGTTCTACTCCTTCAATCGTTACCAGGTTGGAACCAATTCCGGAAATGTTTGCACCCATTCTGTTCAGCATTTTACACAGTTGCTGAAGATAAGGTTCACAGGCAGCATTATAGATTCTTGTTTTCCCTTTAGCAAGCGCTGCGGCCATTACAATATTCGCTGTTCCGGTAACAGAAGCCTCTTCCAGAAGAATAAATTTCCCTCTCAGTTCTTTAGCTTTCAATGAATAGAAATATTCATCCTCGTCATAATTAAATTCAGCACCAAGTTCTACCAGTCCCTGGAAATGAGTATCTAATCTTCTTCTTCCTATCTTATCACCTCCCGGAGTCGGCATATACGCTTCACCATAACGGGCAAGCATAGGACCCATCAGCATGATAGAACCTCTCAGCTTGGCACCGTCTTTTTTAAATTCATCAGACTTGATATAATCGAAGTTGACCTTATCGGCTTTGAATGTGAAATCGCCCTGTCCGTTCTTGCTTACCTTCACCCCGAAATCGCCGAGAATTTCAATCAGTCTGTTTACATCATGAATGTCCGGAATATTTTTAATTCTTACCTCCTCATCTGTTAACAGGACAGCACATAAAATTTGTAGGGCTTCATTTTTTGCCCCTTGTGGAGTGATTTCACCATGCAGTCTTTTCCCTCCTCTTATCTGAAATGTTCCACTCATTACTTTCTGTTTTTATGGTTGTTGTTATGCCTTCTCTTATTGGTCTGGTTTTTATTATTGTTGTTATTACTGTTGCTGCTTCTGCCGCTGTTACTGTTGTTTCTGCTGTTATTGTTATTGCTGGTATAGTAGATTTTGCTCTTTTCCAGAGATTCTATTCCAGTAAGATCCAGCCTGTTTTCAGAAAGCTCCTTCAGGTGACGGAAAATAACATCATCCGTTACATGTTCCTTATTATATACATTATAGGACTTCTTCATGTTGTTGGCAATCACCTCGATCAGGGCTTCCTTTTCATCGCCGGGCTCCAGTTCGATAGCTTTTTCTATCAGCTGAAGAATACTTTTTCCGTAGAATTTAAAATCTCCCTGAAGTTTAGGGTATTCCATCCTTTTAGGCTTTTCTGAAAGCTGTTCTCTGGTAGGAAAAGGATATGGGGAATCCACATCAAGATCATATTCCGCTAAAATGAAAAGATGATCCCAAAGTTTATGTTTATAATTTTCTTCGTCACGGAGCTGAGGGTTTCTCTGACCCATAAAATCGATAATGGCCATAGCCATTTCACTCCTTTCCTCTTTGGTAGGGAGCTCTTTGCAGCGTTCAACCAGCTGCTGTATAATTCTGCCGTATTCCGGCATATGAAGCTGAGTTCTTTGGGTGTTATATTCCATAGTATGCAAATATATGGATTAAAAGAAAAATTGTTTTGAAATTATTAAAAGTTTATGATTTTTTAATGAAATTTTTATATAGCTATTGATAGAAATTATTTAGTGAAAATGAAAAGATTGTATATTTTATATACTTTATTTCAATAAAATTGTAATTTAGTTAATAGATTAATAATTAAAATACGCGTATGAAAAAAACACATTTCTTAGTTTCGATGCTGGCTTTAGCATTATTTAGTTCCTGTCAGAACGGTGATGAAAACGATAATGAAAGTCTTCGGAAAGAGCAAGTTCATGCCAAAACCGTAAACGTTACCAATCATGACGGGCGGCCTTTCAGTACAGGAAGCGGATCTGTTGCCGGGAAATTTATCTCAGGACCCGGAGGCGGGGTTATGATGCAGGGATTCTATTGGGATGTCCCCGAAGGTGGAACCTGGTGGAACACTGTGAAAGACAAGCTGACAGCCTGGTCAGATTCCGGGATTAGTGCAGTATGGCTTCCGCCTGCTTCAAAAGCCCAGAATGGAGCTTACTCTATGGGGTATGACCCGACAGATTATTATGATTTTGGAAATTTTAACCAGAACGGAAGCGTAGAAACCCGCTTCGGATCCCGGACCGAGCTGGAGGCATTGATTACAAAGGCCCATGCAGAAAACATGCAGGTGTATGCAGATATTGTAATCAATCATAACAGTGGTGGGCAGTCTCAGGCCAATCCTTTTACCGGAACAAACACCTGGACAGACTTTTCAGGGATCGCTTCCGGAAAATTTCAACGAAGCTATAATGATTTTTACAAAAATTCTTACGGGAATAATGATGAAGGTGCTTTCGGAGGATTTCCCGACCTGTGTCATGCCAATCCTTATGTACAGGACTGGCTCTGGGGAAGAGATGATTCTGTAGGGAAATATTATAAGAATGTCATGAAATTTGACGGATGGAGATTTGATTACGTCAAAGGTTTTGGGCCTTGGGTAGTTAATAACTGGAATTCCAATGTAGGAGGATTTTCCGTTGGTGAACTCTGGGATTCCAATGTAAATACCTTAGAATGGTGGGCTAATAATGCCAACAGCTCCGTTTTCGATTTTGCGGCGTATTATAAAATGGATGAAGCTTTTGACAACGGGAATCTGAATATTCTGAATGACGATATGATGTGGAAAAGAAACCCGTATAAAGCAGTGACTTTTGTGGCTAATCATGATACTGATATTATTAACAATAAGATGCCGGCGTATGCCTACATTCTTACTCACGAAGGTTATCCTACCATTTTTTACCGTGACTATGAAGAATGGTTAAACAAAGAAAGACTGAATAATCTGATTTGGATTCATAATAATAAAGCTACGGGAACCACTTCCATACTCTATACGGATAATGATGAATATATTGCAAGACGTAACGGTTATAATGGAAATCCAGGTCTGGTGGTTTATATCAATAATTCATCGAGCTGGCAGGAAAGATGGGTGGAAACTAATTGGAGCAGTAAGCAGATAAAAGATTTTACAGGTCATTCCGGATGGTATCCAACAACACAGGGAGATAAATGGGTAAAAATTCAGGCTCCGCCGAACAGTTATTCAATATGGTCATTGAACCAATAATATAATAGAGCAGGGATGATTCATCCTTGCTTTTTTATTTGTCTAAGTGTATCTTCATCATAGAAACCTCAATCATCTTTCGTAATTGAAAAGATTATACTTCAATAAATTTTTTATTTTGTTCACGATCCGGAAGAAAACATTTCTGGTTGGCCAGATTCATCCTGTTTCTTGAGATAAGGTCATATATAAGATCACCTAAAAATCCAGGGATTATTTTTCCGGCTGTCAACAGTGTGTAAACTCCGCCTAATACAGTAGTGATCTGTAATACAGCACGGGATTTGGTGAAGTAATACTGTCCCGGTTTCCAAAGATAAAGGGTATTGAATACTTTAGTTTCAAGACCTCTTTCAGAAAGAAATTTTTGTCCGAAATCAGATTGCAGGGAAGCAAACATAAATCGGTCATTCTTATCCCGTTCAAGGATCCATTGCACCCAAAAATTACAGAAACCGCAGTCGCCGTCAAAAAATACGATATGCTTACCTTCCCATTTCTCCCTCATAATCCTGATTTTTAAAATAACATTTTCCTTTCGGTATCTTCTTTTACTTTTTTGAAATATTTTACCAGTTCTTTGCGTTGTTCAGGCGTTAGTTTGGCATTCTGATGTCCCACATAATAAGATTCCAGGGGCATTTCTTCTTTCTCTGTCATTTCTATACATTCTTTCAGTTTATCAACCTGTCTCTTGGGTTCATATACTGCAAAAGTAGAGAAATTAAGATGCTTTCTTCCTTCCTCTATATGATTTCTAACAAACCATGAAGCCGGTGAAATGCTGGCATACCAAGGATATTTTGTTTCATTGGAATGACAGTCGTAGCAGGAAGTTCTGATGATTTTTGCAATAGGTTCCGGCGTGTTTTTGATCTTCAGGAAATCCATACCCGGCGTTGGGGGCGGATTGGTCTTGTCGATCGGGAAAAACTGTATAATAATAAATGCAACAAGCAGAACAACCAGGATTTTTTTCATATCAATTATATTCTTGAACTATAAAAATAATCAAATTTTATTAAATCGAATGAACTGATTATCAAATTATAGAATGTTTATTTGAATCATTCTAAATAGCACCGCTAGGTCTTGCTTTTTGTACATCTGTTCTTGAATTTTTATTAACTTAATTGCATTATTATATCTTTTGTTACCATGCTTTCAAACGATTGGTAAATTTTAATAAATTATAGTTTTTAACTATTGTTTAAATAAATATTAATAGATTGTATTTATGACTAGAGCTTTGTAAGTTTGTCATGTCTTAATAAAGAAACTGTATTAATCAACATAAAAAATTAAACGACAATGGAAAAAGATTTGAATGACATCAGTAAATGTCCGTTCCACAACGGAACAATGAAAAAAGAAGCCGTAGCCGGCGGGGGAACCAATAATCTTGATTGGTGGCCTGATCAGCTTAGAGTGGATATCCTGCGCCAGCACTCGTCACTGTCAGATCCTATGGACAAAGACTTTGATTATGCGGAAGAATTTAAAAGCCTTGACCTTGAAGCTGTAAAAAGAGATCTTCACGCTTTAATGACGGATTCTCAGGACTGGTGGCCTGCAGATTTTGGGCATTACGGTCCTCTGTTTATCCGTATGGCCTGGCATAGTGCAGGAACTTACCGTGTAGGAGACGGAAGAGGAGGAGCCGGAGCAGGACAGCAGCGTTTTGCCCCGCTGAACAGCTGGCCGGATAATGTAAGTTTAGACAAAGCCAGAAGATTATTATGGCCTATCAAACAAAAATATGGAAAGAAAATTTCCTGGGCGGACCTTTTGATCCTCACCGGAAATATCGCTCTGGAATCTATGGGCTTTAAAACATTCGGTTTTGCAGGAGGACGTGAAGATGTCTGGGAACCGGATATGGATATTTATTGGGGATCAGAAAAAACATGGCTGGGAGGCGACCTGCGTTATGCTCACGGTTCAGAAGGAGTTTCGGAAAAACACGGCGTACTTCCTACCGATGATGATGCAGACGGTGATATTCACTCCAGAAACCTCGAAAAGCCCCTTGCTGCCGTACAGATGGGACTTATTTATGTGAATCCTGAAGGACCGGACGGAAATCCTGATCCTATTGCAGCAGCCAAAGATATCCGTGATACTTTCGGACGCATGGCAATGAATGATGAAGAAACCGTAGCTTTAATTGCCGGTGGACATACTTTTGGAAAAACACATGGAGCCGGGCCTGCCGATAATGTAGGAAAAGAGCCGGAAGCTGCAGGAATTGAGCTTCAGGGATTAGGATGGAGCAGCACTTATAAATCAGGAAAAGGGACAGATGCCATTTCCAGTGGTCTGGAAGTTACCTGGACGGAAACGCCAACCGAGTGGAGTAATTATTTCTTTAAAAATTTATTTGAAAATGAATGGGAACTGACCAAAAGCCCTGCCGGAGCTCACCAATGGGTAGCCAAAGACGGAGCAGAGATCATTCCTGATGCCTTTGATCCGGCAAAAAAACACAGACCAACCATGCTGACAACAGATCTTTCTTTAAGACTGGATCCTGTGTATGAAAAAATCTCAAGACATTTTTATGAAAACCCGGATGCATTTGCAGATGCCTTCTCAAGAGCATGGTTTAAGCTTACTCACAGAGATATAGGCCCTAAAGCAAGATATCTGGGACCTGACGTTCCTCAGGAAGAACTGATCTGGCAGGATCCTATTCCTCAAGTTGATCATGAACTGATCAATGATGGAGATATTGACTTCTTAAAAGAGAAAATATTAAATTCAGGATTAAGTGTTTCAGAATTGGTATCTACTGCATGGGCTTCCGCATCTACATTTAGAGGTAGCGATAAACGCGGTGGTGCTAACGGAGCAAGAATCAGGCTGGCTCCTCAAAAAGATTGGGAGGTAAACAACCCTGCTCAGCTTCAGAAAGTTTTAGGAGTTTTGGAAAATATTCAAAAAGAATTCAACAACACTCAAGTTGTCAATAAAAAAGTATCATTGGCGGATGTAATTGTTCTTGCGGGAAGTGCAGGAGTTGAAAAAGCTGCAAAAGAATCGGGGCATGATATCAAAGTTCCTTTTGCACCCGGAAGAATGGATGCTTCACAGGAACAGACCGATGTAGAATCCATGGGCTACTTAGAGCCTGCGGCAGATGGATTCCGTAACTATCTGAAAAAGAAATTCAGCGTATCTACAGAATCTTTACTGATTGATAAAGCACAGCTTTTAAGCTTAACGGCACCTGAGCTTACCGTACTTATAGGCGGGATGCGCGCACTGGACACGAATTTTGACGGATCAAAACACGGGGTATTTACCAACCGTCCGGGAGTACTTACCAATGATTTCTTTGTTAATCTTCTCGACATGGGAACGCAATGGAAAGCTATTTCAGAAGATCAGGAACTGTATATGGGAACTGATCGGTCAACAGGTCAGCCAAAATGGACAGCTACCCGCGCAGATCTTGTATTCGGATCCAATTCTGAATTGAGAGCAATTGCAGAAGTATATGCCAGTTCCGATGCTCATAGAAAATTTTTAAATGATTTTGTTTCTGCTTGGGTTAAAGTAATGAATTCGGACAGATTTGATTTAAAATAATTATCTACTTAACATAATATTATCAAGACAGCATTAAAAGCTGTCTTTTTTTATAAATATTTATATAAAATGATTTTAAAATACTAAAATATTCAAATTAATTATATATTTGTTAATAAAAACAAATAAATATGTTAAGAAAATTATTTCCTGCCCTATTATTGGTAGGGTCTTTTAGTTTTGGTCAAATCGGTATTAATACAGATCTTCCGAACGCGACATGGATGTAGCTGGAAAACCGGCCGATACCTCAAAGTTTGACGGAATTATTGCACCCAGAATTACAGGTGATCAACTCAACCTTAAACTTTATACACCTTTACAAACTGGAGCATTGGTATATGTAACTGCGGCCGGGGCTTTAAGTGGGCAAACTGTTGACGTAAATTCAGCTGGATATTACTATTTTAACGGAGATTTGAATAAATGGATAAAGCTAAATACTGGGATTTTTGCATCGCCATGGAATGTACAGAATACGGCCAATCCTGCAACCGCTAATGACCAAAATATTTGTCAAAATAGAAAGGTAGGGATTGGATTTACTGCTGCTGATCTTGTGTCTGACCGACAATTTGAAGTGAAAGGCGATATGAAAGCTCAATACGGAACCGGAAGTAATTACTTTGGTGCAGATACTAACCTTTTAGGAGCAGGCAGTGGTATCTATTATTCAGATAATAGTGATCTGTCTGCTGCTACAAGTACAAGTGTAGTAATGACGAGACCGGGAATAAGCAGTTTACAGTCCAATAATGGATTAGGTGGAGGAAGTATTGCTGCTTTTTCAGAGTCTACTGGTGGATCTTTTGCCTTAGTTTCAAATAATCTGGATCAAAGTGTAAATGCTTCTATATGGGGGATAAGCAAGGGTAGTGTCAGTAATCTTACCCTGAGCCATAATGGAGTTGGGACAGGATCAACAGATATTGTCATTGAAAAGCTTAAAGGGATTACTTTTTCTTATAAAGACGCTTCCGGAATACCTCAGGGATATTATACTTTTCCAAGAACAAGCGGTCAGACCGGTCAGGCTTTAGTAACAGACGGGGCTGGAGCATTATCCTGGAGAGACGCTTCATCTTTAAATGCAAAAATAAGAATAATGTCTTCAGGAGCTGTTGCAGCAGATGATTATACAATCCTTGTAGCAGGAAATATTTCACTTCCAGTACCAAGCACAGCCAATCAGGGTAAAGTTTATAATTTGGTAAATGATACAGCCGGAATTGTTACTATTAATGGAGCTTTTAGGATTAATGGAGGTAATTTCACCAATTATGATTTAAATAACAGCAATTTAGGAAGAGCAATTGTGGTGCAAAGCACCGGCTCAGCCTGGGTGATAATTTCGAGATATTAAATGAGCCATTCTAAAAGAATGAATTATGTTGGAGAAGAAGAGCCTTTAAAATGTTTAATTTAAAGGCTTTTTTTATATCAAATAGAAGTTTTAGAATTCCTGAAAAATATTATCTTAAGAAAATAATAGAATATGAAGTTAAATAAAAAATGCCCCGAAGATAGTCGAGGCGCTAAATGTTTTCACAACGGAATAATCCTTATTGTGAATTGCTTTTCAAAATTATTAATACAAATATAAATTAAAAATTGATTAGTTGATTTACGGAAACCCATAATTTGAATAACTTTTTTCTTTCTATTTTTATATTATGAAAACTAGATGGCTATGGCAAAATATATACTTGGATTAGACTTAGGAACTAACTCCATTGGATGGGCATTAATTGAAGTCGATGAAAATAATATCCCTATTCGAATTATTGCAATGGGATCCAGAATAATTTCTTTGTCTTCAAATGACAGAGATGAATTCCAACGAGGTTTGTCAATTACTAAAAATCAAAGCAGGACGATTAACCGTACTCAAAGAAAAGGTTATGACAGAAAGCAACTAAAAAAAGGTGATTTAAAAAAATTTTTAAATAGATATAATATTTTCCCTTCGGAAGAATTGTTAAAACTTCCAATGCTTGATTTGTGGAAATTAAGAAGTGATTCTGCTAACCCAAATGAAAATATTTCTGCCGAGCAATTAGGACGTGTTTTGTATATGCTTAATCAAAAGAGGGGGTATAAATCTGCAAGAAGCGAAGCTAATGCTGATAAAAAGGAGACGGATTATGTTCAGGCAGTTAAAGGGCGTTATGTTCAACTGAAAGATAGAAATCAGACTATAGGTCAGTATTTTTATGAAGAATTGTATAATGCAAATGTTAATAATTCTTACTTCAGAATTAAGGAAGAAGTTTATCCAAGAGAAGCATATACTGAAGAATTTGACACCATTATTAAAGTTCAAAAAGCCAAACATGAATTTCTTACAGATGAAGTTGTTCATCAATTAAGAAATGAGATTATTTATTTTCAACGAAAGCTTAAATCGCAAAAAGGGTTGGTCAGTATTTGTGAATTTGAGGGCTTTGAAAAAACTATTTTCAATAAAGAAAAAAATAAAGATAAAGTGGTATTCGCGGGACCTAAAGTTGCTCCGAAAACTTCTCCTTTATTTCAACTATGTCGTATTTGGGAAGTAGTAAATACGATTTCGATTAAAGTTAAAAATCCGGTTGGAAGCAACTATAAATGGAGTGAGAAAATTCCTACTTTAGAAGAGAAAGAAATATTAGCAGATTATTTGTTTAAAAATGAAAGTTTAAGTTTTACTAAGCTTCTTGAAATCTTAGAATTAAATAAAAATGATGTTTATGTAAATAAACAAATTCTTAAAGGCATTAAAGGAAATGAAACTTATACGGCTCTCCATAATATTTTGGGTGATAGTGATCTTTTAAATTTTAGAGTTTCTATCATTCCATCAAATTATACTTCAATATTGGTGGATAAAAAGACTGGAGAAATTCTGGAAGAAAGAGCAGGTCTTGAACTTGATGCATCATTGGAGAAAGAACCATTGTATCAACTGTGGCATACCATCTATTCCCTGAAAGATTTAGATGAATGTAAAAATGCTTTAATCAAAAGATTTGGTTTTGATGATGAAACTGCTGGAAAGTTATCCCGCATTGATTTTAATAAACAAGCTTTCGGAAACAAATCAAGCAAATCAATGAGAAAAATTCTTCCTTTTCTAATGGAGGGTTACGATTATTCTCAGTCTTGCAGTTTGGCTGGGTATAATCATTCTAATTCTTTGACGAAAGATGAAAGAGAACAGCAGGTGACTTTAGACCGATTACAACTCCTTCTTAAAAATAGTTTGAGGCAACCTATCGTCGAGAAAATTCTGAACCAGATGATTAATGTGGTCAATGCAATCCTCGAACAATATGGAAAACCTTTTGAAATAAGAGTTGAACTCGCACGTGAGCTTAAGCAAAGCAAAGACGAACGAAATGAAACGGATTTACAAAATTCCAAAAATAAAAAACTCAATGAAGAAATTGGTAAGCGATTAGCTGAACTGGGCTTACCTGTAACTAAACGATATATTCAAAAATATAAATTTATTTTTCCTTCACTCAGTAAAAATTTAAAGGAAGCTCAAGTAAACAATCAATGTATTTATTGTGGGGAAACTTTTAATCTTACAGAAGCATTAAGCGGAGATGCTTATGATATTGACCATATTGTACCAAAAGCACTATTATTTGATGATTCTCAAACTAACAAGGTTTTAGTTCATAGAAAATGTAATTCTACCAAAACGAATCAAACCGCCTATGATTATATAGCAACAAAAGGAGAGAAACAAGTGCGAATTTATTCTGAACGTATTGATGACTGGTTTAAACGCGGAATTATTTCTTACAGTAAAATGCAAAGGCTGAAAGTTTCATATAAAGAATATCTTGAGCGTAAAAGTTTGAAAAAGGAAACCGAAACTGATAAAAAGCTTTGGGAAAACTTCATTGATAGACAACTTAGAGATACCCAATATATTGCACAAAAGTCAAGAGAAATTTTACAAAAGGTATGTAATAATATAACTACAACGGAAGGCGGAGTTACAGCAAAGCTACGTAATTTATGGGGGTGGGACGATGTTTTGATGAATTTACAAATATATAAATACAAAGCATTGGGACAAACCGTCATGAAAGAATGGACAAGTGAACACGGGAAAAGAAAACATCAAAAAGAAGAAATAGAAAATTGGACTAAAAGAGATGACCACCGTCATCATGCCATTGATGCTCTTGTAATTGCGTGTACGAAACAAGGCTTTATTCAACGTATCAACACATTAAATTCTAGTGAAACCAAGGATTTAATGAATAAAGAAATTGAAGAAGCGAAAATAGAATTTAATGAAAAAACAACCCTTTTAGAAAAGTATTTAAAAACTCAAAAGCCTTTTAGTACAGGGCAGGTGATGAAAGAAGCTGATAATATTTTAGTTTCTTTCAAAGCAGGTAAAAAAGTTGCTACAATAACTAAATTTAAAGCTACCGGAAAAAATAAGGATACTGGTGTTATTGTTCCAAGAGGAGCTTTGCACGAACAATCTGTTTATGGTAAAATAAAAATAATTGAAAGAGATAAACCTTTAAAATACTTATTTGAAAACTCAGAAAAAATAATAAATCCAAAGGTTAAAGGTTTGGCGAGAAAAAGACTTTTAGAAAATGAAAATAACTCTAAAACGGCTTTGTTAACATTGAAAAAAAATCCAATCTTTTTGAATGAAGAAAAAACAGAAATTCTTGAAAAAGCGTCTTGTTATAATGATGCAACTGTTCTAAAATATAAGCTGCAAAGTTTAAAAGTAAATCAGGTTGATGATATTGTTGATGAAAGAGTAAAGTTTTTAGTGAAAGAAAGATTAGCTGAATTTGGAAATAAAGAAAAAGAAGCGTTTAAGGATATACTTTGGTTTAATAAAGAAAAGCAAATACCGATTATAACGGTTCGTTTATTTGCACGTCCGGATGCTAATAATTTACAGGCTATCAGAAAAGATGAAAATGGTAAAGAAATAGGTTTTGTTCTTACAGGAAATAATCATCACATTGCGATTTATGAGGATGAAAATAATAAGCCTATCCAGCACATTTGCACTTTTTGGAATGCTGTAGAAAGGAAAAAATATAATATTTCCACTATTATTAAAAACTCCTCTTATGTTTGGAATCAATTGTTAGATAAAGAATTTCCTGAATCATTTTTAAGCAAACTACCAGCAGATAATCTTAATTTTAAATTCAGTATGCAGCAAAATGAAATGTTTATTCTCGGACTGTCACAAGAGGAATTTGATGAAGCTGTTAAAAATAATAATAAGTCTTTATTGAGTAAATATTTGTATTTGGTTTGGAGTATTTCCAATAACGACTATTGGTTTAGGCATCATTTGGAAACAAAAAATTCTGAGTTGAAAAATATTGCAACGGCAAAAGATTCTAAACGCTATTTCAGATTTAAAAGTGTTGGAGTGTTATTGGGAATGAATCCTATTAAAGTTAGACTAAATCATTTGGGAGAAATCATAAAAATAGGAGAATTATGATCACTCGTTCCATCTATATAGGCAACCCTGCTTATCTCAAACTTAAAGATGAACAAATGAAAATCCTTTGCCCGGAAACAAGAGCAGAAAAAGGGAGTGTTCCAGTAGAAGATTTGGGATTATTGATGTTGGATCATTTTCAGATTACAATTTCACATAATCTGATTCAGAAAATGATGGGAAATAATGTTGTCATTATTAGTTGTGACAATCATCATTTACCACACGGAATGATGCTGCCGATTTACGGACATACAGAACATTCTGATAGGGTAAAAGATCAATTGGAAGCCACAGAGCCTTTAAAGAAGCAGCTTTGGAAACAGACCGTAGAATGTAAGATTGAAAATCAGAAAAATGTTTTGATAAGATTTGGGAATTATTTTGAACCAATGACAGAATATCAGAAAAATGTAAAAAGTGGTGATATTACTAATATGGAAGGCATTGCAGCTCAACATTATTGGAAATACCTCATTAGCTTAGATTTTTTGCGACAACGTTTTGGGGATTCACCGAATCAGTTTTTCAATTTCGGATACTCCGTTCTAAGAAGTATTGTTGCACGCGCAATTATAGAAACCGGATTGTTGCCGGTATTAGGAATTTTTCACAAGAATAAATATAATCCATATTGTCTGGCGGATGATCTTATGGAACCTTACCGACCTTTTGTGGATTGGTTAGTAATGGATTGGTTAATTAAAAATCCTGATTCAGAAGAATTAAGTAAAGAGTTCAAAGCTCATATTCTGCAAATCGCAACAAAGGATGTAAGTATCGGTGGTAAAACAAGACCTTTGTTAATTGCTACAAAAATGACAGCATCATCGTTATACAAATGCTATACTGGAGAAAAAAGATTGATTTCTTATCCTGAACTGATATGAATGCCGAAAGGTTTAATGCATACCGAATCATGTGGGTATTAGTATTGTATGACTTACCAACGGAAACAAAAGCTAACATAAAGGATGCTAACAGTTTTCGTAAATCATTGATAAATGATGGATTCACATTGTTTCAGTTTTCAATGTATGTTCGGCACTGTCCAAGCCGGGAAAATGCTGAAGTTCATATTAAAAGAGTCAAATTTATGCTTCCAAAAGCAGGAAAAGTTGCTATTATGTGTATAACGGATAAACAATTTGGTGATATTGAAATTTTCTTTGCCAGAAATAAAGAAGAACCACCTCCAACGTTCCAACAACTGGAATTATTCTAAATTTTAAATTCTAAAAATAAAAATAATCTATTGAAAATCAATAGATTATTTTTTGAGGCTGTGACTAATCACGAAGATAATAATTTTTGAAAGCAATTCACAACTGTACATAAGTATCGGTATTGTAGTCTATAGCTGTGACTAATCACGAAGATAATAATTTTTGAAAGCAATTCACAACCCTTTAGAGTTGAAATACTTGGCTGTGGTTGCTGTGACTAATCACGAAGATAATAATTTTTGAAAGCAATTCACAACAGCTTTAGATGATGGTTCTTTTCTTATTAAGCTGTGACTAATCACGAAGATAATAATTTTTGAAAGCAATTCACAACAGAGAGATACTATGTACTTTTCCTTCAATAGCTGTGACTAATCACGAAGATAATAATTTTTGAAAGCAACTCACAACAAAAACACATGGACTTGTGGTGTGCTCGAGCTGTGAGATAATAAACTTATTGACCATATGTTGGTTAGAAAAACAAAACCACTTGAAAGTCAAGTGGTTGATTATTGTATTGTAGACCCACAGGGATTCGAACCCCGACTGACGGTACCAAAAACCGGAGTGCTACCGTTACACTATAGGTCTGATTATTTTGGTGGCGCGAAATTATAAAAAATTATTTACCCGAAAAAATATTTTTTTGAAGATTATTAATAAAAAAACTAGTGTCTACCTATAATTGCATGATTTTTAATTGAATAGATGCGTGATGATTGGCAGGAAATTATTTTCAGAAATTGTACTTTTTCAGCAGCTAAATAATAAATCTTATCTTTGCAAAAAAATTGGGCTCCAAAAGTTGGAGATACCCATTAATAATTTCATTTATTAAACATTTTTATGTCAAATATTGTCGCAATCGTTGGGCGTCCCAACGTAGGAAAATCCACACTTTTTAACCGTTTACTAGAAAGAAGAGAAGCCATCGTAGATTCTACGGCTGGTGTTACCAGAGACCGTCATTACGGGAAATCCGACTGGAACGGGGTAGATTTTACAGTTATAGATACCGGCGGATATGATGTAGGAACGGATGATATTTTTGAAGAAGAGATCCGCAAGCAGGTTCAGCTGGCAATAGACGAAGCTACATCCATTATCTTTATGATGAATGTGGAAGAAGGTCTTACTGATACCGATTACGAAATTCACGAACTTCTTAGAAGATCAAACAAACCCGTTTATATCGTTATCAATAAAGTAGATTCTGCCAAGGAGGAAATAAATGCTACTGAATTCTATCAGCTAGGAATTGAAAAATATTACACTTTATCTTCAGCTACAGGTTCCGGAACAGGAGAAGTTCTGGATGATATCGTTAAAGATTTCCCTACAACAGATTACAAAGATCCTTTTGAGGGATTGCCAAAAATTACGATCGCAGGCCGTCCGAATGTTGGTAAATCTACCTTAACAAATGCTTTGCTTGATGTGGAAAGAAATATCGTAACGGATGTTGCAGGGACTACAAGAGACAGTATCCAGACCCTTTATAATAAGTTCGGATACGAATTTGTTTTAGTGGATACTGCCGGAATGAGAAGAAAATCTAAAGTAAATGAGGATTTGGAATTCTATTCCGTAATGAGGTCTATCCGTTCTATTGAATTTTCAGATGTTGTGATCATTATGGTGGATGCAACGCTTGGCTGGGAATCTCAGGATATGAATATTTTCGGTTTAGCACAAAAGAACAGAAAAGGAATTGTGATCGTTGTGAATAAATGGGATCTTATTGAAGATAAGAAAACCAACACCGTTAGGGATTTTGAAAACTCAATTAAAGAGAAGATCGGTCAGTTTAGTGATATTCCGATTCTTTTTGTTTCAGCATTAACGAAGCAGAGAATCTTGAAAGCTGTGGAAATGGCAATGGTTGTATACGAAGACCGTAAGAAAAAGATCAAAACTTCAAAATTAAACGAAGTAATGCTTCCTATTTTTGAGCAGACTCCGCCACCGGCCAACAAAGGGAAATATATTAAAATCAAATACTGTGTGCAGCTTCCTACGCCGTCACCGCAGTTTGTATTTTTCTGCAACCTTCCTCAGTATGTAAAAGAACCTTACAAAAGATTTACAGAAAACCAATTGAGAAAACAATTCGGATTTACCGGAGTTCCAATTGAAGTGTATTTCAGACAGAAATAAAAATAATCCCTTTTAGATTTTTCTAAGAGGGATTTTATTCATATTAAATTTAATATTTTTAATAAAAGCTTTTTCAAAACAATGAATACAATTGTATTGTCAAAACAATTTTCTTTAGTAAACTCCTGGATCAATGAGCTTAGGAATATAGACATCCAGCATGACAGAATGAGATTCCGTAGAAATATGGAACGTATTGGTGAAATTGCAGCTTTTGAAATCAGCAAAGAGCTGGAGTATAAGGAAGTAGAGATTCAAACGCCTTTAGATAAAATCAAAGTTCAGGAAATAGCCGTTCAGCCGGTAATCACCACTATTTTGAGAGCTGGCGTTCCTTTGTTTGAAGGAATTCTGAGCTATCTCGACAGAGCAGACTGTGGTTTCGTAGCTGCTTACAGAAAGCACGATGCCAATGATTACTTCTCCATTAAACAAGATTATCTTACCTGTCCCAATATTGAAGGAAGACCATTGAT
The DNA here is from genome assembly GCF_051400735.1 of Chryseobacterium hilariae. Lineage (NCBI taxonomy): Bacteria > Pseudomonadati > Bacteroidota > Flavobacteriia > Flavobacteriales > Weeksellaceae > Chryseobacterium > Chryseobacterium hilariae. The sequence goes on from NZ_JBLFFJ010000008.1 coordinate 90,892, forward strand.
CGTAGCAGATCCCATGCTGGCAACAGGAGCATCATTAATTGAAGCTATCAAAGACCTTCTGACCAATGGAACTCCGACCCAGCTGCATATTGTAGCTGCAATTGCTTCCAGACAGGGAGTGGAAACCATCGAAAAAGCTTATCCTGATGCGAAAATATGGGTAGGAGCCATCGATGAAGGGTTGACTTCAAAAGGATACATCACGCCAGGACTTGGTGACGCCGGAGACTTAAGCTACGGTGAAAAACTACAACGATAAATATAAGCCCGTTTAAGTTTTATTCAATAATTATTATGTCGAAATAATACTTAAGGAAAATATTTCTCTAGCAGATTAAGATGATGTAGCAAATTTATTTCAGTAATGAAAATCTGCATAATCTGCCAAATCAGCGAGATTTTAAAAATTTAAACAGTCTCTAAGAAAGGTTCCAGAAATCTTTCATCAGATCAAATAATAAATTAGGCTGTACTTTCTCCATAGGATGCTTTGTATCCGGAAGTATGGCCAATTTTGCATTAGGAATACTGCGGTAAACACTTATGCTTTCCTCGATACTTACCATGTTATCCTTATCGCCGGCCATGATCTGTACAGGAATACTAATTGCCCAAAGGCTGTTTTCGTTCAAAGGAGGATTTTTACCCAGCGCAACCATCATTTTTGCAATGGCAGGCAACAGATGTTTCCATTTTGTACCATGCTGATTTTCCAGTTGCTCTGCATATTTCGGAACTTTCAAAAGAATAGCTTCCGGATCAAGCATTTTACTTTCCTTTAAAGCCTGTTCCTCAGTCCAGTCAAATTTTGTACCCAAAGTCATAATCGAATTAATTCTTTCAGGATACCTTAGCGCACAGCAAAGGGCTGTATAACCTCCCATACTGTGTCCAAAAATACAAACATCCCTTAAATCTTCTTTTTCTAAATAATCCTTTATTTCCTCAGTATATTTTTCAATACTGATAGTCTTCTCCGGGAGTTCTGTATTTCCGTGCCCGGAAAATAAAATCGTATGAATATTGAAATGTTTTGACAGCTCCTTTTCATAAGGTTTAAAAATATCACTGTGTCCCAGTGCACCATGCAGCAAAAGCAGATTTTTCATGACCAATAGTTTACCGGAAAATTAAGAAAAAGAATCGGAAGAGAAAAGGGAATTGAATGGGAGAGTTTTAAAGTCAGAAAGTTGTAGAGTTTTAGGTGAAAAATATAGTTTAACCTGAATTTGAGATAATCAAATGCCTGAAAACAATTGTATTCGTATCACAAAGGTAAGCAAAGCAGATTTCTGCATACAAACAGGGTATTTAATTCAGCAAATTAATACAATATAGCTGCCCTGTGTATTGCTTTTTTATAAGTGAAACGGCTTTGTTTATCTTAAAAATCAACGAATGCTTAAAAGCCTCGTTTATCATTGTGTTCAATTTAATCTTTAGCCGAACTCAGGTTAGTTTAAAGATTTTAAGTGATGATGTCCGGGATTTAACATGGTTATTAAAACCAATACTGGGAACTCTCAAGCTCATACTCCTGTACTACGCATCAACCGCCATTACCAAAACACTTACTTTATTATCTCCCGCATTTAAAATCTCCCAGGCAATTGATGATACGGTGTTTCCGGTAGTAAAAACATCATCAATCAAAAGAACGTGTTTCCCTGAAATCGGTTTCGAAATAGAAAAAGGATTCACTGTCTCCAGGCGGTGCTTCTTATCTTTTAAAGCCTGTGCTTTTGAATAATGATTTCTTTGGATCAGTTCATGGTCAAATGGGATCTGATAAAAGCTGGCCAAAGCCTCTGTGAATAAATGCAGTTGGTTATAACCTCTCTCCCTCAATTTTTTTGGATGAAGCGGAACAGATACTAAAATATCAGGTTTCTCATCCTTAAAGTCCAGGCGTTCCACAGTCCACTCAGCAAGTGTTTTACCCGCATTTTCCCTGCTTTTGTATTTCAGTTAATGGATAAGTTTCCTGCTCAGTCCATTTTCCTCAAATTTCATTAGTCCATAAGTGTTTTCAACTGGAAACAGGAGTCTGCATTTTTCTTTGATAATATTTTCACTGAAATAATCAAAATGGGTAAAATGAATTTGCTCAAAACATAAGCTGCAGACTAAAAGATCTGCATCTATGATCCGGTTGCATTCAGTGCACCGGTTAGGGAAAAATAAATCTAATATCATTTGTGTTTATTTTAAAAAAGAAGTCAGAAACTAGAGATCAGAAGTTAGATTTCAAAGTTTTAACTTTACAACTATCAACTATCAACTATCAACTATCAACTATCAACTATCAATTGCTTCCTGATCTTCTCAATTGCATTCTTCATACTCAGGTTAAAATGTTCCTTTTCCAGTCTGACCGGCGGCGCCTGCCTTACTTCACAACCCGGAATACTGCAGGATTCGCAGGTAACCCCTACATTGATTGTTTTTAAAGTCGGAGATTTTATAAATCCAATCTTTCTTATAGTTTGCGTAGTTAATAAAATTCCCAGACAGTAGCTTCTGTTGCTTCCGTCTGAAAAAGGATTTTTCTGCGACGTCGAAATAACAAGATAACTGACTCCCTGATCTTTGTAATGCGAAATCTGGGCATCCGTAAGGGTTTCATTCTCCTTTAAATGATGCAGGTTTTTTACAGCGATCCATCTTCGGCAATAATGTTCGTTAGTCGCATTCGCATGAGGAGCCTGCTGATGATTGAGGTGAAGTTCCTTTAAGATCTGGATCTTATCCGAGTTCTTTTTCTTAACCAGACACAGGTAAAACAAATCCTTAATGCCCAATTCAGAAGAAAGCAGGTTGGTAAGCCTGTAATAAAAAGTTTCGGGAGAATCTGTAAAGCTTGCGATCAGTTCCTCAAAGCTTTCTGGCTCCCAGGTATGCTGAAGGAGAAACTCAGTGGTTTTTCCAATGGTCTGTTGTTTAGGGATCAGTAAAGCTCCGGCGAAATACGAAGCGTAAAAATTGTTCAGAATTTCCTCAAAACTTCCGAAATCCAACCATGAATAAGTGTTCGGACGGATTTTTAATTCCAGGACATTGAATCCTATTTCCTTAGCCAGAATAAATGTTCTTTGATCTTTCTCAAGTTTCCGGTTCAAAAGAAGGAGCTTTTGTTCAGGAATAAAAAGAGAGCGCAGGTTGTCCAGAGTTCCAAACTGTTCAAAATCTTCAGACCTTATGCTGTAATTAAATTTTTCAGTAAGAATGCTTTCCAAAACAGAAGATCTCAGGTCTTTACTGATATCCAGTCCGTTTTTCATGATGAATTCCATTGCTTTTTCCTCAATTTCCGGGAAATAATTATCATAAAGCTCCTGGAAAGACCTGAGTACAGCAAAATAAAAACGTTCCTTACCCAAATTGTAATTCTGGGAGATCTCAATAAGTGCATTGATAAATGCCGTTACCTTTTTCGGAGCATCGCTGATAATGCTGATAAGATTATTTTTACTGATGCCAAAAAGGTCCAGCGGTACTTCCTTAAAAAAATCCGATTGCAGGATCTCATTAAAAGGAGCTAAGCTTTTATCCAGCTTGGTAGAAACCAGTTCATCAAAAGTACATCCCAATGATTCTGAAAGCTGGATAATTTTATCATGCTTGGGATATTTTTTTCCGTTTTCAATTTCGTTTAAATAAGATTTTGACAGTCCCGTCTTTACAGCAAGATCCTGCAGAGACCAGTTTTTCTTTTGTCTTAGCTGTTTCAGCTTCAGTCCGAACACGGTTTTGATAAAATCACTTTCTGAATTCATAATCAAATATAGAAAAATGAATGCGATTATTCGCATAATAATTTTTTAAAATAATTAGCGAACGTTCGCTGTTTGTGAATATTTTTATTTATGTTTGTAAAATCAAATCACAAAATCAACAGGTTATGGAAACAGACACTCAATTAAGAATAAAGGCTCAGAAGCAATTTAGAGAAATTTTCACACCGGAACTGACAGATTTTTTAGTTGCTCTTCATCAGAATTTTAATCAAAAAAGATTGACGCTTCTAGAAGAAAGAAAAAAAACACAGCAGTTTTTTGATTTGGGAAATCTTCCCGGATTTTTGCCTGAAACTGAAGAAGTGAGAAACGCTGGCTGGAGCTGTGCACCACTTCCCGCCGATCTGTTGGACAGAAGAGTAGAGATCACAGGACCTGTAGACAGGAAAATGATCATCAACGCTTTGAATTCTGGAGCATCAACTTTTATGGCTGACTTTGAGGACAGCAGTTCGCCCACCTGGGAAAACTGTATTCAGGGTCAGGCTAATCTTGCAGATGCAGTGCGGGGAAATATAGATTTTACTGCTGAAAATGGAAAGTCTTATCAGCTCAATGAAAAAACAGCAGTTCTTCAGGTGCGCCCAAGAGGACTGCATCTTCCGGAAAAGCATATCGAGATCAATGGAGAAGAAGCATCAGGCTCGCTGACGGATTTTGGAATCTATTTTTTTTCTAACGCTGAACAGTTGTTGAAAAACGGAAATGGTCCATATTTCTACCTTCCCAAATTAGAACATTACAAAGAAGCCCGATGGTGGAATGAAGTTTTTGTTTTTGCCCAAAATTATTTAGGAATTCCTGAAGGGACTATTAAAGCCACCGTTTTGATCGAAACGATTACAGCTTCCTTTCAAATCGATGAAATTTTATTTGAATTAAAGGAGCATAGTGCAGGACTGAACTGCGGAAGATGGGATTATATTTTTTCATTCATCAAAAAATTCAGAAACCTTCCCGAATTTATGGTTCCGGACAGAGATCAGGTAACAATGGCTTCTCCGTTTATGAGTGCTTATTCAAAAAGAGTGATCGAGATTTGCCATAAAAGAAACGTTCATGCCATTGGAGGAATGGCTGCACAAATTCCTGTGAAAGATAACTATGAAGCCAACAGTATTGCTTTTGAAAAAGTGCGTAATGACAAAAAACGGGAGGTGAAGAACGGTCATGATGGAACCTGGGTGGCACATCCTGCTTTAGTGTCTGTTGCAAAAGATGTTTTTGACCAATATATGCCGGAAAAAAATCAGATTGATAAAAAATTTGAATACCATATCAAAGAAACAGATCTGCTGGAAGTTCCACAAGGTGAAATTACCGAAAAAGGGGTAAGAAAAAACATCAATGTAGGCATTCTTTACCTGGAAAGCTGGCTGATGGGAACCGGTGCAGCTGCCATTTACAATCTGATGGAAGATGCTGCCACTGCAGAGATCTCGAGGACACAAATCTGGCAATGGCTGAAAAATGAAGCCAGGCTGGACAACGGCCTTACCCTGACCCGTGAAATGATCCTTCAATGGGAAACCGAAGAAATAGAACATATAGAGAAATATGTAGGTGAACAGCGTTTCAAAAACGGAAAATTCAATTTAGCCAAAGAGCTTTTCAATGAACTGATCTTCTCAGAAAAGTTCGAGGAATTCCTGACTCTGAAAGCGTATCCGTTTATTGAGTGAAAACGTTTGAGAGTAGGAGAATTTTAGGTTAGGAGTGTTATTACTACTAAAATCATCTAGTCATATCTCAAGACTTATAACCAAGCAAATTCTCCTAATCTCAAATTTACTTCACCTTAAAATTCAACAAACAATAAATCCAAATATTATGAAAACAAAACAAGAACAAATCCAGGCAATAGAGCAGGACTGGCTGAATAACCCCCGCTGGAAAGGAATAAAGAGAACCTATACAGCTGAAGAAGTACTGAAGCTCCGTGGTTCTTATACAATTGATTATACCATTGCAACAGAAATGTCCAAAAAATTCTGGGACAAACTGAATAATCAGGATTATGTGGCAGGGCTTGGTGCCTTAACAGGAAATCAGGCTGTTCAGGAAGTGGATGCAGGACTGGAAGCTATATATCTTTCAGGATGGCAGGTGGCTGCTGATGCAAACCTTTCGGGGGAAATGTACCCCGACCAGTCATTGTATCCTGCCAATTCAGTGCCTTCTGTGGTCAAGAAGATTAACAATGCCTTATTAAGAGCAGATCAGATCCAGTCGGTAAGTGGAAACGGTAATAAAGAATATCTGGTTCCAATCATTGCAGATGCAGAAGCCGGATTCGGAGGAAACCTGAATGCTTTTGAGCTGATGAAGCAGATGATCGAGGCTGGAGCAGCGGCAGTTCATTTTGAAGACCAGCTTTCTTCAGCAAAAAAATGCGGACACTTGGGTGGAAAAGTTTTGGTTCCTACCCAGGAAGCTATTAATAAGCTGGTTGCGGCCCGTTTGGCTTCCGATGTATTGGGTGTACCAAGTATTATTATCGCAAGAACAGATGCAGATGCGGCAGATCTCCTGACTTCGGATATTGATGACAGAGATAAAAAATTTGTAACCGGAGAAAGAACTTCAGAAGGCTTCTACGTAGTAAACAATGGAGTAGAGCAGGGAATCGACCGTGGTCTTTCTTATGCGCCTTATGCGGACCTGATCTGGATGGAAACCTCTAATCCTGATCTGGAGCAGGCAAGAAAATTTGCAGAAGGAATCCATGCTCAGTTTCCGGGAAAAATGCTGGCGTATAACTGTTCACCGTCATTCAACTGGGCTGCAAGGCTTAGTGTGGAAGAAATGGCTAATTTCCGTGAAGAGCTTGCAAAAATGGGGTATAAATTCCAGTTCATCACGCTGGCAGGTTTCCATGCATTGAATACCGCAATGTTTGAGCTTGCTTTGGCCTATAAAGAGAGAGGAATGGCTGGCTATTCCGAACTTCAGGAACGTGAGTTTGCTCTTCAGCAGAAAGGATTCCGAGCAGTAAAACATCAGTCATTCGTAGGAACCGGTTATTTTGATGAGGTTCAGAATGTAGTAACTAACGGTTCTTCGGCAACGGTAGCCATGAAAGACTCTACGGAAACAGCACAGTTCCATTGATCATTTTCCATATTAAATAAATTTTTCAGATGTGAAACCTTCTCAGTTTTGGGAAGGTTTTTTGTTTGAATAAAAATGAAAAACTTAAAGTCCATATATTTGATTACTAAATGAAGTCGAAAAAAATGAATTTAATATACCAAAAACAGATTCAGGTAACGCAAGAACATATTGACCGGAATAACCATGTCAACAATGTGCAGTATGTGCACTGGGTAGAAGAAATAGCGGCTGAACACTGGGAAAGAGTAAAAGAAAAAACAGAGTATCCGGAAGATATATGGATGCTCGTTGATCATCATATCCAATACAAAAAGCAGGTTTACCTAGGAGATGTGGTCGCCGTTAAAACCTATCCGAAAGCTCCGGAAGGAATCCGGCAGCCCCGAAAAGTTGAATTCTACTGCAACGATCAGCTTGTCGTTGATTCAAGTACACTTTGGGTTCTGGTTGATTCGAAAACTCAAAAGATTAAAAGGCTGGAAAGCGACTGGCTGGATAAGCTTCGGTAAACTTTGTGTTTTTATGGCTCTTTATATAGAGTTTCTCCTCCAATTTAATATACAATTATAGTTTATATTGTGTGATATCAAGTTATAATACGACATGCTTTGTCGCTTTTCAGCAATATCTTTGTTTTTATAAAAAAGTATAACATTATAAAAAAACACCCACAAGTGATATTATTCATATTAAATCTCAGTAATGAGACTTTTTGTGAGCGTTAAAAATGTTAAATTTGCAAAATTATACGAGCTAATATACACAAATAGATGAGAAAACTCTACATGAGTGCATTTACGATGTGCACAATCTTGGGTCTGTCGGCCCAGGAAGTATTATGGCAGAAAGACATCAAATCCTCTACGCAGGATTTTCTAAGCCAGGTGACCACAACAGTAGATCAACAGTATTTGATCACGGGAAGCTCAATTCAATCCAACCCTTCAATGGGCTCAGAGACCTCAAACCAGAAACAAAACAACGGCTACGATTTCCATCTGGTAAAGTTAAACCAGCAAGGCGAAGAAGTCTGGGGAAAATATTTCTCGGGAAATAACCATGATTACCTTTCAGCCTCAGTATCTACTCAGGACGGAGGTTTTTTGATCTCAGGTACTTCTTATTC
>NZ_JBLFFJ010000009.1:0-54488 GCF_051400735.1 Chryseobacterium hilariae
AATTTAAAAATTAATCTCTTATGAAACACTCCTTAAGTGAGAGCCTAAATCAGTACACTTTTTGCTGACGATTTACAATAGCCTCCGACGAAGTAGTTGATCATTGGATCGTCAGCGTAATCTTTCATGATCAATTAACTTTTTTGCGAAATAACGATAAATTATTGATTTGATTTATAGTAACGATCTAAAGCACTTTGATATGCGAGAGAATTTACAATTCTATCTTCTTGTAGATTATCATTATACATTTCTAAAAGATCATCCCCCGCTTTATCATACTTTTCTCCGGTGATACTTCCAAGAAAAACAAAAAGAAAATTCTGACCAAAATACGAATGATCTAAAGATGAATATATTCCACCTAATCTTTGTTGGTTTTTATTATTTGATTCAAATGCCGGGATTAAAGCCGCAAAATATTTATTAAAAAGAATTTGTAATTGCTTTTTATTTTCAATTGAAAAAGCTGGATATAGATCTTCAAAAAGTTTATATCTAATATTAATAAACTCTCTTCTGAACAAGGGGTTTTCATCTTTTACAATATCAATTCTAGTATCGGTAATGATCTTCCAATCAGAATATCGGTCAAGCTTAATCTTATCAATATTGGCTCTTTCTGCTGCCTTAAGCCTTTCGATACCGTAATAAGCAACTATGAGTGATATAGTTGCAGCAAACAATCCATTGTAATGAGCAAATTGACTAATGTAGAAGCTAATACCTTCAGGTGAAAATTCGAAATCATTGTCTAAGAGATTCCGTTGTGTTGCAATAAATGCCATGGAGGAAAGAATAAACATGCATATTGCAACTAATATTATTATAAAGCTAAAGATTGCTCCAACGCTGATTTTAGGTTTGATATTACTTAAAATATTTAGAATGATCCTTTTCATTTAGAGGTTGTTAGTATACCATTAAATTCCTAAGGTATGAAAAAAACAAGCAAAAATTGCGCGATAAAATATTCTATTATTTGGATCTTAAAATGAATTAATTTCTGACTGAGTACTAAATCCGAATAAATTTACTGACTAAGTTTAATGATAACCAAATTTATCTAAACTACAAATAATTAGTGCTGATTGAACAATTTATATGTCTAAGAAAGCCAACAGACGCCTTCGAGTTTCATTTTAGATACCTGTAGTGAAATTACTTATAAATTCCCCTCAGGCTTTCAAATAGCTGCTCCGTTGCTGGCTTTTCATATATACAAAATGCTGAATTAAGATAGAAAAAACCAAAATAGGGAATCGGTAGTTTTGCAATTTGACAATTTATTTTCAAAATTCTATTTCCTAACGAAAGATATTTAAATAAATAACCCACGATTTTTGGGGGAATATTCGCTACATTTTAGCAAAAATTTCGTCATTTTGGCTTTTCTTTGCCCCTGAAATTATGATGTCAAGTTTTAGGTACAAATGGAAAAGTGAATTATTTACTATTCAGTTATAATTGGTTTGTTTTTAAAATTTTTGTAACTTCGTTTTAGTTATTAATAGTTGGAAAAAAAAGCATACCCTATTTACCCCTCGTGGTGAATTAAACTATTGACAGTCAAGATATTTCACTTTTTGTATCGGAAAGTAAAAATTGTAAATAACGGATAGGTGATGATTCACGCACCCTCAAGTGCATCATTAATAACGCCATGATTAAACTTCATAACAACTGTATGAGGGTGAGCAGATTTTCCTATAAAATTCTGAACAAGAAAATTTAGAAATTATTTTATCGATATATTTCTACATTTTGTAAGAGATAATTGCACGTGTTAAATTTCAGCATATTACGTGAACGAAATACCTTTGCTTATATAATTATTACCGCATCCCTACGGTAATAATTTTAATATCGCTTCTAAAGGCACAAAATTTTTGATTTTCTTTTTTGACTAAGGCTCTTCTTCTCTATTGAAGAAGAGAGCTTAGTCACACTTAAGATTCATTTGAGGATTAAAAATGAAAATAATGGAAGCTATTGTGATGAGTAAATAATTATAACAAGGATATTTTATTAAAAAAAACAACAATTTGAAAAAACAACAATTATGAAAAAAAATGTTTCGACACTGATGCTTATAGTTTCAGGTTTTATTTCATTTGCCACTGCCCAGATTGGTATAAGTACCTCAAATCCGCAAGGTACATTTCATGTTGATGGTGCTAAGGATAATCCGGCTACAGGGATTCCATCTGCTACCGAACAGGCTAATGATGTCGTTATAGCAAGAACAGGTGATATGGGAGTAGGTATTACCACTCCTTCAAATAAGTTACATGTAGTTGCCAGTACGGCTAATTTGAACAGGTTTACTTTAATAGATGCACCGGCAAGCACTCACCAATACGCAATAATGACTTTAAGGAATACCTCACCGTTGGCTGTTGGTAATTATTCACTATTAGGTTTTTCTAATAATGGCCCTACATCAGGAGGTGCCGCTTGGGGAATAGGCAGCATACGTACAAATACAGCTGAAGACTTTTTTATGGGGAACTCTCTGGGGGGTGGGTATCTGGAACGTTTTAGGATCACATCAGCTGGAAATGTAGGAATAGGGACTTTGTCACCAACAGAGCTATTAGATGTAGCAGGGCATACGAGAGTAAGAGTAATGGATATTGTAGCAGGTACCAATGCGGTAACTCCCGTTTATGCTGATTCCAATGGAGTATTAGTCAAAGCTTCACCATCAGCTACTTTTGGAGCGGTTATCTCGTCTACTGTTAATAATGTCATGAGTGGTAGTACAGCACCATTAATTACGGGCATACCAGATACAGGTCTTTATAAAGCTGTTGTTACTATTTGGGATGCTTGCGGTGATGCAGTAATTGCAGAATATTATATAGTAAATAATTCTGCTAACGGAAATTATGCAATTAATGGATTAGGAGGGATTTTAGCAACTGGTACTATTTCTAAGTCACCGACTTTTAATCAAATCAGTAGAACTAGTATTGCAACTACTTGGACAGGTAAGGCGGGTTGTCAGGATGGGGGAAATAGCAGTGCTTTAAATTACACTTTAACGATGCCTTCAGCTGGAACGATAAATGTTACCAATAATGGAAATGTAATGAAAGGTTATCAGATAACTCTTATAAGATATTAAAGTAAAGACCCACCTCTAAACACTCTGCTATAGAGGATAGCAGGCTGTTTTTTTGATAAGTTTTGATGCAGACTGTAAGTTATAGGATATAAAGATAGTTTATCTGTGAGGATTACATCAAAGATCTACATAATGTTACAGATCTGGTTTTATCCGTTTATCATAAATATTTGTGTAAAAGAGCAAAAAAGAAAATGTTTAAACTTGCCTTGCATAATGATAATTAGCAGGCTGATTATACTTATAGAAATTTTGCATGATTTCCAACCTTAGATATATCTGACCGCCTTAAGGCCGTTGCTTCCTCAATTTTTTTAGATAATAATTTTTCTTTGGCAGCCTAGTACCAGAGAAAGTATGACACATCTAAAAAGTAACGATTATTTTGCGAGTAAGAAATGAATATGATGAAAAGAATTTTAATAGCAGATGACCATTTTGTGGTAAGAACCGGAGTAGCAGCTATTTTAAGATCGGTATATCCAGATCTTATAATAGATTCAGCAGAAAATTACGGACGTGTACAAGAATCTGTTCAAAACTTTCTCTATGATCTTATAATTCTAGATATTGGTATGCCCGGAACAAAATATACCGACATGATATCAGAGCTTAAAAGCATTCAAAAAGATCTTAAGATTTTAATATTTACTGTTTACGATCATAATATTGCGTTGCAGTATATCCGTAAAGGAGCAGAAGGCTATTTGAATAAGCTCGGAACAGAAGATGACATAAAAAATTCCGTAAAAACGATTTTAGAAACGGGATATTATTATCCACCTGAACTCATTCCTTTTGTTTTCAAAAATGCAGATGGAAATCGTAATGAAAAGCTTACTCCTCGTGAATATTTGGTTTTTGAACTGTTAGCTAAAGGAAATGGTACATCTGAGATTGCCCATCTTTTAGACCTACAATTAAGTACAATAAGTACTTTTAAGAAAAGAATTTTCCAAAAGCTAAAAGTTAAAAATATAGTAGAGTTGATAGAAATATACCAAAACTTACATTAAATAATGTCTGATTATTTATCCTTTAGATTATTACAATACAGGTGAAATTATCCCTATACCTTATAAATTTTTTTCCATTTAGCTACGGAATTTCTACTTAATTTAAAGTAATTGGCCAATTGGGTATTATTCCATTCATTTTTTTGTTGATAGATCAACATATTTATGATCGTTTTTTCATCATAAGACTTATGTTGTTGATTGAACATAGTCGTTTCTCTGTCCGAATAACTAAAAATAATTTCATTGAGTTTTATAATATCCAAGGTTGTAAGCTCTGTTTTTGATAAAATAGTTGCACATCGATCCCACTTTTCAGGGTATTTACGATTAATAATATCGGTATATATTTGTTTGTAATTAGGCATGAAATTTATTTTTGATATTTTTTCATCCAGGTATTCAAAGTTACTCTTGGGATTTTATATTCATTAATTACCTGTTGCTTTGTTTTCTCTCCTTTATCTATTATTTCTAATATAAAGTCTATTATTTCCTTTGTATAAATATTTTTTCTAAACTGAGGCATCAGAGTTTTGACTTTTACTGTTGCCATTTTTTTGGAATTCTTCAGGGGAGGGGTATATAATATTAGGTGTTGGGTATAGATCCTGAAAAAATCATATTTTAGTAGTTTAGACCATCTCAGTAAAATTTCTGAATCTAAGGATTGGCTGAGATACATATTTTCCACCTCTTCTTCTCTGCATTGTAGAAAATTACAAATACGAAGGATTTCTATCTCAGCTTCTTCTACTTTTTGACGGATTAATAACCCAATGTGAATCTTCTTAAAATTAGTTACTATGGTCATATGTTCTGCTAAATCTTAAGTACAAATTTTATATTATTATTTTTATAATGACTGCGTATTATCATGAATTCACCATCTAGAAACAGTGAAATGGATTCTTGAGTGAGCTTGCAGAAAATATGTTTATATTTTACTCCTGTCACTAATTATAATCCGTTCAAATTTGGGTTATCCTTGTTAAACCTCGAAATTATTATATACTACTATTAAAAATCCTCCTTATTGTATTTATAGATTGATAAAACAAAAAGGAGGCTAAAAGACTATTTTCTAATTTAAACCCTCATGGAATAGTACGTTATATTTTCACTCTTTTAAAGATGAGGTCAAACTCGGCGATATTGCCTAATTTAAAAAGGAAATGATCCTAACTAAATCAGTTACTAGACTAGTTTGTAGTGCAGTTTTTCTGTAAAATTTATCTCCAATAACTCCAGTTTACTCCATCGTAGACTGCCAAAGCGTCAGACACAGTGTCATACACCATTGTCCCGGCAATTGCTCCTCTTATTGTAGTATTTGGATTGGCGACTTGGGGCAATACCAACGCTTTCGTAGTCGATTCAAGAACTAAAGCTCCTGGCTTGGAGGTTGTACTGGACCCGATAATTACTCCAGAACCAATGTCTGATCCCGCATTGGAAAAAGAATGGGCTATTCCCTGATTAGTGTCTGTGAGATCCGTCCAGCTTACATCTTGGAATACCTGCACGGATTTGGTGGTGGTATTGAATATAAATGTCCCTCCGGCTGCTCCTGGTGCAGATACTACCGACGGCAACAATATACCTTTAGGGTCAGTATTAAATTCCAAAAGAACACTCTGATTAGTTAAAGTTTGTTTACCGATAGCTACCTGAGCTTGGTATTCACTGCCTGCAAAAATAGCTATGAGAATAATGATTATTGTGATTATTTTTTTCATTTTTATTTTAAATTTTCTTATTAATCTATTATAATTTTTTTGAATAACAATATTAGATTTTATCATCTATTTTCATTACATCCCCTTGCAATACAATTCCAGCCCGTACGGGTTGTGTTTATTCCCGGCGATGTTCCTCTGTAAAGTTGTACACACTTTAAGTCCGTATTATAAATAAGCATACCATCTATTGCTATTAAGGCATCCCTTTGTGCCGTGGTCATGTGGGTAATTACTAAACCCTTATTAGCAGAATCTAATGCGATATGTCCATTAGGTACTACTTCCGGCCAGTTTACCAGTGTCCGTGTTGCTTTAGTCATAATACCCATCTTGGTGAAACTATTGGGGGTACCTGTAGCTCCGGGTTTTATACAATGACATGGTCTTGTATTCTTACCACTGCCATAGCCGGATATATGTGTAGGTCCAACAACACTTTGCGTCACCTTTATTGAATTAGTGCCTGACGCATGCCAGTTAATTGCATTAAGCGTATTTCCATTAAAAAGAGTTAGTGGAAATAGTGGACCACCGGAAACTTTACTCCCGAACATTGTAATGGCACCGGCAGGGCTTATGACAATTCGAACGGCGGGTGTTGTAGCAGCACTGCCTATAATATTCCAGATTGCAGAAATTGTCCCGTCCTGCCATCCGGAGCCATCTGAAAAACGTATATTCGGGACTAGGCCATTACCGTTGGCAAATTCAATTTCGCTGGTAGCTAACGAAGTTCCGTTAATTTCCATATTAAACGAGTTATCCAGAGTATAAATGTCTAATACGAATCCATAGTTTGTTGCAGGTTGTGTAAATGTATACGGGGTTCCCGCGGGGTTAGGTGATGCGCCACCTGCTGCAAAAGTCTGTCCATTGACGTCTACTGTACACACTTGTGTTTTAAAACCGGTGAAAAGTCCCGATACGAGCATGCAAAATGTAAAAAATAGGTTTCTGTTTTTCATTATTGTAATGTTTTATTTATACTTTCCCTTTGTTTGGAGAGTTGATTATATCTGTGTGTATTTCATTGTGGGAACTAAATTCCATTTTATGCGAGAAAAATGTTAAAGTTGTCTGAGACGTACTATATATTTCGGCCGGTGCTTTAATGCAGATATAGACTTCGATTGATACAGGATTCAATTCTATAAGTCACTTTTAGTTCATCATTAACGTTTTATTTAGAAGAATAGATTTATTTTAATTATTAATTAAAAGTTTAAATAAGTTACTCTCTGTTCTATCTACGCATTGATAGAGATTTGGATTCTTCTTACGCTTACAAAATTATTTATTGTATATCGTTTTCTTTAAAATTAGCTGTGCGATTTTGTCTTGCTGGTTGTAGAATTTATTCTAAATATTACATACTATAGCGGACCTTTAAATCCAACTTTGGTTAAGCTTGAGTCTTATAGTAAATACTGATTCTTAGGCATGGGTTAGTCGGATTGTAGCAATAGCTTCGTCCTGAATTATCACAATTGATGGTTTAGAATTTTGGCTTACAGTATCTGGGAGTATTCGGGTAGAAATTTTCATAATTTATTATGTGTTTTTTACAATGGTTTTGAAATTTTTAGAAATATTTATTACTTGTGACTTCAAAAAACAAAACTCTTTGACCTTAGGCAAAGAGTTTCGGTTTAAATCATTTTTAATTTGTGCTTTTAGAAACGTTCTCAATATTATTATTGTAGGGAATCCAATAATAATTATTCCGTGGTAAAGGTATTTGGTTTATTTAGCTTACTGAAATATAAGCTGTGCGAGTATCTCTGCATGTTTGTAGAAATAATTCTATTTGATAAAGTTACTAATAGCAACAGATCCAGGGCGAATAGCAATCCGACTCGAAGGAAGCTTACTACCATCGAAAGTCTGCTCTGGCTATAGGTCAGGAATTATTTAGAAATAAGGTTAATATGCTCCGGCACGAATGTAAGTTGAGGATTAGTAAAGTAGTTGATAATTCTTAAGAAATACCATTTTTTATTGGTGCCCTTTTCTTAAGCATGTACTTAATCTATTGTTGTCTTGAATCGGGCCCATTCTATGTTTCAATTACAAACCTCATACCTTGCTGGTTTTAATTATATTTAATCAACCAGATCATTTCAAATTGAAATTACATGATCACTTATCTTTTATTTTTCACTACTAACACTCTAAGAATTATGATATTTAAATAGTCTCCCAGAGAGGTTTAAAAGCAGTTAATGTAAGTTTTGATATATTTCTATCAGTTCTACTATATTTTTAACTTTTAGCTTTTGGAAAATTCTCTTTTTAAAAGTGCTTATTGTATTTATTTGCAGATCCAAAAAGTTGGCAATTTCTAAATTTCCATTTCCTTTGGCTAACAGTTCAAATACCTGATATTCGCGTAAAGAAAGTTTTTTAATAGTGTGTCCCTCATCAAAATTCTTTATGATAAAAGGAACAAGTTCAGGAGGATAAAAATATCCGGTTTCTAAAATAGTTTTTACGGAATTTTTTATGTCATCTTCTGTTCCGAGCTTATTCAAATAACCCTCTGCTCCTTTACGAATGTATTGCAACGCAATATTATGATCATAAGCGGAAAATATTAAAATCTTAAGATCTTTTTGGATACTTTTAAGCTCTGATATCATGTCGGTATATTTTGTTCCGGGCATATCTATATCTAATAGCAAGAGATCATAATGATGAGTTACGAGGGATTCTTTTACACGGCCGTAATTTTCCGCTAAATCTATCGTAAGATTTGGATATACTGATCTTAGTACAGCTGCTACTCCCGCTCTTACTACAAAATGGTCATCTGCTACTAAAATTCTCTTTTCCATCTGTTTTAATTTTTAGGAATATTTATTTTAATGGTGGTTCCCTGAGGATAGTTTTCACAAAATAATATTTGAGCTTTTATTTTCTTTATAAGGTGAATGACCATATGCAGACCTAATCCGTAATTTTAAATTTTATAACATCATTTTCATCTGACATTTGATATAACTTATTATAATAACTTATCAGCTCCTGCGACATTCCCTGACCAGTATCACATATTTCTATTTTAATTTCCCCATCTCCAGTTGCGGCTATTAGCCTTATTATGCCATCAGATGTATATTTTACGGCATTATCAATCAGATTATGGATAATACAAGTCATAATATTCTTATTGACATGACAATATATTCCGTCTTCAACCTCAATACTGAAAGAATTCTTTTTTGATTTGGCTATTTCTTGAAATAGCTTTGTTTTAATTATAAATACTTCTTTAATTACATATTCTTTTTTTTCATATATATTATTGATTCTGTGTAAATCACTGTATTCTTTAAGGTGCATGGTGAAATTATATAATTCTTCCGACGATTGATGAATGCTATCAAAATATTCTTTCTGAAGATTAACATCATGCACTTCGGTTAATTGTTGAGAAAGCATAGCAATAAATTTTACAGGAGTTGTAATATCATGGCTAATAGCTTCTACGAACTTTTTTTGATATTCAGATTCTTTCTGCATATCATTTTTTACGGTTTCCAGATTCTGTACACTTTCCTTTAGCTCTATCTTTATACTGGATACTTTTCTTTTCAGCGCAATATTTTTTATCTGTAAAAACTTAGTTCTGGTATGGATAACACCTGTTACTATGAATAACAATAAAATAACTACACCTACTTTAAAGATACTGGTCTGATAAAAAAGTGGTTTTATTTCAAAAGATATTGATCTGTACTCGTATTCTCCACACGGAGTAACCAACACCCTTAATTGTAAAGTATAGGTACCGGGCCCAAGATTACTGATTGTATATTTCCTTTCATTTTTAATATTAATTGGCTTCCAGTCGGTGTCTTCATTTTGAACCTTTGCCTCAATTCGTACGTTATAAAAACCGGAATAGTAAGGAATATCAATAAAAACATCAGCATATTTATAATCATTTTCCAAAACAAAATGGCTCTTGAAGTAAGTTATATCAGCATCATTAATTCTTATTCTTTCAACGTATATGTTGTTTCTGTCCGGATAATACGCATGGATATCTTTTGGATTAAAAAATACAAATCCTTCTATTGAGGGAAAAACAAACTCTCCATTTTTTAAAGAGTATGCCTCGGGCATAGACCCTCCATTAAATTCATTAGTTAACAGACCGTCACTTTTAGTGAAACGATAATAAAACACCGGGACCTTATTATTGGTAGCGTACTGCAAAAGTTGCTTTTTAGAAACCCTAAATAATCCGTTATTCGAAGATATCCAATAATATCCATATTGGTCATCAACAATGTAATGTGCTGAACTTAAATAGGAATTCTGATCCAATGGCATTTTGATAAGTTTCTTATTTTTGAGCAAAAACAAGCCATCCTTATTTGTTGTTATCCATATCCGTCCATCAGCTGTTCTGACAATATTTTTCACGTTAATTCCTTTAGCTACGTGAGTTATTTTTTTATTTTTTAAACACACTATATATAATCCGTTGGTGCAGCCAACTAATAATTCATCATCAGTATATTTAAAAAAAGAATTCACATATCCGATAAACCGAAAACTTGTGTTTATTTTTTTTAATTCTTGATTTTCAAACAAATGTAAGTAGGAATAGGTGAGATCTGTTGTGGAGATAGCATAGAGGTTTGAACTCTTAAAAAAGCCTTTCAGTCCAGGAAAACGAATTGTATCCATGGTCCTATATTCGCTGGATTTATATCTTCTGATTATTGAATTATCGTTCACGTAAACAATATTTCCTGACTGGTCATAAAACATAAAATGTTTGTCATTAACACCAAATTGATGCTGCTTTACAAGTCCATATTTATTGACTTCATAGCCATGTGGGTCAATAATGGTATTTTTGCCAAATGGTAGGGACGCGTTACTTGAGTCATCAACAAAAGGAATTTTCTTTTTAGCAGTGTAAAATTGGTTTAGTTGAAGTATGTTTAACCCTTTAGTTACACTCCCTAAATACAATGTATTAAATTCACGATCATAAAATATGATATTAAAAAGCTGATCTCCAAAATTTTCATATGCAGCAAGTAGTTTAAGCTGCAGCTCATTTTTATAATTTTGAACAAGATAAATATTATTATTATTGATGAGAAAAGTCTGATTGGTAAGCTGCTGCCAGTATATTTTTGAATCAGGGTCATTAAAAAGTGTCGCTTTTTTAAAGGTGGTTAGATTCCCTTTGTAAATGCGGTAGGTTTTTCTGTTTTTAGGATCCGTAATGAAGAGAGTTTCTTTATTGAGAAATACATTAAACAAACCGGAAATGAGAATTGGGATTTTCTTGTTTTTATTTTCACCGTCTGTGTAAACAATCTCATTGTTGTAGAAAGTATATTTTCCTGATGCGGTTTTTATATAATATTTAGTATTGGAATAATATTCTATTCCAATTTCATTTTTCGTTATTCTTTTTAGGAAATTATTGTTCTCTTTTCTATATGTTCTGTCTGATTTACTTTTTTTAATAACATTAACCACTCTGTTTTTTATAAGAATTTTATTCTCTTCATAATTATTATAAATAATAATATTATCGGTTGAAATATCACCGTAAAAATTTCCAAAATGCAGATCTGTTACTGGTAATTTGTTATATGTGGTAAAACTTAAACCGTCATACCTTACTATTCCACTGTCTGTAGATAACCATATAAAACCGTATTTATCCTTAACAATGTCCTTAACACTATTCTGTGGAAGACCATTATCCATATTATACCATGAAGAAACATATTGCCCATATGCTTGCTCACAGAGTAACAAAAAAATAGCCAATAGAGATATTCTCATAGTACAATTAGTAATTCTACAAAAATAATCTATTATAGTATATGATGCTGTAGAATAAGTTCTACATACAGCGGGACAATTAGCAATGTTAAGTGATTTCGTCAATATTAATTTCCTTGACGTTTCATAATCTTTCAAGCCTTGTAAAGTAAATGCTCCAATAACTTATTTTAAGTTATAGAGTAATTTTTAAGAGTGCTTTTACAAAATATAAACAGTTAATGCTTAATGGGAGAAGAATCTGTTTATAGTATAAATTTTTTGTTTATGTCAGTTTGGCTACAACCAAACTCAATACGATAACACAAGATCTTCCCATCTTTGACCTATAAATTTATATAATGAAAATCATGAACAAATCAGCGAGTTGATAACGTCTAATGACACTGAGACTATGCAGTTCTACAATCCGGCCACTGGAGAAATCATTACGCAGATCACACTGGCCAACGGAACTGATACAAAAAGTACAATAGCTATAGCACATCATGTTTTTGAACGCTGTGCGGATTCTAATCTTGTGAGAACCATGGGAAATACCTTCTGCAAAACTATGATATAATATTTGGTGCCATCAGCAGGGTAGTTTCCGGCTGATTAATATAAAATGGAAAAAGTAGCTTATTTGCTGCCTTTTTATTTCTATTTAAAACTGATTCATTTACTGTTGATTAAGATAACAATTAAATTTCTTAGTCAACCCGTTAACTGCTTTATACTTTTCTATTGTTATGCTAATGCAGCGAACCTAAAATATGCAACCATTGCAGACAACATAAAAATTATGATTAACATTGGGAGCATTTTGTACTCCTGTTTTTTGCAATGAACAAATATACCTGCTACCATAATTAAACAAAAGGATGCTGCTGCCATAGGTGTTAAAATTGGCGCAATACCTGTAAACCACGAAACTATAATGCCGATACAGCCTGACAATTCAAGAACTCCTAATATTCGAATTGGTATTATAGAACTAGTTGATTTCAGATGTCCATCTGCGACGTGTTTTTCTTTGCTGCCAGTAATTTTCCCATAACCAGGCATAATAAAAAATGCAGAGAGAAGTCCCTGTATTATCCACAAAATTGTATTCATTTTTGTTCTTTATGAATTAAAAAATAAGCTATAAAAACGTTAATGGATGAGTATGAAAAATGACCTCGAAAAAATCAAGGTTGCTCATCAAAAGATTTTGTTTTAAACAAAATCTCTTTTTCTTAAGGCTTTCTAATCTTTTCTCGGTTGGTCTAACCAAAGCTTAACTTCTTCCATTTATGAACTTATCTGTGATAATGTATGCAAAGATAGTAAAATGATTATTGCGTCAAAAGGCTTGTACAATGGGGAGTTCTGTATCGGGAAGTTTGGCAAATACAATCTTCATTTAACAAATCAAAAGCAGCCTACATTCACCATCATTTTTAACAGGAGCTCTATGAATACAAGGCAGGACTTGCTGCCCCGGATGGTCTACCGCCAATTTCCAAAGATGCCCTGATCCTAGATTTATGGGTTGGGCATTGGGTTTGGGCTGATAATGCAGATCGAAAAAACAGTCTTTCAGGAACATTTCAAATTCTGCTTCCGGGCCGTCATGTAATTCTTTAAGCTTTTTCCGGATTTCAGGAATCAGGATTTTCTGTGTAGCCTGATCATTGGGTAAGATATCACTTGCAGCACCATGGTAGGTACATAAAAAAGTCTGGGTGCCAACAGGAGAACGGTCCACATGATACGAATATACGTCTGTTGATATGAAATCGAACTCCTCATCTCGCTCATACCTTTTGAGTAAATTGAGTGAAGGGGAGGCTCCGAAATCAGTTAATTGCCGTAAATCGCCTAAGATAATTTCCCTTGCAGCATTACCTTCTTCTGATAACTGTAGTGCTAAAAGATCCTCGATGGAAACTTCCGTAATATTCTCCTTTAATTGAAGTTTTGACACAATTTCTTTAAAATCGCCGGCTAAATTTCTGTTCCAGCAAACGGCATTCATCGTTTCCTGAAAATTGGTATTTACAAGTTCAGAAAAAGTAGAAACGACTCCAATTTGTTTGTGATCAGAAAATTTTAGATTCATAAGAAGTTGCTTAATACTCTGCAAAAATAAGGATTAGGCTGGAAGATAATGAAGGTTACCATCAGATATTATTTGGATTTTAATGTCAGGAACTATTTTCATAGCAGCTTCCGGCGGATACGGCTCAGGCTTTCCGGCTTCATTCCAAGGAAAGAAGCAATATAAGTAATAGGAACATTATGCAGGATTCCCGGATAATTTTCAATAAGTTTCCTGTAGCGTTTTTCTCCGGAAAGAGTGGCCAGCTCGGTAGATCGGGTCTCATTATAGACAATAGACTTTTGGAAAACTTCTATGCTGAAGTCTTTCATAGCTTCGCTTTTTGAAGTTAGGGAACCGAGATCCGCCTTGGTGATTCGTAAGAGCTCACATTCAGTGATGCATTCAACATTTTCATTAGATTTTGCTTCATTTATGAAATTAAAATAAGAAGTAAAAAATCCCGGCGGGCAGTTGATATGCGTTGTCACCTCATCTCCATTTTCGTTATAATGGAACAGGCGTAAATAACCCGATACAA
The DNA here is from genome assembly GCF_051400735.1 of Chryseobacterium hilariae. NCBI lineage: Bacteria > Pseudomonadati > Bacteroidota > Flavobacteriia > Flavobacteriales > Weeksellaceae > Chryseobacterium > Chryseobacterium hilariae. The sequence goes on from NZ_JBLFFJ010000009.1 coordinate 14,315, forward strand.
TATAATAAAGGTATTCCGGTACTTTTCCCGCTTCTTCAATAATGCGGTTTTTAGGAAAAAGTACCGGTTCAAAATATTGGAAAATCAAATCCTTATCCATTTGAGAAAGAACATGTCCGGATTGGATAAAATCGATTAATTTCTGCTGCATCATACCTTATAGTAGTTATATATTCAAATTTACAACAACTATTTCAACAGCTCCTTATGCTCCATTAAATAAAGTAATGCTTCCTTTACTGCCTGTTCCGGACTTTTGGGGTTGAATCCCAATTCTTTTCTTGCTTTTGTAATATCAAAATCTTGCTGTAAACCCGAAAACATAGCAATATCCTTACGGGTCAGAACAGGCGGCTTTTTCTGTATTTTAGCAGTAATTTCCATGATCCCGGCAATAATAAATAAAATCGATTTAGGTACCGAATCGGGTATTTTGATCTTCAACTCAGGAAATAGTGTATTGGCCAGGATAGTAGTGTCTGTAATGGTCATACACTTCTCATTGGCAAGAATATAGCGCTCTCCGTTCCGGCCGTTCTGTGCAGCCAGATAGCAGCCTTCCGCTACATCTTTTACATCAATCCAGTTCAGGGTGATTTTAGTATCTACCGGAATTTCTTTGTTGAGAATAAGCTTTAAAACTCCGTAAGAAACATTCAATGGTAAAAAAGCCTCACTTCCGATCATTGCTGAAGGCATCACGGATACTATTTCTATTCCCAGTTTTCTGGCCAGTTCAAATGCCAGCTTTTCACCGTCATTTTTAGAGTTGTAATACATGTCCCTGCGGTCAGGATTGTAGCCGTAACTTTCTTTGGTAGGGAGTTTTGTATAATCTAATGCCGCTATAGAACTTACATAAACAATACGTTTTACGCCTGCTTCTGCTGCGGCTTCAATAGTATTTTTTGTTCCCTGAATATTCACATCATAAATTTCTGTTTTCGGATCCTGTGCCCACAGCTTGAAAGATGCTCCTACTGCATAAAATGTTTCCACTCCCTGTAAAGCTTTTATAAAAGACGATTTGTCGGTGATATCTGCCTGTACCACCTCACAGTCCAAACCTGCAAATGGCGCTTTATTATTAATATTTCTTACGCTGGCTCTTACAGGAACCCCTTTTTTAATCAGGAACCTTACCAGGTTATTTCCTAAATGTCCGTTGGCCCCGGAAACTAAAGCCAGATTTTTCTGTGTCATAATTGCTTATTTTAATGACACAAATTTCCTATAACCGTTTGCTAATGCACTTGACTTTTGTTAGATAATGTTCAGACGATTTCGGTAATAAATATAAAGCCATCTCAGCACTGAGACGGCTTTATCTGATTTTGTATCTGATGTCCTTAAATGAATATCAGGCAGCTTAATGCGATGAAGATCATTTTATCCTGCTTTACATATAGCATCCCATGTGGTCCAGAAGTGAGCATTTATAGCTCCTGGAGGAGGGTTAGTGCTGTCAGCAACAATACCTACCATAGAAGCACAGTTAGAATTACAGCCTATCTCATTGTAACTTCCTGCCTGAGGCGGAATTTGGCGCCATGTACCGGTAGAACCGCTTAATAATTCCACTTTAATCTCAAAAATACCCGAAAGATTGGGAGTCTGAATTTGTTTCGTCGGGTTGTCGCTGGAAATAGAATCGCTCCAGTTACCCTGTGAGAATGTGACACGCCATGTAGAAATCATTTTAGCGGTATTATTCTGAGGTGAAAGATAAACCCAGAATTGTGCGCCTCCACCCAATTGAAGCTGGCCGGAAGAGTTGGCATTGAAGCTAGTGTTTGTAGTTTCCATATTAAATTTATTTTGTGAGTTATTTTTTATTAATTATTCTGTATTTCAAAGTAACAAAGAAGAAAGCAGTCATTTTAGAGTACAAATGACCAATTACGGCTTTGGGTAGAAATACTTAGCTTAGAAGAACAAAATTGTGAACTGATATTTTCCGGCAGATTTGCTGGCAGAGCAGGAAATGCTTTATCTTTGTTTTTCAGGGCTGAGGATAAGTTGTTAGCCGGAAATACCTTTATGAATAATAGTTTTTTACTTTCTGCAAAAAGAATCTGTATTGCAGCCTTTCTTTCTTTGAACACGGTGATGTATGCCCAGAAAACAGCAGATGTTTCCACAATTTCGGAAAAAACCTTAAGCAGCATCCTGGAAAAAAACCGAACCTATTATACACAGGGAAAAGTGGCTGATTATATTCCTGAACTGGGTAAAATGGATGCCAGAGCAATTGCTTTTTCAGTAGTAGAAAAAAATGGGAAGGTATTTAATGTTGGTGATATTCATAAGAAATTTACCATGCAGAGTATTTCTAAAATCATCGCCCTGATGATCGCAGTCAGTGAAAAAGGGGAAGCAGATGTCTTTAATAAAATGGGTTATTTCGGAACCGATAAGCCTTTCAACCACTTTTCCAATCTTGAAACCACAGGTAAGCCGTTGAATCCCATGATGAATGCCGGAGCGATTCTTACCACTTCATTAATTTCAGGAGAAGGTGAAAAACCATTTCTTAAAATTTTGGATTTGGTAAGGTATATAACCAAAAATAATACAATTGACTACAATACATCCGTTTACGAATCCGAAAAATCTACCGGGCACCGTAACCGTGGGATGTTTTATCTGATGAAAAACAACGGACTCATTTTAGGAAATGAGGATCAGCTGGACAATTATTTCAAACAGTGTTCTATTGAACTGACAGCTGAAGATTTAGCTAAAATAGGTTATTTCTTTGCTAATCAGTGCGTTCGGTTTGATGGCGATTCTACCTACAAAAATGAAGAGCTGGCAAGATTGGTACAGTCACAAATGCTCATTGCCGGGATGTATGAATTCAGCGGAGAATATGCAAGAACCGTAGGTTTGCCAAGCAAATCCGGTGTTGGAGGCGGAATTACGGTAAGTGTTCCCGGGAAAATGGGAATCGGTGTTTTCAGTCCCGCTTTAGATCAGCATGGAAATTCCTCAGCCGGTTATCATATGATTTTAGACCTAGTAAAACAGTATGACCTGAGCTTGTTTTAAAGCTGATTTTATAAACATCAAATTCTTTTTTGAGTCTTGTTTCGGACTATTTCAACATGGCTAACTGAAGAATTTTGCGGTCTTTTAATGCTTGTAATTTAAATTGCAAGATAGTGGCTATACCAAGAGGTAAGAATTATTAATCATTGATGAACCCAATGATAAAATACAGTGAACCAAACCTTCGGAAAAGATTAGTCAGTTGAAGATTTCAAAGCATAAGTTAAGCTGAAAATTATGAATTCAGAAAAGAAATTACCGGACACAGGATTTATAAAATGATTAAAATTTGTCTAACCTGTTTATTTTCATTGAATTAATTTCTGTTTGGATTATTTTTTAAATTATAAATTACCTGAATTTTTATCAATAATTATTTTTAATTTCAAATATGTCTATCAATTTTAACATGTTGGTGAGGCTGTTTTTTTGTTGATTTCATAGGCTTTTTTTATGTGTTATATTTTTGTAACATAGAAAAAATAATTCTCTTATTATTGATTTATTTTATTTTTTTTATTCTATATTTGCTTTAAATTATTAATGATAAACATTTATAATTGAATCTTATAGGCTGTACCGTCTGTTTTTTGATAATAGAAATATAATCTGCATTTTTTAATAGTATTTAAGTTAATAATAATTTTTTATTAATAATTTATTATTAAATTTTATTTATGGTTAAAAATGTAATATAAATTTATTATTTTTATTCCCTAATAATTGATAAATGCTCTTTATACCGAAAGGTTATGAGTTGTGTTATATAATTTCCCAGTTATTATCTCAATACCATGAATGCAATGAAAAACTTAACCATTATTGGTGTAACGCCTTTTGAAAAGCCGGATGTTAATCTTATGCTGAAATTGCATGAGGCAGGTGCGTTTCCGGTCTTAAGCCTAGGACATGATTCAAAAGCCGCTCAGGAAGCACTGAATCAAATGAACAAGACAGGTATACCTTCTTATGGTATCTATCTGCCGAATGACAAATTTATATCCCTTCAGATCCCGGAAAACGTCAGGTTGGCCATCCTTCCGTCCGGTGTTTTAATGAACGTTATACCGGATCTTCCCGTTATTTATCAGGTAACCAGTTTAGATGAAGCCAGGCTGGCCGAACAGTCAGGTGCCGAAGGTATCATTATAAAAGGAAATGAGGCAGGTGGCCTGGTAGGTTATGAGTCCACATTTGTATTATTTCAGCGTGTCATCAAAGAAATTAATTCTATTCCCGTTTGGGTACATGGAGGAGTAGGGATTCATACATCTGCTGCTGCGAAATCATTAGGAGCAGCCGGCGTTGTACTGGATAGTCAGCTTGCTCTGTTCCCGGAGAGTTCTGTTCCCGGAGAGCTCAAAGATCTTTGCTCAAAACTGAACGGTACCGAAACCAAAATAATAGCCAATCATCGGGTACTGGTAAGGCCAAACTCACCTGTGTTAAAAGAAAATATCAGCGCTCAAGAGCTTAGAGAATATTTTACCGGCTTTGATCTGAGTAAAAGTTACATTCCTATGGGCCAGGATATTTCGTTAGCAACAGATCTGTACGAAGATTTCAAAAATCTGAAAAGAATGATTTTTGGGTTCAGAGAATCGATGTACGGTCATCTGAAACAGGCAAAAGCCCTTAAAGTGATTAGCGAGAATAATATAATGGCTAAACAGCTTGGCTTACGTTATCCTATTGCTCAGGGACCAATGACCCGTGTCAGTGATGTTCCGCTGTTTGCCAATGCAGTAGCAGATGCAGGAGCTTTGCCTTTTGTTGCTTTATCATTATTGAAAGGCGAACAGGCAAAGTCTTTGGTGATGGAAACCAAAAAACTTGCCGGTGAAAAAACCTGGGGAGTAGGTATTCTTGGATTTGCCCCTCAGGAATTGAGAGAAGAACAGACTTCTTATATTCTGGAAGCTAAACCTTCCGTCGTTCTTATTGCCGGAGGAAGACCTGCTCAGGCTAAGGTATTTGAAAAGGCGGGAATAACAACCTTTTTGCATGTACCTTCACCTGCGTTATTAGATATTTTCTTGAAAGAAGGAGCTACCAACTTCATTTTTGAAGGCCGTGAGTGCGGTGGTCACGTAGGCCCACTTTCAAGCATGGTTCTTTGGGAAAAGCAGATTGAACGTATTTTAAAAGAAGAACATCCTGAAAATATCAGCGTATTTTTTGCAGGCGGAATTCACAATGCATTTTCAACAGCATTCGTTTCTATCATGGCAGCTCCGTTAGCAGCCAGAGGCGTAAAGGTTGGAGTACTGATCGGAACAGCCTATCTGTATACGGAAGAAGCTGTACGTACCGGAGCTATTCAGGAAGAATTCCAGGTGCAGGCTATGCAGGCAAAAGACACGGTTTTACTGGAAACAGCACCGGGACATGAAACACGTTGCTTAAATACAGCTTTTGCTAAACATTTCAGCACCGAGAAAATCAAACTTCTGGCAGCCGGAATGGATAAAAAAGAAGTTTGGGAACAGCTTGAAAAACTAAATGTAGGCCGGCTTAGGATTGCTGCAAAAGGAATCGATCGTCAGGGCGACAAATTGATTAATGTTCCTAAAAACCAGCAACTGGATCTTGGAATGTACATGATCGGTCAGGTGGCCACGATGCAAAACCGAGTGATTTCACTTGCATCACTGCATCAGAACGTAAGTATTGATAATTATAAATATATTGAAGAGGCTGCTTTGCCGGAACAGCCGGTATCAAAAGAAAAACCCCTGGACATAGCGATTGTTGGGATGGAATGTATTTTCCCGGGAGCTAAAAACCTTGAAGAATACTGGCGAAACATCATCTTGGGAAGGGATAGCGTTACAGAAGTTCCTGATGAACGCTGGAATAAAGAATTGTATTACCATCCGGATTCAGACGGACCGGATGTATCCCACTCAAAATGGGGGGGATTCATTCCGAAAATTGATTTCGATCCTTTAGCTTTCGGAATTCCTCCGCAATCCTTGGCAGCCATTGAGCCAACACAGCTACTGACTTTATTGGTGGCTAAACGTGCAATGGAAGATGCGGGCTATGGCAAAAAACATATCAACAGGGAAAATATTTCTGTCATTATAGGAGCTGAAGGCGGCAATGATCTGGCCAACAGCTATAGTTTCAGAGGATATTATAAACAGGTTTTCGGAGAACTTCATGAAGAAGTGCAACAGGCATTTCCACATACCACAGAAGATTCATTCCCTGGTATTTTGGCGAATGTGATCGCAGGTAGGATTACGAACCGCCTGGATCTTGGCGGAAGAAACTTCACTGTAGATGCGGCGTGTGCTTCTTCTTTAGCAGCTATTGACCTGGCCTGTCAGGAACTGATATTAGGAAAATCCGATATGGTGCTTGCCGGAGGAGCTGATTTACACAACGGAATCAATGATTATCTGATGTTTTCCAGTACGCATGCACTTTCCAGAAAAGGAAGATGTGCAACATTTGATGGGGAGGCTGACGGAATTGCCCTTGGAGAAGGAGTGGCAATCCTTGTCTTAAAAAGATATGAAGATGCAGTTCGCGATGGCGACCGTATCTATTCTGTCATCAAAGGAGTAGGAGGATCCAGTGACGGAAAAGCGTTAGGTCTTACAGCCCCGAGAAAAATAGGACAGGTACGCGCATTGGAACGTGCTTATTCCCAAGCAGGGATTAGTCCTGCTGCAGTTGGTTTAGTGGAAGCCCATGGAACCGGAACTGTAGTAGGAGATAAAACCGAACTTAGCGCACTGACGAATTTATTCAGTCGCTCAGGAGCGATACCGGGACAAACTCATTTAGGCTCCGTGAAAACGCAGATCGGGCATACCAAATGTGCGGCAGGATTAGCCGGACTGATCAAAGCTTCACTGGCGGTATACCACGGCGTAAAACCTCCAACGCTTCATTTACAGCAGCCTAATGCTTATTATAATGCCGAAACAAGTCCATTTGCTTTTTATGCAGAAAGTGGATTATGGGGAGAGAAAAACCGTTATGCAGGAATCAGTGCTTTTGGATTTGGAGGAACTAACTTCCATACGGTCATTGCGAATCATCCTAAGGAAGACGATTCTGCTGTATTGCAATCGTGGCCGTCAGAATTGTTTGTATTCCGTGGGGATACGTATGAGGATGCGAAAATTCCATTGTCACAGATCAAATCTTTATTAGAGGTTAACGGGGATATTCCATTAAAAGATATGTCTTACAGCTTAGCAGTAGGCTCAGAAAAACCAATTCAGTTAACCATTGTTGCTGATACCACCGAACATTTGATGATGAACATCGAACTGGCATTATCCGGCATTGAAAGTAAAGATACCTTCACGGTGAACAAACGTGATGGTAAAGTAGCCTTCCTGTTCCCGGGGCAGGGCAGTCAGAGAATCAATATGGCCCGCGATCTGTTCGTCGCTTTTCCGGCCATGCGTAACCTGATTGAAGGATATCCTGAACTGGAGAAAGTAGTTTTCCCTTCAACAACCTTTGATGAAGCTGCTTTAAAACAACAGAAAGAAACCATTAAAGATACCCGCCTGGCGCAGCCTATATTAGGAATTGTTGACCTGGCTTTAGCTAAATTCCTGAAATCACTGGACATCGTTCCGGATATGGTGGCAGGTCACAGTTATGGCGAACTGCCTGCTTTATGTTTTGCCGGAGTCTTTGAAGAAGAAAAACTGGTTGATCTAAGTATTCAAAGAGCTCACGCTATTTTAGATTCGGTAGAAGGCGGAGATCCGGGTACAATGATTGCGGTAAGCGCGACAAGAGAACAGTTACAGCCGGTATTAGACAAAACAGAAGGCTGTTATCCGGTTAATTATAATGCTCCGACCCAATGTGTAGTGGCAGGAAGTACGCCGGCCATCAATAAATTAATGGAAACCTTAAAACAGGAACGCATTTCTGCAAAGAAATTAGAAGTAGCCTGTGCATTCCACAGCCCGTTATTGGCCAAATCCAAAGGCTTATATGATGAGGTTTTAAAAGACATTCCTTTCCATGAAATGCAGATCCCGGTTTGGTCGAATACGACTGCAGAAATCTATCCTGTAGCGCCATCGGAAATCAAAGAAAGACTGACGGATCATTTGGTACAGCCGGTAAGATTTGTAGAAGAAATTCAGGCGATGTATGCAGACGGAGCCAGAATATTCATCGAAGTAGGCCCTGGAAAAGTCCTTTCCGGACTGACTAAATCCTGCCTGGAGAAAGATCAGCTGATCCTGTATGTAGAAGACAGCAACCGAAATAAACTGAGCCATCTTCTTTCCATGCTGGCGCAATATCTGGGAACAGGCCGAAGCTTCAGCATTGAAAAACTTTTCGATGGCCGTAATGCTAAACTGATTCAGATAGACCAGCCTGAACTGTATAAGAAAAATCCAGCCATCTGGCGTGTGAACGGACAGACGGCACATCCAACCACAGGTAATCTGCCGGCTAATGGTGCATTACCGATATTAAATCCTATTCCCATGAACAATTTTACGAATAACCAACCAGCCCCTGTAGCCGAATCTCAGCCTGCCGCTGAACGTATGCTTCAGGAATATTTAAATACCATGAAACAGCTGATCCAGGCACAGCGTGATGTGATGCTTTCCTTCCTGGGACAGAATCCACAAGTCAGCCCTGCACCTGTTTATGCTGCGCCGGTACAAGCACCTGTGAATGATCGTCTGGTGACGATTCCTGCACAGCCGGTCCATGTAGAAAAACCTGTTGCCGTTGCGGTAAAACAGGCTCCGGTAAAAGATATTAAAACCCTGTTACTACAGGTTGTAAGCGATAAAACAGGGTATCCTCAAGAAATGTTGGGCATGGAAATGGACCTGGAAGCTGATTTGAGTATTGACTCTATCAAAAGAGTAGAAATCATTGGAACGCTTCGAAGTGAACTGGGAACGCTTACATCAGGTAATGCCGATGAAGATACGGTCATGGAAAAATTAGCATCCATCAAAACGCTAAGCGGTCTGGTTTCCTGGTTGACGGAATTAACAGGAACTCCGGCAGCTGCTCCTGAAAAAAACGGAACTACAGTAACACCGGCAACAGAAGTAGAAAGTAAATCTGCATTCTCTCTTGAAGAGCTTCAAAATATAATTCTGGATATCGTTAGTGAAAAAACAGGTTATCCGAAAGAAATGCTGGGATTGGATCTTGACTTAGAAGCAGACCTGAGCATCGACTCTATTAAGCGTATGGAAATTATCGGAGACCTTAAAACCAAAATCGGTTTCGGTCAGGATATGGACCAGGCGGATGATCTGATGGAAAAACTGGCGGCCATTAAAACATTAAAAGGACTGGCCTCATGGATCAGCGAAATGAGTGGAAACACCGATGCTGATGCTGAACCTGTTCAGAATTTATTGTCACGTCTTCGTTTTGACCTGACTCCAACCGATGTTTCTACGGAACAGAATACAGAAATCATAAAGGGAAAACGTTTTGCCATCACTCAGGACAACAGTCCGCAGACGATGGCAATCAAAAATACCCTTGAAAAATATGGCGCCATTGCAGAATTGGTGGATACCGAAAGAGATCTTAAAGATTTTGATGGACTGATCATTCTGGATCTGTTCTCCTCAACCGTAAAGCACAGCATCATTGATCATGTAGATCAGATTAAGAAACTGGATCTTGATAAAGCCAAATGGGTATATCTGATTTCAGACATTCCTGCTCATATTCAGGAACTGACTGATACCCGTCTTTTACGCCATTACAAAGGTTATCCGGGACTTTTCAAAAGTTTAGCGAGAGAATTTGAACAAACCTCTTGCAGGCTGATCAGTTTGAGTACGCCACAGGAAGTTGATCAGATTACAGAGATTGCTTTAAAAGAAATATTAACCACAGATAAACCTTCCGAAGTGGTTTACAAACACGACCAAAGGCATAAAATAGAGATCATCCCTTCTCCATTATCAACAAGCCTTGAAGAAGCGCATATCCAGCTGGATCAGGAATCTGTAGTCTTAGTGCTTGGAGGCGGACAGGGAATCACTTCTGAACTGGTGAAGCATATGTCGGGAGCGTATCCGTGTACTTATATTCTTGTAGGAAGGTCGGCAGATCCGAGAGATGTGATAGGATTAAAAGAAGTGGAAGCTATGAAAACCAAGGAAGAAATAAGAGGCTATCTTATTAAAACCGGGAACTTTACTTCTCCTGCTGAAATAGAAAAAGAGACCGTAAGAATTTTCAAAAATAATCAGATTCTGCGTACCATCCGTGATATGGAACAGCTGGGAAGTACAGTGGTCTATCAGTCTTTAGATCTTTGTGACGAGGAAGGATTATCAGATTTGATCAACAATATTTACGATAAATACGCCCGTTTAGACGGTGTTATTCATGGAGCAGGTCTTTTGGAAGACAAACTGTTCAGACAGAAAACCTCCAGCTCATTTGAACGTGTCTTTGATACCAAAGTAAAACCGCTTCGTGTATTGGCAGAACAACTTCGAGCTGACTGTCAGTTTGTGGTGCTCTTCTCAAGCATCGCTTCAGTATACGGGAACAAAGGGCAGACAGATTATGCTGCGGCCAATTCTGTACTGGATGATTATGCGAAAGCTTTAAACAAAAAATTAAAAGGAAAAGTAATCTCCATCAACTGGGGCCCATGGAAAGGAGCCGGAATGGTTTCGTCAACGCTGGAAACAGAATATGAACGTCGCGGAATCTCTTTAATTCCATTGGATCAGGGCAAAGAAATTTTTCTTAACGAGATCAAATATGGAACCGAAAGTCAGGTATTGATCATGTCAGGAAACAACTGGTAAACCTCTGTATACGATAACTATGAAAAAAACAGATGTTGCTGTTATTGGCTTATCCTGTGTCTTTCCCGGGGCACAGGATGCCCATACTTTTTGGCAGAATATTGTCAATAAGGTAGATTCTACCCAATCGGCTCCGGCTGATCGGATTGATCCTGTACACTTCAGTGATAAGACCAGTCCTGTCGACAGATTTTATTGTCAACGCGGTGGGTTTATTTCAGATTATGAATTTGATCCGACGGCTTTTGGAATTCTTCCGTTAGCAGTAGAAGGCACTGAGCCGGATCATTTATTAACCCTTGATCTGGTGCAGAAAGCTCTGGAAGATGCCGGCGTATTTCAAAAGGGAATATCTCTTGAGAAAACCGGAATCATCATCGGTAAAGGAAACTATACGGGTCCCGGAGCAACGCGTGCCATTGAAATCGTGCGCACCGGAGAGCAGATTTCTTCGCTGTTGCAGGAATTGCTGCCTCAGGTATCTTCAGCAGATATTGAAAAGGTGAAGCATGCTTTCCAGGAGCGGAAAGGCCGTTTCGCAGCAGATACAGCCATGGGATTAATTCCCAATCTGGTTGCCTCTTTAGTGGCGAACAGGTTCAATCTGGGAGGCGCTGCATTCACAGTAGATGCTGCCTGTGCCAGTGCTTTGATTGCAGTAGATCACGCCGTTCAGGAACTCAACCGTGGCCGTTGTGATATGGTCATCGCGGGCGGTGTGCATACCGGACAGAATGCTGCTTTCTGGAGTATTTTTGCCCAGTTGGGAGCTCTGTCTCATCAACAGCAGATCAAGCCGTTCAGTATGGATGCAGACGGATTATTAATTGGTGAGGGCTGTGGTTTCGTCGTTTTAAAACGATTGGAAGATGCAGTCCGCGATCAGGATAAAATCTACGCCGTGATTAAAGGCGTTGGAGTAAGCAGCGATGGGAATGGAACCAGCGTGATGAGCCCGTCCGTTAAAGGTCAGCTTAAAGCTTTACAACAGGCCTGGATCAATGCGGATCTGGATGAAAAACAAATCGGTTATCTGGAAGCCCACGGGACAGGAACACCGCTTGGAGATAAAACAGAACTTCAGACCCTGGCTCAGTTTTTTACTAAAGAAGAAACAACGCAGGCTGCAGGAATAGGATCCGTTAAATCCAATATCGGACATGCCATGCCGGCTGCAGGGATCGCAGGTTTAATCAAGACCTGTCTGGCGCTTCATCATGATACGTTACCGCCTACATTATATTGCGAAAATCCAATTGCAGATATGGAGCAGACCCGTTTTGCTCCGGTACAGGAACCGAAAAGCTGGTCAAAAACAGGCTTGCCGAAAGTAGCGGCAGTCAATGCCTTCGGATTTGGAGGGATCAATGCACACGTTGTTTTGGAAGGCTATGATATGCCGAAAAAAGACCGTGTTTTAGTATTGGCAAGACCTACCCATGAAGAATTGCTTTCAGCTTTAAAAAACAACGAAAACAGAGTAGGAGAAGGGGATTACCGGATTGCTTTATTCGACCCGACGCCTGAAAGAATAGAAAAAGCGACTAAAATTGTTGCTAAAGATAATCCATGGCGCAATAAACAGGATATCTGGTACACCAACACACCTTTACTGAAAGATGGAGGTAAAATCGCCTTCGTATTTCCGGGGCTGGATGGCCTTGCGAAAGGAGAAGTTGATAGTGTGAGCCGTTATTTTGGATTAACTGAGCCTATCGAAACAGAAGGGGAAGGTTTATTAAGCGATGCATTGGGGATTTTCAACAAATGCAGCATCCTTGATAATGCCCTGAAAAAACTGGGAATTGTTCCGGATATGAATGCGGGACACAGCCTGGGAGAATGGCTGGCAGGATATTCCTCAGAATTGGCAGAAGTGAATTCTGTTAAAGCTTTGATTGATGTTTTGAATCCGGAAACCTTTGAATTAAAAGATTCCAGATTCATTGCGATCGGAGCAGGGATTGATGCAGTCAAGCCTTTTATCGACGCCATTCCCAATCTTTATATATCCAATGACAATTGTCCTAATCAGGTGATCCTTTGTGGCAGTAATGCTGCTCTGGATGAGCTGGTTCCATTATTAAAATCAAAACAGATCTTTCATCAGATTCTGCCGTTCCAGTCCGGTTTTCACTCACCGTTTATCGCTGATAAACTGGATGTGATTTTAGCAGGAATGGAAAAAGCGCAGTTTCAACAGACGAAAATCCCGTTGTGGTCTGCAACGACTTTAGAGCCGTATCCTGCCGATCAGGATGCGATCAGAAAACTAAGTGCTGAGCATTTGGTGCAGCCGGTCCGTTTCCGTGAACTGACGGATAAACTGTATGAAGAAGGCGCAAAATTCTTTATTCAGATTGGTACCGGAGGACTTATTGGATTTATTGATGATACTTTGAAAGGAAAACCATTCAGTACGATTGCTTCCAGCGTGGCTACAAGATCTGCCCTGGCTCAGCTGCAGCGTGTGGTAGCCGCATTATTTGTGGAAGGTAAAACAGTAGCATTGGACTTTTTAGAAGTACAGAATCAATCTAAAAAATCATCAGGAAAGGGAATCAAGTTACAGCTGGGATCGCCGATCATCCGTGATTTTAAAGAAATTCAAAATCTGGCGCAGTCTTTTGAGATGTCAAAACAAAATACGGTTTCAGCAGCGGTAGCTAAGACCGGTCATCCTCTGGTTCAGGCTTTCCAGGAAAATATCACCGATATGATCCGGATGCAGGAAGAAGTACTGACGCTGTTTCAAAACCGTCCGGAAATTACAGTTCCAAGACCTGTGGTTTCTAGAGCACCCGTCAGCAAGAATTTTTCGAAACTTCTGTATGTCACTCTAGATACGCACCCTTACCTCATCGATCACAGTTTATTGAGACAGCCGAAAGGTTGGACGAACGTTTCTGATATGGAGCCTGTGATCCCGATGACCATGATCTTTGAGCAGTTAGCAGAAATAGCACAGGCCGAAATACCCGGAACCCGCGTTCATAAAATCATGAATGTAAGTGTATTTCAATGGATGAATGTTGCCAAACCTTTTGAAAAAACAGTCAACGGAGAATGGCGTGCCAATAACCATGCTTACCTTGATATCGAGAACTTTGCGAATGCCGAAGTCCTACTGGCTTCATCTGCACCTGCTGTTCCTTCCTTTAACCTGGCAATCGGGGACCTTCTGCCTATTGAAAGAACACCTGAAGAGATCTATGACAAACATATGTTCCACGGAGAACTTTACCAGGGAATTACTGAGATTTCAGCAGTAGGAACGAAGGGAATTGTAGGAAAAATCAAAGGAAACGGTGGAAAAGGTTCTTTGCTTGATAATGCCGGACAGTTATTCGGATTGTGGCTGCAGCTTACCCTGACCAAAGACCGTATTGCTTTCCCTGTGAAAATAAGAGATATTGAATTCTTCGGAGATATGGAGGATCAGGACGGCCTTTTTGAATGTATCTGCATCCTTACCGAACTCAATGAAGAATTTGCCATTGCCGATATCATCCTGAAAAGAGACGGAAAAGTATGGTGCGCGATTACAGGCTGGCAAAACCGCCGACTGGAAATCGATGAACCGCTGTGGAATGTCTCCATGTCGCCTTTGCATAACCGTCTTTCGGAGGAAATAGCTCCTGAAGTATTTTTCTTTCATCAGGCGTACACGAGAGTGGCTTCGTGGGATTTTATTCTTAAAAGATATTTCAACCAGACGGAAAAACAATATCATCAGCAATTGTTTCCCAACAAGCGGAAAGAATGGATGGTAAGCCGTGTAGCCGTGAAAGATGCGGTACGAAGCCTTCTTCGTGAAAAGAAAAACCACCCTTGTTTCCCCATCACTTTTGAAATAGGAAAGGATGAAGTGGGAAAACCTTATCTGATCGGTGATGTCACAGAAGATATCCATATTTCTTTAGCTCATAAAGAAAAGCATGCCGTTGGTATTGCCCGTCAGGGCGTCCCGGTGGGTATTGATATGGAGATCGTAGAGGAAAGAAGCTCCGGATTTTACGACATGGTATTTACCAATCATGAATTAACCTTGTTAAAAGACAGAGATCAGGCGGAATGGACCACCAAATTCTGGGTAGCTAAAGAAGCGTACGGAAAGTTTCTGGGAACCGGACTGAAAGGAAACCCAAAAGCCTTTGAAATCACACATATCGAAGGGGACCATTTATGGATCAACCAAACTGAAATAAAAACTATTAAACATAAAAAATATATTATCGGATGGACACTATAAACAACACATTAAAATTGAATCACGAAGAATTGTTCACACTTTTAAAAGGTTTTATTACAGAAGTGATAGGTGCCGAATTTGTAGAGGAAATGGATATCACTCCGGACAGTTCATTCACGAAAGACCTGGAAATGGACAGTATAGAAATCGTTTCTTTTTCCGAGAAGATCAAAGCGCATTTCGGGGACCAGATTGATTTCACGGGATGGCTGTCTTCTATGGACTTAGACGAACTGATCAACCTTGACCTCCGTATGATCATCAATTATATCTACGAATGCCAATAATCAATGTAAACCATAAACAGGTTCATATTCAGGAACTCAACAAAGGGGCTGAACAGACGGTTGTGCTTATCCACGGGATGTTCAGCAATCTCTCCATTTATTATTTTAATATTGCCCCGATTCTGGCCAAGCATTTCCACGTGGTGATGTATGATTTGAAAAGCCACGGCATGAGCGAGCGTTTTACAGACGGCTACGATCTGGAAAGTATGTCATCTGATGTACTGGCTTTGATGGATGTTTTAAACCTTAAAAAAGTACACCTGGCCGGATACAGTTTCGGAGGTCTTATCGCTTTGAAAACGGCATTGAAAGCGCCGGAACGTGTCAGTCAGCTGGTCGTTATAGAAGCACCGGATCCGCAGGACGAAAAGGCCCGTAACATCATCGATGAATACAGCAAAGAATTCCTCGAACATTATGTGGCCAATTTTACGGACACTACAAAAGGGCAGATGGGCAAAAGGCAGATGGAGAAAAACCACCGTATGTATGAATTCCTGTTTGAAAAAACCAGTATCAAAGCAGATATGATCAGGGAAAAACATTTTCTTGGGGAAGCTAATTTCTCAGAACTGGATACGCCCACACTTTTGCTTTACGGATCCGAATCGAACTGTAAACCTACAGGAGAATGGCTGAAAACGCAGATCATTTCATCTGAGCTGCAACTGATTCCCGGTGATCACAATGTCCCGATACAGGAACCTGTTCAGATCGCAGAATCGATGGTTCATTTTTTATCTCAATCATTATCTAACGCATTAACACAAAATCATGGCTAAATTTGTATTTGTTGTTCCACCATTGACAGGCCATGTCAATCCAACCTTAAGCATCGGCGCAGAATTACTGCAAAGAGGACATGAAGTGGCCTGGATCAGTCTTGACAAAAATTTAAGTACAAAACTTCCTGTCGGGGGAGAACTTTTACTCATTCAATATGACCAGACCGACGAGGAGAAAAGAGAAAGTGAAAGCTATCTCGATATTATTTCTAAAAAAGTAGTGTACGGTATCGACAGTATTAAGTTTCTTTACGATGACGTATTGATTCCTTTAAACAGACATTGCTACAATGGAATAGTTACCCTGCTGAAACAGTATCAACCCGATTTGGTGATTGGAGATCATCAGTTATTTGCTGCCGCTATTGCTGCTAAAAAACTGAATCTTCCTTACAGCACATCCGTTACGGCTCCGGCCGCCATTAAAATGATGGACGAGTTGCCTAAAGTACACGAATGGGAAGTCAACAAAATCATTGAGCTGCAGAAAGAACTGGGAGTAACGGAAAACCGTTCATTAGCTTCTTCTGATCTGTTGACGCTTGTTTTAACTTCAAAATATTTCTTTGGTGAAATGGATCTGCCGGAAAACTATCAGTTCACGGGACCTGTTCTTACGGAACGCCGCATCTCCTGTGAATTTGATTGGGACAGACTGAAAAGCAGCACCCACAAAAAGATCCTGGTAAGCATCGGAACCACTTTCGATCATGATCATAAAAAAGCGTTCTTCCAAAAAGTGGTGGATGCCTTTAAAGATGAAGACCTGACGGTTGTACTGGTCTCTGATCCGCAACTTTTTGACAGATGGCCGGAGAACTTTATGGTCTATCATCAGGTTCCGCAACTGGATCTCTTGCCTTATCTGGATGGAGTTGTTTGTCACGGTGGTCACAATACCGTCTCTGAAGCCCTTTCCAACGGTCTTCCATTGGTTGTGATCCCGATTGCGTATGATCAGTCTCATGTAGCAGGACGCGTTGTGCGAACCGGAGCAGGAGAACGTCTTAATTTTAACAGATTTAAATCCCATCATTTAAACGAAGCTGTGAAAAATATCTTGCATCATTCAGAGTATAAAGAAGCTGCTGAAACCGTTCGTGAGTCTTTCACCGAAGCCGGAGGTACAGCCACTGCAGCCAGTTTGCTTGAAAAAGCATTAATCCCTGCTGAGGAAACCATAAAGCCAGGGTCTAAATTTTTATTTGTGATCCCGCCGTTTTTTGGCCATATCAGCCCGACCTTAAGTGTAGGAGCCAGCCTGATCGCCCGTGGACACGAAGTAAAATGGTTTGGAATTACACCGTTAGACGACAAACATATTCCGGAAGGAGGAAGTTATTTTTATCCTGAGGAAGATTTGAGTCCGTTTCAGGAGGATATACAGCGTATTTTAAAGAGGCAGGATGACGGGCCAGCGTGTTCAGGACCTGAAGTCATGAAACTCGCACTGGAAGAAACCTATGTTCCGTTTGCCAAAATGATGATGCCCGGATTGGAGCGCCTGATGGAAAGCTGGAAACCTGATGTTCTGGTGAATGACTGTATCACTTTCGGAGGAGCTCTTTTTGCCCACAAGCATCATATTCCGTGTGTAACGACTACGCCTGTTCCTCCCGATGTAATGGGTGATACCGCGAATAATGCCCCAAAAATATTCGAATGGCAGCAAAACCTGATCAAAGATCTTCAAAAAGAAGTGGGAATTGATGATGAAGGGATTTTTATCCATTCCAATAAGTTAAATCTGGTCTTCACGTCACAGGCTTTTGCAGATTTTGAAACGGTACCTTCCCATATGAGATTTGTAGGTCCGGTAAAAGGACGTCCGAATCCCGCTCCATTTGACTGGAAAAAACTGGAAGCATCTACGACCCCAAAAATATTTGTATCACTCGGGACTTTGTTGGTAGACATCCGGAAAGCTTTTTTTGAAAAAGTGATTGCCGCTTTTGCAGATCAGCCTGTTACGGTTATCGCAGCCACACCGCCGGACATATTTGATGAATGGCCTTCTAATTTTATTGTGAACGGCTTTGTCCCGCAATCCACATTGATGCCTCATATGGATGTGGTGATCTGCCACGGAGGTTTTAATACCGTAAATGATACCTTCACTAATGGATTACCGATGTTGATTACACCTATTGCTTACGATCATTTTCATATTGCTAAATTAATCGAAAAAGCCGGTTGCGGAATCAGCATCCGATACAAGCGATTACGTGTTGAGGCCCTTCGTGAAACTGTTTTTGAACTGCTGGAAAATCCTGCCTACAGAAACGCAGCGAAGGAGGTCCGGACGAACTTACTGAATGCTGGCGGCAATGACCGTGCAGTAGAGCTTCTTGAAGATTTTGTACAGCAACATCGTTCAACATTAGTTACAGTATAGTTTATGAAAAGAAAATTGTTATTTGGTGAGCGCATGCTGCTGGGTGACGGAACAGAACCTTTCAATGCGGTGATTCCGTTCCGGTTGCGCGGAACCTTTCAAGAAGAAAATATTCAACATGCGCTGAACCAGATTCAGCGCAAGCATCCGTGGTTGAGAGCAGTCATCAGCCATGATGAAAACAATATCCCTTGGTTTGAAGTTCCGGAAAGACGTCTGCCCATCCCGATACGGATGGTAGCCCGAAAAGGAGAGGACGACTGGAAAGAAGAATCGGCAAGAGAGTGGAAAACCTTATTTAATTACGGAGAATTACCGCTGATCCGTTTTGTATGGATCAAAGGGGAAGAGGTTTCAGATATGCTTTTTTCTTTTCATCACTGTTTGTGTGATGGTGGTTCTGCGATGGCTTTCCTGTATGAATTTTTACAGCTATTGGATCGTCCTTCTGCAGAAATTGGGGTGGAAAATCCCATACTCGGCATTCATGATGTGGTTCCCTCTGAGATTTTAACCAACCGCAAACAAAAACTGAAAGCGAAAGTGATCGGAAGACTGGCAGCCACAGCGATCAAATGTATTCCTGTCAACAAAAAGGCCATTGACCGGCAAAATGATTATCTGATTCACTGGAAATTTGACAAAGAAATGAGCCAGGAACTAATTGCTTACTGTAAATCACAGGAAGTTACAGTTAATACTTTTCTGAGTGCAGCAGTGCTTCAGGCATTTAAAAAAGTGAGAGGGGCAGCGGCTTTCAATAAGGTGTCGTGTCCGGTAGATATCAGACGATTTGCAAAGCAGATCAAAGAGGATCATATTTTTGCTTTTGGGCTGATGATCGTAGTTTCAGCGAATCAGAAAATAAACTTTTCAGAAAATTTAAGGCTGATGCAGGAGTCTGTAGAACGGAAAACCTCCAAACTGAACCCCTACATTACGATGATGGTAATGGAGTCTGCCCATGATGCTTTGAAAAATTTCACGAAGCTGTTGAAGCATGGCAAGTCTTCCAACGACTGCATGTTTTCCAATTTAGGACGCATTCAGATTCCCCATCAATACAAAGAATTTACACTGGATACCATTTTCAGTCCTTCTGTGATTGGGCCTTTGGGCAATACCACGACGATGGTCACATCAACATTCAGAGGGGAAATGGATTTTTCATTTGTAGGAAGCGAAGGA
Source organism: Chryseobacterium hilariae (assembly GCF_051400735.1). Lineage (NCBI taxonomy): Bacteria > Pseudomonadati > Bacteroidota > Flavobacteriia > Flavobacteriales > Weeksellaceae > Chryseobacterium > Chryseobacterium hilariae. Next base: position 34,078 of record NZ_JBLFFJ010000009.1, read on the forward strand.
TATTTACCGTATGCTGAAGCCTTAGCCATTCGTGATGAGGTAATTCAGACGGTGAAATTACAATTAGACCATATAGCAGTATTATGATCAGGCGAAATTTAATGATGGTGGAACGGATTATGTACGTTGATCCGGAAACCCCTGTCAATTGTGTATTTACGGCAAAAATCAAAGGGAGTATCCCTGAGGAAAACTTTAAGGCTGCTTTGGAAAAAATTCAGCAGAAACATCCTTTGCTCAGAACGAGGATTGATAACAGCAGTGAAAAGTATCCGTTTTTTATAGAAGAAAAAGAAATGGAGCTGATTCCGCTCCGTATTGTTGAACGGAAAACTGATGAAGACTGGCTGCAGGAATCGGAAACTGAGTGGTTCCGGTTGTTTAAAGATGAAAAAAAGCCACTGGCCCAATTGGTTTGGATCAAAGGACGGGATGTATCGGAAATTCTCTGGGTACTGCCTCACTGTATCTGCGACGGAACTTCCCTTGTCACCATGATGACGGAACTTCTTGCTTTACTGGATGATCCTGCTGTGGAGCTGCAGCCTTATGAGGTATTCAGTTCCGTAGATGATTTCCTGCCTTTGGATTTTAATATGAAAAAAAAGAAGCGCAAAGCCCGTTTTTACCTGATGATGGCCCGACTCTTTTTTCTTATGCAACGAAGAAGTAAGATTAGGAACCTTGGAAAAAATTACGTGGTCCATTGGAAGCTGAATTCAGATACAACCGCACAAATCACGGAAAAGTCCAAAGCTCATGGTGTTTCTGTACATGCTTTGCTTTGTTCCTCATTTATGCAGGCTTTTCAGGAGATTCAGGGAAAGCAGGCAAAAGGTAAGGTGATCAGTCCTGTAGATGTCCGTCATTTTATTCCGGAGATCAGGCAGGATCATGTATTTGCTTTTGCGCCGACCGTTGAATTGTCATTAAAAAAAGGAAATACAGATCTACTGGACAATGCCAGACAGATCAAAAAAGATCTTGTAGAAAAAATAGAAAAAATGGAGGCTAGAGAGCTTCTGTGGATGGGTGAGCAGATGCATCCGGTCGCTGAACGTATGATTTCCATGATGAAATCCAGTAAAGGTGGACATGATGTAACGCTTTCCAATATGGGAAGGATCAATATCCCAAGCGATTATAAAAATTTTAAAGTGGAAACCATCATCAGTCCGACTGTTGCTTTTCCATGGCTGAATTCGAATACTTTGGTCGCAACAACGTATAACCAGCAAATGGATTTTACGTTTATGTCCAATGAGCATTTTCTGCCCAAAGAAGAAGCTGTGAAAATTAAAAATAAAGCCATTGAACTTTTGACCTCGTCGTTATGAAATTTAAACTGAAGCCGCCGCCACATAAAAAACTCAAAAAAACTACCCTGAAACGCTTTTTAATCAGGCGGACGATTTATTATGTCCTTCCGAATGTATTCTTCAATTTCATTATTGCTTATGCCAGCTTTCAGGAATTAGGCTACACGTACTTCTTTTCCGGAACCCAAAATCTGGCCCGGCTCACCCTGCCCATGGCCATATTTCTACCGGTAGTCCTTACAATCGATATTATCAACAGGGTAATCATAGCTTCCGAGCAGGGTGCAATCGAATTTACCGTAGATGAGCAGCTCAATAAAAAGAAACTGATGGCGAAACTGAGCATTTTGCACGGACTCATTACCGGATTACTGGTATTGTCTGTACTGCTTTTTGCACAGTATGGTTTTTCAAAATATTATAAGCTGGATGCTACGGCAATGGCGGTGCTTGTGGGTGTGCTGGCGGGGATTCTCTCTGTCATTTTTGTGTATCTGCCGGTGAGGACGTTGAGAAGGTATTTATGCCGGTCTGCGGTGGCTTCGTAACAGATTCTTTTAATTTTTTACTTAACCTAAAAAACTATACCTATGGAAATTGATAAAATCAGAGATTACATTGTAGAAAAATTAAGTAAGGATTATAATGTCTGGAATGCTGTATTAAACAATACACAGCCGGAAGACTATGCCTGCAACCGTTGGAAAGTAGAGATCAATCCGGAAGATATCCGGGTAGATGTTCCCAACAGAACCTTTTCAGTGGATGAAGGTTTCTTTTCGTGTGAAGTAACATTAGCTTCAGACAATGATCAACCGGAAGCATCTTATAATAAAGCTTTTACAGCAAAAGGAATATTTCAGTCCGACCTAACCAGCAATATAAAGATTGACGAAATAGACATTGCGATTGAAATAGATATTTTTTAGAAACTTCTCTCATCCAGATCAGGTTAAAAATTATTTGATTTTCAGTTTATATCTACATTTTTATAAGATGATGATTTAATGCTTTATTTGAAACCATAATACAGGATATTGTCTGAATGATAACAAATGGAAACTGATCATCAGTAGATTTTATGATCAGATTACAGATTTTTTATTATTCTGACGGCCCCGTGCTCATAAATGGGAGAAAAAACGACCAAAAAAAATAAAAATATTGGTCTTTCGTACTCCAATTAAATATTTTTGTTGTTTAAAAAGGCTATTTAATACTGCTTATCAGGATGATATGGTTTTTAATATCAAACTTGTGTGAAATAAAATTGAATCGTATTATATTTTTTTTTATTTTCATTACTCAAAACTAATACTCTAAAAACTTTAACCATAAAACCAAAATCTATGAAAATTTTTCTTAAAAATTGGATAATCAGCTAACCTTGATATTCATTTCTGTAGACATATAAAATAGAAGTGGAAATTTGAAACGAATGAACTGCTTCATATCAATCCTGTGCCATTTTTTCTCTTCTTTATGAATAGGTTGGGATTAAAATTTCCCGGAATATCTTTTGTATTTTCCGCTGTTCCGTTTTTCTGTACCGTTGAGCATCTATCAATTTTAACCCATCATATTAAATAACGCGACCCTATGTGAAATTAAAAAAACAATAAACCATGAACACACTTGAATTACTAAACAAACAATTTAATTACCCGTTCCCTACATTAAAAAATCCCAATGCGGAACAGTTGCAGGAGATTACCGAGAACCAGTGGATCGACGGGGAATATCTGTGGCTGTATGAGCAGAATCCCGATCTTCGTAAAAAGTATAAGAAAACCAAAACGGCCCATATTGCCGCTCAATGGTTTCCTACAGCAACACCTGAGCGATTCAAACCGATTTGCAGACTGATGCTGTGGACATTGTACAATGACGATCTGTATGAGGAAAGCGCCTCCGGTAATATTAAGAATATACACGCCCAGTCGGTGGCAGTTCTGAAGGGTGAAATAAGTGCTGCAGAATCTACCATACCATTGGGATCTATGCTGGCTTCATTAAGGCAGGAACTGTTGCAGTTTATCCCTCAGGAATCAATCGTCAGGTTTACAAAGATGATCAGCAGGTATTTTACCGGATTGGAAACCGAACTTCAATACAAGGAGAAAAAAATGTTTCCGACCATAGAAGAATGTATTGCTTTAAGGGAAGATTCTATCTGCCTGTCTCCTTTTTTACAGCTTACAGAGGTAGAAACAGGAATTATTCTGCCACAGGAGATACACGAGCATCCGGTCATCCGCCGCCTGCAGACTCTGGCCTGTCATCTGGTTACTTATTTCAACGAAGTACAGTCAGTCGTGAAAGATGAAGCTACGGACAGTATCTATTACAATATTGTGAAAGTCATTCAGCACGAACGTCAAATCTCGCTTGAAGAGGCTTGCCTGGAAGATCTGCGTCTCCATAATGAAGACCTGAAAGAATTTGTGGCTTTACAGTCTTCTCTGCCTGACTTCGGTATCTGGCATGATGCTGTAGTGAATTGGGTACACTATATGAGCATGGTTCTGAGCGGCTGGAAGAATATATCCACAAAACTGGGCCGTTACAATGCCATGGAATTTCCGGAAGCCAGAGAGCTGAAAGAAAGACTGAACCAAATATAAAATGACTTTAAAGAGGAATATACTTATAACTATTCTATAATCTACAAACTTAAAACAAAATGAAACCGGAAGAATATAATTCAAAAGATTATCTGCCACGCGGCCATTATCCCTGGCCCGACCTTATCAATCCAAATGCAGAACAGATGGGTAAAGATATGGACGGATGGATTGACAATGACTACACTTTCCTGACCGAAAAGCAACGCACAACATACAAAAAAATGAGACTGTACATGTGCACCGCGCGTATGTGGCCGGACTTAACCTATGAACAGAGTATTCCTTGCAACAGGTTTATGCTTCAGTACGTGGCTCTTGATGATCAGGTAGAACATTCGTCCCTGGAGGAAATCCAACAGTTACGGATTCGTTGTGTAGAAATTCTCAAAGGTGCCCAACCAAAGGAGGAAGAAAATGCTCTCTATCAACATATGGCGTTAATAAGGGATGAATTCCGCGCTTTGATGCCTGATATATGGGTTGAGCGTTTTATTTACTATTTTTATCAGTCCTTCAGATATGGGATTGAACTGGAATATCCTTATAAAATAGCACAGCGTCCACCGTCGCTCACGCTTTTCAAAACCATTCGCGAATACTCCGTTCTTATGCGCCCCTATCTCATCTTAGGCGAGATTGAATCAGGTCTTGTTCTTCCCGAACATATTTTTGAGCACATTGTTGTTCAGAAAATGATATCTCATATGACCCTGGTGGTTGCATGGCAAAATGACATTCACTCGCTGCCAAAAGAAATGGCGAAGGGTACAGAAGTTTTTAACCTGGTTTTTGTATTGCAGCAGGAATATAATCTTTCACTGGAGGATGCCTGCTCAGAGGCATTTCGTATCCATAATGAGGAATTGGCCCAAGTACTTGCCTTACACGCTGAGTATCGAGAGTTCGGTGAATATCAGGAGCACATAGACAAGTTTGTTTATTATGCAGGAGTTGGACTTCAGGGAGTGAATTCTTTTTATCTGGAAACTGAAAGATACCAGCATGGAGGAGTAGGTTTTGCCTGGCCGGAAATTAGTAATGATGTGAAAGCCATTTAATTAAATTGATAGCAAGCGGTCCGAATTGGTATTATAATTCCGGTGCAACCGATATGGAAAGGAAGAGGAAATGTTTTTAAACTTAATAAAAATGCACATTTGCTAGGATAGCATAAGTATCATATATCGAATTTCCTACCGCTACAATGCAGTGAACTTTTTATAAGTAAGAGATCTGAAAGAAAAATTCAAACAGATGTAACATCAAAAAATCTACAAATAAAAATTAAATTTATGAAAGAAGAACTTCAAATCCCAATTCCTAAATATCCCTGGGCATATATCCCAAGTCCTCTGATGTTTGCTTTTGATGAGATAGAAAAACAATGGATAGAAGAAGATTATGCTTATTTGGGACCAGAGAGCATGAGAAGATATATTAACCAAAATTTAGTAAAGGTATCCGCTTACATGTCACCCACCACTAGTAATGCAGATATGCTTAAGCCTATATGCCGGTTTCTGTTGTATGAAACGTGCTTTGATGATTACGTAGAAATTATGCCGCTGGAAGAAATTGAAGTGCTTAGAGACCGTGCTTTTGAAGTAATGACAGGAGAAAGTGCCCGTCCTGATGAAATCGGTATATTCAGACAGATGGAACAGGCCAGAAAAGAATGGATTGCTAATGGTATGCCTCAATTTTGGATAGAAAGAATGGCAAAAAGCTTCTGGGAATTTATAACGTATGGAATTATGGAAGAATCCCGTTTTAAAATCAGTAAAACCTATCCCACACTGGCTCGTTTCTTATTAATCAGGAGCCGTTCAATAGGTCAGATAGCCTACGGTAATATGATTGATCCCGCAGTGGGATTTGCACTTCCGGAACACATTTATCAACATCCGGCAATTCAGAGGGTACTGTTCCTCCATGCCATTATTATAGCGATACAAAACGACTTTGCTTCTATAAGAAAAGAAATGGCAAGTGAAAGTGACAATTTTAACGTTATACTTTTATTTCATCATGCCGAGCACCTTTCTTTCAAAGAAGCTTTGGCTAAGGCCATGAGGCTTCATGACGACTTTGTAGCTGAGCTGCAGGAGATTTCCCAATGTCTGCCCGATTTCGGCGCTTATCAAAAAGAAGCCGAGAATTATGTATATCATACCAAGCTGATGGTAACCTGTCTTAATGAATGGTATTACATATCCGGTACAAAACGTTATGAGCCCGAAGGTTTTATTACTCCCAAATACGGTGTACAAGGTGAGAAACCGTTAGATTTTGACGTAAAATACATTCGCCAGGATTAGTTTAGGACGTATTATCCTATAATTCAGCTATGAACCTAAAGGATTTATCGTGCCGCAGTACATCAGGATAAGGATGGTATTCATTAAATATTAAGCTTTAAAAATTTAGAATACAAAACAGCAAAGATGAAATTTTTTGCTGTTTTTTTATTTTGAAAAAATATACTTTTTTCAAGCAGTAGATCATTAAAGCTAAAATCTACATTACGAAATAAACATATTTTTAAAATCTTATCTTCGTACTCTTAATCAACTTGATGATATGAAAAAAATAATATTCATGGTCTCAGCCGTATTTGTGCTAAACTCCTGCGTTGTAAGAACCGCTGCAAAAGTAGTGACAGGAGCTGTGACCATAGGCTACAAAGCTGTAAAAGGAACCGTAAACGGCATCAGCTGGGCGGTAAGCAAAGCCAAAGGAAAAATAGATGGAGACCGTCTGGACGGGACCTGGAAAATAGTAGGCGTTTATAAAGGCTCTTTTGAAGACTTTTCAAAAGATCAGAATCCGGAAAGCTCATTTACATCAGATTGTACGGATAGTTTTGATCAGATTATTTTTAAGGCTAAAAAATCCAAATTCAAACCGGTACACTGCAGCTCCGGAGAAGAAGATTGGGTGAAATATTCTATGGAATTCGGAAAAAATCCTTTAACCAAAGAAAAGGAAAATTATATAGAATACAATTCCAATAACTATATTTCAGTAATTGACGTCAACAACAAAACCATGGTGCTGGAAGGAAATCTAATGCCTAAACTGGCTTTTTCCGGAGCTAAGCTGTATTTGCTAGAAAAAGTAAAATAATTGATTATTTTTTATCAATTGTTCTTTTGTCTTGAAACAAAATGAACCAAAAATTCAAGGCTTGGAATCTTTCGCTAAAAAATAAAATTTGCTCCTAAAATTCCCAAAACTCGTGCGGATTGAATGTTTCTTCTTCGGTTCAATGTTCTGTCCGCACTCAAACAGTGGGAATTTTTTAACGGATCAATTTTTATTTTTTTTAACGCTACAGCTTCCTAGGCCGATAAAACGGACTATCACGATCAGAATGGGGCATTTCTTTAAACTTAAACGTAAATCATAATACTTTAACAAACATTGTAACGTACCCTCGATAAATTTTTGTTCTTTTGCAAAAAGTTTAATTTTAACATAATTGCATGTCGAAGTTCGATGAGATCCGGTTTTTTGATGACAGTGAAGTGAATGAAGCATTACTTGGAATAGCCCGTGATCCGATGATGAACGCGCTGATGGGTTTTACTTTTCCTGATACAGATAAAAAAATCTGGAGGGAAGAGTTTAAAAATATCCACTCTGTAAGTGATTTTCAGCACAATTTTATTGCCCATACCATTCGCCAGATTCTTGCGAAAAGTTCTGAGGGTCTTACCACTTCGGGATTCGATAAGCTGGATAAGCAGACGCCGTATCTTTTCATTTCGAACCACAGGGATATTGTTTTAGATACCTCACTGATCAACCTGGTTCTTTTGGAAAAAGGCCTTATCATGACAGCTTCAGCGATTGGCGACAATCTTGTGCAGAAAACTTTTTTACATGACCTGGCAAGGCTGAACCGTAATTTTTTAGTTCAGAGAGGGCTGCCGCTTCGTGAGCAGCTGAAGAGTTCCCAAATCATGTCTGAATATATTAAGGAACTTTTACATAAAGAAAACCGTTCTGTCTGGATTGCCCAGCGCGAAGGACGTACAAAAGACGGAAACGATGTTACCCAGCAGGGCGTTTTGAAAATGCTTGCCATGGCTGCAGAAAATATGCCGTTGGCAGATTATTTTAAAACACTGAAAATCGTTCCCGTATCTATTTCCTACGAATATGATCCTACAGATTCCTTAAAAATGCCGCAGCTTTTGGCCAAGCACAGAGATGAGGAGTACGTTAAAGGTAAAGATGAGGATTTTATGACCATGCTCAGTGGAGTTTTAGGGCAGAAAAAACGGATTCATCTGCACGCAGGCAACGTTCTTGATACGGAGCTGGATGATATTGCAGCCAGTTCTGAAAATAAAAATAAGCAGCTGCAGGCAATTGCGCAGATCATTGATGATTCAATCATTCAGAACTATAAGCTTTGGCCAACCAAATTTATAGCTTACGACCTGCTTCACAATACCGATACGTATGCTGATCAATATACAGAACAGGAAAAACAGCTGTTTGTGCGCAGACTTGAAATGCGTATAGACCCTTCTGATGCCATTTCCAAAGAGTTTTTTCTTACCATGTATGCGAATCCTTTGGTGAATAAAATCAGGTCCGAGCAGAAACTTTCAGAATAATTTTTATAATAACGTTATAAAACCAGATTCTCTGATTTTCAGCCAGAAGACCGGATGGATTTTTACTGCTTATAGTAAAATTAGTAGTACTTTTAGCCAATCATAATCGGCTGCAATACATTGTAGATCTATTAATTGTGATGCGAACCGCCAAAATTAATAACTTCTATCATTAGGAAACTATTCCTTTAAAACCGTAAATATTTGAGTTATAACCAATAAAAAACCTAACAATTGTTAGTCGTACTACTACTACACTTTTTCAGATAAATCATAAAATGTCCTTTTTATAGCGTAACTACTTCTATATTTGGTGAATTAGAATAACATCAGATCACAAAATATTAACCATTAATTTACAAATCATGGCAGAAAGAAATTCAAGAGGAATCTTAAAATTTAATGGTGGAGAAGGGCAGAAACTGCTAAAACTTCACTACAGTGTATCACGTTCTACGGACGTATCAGGAAGAGTGGCATCAGACCCGTCTAATGCGCTTATCAAAATCACAGTGGAAGCTACAGAAAAATCTGATATTCTGGAAAGTCTTCTGAACGGAAAATACAAGCCTACAAGCGGAGAAGTAACGTTCAACAAATCTCATGAAGAAGGAACACTAACTACTCTGAAATGGGAGAACGGATATGTAATTCAGCACGAAGTAGATTTCAATGCAGTAGATGAAAACAGTATGTACATCAGCTTCATCGTAAGTGCAGAGCAGATTGACTTAGGTAATTCTTCTTACAAAGCAGAATGGCCTACTTCTTAAGAATATAATTTCTTTGAACTTAAAAAATCAGACAGAATGGTTACCTACAAAATTAGGATACCATTCTGTCTTTTTTGTTTGTAATAAAAGTTTGTGGCTGATTTTTTTTTGAATTTAAAAACTCAAATCCGACCACTGGCTTAAAATAGCATCAGCCGCAGAAACGGAAGTTAAGCCGCTGGTAAGCCCAGCGCCCGTAAGCACACCAATCATCAGGGAACCATTAGTTGTAAAAACGGCAGACCCTGAATCTCCTGAAGCAGAAAAAGATCCCGAGTTACCCTTTACCATAATCATATTGTTGGCTGTCACTTCTGTACCGTTAAAGTTTCTGGCTTTCAGCGAAGTGGTAATACTTGTTACTTCCCCCGCGGTTACTTCAGTTGCGATACCGCTTTTCATCACTTCCTCACCAATAAGTTTAGGGTTGATATCATAAAATCCCCCGATGATATTTCCTACACCGTATACTTTTCCTATTGTGGCGTATCTGAACCATCCCTTTCTTGCAATAGCACAGTCCAGCCATGCACTGATAGTTGCTGAATTACGTTTAAATGTAACATTTTCATGGTAATAACTCTTCAGGGATGCACAGTCGTGACAGTAATTCAGGGTTGTTTCCCATTTAGACTGCTGACACACATCCGAATCCAGTTCTGTAGTCGTTCCTGCCAGTACATGGGCACACGTTATCAAATAAGGGTTGTCGTCTCCTGCTTTATTTACCATGACGCCTAACGTTCCGTTTCCGGCGACTTCCCTTCCGTTCTGCATCAGTTCCCCGTTAGCTGAAATGCTTACCCCGCCGATCAGCGGATCTGTTTTTTCGTTTCTTGCTGTCAAAACTGAATCCGGAGCCGCTAAATTGTTAGGCTGAATTTCAAATTCCACAACATCTGTAGGATAGCCAAAAAGGACAGCCGGAATTGGATTGCTCACCTGGGCTAAGGGCAGTTTCTTTCTCACCCCAAAAGTATAACTAAGGCTTGGGATCAGTTTATCATTTACTGTTTTCAGAGAGACACCTAAAGAAGTGATCTCGGGTCTTTTAAAATACTCTTCAACGAGTTCAGGCAGTCTTTTGGCCATTTCATCGTGCAGGGCCAGTTCTTCTTTACTTAGTTTCATGATCTGATGGTTTTATTGGATTGATAAATAAAAGAGATAAATAACCTGAATTCGGGATAGGGATTAAATTAAACGCAAGGATAAGCAAAGCTTTAAAAAGCATTCTGTTGATTTTTAAGTTAAACAAAGCCGTTTCACTTATTGGTAACAATACAGGGAAATATATAGTCTTACTCTGCTGAATGAAATACTCTTGTTTTCCTTATTAACATGCCAAAAAATCTACTTTGCTTGCCTTTGAAATAAGAATATAATTGTTTTCAGTATTTTCTTATCCGAATTCAGTTAAATAGTCATTGTATAAAATTCGGAACGGCATCACCGTTCCGAATTTTAATCATCTTCACTAAAATGTAGTGTTAGTTCAGTTTAATGGTTCCCGAAGAAGGAGCACCACCACCAGAAGGAGGAGGTCCGCCTGCAGAAGCCTGATCAGCCAACATACGGTATTGTGCTGTTCCTTTTTCAGTCTTAATTGTTCCTGAAACCGTATACAGATACAGGTCACCAGAAACAGCAAAGTCATTGGCCGAATTATTCACATAAAAGTCAATATTTACAGTAGACATCTGCTTTGCCTTTTCAAGAAAAGCATCCATTAATGTAGTGATTTGAGCTTCCGTAAGCCCTTTGGATTTCATAGATTCTTTTGTTTTTTCATAAGAAGCAGAAGCGCCACCGCCACCGAAGAACCAAGTCCAGACGGATAAATTGGCACTTGCCGATGTTTTTTCGTACTCTTTAACTTCTTCTTTGTAGCTGGCACTCAGCATGCTCATGGCCAGGTCATTCAGGTTTTTCACATCCTGGCTGGACATGGCAGATACCTGAAGAGAAGCTGTGATTCTTCCCTGAGTGAATGGCGGTACAGTATAAGAAAGCCCTGTAAGCTGTCCTTCCCCTGCTACTTCGATAGAATAAGACTCTTTGGATTCTCCTCCTGCTTTTGAAGTTGAAATAACGCGTTCGAACGGATCTTTGAAACCCACTTCGGTCTGTGTAATTTGAATTGTTTCCATTGATTTTGTTTTTTTGGTTGGTGTTTGTATTACTTATTGAACAACTCAAAGGAACGAAGAAAAAGAAACGGATTTTAGAGTGTAAATAACCAAATATTATCTTCAGTAGAAATACTTATTGAGAGTAATGATTTGTTTATTAGTTATTTGTGAATTTTTTACTAATTCTGTAAACATGAATTCTGATAAAGTATATGAAACCAATTTTATGGTACCCAATGGAAATATAGTAAGACAATATATTTCACTGTATTGCTTTTATAAGTGAAACGGCTTTGTTTACTAAAAATCAACAGGATGCTTACAAAATCATTGTCTATCCTTGCGTTTATCAAATTTTGTAGGTGTAGTCACAAAAAGGCTACTCCAATCATTAGGAGTAGCCTTTATATAGCTTGATGATTATAATTTATTGAATGACAATACTTTTTTTCTGTACCGTATGTGCTGAGAAATAGCCCAAAGCCCCATTGTTAATATTACTTGGGGGATTTGAAGGGGTAACGCCTCCGCCAGGCCCGCCGTCCCCTGAAATCTGCAGAAGAGCAGAATAATAGGTGAATATATTGTGATCAATGGACTGCATTTCTACATAAACGGTATCTCCGGGTACTACCTGGTGGTCGCTGGGATCATCATCTTTGTCCTCATTCGGGAGAAATAAAGGTCTTTGGTTGACCATTCCGTTATTCACATTATCTGAAAATACCTCAAACGTCTTTTTCGTCATGTTATTGATCGTAAAATTGAAAAGGTAACGGTTTCCCAATACCGCAGGATCAGTAAAAACAGGTAAAAGCGTATAGGTGGTTTCACTTCCGAACGTAAACGAATCCTGCGTCAGACCATCAAAGCTGACAACTTCGGGCATTGTACTTTGAGCTGTATACTGTTTCCCTTCAGCCTGTATTTTCAGGGTATAAGTTCTCCCGGTCACTCCGGTAAAAGCTGTGGTCATATATTTCCCGTCCCCTACATACTGTAAAGTTTCTGTCTGGCCTGTATTATCAGTTACAACAACCTGTGCATCGGTAACCGCAGGATATTGATTGTTTTGTGTAAAAGCTACAGATTTTGTGATTCTTACAATATATGGTCCCGGCTGATTTGTTATATTGCCTTCTATGACGATGTTTCCGCTCTTGTCATCCAGATCAAGATCGATCTCCTTCTCGCAGGAAGTTAATAAAAACAGCGATAATATGATAAAAATGATATTCTTCATGATCTAAAATTTAAAATTATAAGTGATATTGGGTACCCAACGGAAAAGGGAAGTCTGCATAGCGCGGGTTGTTCCCGGGTTGTTCGGATTGTCCTCAAACGTAATCGTGTATGCATTTTCACGGCCGTAGAGATTATAAATACCGAATGACCATGATCCTTTGAAACGCTTGGTAGATTCCGGTTCATAGGTAGCGCTCAAATCCATTCTGTGGTAAGCAGGCATACGGTCTGCATTTCTGCTGCTGTACTGAAAAATAGTCTGCCCGTTCAGCTCATATTTGGCAGTAGGAAAGGTAACGGCATTCCCTGTACTGTAAAGGAATAATCCGGATAGAGACCATTTTTTATTCAGTTCATAAGTGGCTACAATTGATAGATCATGGGTTTTGTCCATTCTGGCATTATACCAGTCATTATCATTGATTCCGTTTATTTTTCTTTCTGTTTTAGACAACGTGTAAGAAATCCATCCTGTCAATCTTCCGCTTTTCTTCTTGGCGATCAGTTCCAGTCCATAGGCTCTTCCTTTACCATACAGCAATTCGCTTTCTACATCAGCTGCCGTATCAAAGGTGATCTGCGCACCGTTTTTAAAGTCGATCTGGTTTTGCATGGATTTATAATAGATCTCAGCATTCAGTTCATAATTGTTGTTATTGAAATTTCTGCTGTACCCTGCGCTGATCTGATCGGCTATTTCCGGCTTTACGCTGTAGCTGCTCCCGATCCACTGGTCTGTAGGATTTCCGCTGCTGCTGTTGCTCAGAAGATGCAGGTTCTGTGTGTTACGGGAATATCCTGCCTTAATGCTGCTTACCTCATTGATCCGATAATTGGCGGTAATTCTCGGCTCAAGATTAAAGTAGGTCTTTCCGAATTTACCCTTTTCCAGAAATCTGGTGTCTGTAATCACTCCATTATCATAAGTATTATAGGTGTCACCACCCAAAATACTGAAGGTAGAGAGTCTTAGACCATAATTCACAGTCAATTTATCTGAGGCTTTAAAATCATCATTGATATACACTGCATTTTCCCATGATTTTCTAGGATTTCTCGGAAAGCTGCTTACACTCGTACCGGAAGCACTGCTTGGTGTGATGGTATGGTGAATAGACTGAAGTCCGAAACGTACCGAATGCTTATTACCGGCAAACCACGTGAAATCCTGCTTAAGGTTCCAATCTTCGATCTGGGAATCCAGGCCAAACGTATTATCATTGCTTTTCAGGCTGATTTTATAATTGTAATTGCTGTAAATTAATGAAGTATTGGAAAACAGCTTACTGCTGATGATGCTGTTCCAACGGAGCGTTGCCGTTGTATTTCCCCAGTCTGTTGAGAATGTATCGCCCAATCCCAGGACATCTCTTCCGAAATATCCGGATAAATAAAGACGGTTGTTCTCATTAATCTGATAATTGGCTTTCAAATTCAAATCGTAGAAATAAAGCTTACTGTCCTTATAATCGTCACTCGTCTTAAGAAACAGGTCGGCATAGGTTCTTCTTCCGGAAACGATGAATGAAGATTTTTCCTTCTGAATAGGGCCTTCTACACTCAATCTGCTGCTGATCAGCCCGATTCCTCCATTTACATTATAGTCTTTATTATTTCCGTCCTTCATCTTAACATCCATTACGGAAGAAAGACGGCCTCCGTATTGAGCCGGGCTGTTTCCTTTGATAATGCTGGCATCTTTCAGGGCATCACTGTTGAAGGTGCTGAAGAAACCTAATAAGTGCGACGCATTATAAACAGGCGCTTCATCCAGTAAGATCAGGTTCTGATCCGTAGCACCACCTCTTACGCTGAATCCGCTGCTTCCTTCACCGTTGCTTTTAATTCCCGGTAAAAGCTGTATTGTTTTCATGACATCTTTCTCTCCAAATAAAACCGGCAGCTTTTCTATATTTTTAATGCTTAAAGTTTCAGTTCCCATCTGGGCAGAAGTAAGATTCTTATCCTTTTTAATCCCTGAAATAACGACTTCATCAATTTTTCCCACTTTTTCATCTCCTTTTTCTTCCTGGTCGAGTGGCAGATCCAGTTTTGTGTTCTGCTCAACCTTTACAGGCAGTTCAAAATCACGGTAACCCGGATAGGAAACGATCAGCGTATAACTTCCTTCAGGAAGAGACAGTGAATAAAAGCCATATTCATTGGCAACCACAGAAACAGACGGATCTTCACTTACTTTTACAATAACCCCGATCAGCAGCTCTCCGTTCTTGTGATCTTTCACAGTACCGCTTACTGAGTATTTCTGCTGTGCCAGCGCCATGGAGCTGAAACAGACTACAGCAGCGGTGACGGCAGTTTTAAAAAACAATTTTTGCATTGAGTTTAAATTTTAATGTAGTAGAAATCCTGTCAAATAGTACGTTTAAGTAATTGATTTTAAATTATTGCAGAAAAGGAATTAGATGGATGAAACTTTTAATGTTAGGTAAAATGGTTCATAGTTTACTGTCAAACGTAAAAATTTAATCTATATTACTGAAATTGAAAAAAAATATTCTACCATTTCTAAATTCTGAATAAAAATTTCTCAATCTTTACAGTAGATTGTTTCCTGAATATTTTGAAGAGATGTGAGGGGCATTTTTGAGACTGAATTGATCTCTTTATTGTCTTTTTTCCTGCATAGTCAACAGGCAGCATTTGATTTCGGTTCATAGTTTTTGTTGTGGTTATCCTGAAAAAGGTAGAAAATCCCTCTTCCGGGAATACAAAAATAGCAAAATACCACGACCAGGCTTATATTTTATTGTCATCTTAATGTTAAATGATCATTGCAGGATAAAAAATGAGTATCACTTAAACAGACTGTGAATGAAATCAATATATCTGTTCGGTTATTCTCCGTATCCGTTCGAAGTAAGAAAATACCTGAACAATTGTATTTTTATTGCAAAGGCAAACAAAAGCATTTCATTCAGCAAAGTAAGGCCATACATTTCCCTGTATTACTTACAATAAGTGAAACGGCTTTGTTTATCTTTGTGTTTAAAATTTAATCCTTATCCCGAATTCAGGTTAAATAAAACTGCATAAAAAATGATTCCACTTCACGAACTTTTATTCTTTGTTCTGGCTGCCCTTGTTTTAGTGATAAGTCCAGGCCCGAATATGATTTACCTCATTTCAAAATCAATTACACAGGGAAAAAAATCCGGACTGATTTCTCTGGCAGGAGTAGTATGTGGTTTTATGTTTCATATTGTCATGGTATCATTCGGGCTTACAGCGGTATTACTGGCAGTTCCTGTTGCTTATACCGTTCTGAAAACACTTGGAACCGTTTATCTTCTGTATTTAGCGTACCAGGCAATAAAACCAAAGAGTAAAAATATATTTGAAGTAGATAAAAACAGCCCGCATGATGGTTCCAAAAAGCTTTTTACCGTTGGCTTTCTCACAAGTGCACTTAATCCGAAAGTTGCCGTATTTTACCTGTCTTTTTTCCCGCAATTTATTAAACCTGAATACGGTTCTGTTTTATTGCAAAGCTTTGAACTGGGAATTGTCCAGGTTTTTGTAAGCTTCAGCGTTAATTTTATCATTGTACTTACAGCTGCGAGGGTGGCTGCATTTTTCTCCGATAATCCATTTTGGGTGAAGATTCAGAAATGGTTTATGGCGGGTGTACTTACTTATTTAGCTATAAAAATGGCCTTGTCAAAAGCCAGATAAACTGAATTATAAAATAGAATGGTCTTACTTTGCTGAATGAAATACCTTTGTTATCCTAAAACAGACAGAGAGAAATGTTTCTTTGTTTATCTTTGCGATAAATAATGCTTTAAGCTTAAATAAATCAGAATAATTTCTCATCATTAGCTATTTTTCAATGAAGCAGTCCATTCCCACCTACGATTTAAACAGCATTACGCAGCATGGTATTCTGATCGAAAGGATTGAAAAGAGGACCATGAGTACGGAAGACAATCTTTTCGATAAAGGTATTCACCGGGACAGCCATTATATTTTTACGTTTCTGGAAAGTGGAAGAGCCAGGATGATGGTCGATTTTAAGATGATAGAAGCCCGGGATTCTGCTGTTTTCTTTTTGCTGCCGGGACAGGTTCATCAGGGAATTTTAATGGAAAAGGTCACCGGATGGTTTATTGCCGTGAAAGCAGATCTGTTACCCGATGCTGCAAGATCGGTTTTTGAAGAAACTTTAGTAGATGTACAGCCGGTACCTGCTGATGATAGCTGGGTTGAAAAGCTCAATGCCTGTGCCGGGATGCTTCAGATGTCCTGTACGGAAGAAATGCTGGCTACTAAAGAAGGATTTCTTGTGGTTCAGTCATTAATCAGTGCTTTTACAGGCTTGTATGTCCTTATATTTTTAGGGGGAAATCATGCGGGAACATCCAGTGAAAGCCGTGCCGTTCAATTGACCAGAAAGTTCAGGATTCTGGTAAGAAAAGAATTTAAAACCCTGAAAAGTCCATCAGTCTATGCCGGGCTTTTGAATATTTCACCCGGCTATCTGACTGAGGTTATTCGTGAGGTAACGGGTAAATCTGCCCAGCACTGGATCCATCAGGAAGTTTTGATAGAAGCCAAAAGACTTTTATCCTTCACTCAACTTAGTGTAAAAGAAATTGCGTATGAGCTGGGCTACAGCGATCATGCCTACTTTTCCCGCTTATTTTCTAAAGTTGAAGGCTGCCCGCCGACAGAATTCCGGGACAAATACCGGAACAGGAAGTAACCCACGAATTGTCCAACTAATACCCTGATACGGCTATCGGTCTGCATTCATTTTGAAGCTTCCTTTGCATTAAAATTATTTATGCCAAGCCTACCAAAATGGATGAATGATACATTAGAAAATGTCATGTCCTCAAAATTTAAAGAATGCACCGTTATCCATACAGAAGCTGTTTCAAAAGATCTTCGTCTCATCCGTTTTGCTTCCGGTCTGGAAGATGTCCCTTTTGAACCGGCTTATGCTATAGGAATAAGAGTCAACGAAAGGGATTACCGAAATTATTCACCCTTCAGTTTTAATAAGAACGAAGGAACTTTCGATGTGATCTTTCATCTTCACGATACGGATTCTGTAGGAAGCCGTTTTGCAAGCCGTCTTTCAGTAGGCGAAACTACAAAAATCCTGATGCCAAGAGGGAAACGTTTTTTTGAACCCAATGCAGAAATCCATTTTTCCATAGGGGATGCAACTTCGCTGGGAAGCTCTCTGTCCATCAAGGAAGCATCGGAAGAGATCGGCGGTGCATTTGTATGCCTTCATGAACTGGAAAATTCTTCGGTGTTGAAAAAACTGGAACTGTACGGCTATCATGCTCCTAAAAACGACATCCAGAACATGATGGAAGCTTTAAACGATTTTTTAAAAGAAGAAAAACAAGCCGTTTACAATAACGAAGCGGTTTTTTATCTGACAGGAAACGGAAATACCATGTCTGTCATCCGGAAGTTTCTTAAGGCGAAAGGAGTGGATGGGAAGTGTATCAGGTCGCAGGCGTATTGGATGGAGGGGAAGAGGGGGTTGTAATGGAATGATTTTGCCATTCAATTAGGGTTCATTCTATAAGATAGAAACACTAAGCAGAGATAAAATTACTGTGTCATTGATCTCTAGAGTAATTATATATTATTTTTTATTGAAACCATTTTTCTTAGAGGATTTTATTGGTAGATTTATTACTTTTATAGTAAAAATGAAACTCAGGCTTAAATCAACATGTATGATAGATACTGAAACTTTGCAAAAACTTTTAAAATTTCGAGATGATCGCGATTGGGAGCAATTTCATAATTCAAAAGATTTGGCATTGGCCTTATCAATTGAGGCTTCTGAGCTTTTGGAAATATTTTTATGGAAAAAAGATGAAGATTTTAGTAAAGATAAGCTGGAAGAGGAACTAGCAGATGTATTTATGTATGGCCTTCTCCTTGCGCATAAAAATAATATTGATATAAACTCTGTTATTTTAAAAAAACTTCACAAGAATGATGAGAAATATCCTGTAAATAAAGCAAAAGGAAGAGCTGATAAATATGATGAACTGTAATTTTGGAAATGAATAATTTTATAATTACTGAAGAGTATAACTTTGATTATTTCGCAGGAGATAAAATAAATAATAATCACAGAGATTATTTATCCTGGCCTATAGTTTATCTTTTGAAAAATGAACATGAAAAATCTGTATATATAGGTGAAACAACCGATGTGCTGACCAGGATAAATACCCATCTAAAATCTGAGGATAAAAAAAATCTGTCATCAATAAATCTTATTTTAAGCGAGTTATTTCATAAATCTGCTACACTAGATCTTGAGGCTAATCTTATTAAGTATATATCTGCAGACGGAAAGTATATTTTGAAGAATGGCAATCTGGGGATCACAGATCATCAATATCATGAAAAAAAAGTGTATTGGGAATTATTTAAAAGTATTTGGAGTGAACTTATTAATAGAGGAATAGCACGTCAACAGTTGAATGTTATTAATAATTCTGACCTTTTTAAATATTCACCATATAAATCTCTTTCAAAAGAGCAAATAAAAGGTCTGAAGATGATCTTAAATTGTTTATTGGATGAGAATGCTGAAGTTAGTCTCATTCATGGTGGCGCTGGAACTGGTAAATCTATATTGGCAATTTTTCTTTTTAAATTATTGAAAACAGATCTTAAGGATTTTAATTATACTGACTTTGATGGAGAAGATAAAGAACTATTCTCACTACTAGAAAAGGTTAAAGAAAATTATAAGAATTTAAAAATAGCATTAGTAATTCCAATGGCTTCATTTAGGAAGACAATTTCAAATGTTTTTAAAAGTGTAGATGGACTGTCTACTAAAATGGTGATAGGACCTTCGGAATTGTCAAAAAATGAATATGATCTTATAATTGTAGACGAAGGACACCGGTTAAGAAGAAGAGTTAATTTAGGTTCTTATTATCGTGGATTTGATGATAATTGTTTGAGACTCGGATTAGATAAAAATACTTCATCAGAGTTGGATTGGGTAAAGAAGCAAAGTAAGAAATCAATTATATTTTATGACCAATACCAATCTGTAAAGCCCTCAGATATTCCGAGGGAAAGTTTTAAAAAATTAGAAGAAGCTCCTTTTACACGAACAGAAAGATTAAAAAGTCAACTTAGAGTTCGTGGCGGGAATAAATATATAAAATTTATTCATAAACTTTTCGATGAACCATCAACTTTTCTTGCAGAGAAATATAAAATTAGCTCTTACGAGTTTTATATATTTGATAACTTGGAGGAGATGATAAGCAGAATAAAAAAGAAAAATAATGAGCATGGTTTAGCTAGAATAGTTGCTGGATTTGCCTGGAGTTGGGTGTCGAAAAATAATTCTGATCAATATGATATTATTATTGGTGAAAATAAATTAAAATGGAATAGTAAAGATAAGGAATGGGTAAATTCAAAAAATGCAATCAATGAAGTTGGATGTATCCATACAATACAAGGTTATGATTTGAATTATACTGGGGTAATCATCGGTTCCGAATTAGATTATGATTTCGAACACAATAAGTTTATAGTATATAAAGATAGGTATAAGGATAAAAATGGTAAAAATTCTATTAAGTGTAAATCGTCAGCAAAAAGTGTACTGATTTAGGCTCTCACTTAAGGAGTGTTTCATAAGAGATTAATTTTTAAA
>NZ_JBLFFJ010000010.1:0-29854 GCF_051400735.1 Chryseobacterium hilariae
TTGGTATAATATTTCTTCGTTAATTAACATTCAAAAAGTGTTCATGAATAGAGAACTTTAGCAAGTTAGTTTATTTATATTAGAAAGTGGCATTATAAGTCATTAATTATCAATATCTTTTGCAATTGAACTTATTAATCTTGAGCATATGTTTTATTTACATAAAAAAGTACACTTTTCAGTGTACTTTTAAATTTTATAACAAAACTGCCTTTACTGTTTAATAATTATTTATACCTCTTGAAACCCTGGAAAACACAATGATGGAGAACAAATTTTTCGATATCGAAAATAATTTTTATTATCGATATAGATAGATTTCTTATTTTGTTAGTTAACAAGTAAATGTACCTAATAAAGCAATTTTCCATTCATGATCTTTAATGTGCTTTCTTTCTCCATCAGTTTGATAGCTCTTACAACTGTTTCCACTCGCAGGCATGTCATAGATGCAATCTGCTGCCGGGGTAAGTGGAACTTGATAGGAATATGCTTTATGGTCTTGCTGGCCTGCTTTAAGATCATTTAAGATTGTTAAAATTCTACTTCTAGGATTAGAAAAGCAAATACTATGCAATAAATAAGCATAATGCAGTCGTCGGGCAGACTGCTTATACAATGCTATTAACAGGTCAGGATATCGTTTTATTAATTCATGGTAAACTGATCTATCGAGCTGTAAAACTATGGAGTCTTCCAATGCAATTGCTCCCACTGAATAAGCCTCTGTACAAAACAAAAATGTTTCACCAACAGCGTCACCTTTTGATAAGACAGCATGAATTATTTCTTTACCATCCCTATAATTAATCACCTTCACACATCCCTGACTAATTTGGAAATATTTGCTTACCGGCAAATTTTCACTGAACAGTGGTTCGTTTTTCTTATAATTAACGAATTCCGCGCCAAATTTTATTAGTAAATCCTCTGTTATAGGCATCATCTCGACTATATTTTCATATTATCTCATAGTTCCTATTATTCCCAAAATTAAGAATTACAATCATATCCTTTTATGATTCCCGTCATAATCAGCCCAGATATCATATGTGTTCACTTTATAACCAACATTTAATATCAAAGTTGTACCCGCGATTTGAAAGTCTATTGCATCGATTAACCGAGCTACATCTGAAAAAACTTTATGATTACCTCCTTGATACGTATATAATTATATCGGTATTTATATATTTTTGCGAATCACGAGATTGTCAACTTTGTCACTGAGCATTAGCAGTGAAATATAATACTTAAAACTTGCAATCAGGGAATTCAAACTTCTTTGCACTAAAGAAGATCATGCTACGACCACTGTTCTGGATTCCGTAATATTTCTAATGGGAAAAATAACTAGCCATATCCAGATGGTGTATCCCTCGATTTAATTCCTTTTTTAAGGAAATGGTAATCGGCCTTGAAAAATCACCTTTATAATACAAATGGATTTTCCCGGAGCATAGGTCAGCAGCCATTGAATAATTGGTGATGATGTCACCAGGCTTTTTCTGTGCGGTTTTTTCCAACAGGAAAGTCACGTTCTTTAAATGATATATTCTATCTTCAGCCAAATATTTAATTGCAGTGTCTCTTCGCCAGCAAGGCTCATAATAATTATTATTCAGAGCATAATTGGTAATTGCAAAATTTCTGCTTGTTCGCCGTATGATATAGCTCCCATGAATAATAGCATAGTCTCCGCCGGCATCACCAATAAATAATTGGGCTGCGGTTAATCGCACAAGATTAAACTGTGAAATGTAATTTATGGCTTCCCCTACTGTTTTACATCTCCTAAGCACATCTGTAACTACCTCTTCACTTCTGTCTTGCTTATTCGGATCATTTATAGCTGGGATTTCATCTATTGCAGTATAATCCATAAACAGACCATATTCATTCATACCTCCTTGAGGGTTCTTATACATTATGCTGTTCAGTTTCACATCAGCCGAAAGTTCAGTCCAGATCATATAACCATAATGTGTTTTCACAGTTGGATAATACCATAACCTGTAAGTAAGTGAAGATACCTCATCTTCATTGTTCCCAACCCATACATGTTTCCCATCATTGGCCATAAATATAGTACAGGCAATCATTTTTACAGAATTTGTGAAACATGAGAGCATTAAAAAACAGATATAAATTTTATTTTTCATATTGTTATAATTTTAGCTACAAACTTATCAAGCGGGCCAAACCCGAATGTTCGCATTTATCCATCTGAACAGAAGTCTCTTCTTCTTTTAATTTCTGTTGGGGCATTAGTTGAATATCTTTAAAAATGTATTAAGAAGTTTTTTTATGTAGTTTGAGCAGTTAAAGCACTATTGTACAGGTTCTTTTTCTATAATACTTAAATTTTGTACATTTATTCAGGAATCTTTTTAATATTGCTGCACATGAATGCTTTCCTGATGTCCTTTTCTGGTGGCACTTGCCTGCTATTAAGTTTTATACTTATTTTCTATCCTCTCGGAGAGAACCTAAAAGCCAACCGATGGCTTGCTTTGTTTGTCTTTATGATGGGAAGTTCATTTCTTGAAATCAGCCTTGGAGAGTTTGCATATCGCTTTATTTATCTTAAGATTGGTCATAATGCCCTGCAATTTATTATGGCACCCAGTATTTTACTTAGTACTTTATATTTTGTTGATTCTACTAAATCTTTTGGAAAAAAAGATCTCTTGCATTTTTTGCCATTTATCATTTTTGTTGGAATCACATTACTGGGCTCGTTTGACAACAGGAATCTGATAACCATGAAGCTGTTTAGCATCAGTTCCACGAACTTTCTTGTCCGTGATATTTTGCCTCTGCAACTCGCAGTATATATCATTTTGAGTTATCTTGCCTTGGTCCGCTATAAGAAAAACCTACGTAACATATCTGTTGCTACATCGGGAATAAGTCTGAACTGGCTTATGTATTTTTTATTAACTTTAACTTTTGTACTGCTTTTCTGGATCAACGATGCTTTGATTGGACAGCCTCAGATGCTCAAAGCAATGCCTATCATATATACAAGCGCTGTTTTTTTTCTGGCCAGTTTTTCATTCAGACAGAAAGTTGTTTTTGAGACAAATGTACAGTACGACAAAATACCATTTTTTGACTCTCCTCTACAGCGCGCGCCAAAAAAAGAACGGCTTTGTAAATCTAAGCTAGCTGAATTGTCGGAGGAGTTGAACAGGTTAATTTCTGAGGAAAATATTTTCCTGGATAATGAACTGAGTCTTCCGGTTTTGGCAGGTAAGCTCGGGATCAGTGTTCACGATACTTCTTATCTGATCAATGAAGTGACCGGCAGCAATTTCTATAATTTTATTAATAGTAAAAGGGTGGAACATGCAAAACGAATACTGACTTCTGGTGAAGCAAAAAAATTCAATATGGTCGGAATTGCTTTTGCTTCCGGCTTTAACTCAAAGACTGCTTTTAATACCGCTTTTAAAAAGTGGACTGGAATGTCACCTACAGAATACGCCAGCATTAGTAGCGGAAAGTAAAATCTGTTCGAATATATCCACCCGAACAGTCCAGACTGTTTTTTAGATTAATATTGCTCCAGAAACAGCACTAAGACAGCTGCTGGTTTTCCAATAAAGTCAACTTTTTGATACAACCGACATGCACAGAAGAATCCATTTCTTAATACTTATTTTGGCGTTATTGCCTTTCAGCCTGACACTATATGCTCAGAAGCCTGCCACTGAATTGATGGCTGCAGAGAAAAAGCTTGTTATCGATTCCGTTAGCAAGAAACTTAAAGATATCTACATATTTCCGGAGGTAGCCCAGAAAATGGTTACGATGCTTTCGGCTAAATACAATAATGGAGATTACGATGCTATTACCGATCCCGCGCAATATGCAAGCAAACTTGCAATGGACCTAGAAAATGTATCACAGGATCGACATATCAACATTACCTTTGACCCTGCCTGGGTGCAAGCCAGTAAAAAAGCAATGACTAAAAAGGACAGTTTGGATCTGGCGAGCCGGGATTTCCCCAACGCACGTGCCGATAATTTTGGATTTAAAACCGTGAATATACTGGATGGCAACATCGGCTATCTAAATCTCACAAGGTTTTACGACCCTGCAATGGGAGGTGAAACAGTAACCTCAGCTATGAATTTCCTGGCCAATACTGACGCACTCATTATTGATTTACGCGAGAACGGTGGAGGGCGTGGAGATTTGGTACAACTGGTTGCCAGTTACTTTTTTGATTCCAAACCTATTATGATTGCAGATGTCTACTCAAGAGAAGATAACCAGCACAGACAAGACTGGACACTACCCTACGTATCTGGCAGGCGCATGATAGATAAACCCTTGTATCTGCTAGTCGGTCCAGCTACTTTTTCAGCAGCTGAAAGCTTGTGTTATTTTTTGAAGAATCGCAAACGAGCCATACTGGTCGGCCAGGTCACAGGTGGCGGAGCTCATCCGGTCCATCACCAAATGCTTACCGACAGATTTACCATTTTCGTTCCCTATGCCAGATCCATAGATCCAGTCACAAATACAGACTGGGAAGGAACCGGCATATTACCACATATTACCGTACCGGAAAAAGAAGCAATGACTGTTGCTCACATAGCCGCCTTAGAAGGTCTGCTGAAAGGGCAAGCTGAAAATCGAAGCACTACATGGGCACTGGCGGCTCTGAAAGCACATATTAAGCCTGTCATTATACCAGAGGCAACTCTGAAATCTTACACAGGGAGCTATGCAGGCGGAATTAGAAAATTGACTTATGAAAAAGGAGAATTATATGTTCAACGATCTGGCGAGCCTAAGTACAAGTTGATTCCATTAACCGTCGATACTTTTCATATTTTAGAAATCCCGTATATACATATTAAGATAAACGTGGAAAATGGTAAAAGCGTCAGTTTGGTTAGACGGTACAGAGATGGAAGCAATTTAAAAGATTCAAAAGACTGATGCCTTATAAAAAATTATTAAACACTTTATCTGTAAGTGTATTACCGTCTGGCATTATAGTAACAATCTAAAAACTACAGCGCATTTAATGACGGTTCTTAAATTTTCCATGTTTTTAACTTAAAGTAATTAATTTGTGAACCCTATTTTTTCTCTATCAGCATTATTCATGATCGTATTTGTCCACTCTCAGACTCATAGGTTTATTTATGAACTACAGTACAAAATGGATTCGACAGAAGCAGGTTATGAAAAACTGAATATGTTTCTGGATATTAGTCCAAAGGAGGTCAAGTTTTACGGACACAATTTAATGATAACTGATTCTTTAAATAAAAGATTCGGCACGAACAATAGCTATACTGATATGTCGGGACAGATCGTAAAGCGAAAAATCAATACTTTTGATAATATAAATTTCATTGCGATTAAAGAAGGATATTATTCTTATAAAACAAATGATAAAATCAGTTGGACTATTTCGGATGAGGTAAAAAAAATGGAAAGTTATACCCTTCAAAAAGCCGTTACCCAATTTGGAGGACGTAAATGGACTGCCTGGTTTTGTAAAGACATTCCTTTCAATGAAGGGCCTTATAAATTCCGCGGGCTGCCGGGACTTATTTTTGAGCTTACAGATTCCCGAAAGAATTTTATATATAATTTAATAATAAGCCAGGAGCTTACAGGCACTTATTCTACTGATAATTTTGTAGAGTCAAACTTCGGAAATAAAGCAATACCTATTAATGAAAAACAGAAATATAAGCTGCTTATAAATTTCTACAATGATCCCTTTGCTTTTGAGAGAAATAACTTCAGCAAAACAAATACCGACTTAAAGATTAATATCAACGGCAAGGAAATACATACTATTGATGAACTGACTAATCAGACTAAAAATATGCAGGAGGTGATCAGAAGATATAATAATCCTATAGAAATAGATAAAGCTATTCACTATAAAGAATAAGTATTTTGTGACTGGAACTATTTTTGTGACAAAATTTTTATTCTCTTTAATGCTGTCAGAAAAAGTATCCAGCAGTATCCAAGGCTTCCGGTAAAAACTACGGTCAGAGCTATTAAAACATAGAGCGACAGACAGCCGTTGAAATTTCGACTGTAAGTTTTATTTATATAGTGTCCCGGTTATCCTTTCCTACGAATCCAGACAGACATATGTTCTCTGTTGATTTAGGTATTATTGTTCAGGGGTGCCATTTTATTTCACAAACGCAAAGTACATAGCAGTTTGCAAATCCTTCATCATTCATAGTCTGTACCATATTTAGAGCACATCTTTTTTGCTTCAAGCTGTCCTGAGAAAGTGGTACAAAATATGAAACCCTAACTCATACTAATAGCATGGCAGCTCCGTTGGGACAGAGAACACAAGCTTTACAACTTATACATGCAACCAGAATAGCACTGGATCCAACATCTCTCCTTCCGTACTTTTGATGCCAAATTTTCAGTGTCAGATCTAAGCTGCATAATTTAATTTTAAAGAATAACTTTGATCAAATCAGTGGGAGCCGAACACAGAACCT
This sequence comes from Chryseobacterium hilariae, assembly GCF_051400735.1. Taxonomy (NCBI): domain Bacteria; kingdom Pseudomonadati; phylum Bacteroidota; class Flavobacteriia; order Flavobacteriales; family Weeksellaceae; genus Chryseobacterium; species Chryseobacterium hilariae. The sequence goes on from NZ_JBLFFJ010000010.1 coordinate 6,513, forward strand.
TGTATAGTATCGAAAGATCTAAACCTGGCTACCATCCATCTCACCAGTGATTAGATCGATGTGGCATCCGTCTGTCATGAGGTGTACTTTAAGACCTTCGGCATACACCGGATCGCCATCCTTTACAGAATTTATATTAGTTTGATTCATGTTCTTTGCACTTATTATAACAACCATTCCCGAACCTTTACAGATTGCAGTATTTCCGTTTTCGATCAATAAGGCTGTATCTTCACCTAATCCAATTCCCCAATGCTCTGGGTATAGTACGGCTGCATGAGCTAACCTTCCAAACCTTCCGCGATGTACAAAATGCGTGTCCACAATACAGTTATTGATCAATCCGAGACCTGTACGCAGTTTAATGTCATGATCCACAATAGCTTCGCCATTAACTGCTTCAGCAATGACGATTTCAGGCATACACATGGCACCTGCACTTGTTCCTGAAATCATAAAATCCCTATCGTTTATGTATCTTTCCAAAAGAATATTGTTCACGACTGACATTTTAAGTTCTTCACATATTTTGTTCTGGTCGCCGCCTGTGAAAAAAACTGTTTTGGCATCAGCTATTCTTTTTAAATGATAATCTGTGTGAATTTGCTGGTCAGAGATATCCAGGAAACCAAAATTTGTATATCCGATTTCTGTGAATGTTTTCTGATAGGTTTCCTTCATACTTTCTGGTTCAGAACTTGCGGTAGTAATTACTTCGATGCGATCATCTTTCGATTGAACAAGAAGCTTGAGAATCTCGTGTGGTGAAAAATCATCATTGATATTTTCCATCTTTACTTCTGTTCCTTTTCTATCTTCTTTACCACCAATTATTAATAATTTTCCTTTTGGATTCATAGCTTGTTTTTTATATTTACCCCCTATATAAGAGAAGTGTTAATGTTTTATTTATGATATGGTATCACCACTTTTAAGATTGATTTTGCATCCATCAATCAGAATATGACCCTTAAGATTTTTCGGATAGATAAAATCCGGCCTGTAATCAGGATCTGTCTTTTTAATATGTCTAGCATTTATCACCATAATAGTCCCGCTCCCCTTGCAGGTTGCCAGGTATCCTTTTTCGATAATCAATGCAGTGTTTTCTGCCATTCCTATTCCTAGGAACTGCTGATGTTTTATAGCTGTTAAAGCAAGCCGTTTAAAATGGGCAGTCTGATACTGTGTGTCTATAATACAGTGGTTAATAAAGCCCAACCCCGGCTCAAGATTTATCATATTATTTTCACCCTCAAGCATCATAATTCCAGGAATACATTGGGCTCCCAGACACAGACCGGCAATGGTGAAATGACTTTCGTACAGATATCTCTTGTACAAAAGACGTATCACGGCAGAATTTTTCAGGATACTGTAAATCCGAAACTGTTCACCAACAAAAAGGACTGTTTTTGCTTTTAATAAACGTTCCAAACAATGCTTTTCATCCAGATGATTTTTTATATGCAGAAAACCATAATTGCTGAATCCCATACGGCCTAAACTGTCACTGCATTCTTTTCGGAAATCAGCTGATGGTAAACAAGCTGATGTGATGATCTCGATCCGGTCATCTTTTCTTGAAGTCAAAACATTCAGAAACTCCGGAGCAACATTAAAGCGGTCAGAATGATTATTTCCAGTTTCTCCTTCATCCGTTTTGTCTCTGGTATTTCCTATGATGAGTAATCTGCCTGCGGGAGTCATAATAAATCTTAAAGATTAATGAAATTTGTGTGTCATTATATTTTTATACCGATTATAATAGCTTAAAATAATATAATGACGAATTTGTTATTCCAAACTTAGAGAATAAATGACGTTACGTTTATGATGTGAATCACAATTGTATAAATTGATCATTAATATGTATGGTTTTCAGTTACAAACAGCCATTATGATATCGATCAAAAAATTCTGGAACTTTCGGTCTTATCTTTGAAGCTATATATTAATATACTTACATTATGAATGGAGTTTTGACTCAATTTTTAGTAGTATTGGGTTTGAATTTCCATTGCGAAAAACCTTTCTTAATACCAAAAACATAGTTTTATTCCATATTAAAAAGGATAATTTTGTATGATTGTCCGTTTCTGTAGAGTTGTACTATATTTACAGATATTGCACTCTTAACTCCCTAATCTTTTTCCCGGTAATGCTCAGCGTCGTAATATTATCTTTTACGAATAGTCCGATTTCTGATGAATGTAAAAATAATATATTTTGCTAAGTCTGGACTACAGGTACATCATGTTGTATTCAAATAATATAACATTTTGCAGTGTGTATCCATAATAGCAGCAGATACTTATTGCTTGAAAAGTCTCAGATGATTAGTAATTATTCCCTGATAATATACTCATTCGTAGTTTTTTACTAATCCTGTTTTTATATACTTCAAGCATTATTTTTACTCTTTAATTCTCTGCTAGGATCAATGTTTGGTCACTATGTTTTTTTCAAGTTGTGATTGAGGCATGCTATACAGAAAAAGTTTTAAATAAAACTTTCGTTATGATTTTCCAGCTATTGGATCATAGTTGGAGGATAAGCATCTAAATAAAGCCTAAGCAATTGACTTGATCAGCGTAAATAAAAGCAATCCAAGCGAATACCTTCGAAATCTACAAGAAATTCTTAAGGGATATTGCGAAAAAAATCCCTATCTAATCACAGCGGAAATTTCCAATTGGGATCTATCCATCCCGGAAGTCGCAATTCACCTATAGTTATGTTAAAAAGAATAGGTAGGATACATTTCTAAATGTATCCTATGTTTTTATTTGTGCAGCCGGAGATTCAATTTGTTCATTGAGATGATCTGGCCATCTTACTTATCTTTTTCAAATACCCTTAGCTTATCTACTTCACTTTTCAGCACTTCATCAATGTTTATTTTGTCCTTCGTAAACGAAAGTATAGCAGTACCATATTCTCTGGTATATCTGTTTGAAAGAGAATCAACCTTTATAACTTTTTCAAAAAAAGGAACTGTTTTCTTCCATTCATTTTCGCTCTCTCAAGATGTTGTCACACGGATCAAATTTTGGTATTCCGTATCAAAATTGAACCAGTTTATGTAATCTGCACTCAGCGATACGGCACGGATGTCACATTTTGAATAATAATTTATGGCTCCGCATGACCAATTATCACATAACACCAAAGTATTGGTAGAATCCGGCATTTCTAAATAAGCATCATCAACTTTTTTGGAAAGTTCCACCCAGCCTAACATGTCCGCAAAATCCTGTGGTTGTGGTTGCATTTAAGAATAAACATCTTAAGATCCACCAACCAAACGGAACGCAAGCGAAGACAGGCAAAAAATTAAAATTTAGAAATAGTAACCCTTAAGCTTTCTCATTTATGCAGGAAAGTACAAAAATACCTGAGTAGCATAATGTTACTTTATTATACAGAATCTTACAGATGATGAGATAGGAGCGATCTCTACGGAGATTGATAGTATTCTGTAGGTCCGGAAGATCTAGTTATAAAGTATGTTCCGTATAAAAATATACGTCATTTCCTTACTGTTTTCCGTAAACCCATCTTGTTTTATATAAGTAGTTTAGCCAGATATTTTGATAAAGCTTAAGGAATTTATGAAGAGCATGCAAAATTGCTTGAATTTTAGTCGTGGTTTTGAATTAATTATTAAATTGCATCAACTAATAACTCTCACCATGAAAAACCAAATACACAATCCTCTTTAATTTAACAACCTGCTTCATCAAAAGTATGGAATGATTTGTCCGGAGATTAATAGGCAAGTCAGGTCTTCATGTATCCCCAATTATTGAGATACAGACTAACCGTCCTAAAACTGTATTATGAAATTTTTACACACTGCAGACTGGCACATTGGTCAGCTGTTTCACGAATATGATCGCAGTTATGAACACCAGCAGTTTCTAAGTTGGCTGGTAGAAACTTTAGTAGCTGAAAAAATCGAAGTACTGCTGATCAGCGGCGACATCTTCGATAGTTCCAATCCATCTGCAGCCTCAGTTCGGATGTTTTATCGTTTTCTCAACCAGGCAACAACAGTATTGCCAGGTCTACAAATTATCATTACGGCAGGTAACCATGATTCGGCGGCACGTTTGGAAGCACCGAAACCTTTACTGGAATCTTCTAATGTTCATATTATCGGCTTAGTAGAAAAAGATGCCGAGGGAAATATTGATTACGAAAAACTGCTTGTTAAAATAAATGATGCTTCGGGAGCTATCAAAGCCTGGTGTCTGGCCATTCCTTTTCTGCGTATGGGCGATTATCCGGCCATTGCTGACTGTGCCAACCCTTATACCGAAGGTGTGGCGGTTTTATATCAGGAGGCTTTCAACTATGCAGAACAACATAAATCGGAAGACCAACCCATCATTGCCATGGGACACCTGCATGCCCAACAGGCAGAGGTCACTGATCTTGATAGAACTGAAAGGCTGATCATGGGCGGTGTGGAATGCATTTCAGCCATGGCCTTTCATCAGGATATCAAATATGTAGCGCTGGGACACATCCACAAAGCACAAAAAATTGGTGGAAAGGAACATATCCGTTATTCGGGCAGTCCCTTGCCGATGTCTTTCTCCGAAATTCATTACAAGCATCAGGTGATTGTTTTTAATCTTGAGCAGGAAATCAGCAATCTGAAAACCGTAGAAATCCCGCTGTTTGTGCCGCTGCAAAGGGCTCCGCTTCAATATAGGCCTTTGCATGAAGTCATTTCCCTTTTGGAACAATTGCCATCAGCCGATTCCAATCTGGAAAACCTGCCTTATCTGCAAGTGAGAGTCTTGCTGGAAGGACCTGAGCCCGCTTTGCGCCATATAGTAGAAACAGCACTAGCCGGTAAAGGCGTCAGGCTTGCGAAAATCGATGTCCAATATCCGAGTTCAACTAAAGAAACACCGAAGCTGATCACACCTGAAAAGCTGAATGAACTGCAGCCGCTTGATGTATTCGGCAAAGTCTACCAGTCCCGATACAACAGCGAAGTTCCTGATCATCTGTTGCAGCTCTTTCAGCAGGTGGTGCAGGAAGTAAACCATAAAGCCGAATAAGATGAAGATCCTCGCCATACGCATTAAAAATTTAGCTTCGTTAGAAGGAGTCACCGAAATCAACTTTACGGAAGAGCCTTTATGTTCTGCCGGGATCTTTGCCATTACCGGAGCTACCGGAGCTGGAAAATCAACCATCCTGGATGCTTTATGCCTGGCCTTATACGGTAAAACACCCCGTTATCTCCAGGCCAGGGAAACAGGTGTTGAAATTCAAGATGTACAGGGCAGCACTCTAAGCCAGGGCGATGTGCGGGGCATTCTGCGCGACGGCACAGCTGATGGATTTGCCGAAGTCGATTTCAGAGGAATTGACGGGCAAAACTACCGCGCTACCTGGAGTGTGAGACGGGCTAGGAACCGTGCTGATGGAGGCATACAGTCTGATTCCGTAACGCTCAAAAACCTCAGCACCGCTGTCGATATGCCCGGCAGAAAAGCGGAAACCTTCAGTGAAATCGCACGATTGGTCGGCTTGAATTTTGAGCAATTTACCCGGTCGGTGCTGCTGGCGCAGGGCGACTTTACCGCTTTTATGAAAGCCAACCGTGACGAGAAATCTTCTTTGCTCGAAAAGCTGACGGGAACCCATATTTATTCTGAAATCTCCCGGAAGATCTTTGAAAAATACAAGGCCGAAGAATTACAGCTACGCGATCTCCATGTCCGTAAAGAAGGTATTGTTACCCTGAGTGATGAAGAACGGCAAGCCCTATCTGCAGATCAGGAGCTGCTGGAAAGCCAGATCAAAAGCCTTGAAGCAGAGATCGAAAAATACACTGCCGGGATCGGATGGTACGAACAACTCGCCAACTTTCAACAAAGCAACGATGAAGCGCAAAATGCCTTACAAGTAGCTGCTGAAACCAAAACTTCCGCTTTGCCGAGAAGCCTTAAACTACATGCGATCGAACAGGCACAGCAAACCCGAAGCTGGGCAGATGCCTTACAGCAGGCGCAAGCACAACAGACCGATAAATCAACCCTGCTGGTTGCTTTAAAGGAAACCCTGGTTTCACTGCAAGTACAACAGGAAACACTTGAAAATCAACTAATAGCAACCCACCATCAGCTTTCCGCTGAACATAAAGCCTTTGCGGATGCGCAGCCCTTACTGGAAAAAGCAAGGAAGCTCGATACGCTGCTATCGGAGAAAAAAGAGCAGGTCAGCCAGCTGAAAGAAGAGGCTCAGAAAGCAAATGAAGTTAACCAGCAACATCAGGCTATACTTAAAAATAAAGAGGAAGCATTTGCTGCACTGCTGGGAGAAATAGAAACCATCAGCCAATGGCAGACTGAACAAGCTGCCCGAAAGCCGGTTGCCGAAAATAAAGACCTCATCCTCTCCAAACTGGAAGATGCCCAAAAACTGTTGGAAGCGCTGCAAAATGCTGCGACAAGTTTAGCACAGTTACAGAATAAAATCCAAACTACCGAAGCCCAAAAAGCCAATATTGAGCAGCAGTGGAAACAGCAGTTGCAGGCTTTGGAAGATCAACAAAAAAGCTGCAATGCCCAATCCAAAGCATTACTGGCCATTCCGATCGAAACCCTGAACCGCAATAAAACTGAAACTGACGTTCAGGTAGAAGAGCTGATCAAGGCACAGACACAATGGCAGCTGTACTATTATGCACAGACCGAATGCGAAAGTTTAAAGCAGAAGCAAGTACAGGATCAAACCGATCATCAAAACAAACAGGTGCTTTTACAAGAGCTGGACCAACAGCTGCCGGTTATCAAGGCGGAAAGAGATACGGCTGATCAACTCCTGCAACAGGTCCGGCTGGCATCGGCAGAAAATGTAGAAACGTTGAGGGAAGCACTGACCGAGCATGAACCCTGCCCGGTATGTGGCAGCACACACCATCCTTATGTGGTGGAAAATTCCCAACTGGAAAAGATTTTGGCTCAACTCGAAAAAGCCCATGAGGAAAAAGAGCAAATCTATCTGGCCAGCCATAGCAAACATCAGGCCTTAGAGCAGGAATGCGAGCGCCTGCAAATCGCTATTCAACGGCAAGAGGAAGATCTTCAGGCTAAACAATCCGCCCTTGAGATCCAAAGACAAGCCTGGGAACAATCGGATGCGGCGAAAAAAAGTCTTTCCATAACCGATGCGGAAAAAGCAGCCTGGATCGAAACCCAATTGCAGGCTTTTAAAACAAAACAAGCTGATCTGCTGACCCAATTACAAACCTACGCTGACCAAAAACAAGCGTTGGAAACGGCTAAAAACGTGATGGATCTGCTGAAGGAAAATACCGACGGCCTGGCGAATCAAATCAAAGATATTCAGAACAACCTGTCCTTGTTTCAGGAACAGCAAAACCAGGTGAAACGCGAACAAGAAGTAGCTGCGACCCATTTGAAAGGAATTGAAGTACTTCTCTCGTCATATTTCTCCACAACCGGCTGGATGGAAAACTGGAAAGCTGCCCTTGCTACATTTACAGATGGTATTACAACTTTTGCCGGACAATGGAAAGCCCATACCGAAAAACTGGATCAATGTACTCGAGAAAAAGCTGTCCTGGAAGCGACTCTGAAAGAAATGGGACACCAGGCAAAAGCACTGGCATCAGAAGCCGAAAGGAAAATGGAAATCAATCTCTCGCAACAGGAATTGTACCTGGATCTGAGTCAACAACGTAAAGATCTGTTTGCCGGGCAGCTCGCTGATGACAAGGAACTTCAATTGAAACAGGCGATCACCGAAGCCCAGGAAATATTTGACCAACTTAAAGCCAGACAACAACAACTGGCCATCGATCATACCAAAGCCCTTACACGGCAGGAGGAACTCACGGCCGCCTTAAGCACACTGGAAGCCACAATACAGAAAACTTCACAGAATCTGTTGGATTGGCTGAAGACGTATAACCAAAAGAATGATCAGCCACTCAGCCTCGAAGCACTTCATAATTTGCTGGCACTGGACAACAACTGGATAGACAGCGAACGCAAGGCATTACTGGCCATTGATGAAGAACTGACCAAAGCCAACAGCATTCTTATGGAACGGCAACAGGCCTTAGCACGTCATCAGCAAAATGGTGCATCGCAAATCCCATTCGAAGAACTCATCTCCCTCAACGCTGCGGCTAAATTGGAAGAGGAAGAAAAGAAACACAAAAAAGGAGAAAATAGTTTCCGATTGCAACAGGATGAAGTCAATAAAAACAGGATTGGCGAACTGCTGCAAAGTATCGCAATGCAGGCAACCGTCACCGAAAACTGGGCCAAGCTCAACGAGATTATCGGTTCGGCCGATGGAAAGAAATTCCGGCAGATTGCCCAGGAATATACCCTGGATGTGCTATTGGGTTATGCCAACATCCATTTGCAAGCCTTGACCAACCGCTACCGGATCGAACGCATTCCGGCATCGCTGGGCCTCCAGGTGGTGGATCAGGATATGGGCGATGAGGTGCGTACGGTTTACTCGCTTTCGGGTGGGGAATCTTTCCTGGTGTCGCTGGCCTTGGCCTTAGGTCTTGCCTCGCTGTCATCCAGCCGCATGAAAGTGGAATCTTTATTTATCGATGAAGGTTTCGGTTCGCTGGATCCCAATACACTCAACATCGCCATGGATGCCCTCGAACGCCTGCACAACCAGGGCCGAAAAGTAGGTGTGATCTCGCACGTCCAGGAAATGACGGAACGGATCCCGGTGCAGATCAAAGTGAGCAAGCACCAGAGCGGCAGGAGTAAGGTGGAGGTTAATCATAAATAAAAATCAAATAAGAATATGGCACAATTTAAAAATCCATACATATCAAGAGTACAAATAAAAAATTTTCGAAACTTTTTGGATGTGGATGTGGCTTTGGATCACAAACAGGTGATTATTGGAGAGAATAATGTTGGGAAAACAAATTTTTTAAGAGCAATCCAATTAATCTTGGATAAAAGTTATTCCGATGCTGATCGAGAATTACTTCCTGAAGATTTTCATGAGAGTATTGAGTCTCCTATGGAAAATGGTGAGGTAATCGAAATTAATCTTGAAATAAGGGGGTATGAACATAATAGTAAACTTAAGGCTCAGTTTGTAGATGCGGTAATATCAGATACTCCTCCAACTCTTAGATTCACCTATAAGTTTAAGCCTAATGTTGATGAATTCGGTAATATCATTAATTATAAATACGAGTTATTTAAAGGGAATAATGAAGAAAAAAGATTTACTAATGAAGACCGCAATTATATTAATATTTATGTTATAAAGGCATTGAGAGATGTTGAACGAGAATTAAAAGCAAACAAAAACTCTCCATTGTATAAACTTGTCAAACAGTATGAAATATCTTCTGAACATCTTGAAGAAATATCGAACGCTTTGAAATATGCAGCGAAGGGAATTCTTGAACTCGATGAAATTGAACATATAAAAAATGTCCTTACGAATCAGTTCACTACATTGTCTGGATTACATACTGATCACCAAATTACATTAAGAACATTCGACATTGATACTGAAAGATTGCTATATACATTGCAGGTATATATGGGATTAAAGGAAAGATCTGTCTCGGAATTAAGCTTAGGCCTGGCCAATATTCTTTATATCTCTTTAATGTTACTCCTTTTAAAAGACAAAACTATATTGCCCATTATAAAACCTGCCCAATTTGAATCATTAGCGGCCGAAGATGGAGGTGGATTATTAGCAGAGCTATATGAAGTAAGTGATAAAGGAAACTATATCTTGAAGCAAGAAATTGAAGATGGCAAGGTTGAATCATTGTATGATTTTATGAATGAACATAATTATAAACATCAGGCATTTACAATTTTAGCGGTAGAAGAACCAGAAGCGCATTTACATCCAACATTACAGCGGTTGATCTATCGAGAGGTATTGCATAACAGTAATACTTCAGTAATATTTACCTCTCATTCAACTTATATTACATCTGTAACGCCACTAAACTATATTGTCCATATTCGAAAAGTAAGTGAAAGCAGTAAAGCTTTCTCAACAGCTAATTTATCCCTTGATGATAAAGAAAAAAAGGATATAGAGCGTTATATCGATGCGAAGCGGGGAGAAATTTATTTTGGCAAAGGAGTTATTTTGGCTGAGGGTATTACAGAGGAATATTTTATTCCTGCTGCTGCAGATTTAATGGATACACCATTAGATAATTATGGGATTGTAGTATGTAATATCGACTCTACGAATTTTAGGCCATACATTCAATTACTTAAAGCACTAAATATTCCATGGGTGCTATTTACAGATGGAGATTATTATGAAATTGAAGAACATACAGATGAAGACGGAAATCATAAGACCAAACGTGTTTATCATATAATGGATCAAAATACAGGTAGGTCTTGGGGGTACAAAGGAAATGAGAATATTGTAAATATTCTTACTATGCTTAGAATAATAGCAGACGGCTCTACATTAGAGGAAGAAGAAATAAGAGATAAAGGAGGTTTTATAGGAGAATATACTCTTGAAGTTGATATGATGAACAATTCAGGCGATGAAGGAATTGAAATACTCAAAACCGTATACGATGAGCTCAAGCCGGGAGGAGATGAAATGCAAGAGAATTTTGAAGGAGCACTTGATAATAAAGATTATTGGTCTGCTCTTAAAAAGATCGAGGGAAATATTAGCAAAGGACGTTTTGCCCAGCGATTAGCTGAAGAACTTATTCTAGAATTAGTTCCGGATTATATAGGCAAAGGTATTGAAGCAATTATTCAAAAGGTTAATGAGTCTTATGAATAGTCAATTTTTTCAAGATTTAGAGCTGATAAAAAAAGATGCTAAACAGTACGAAGCTTATCAATCAATGGAGAGTTCTGTAATTGTTGCAGGTCCGGGGAGTGGTAAGACTCGTGTATTAACTTTAAAAGCTGTAACGCTTGCTAAAAGCCATATTAATAAACCGTCTGGACTAGCTTGTATTAGTTACAGCAGAGAATCTGTTAGAGAGCTTAAGAAAAGATTAAGGGCTTACGGTTATATTCCTACTAACAAAGACTTTATAGGAACAGTTCATAGCTTTAGTTTATTGCATGTTATCCAACCTTTTGCGCATCTATATCCCCAATATAATGTAGCATACCCGATTAAAATTATCCCAGATGATATAAAGGATAATCTCTACAATTCTGTACTTAAGGAACTGAATGTTGAGGATTCTCGTCAATTATCTCTGGCTGATATCAATAAACACAGGTCCCTTTCCCTAAGAGGTCGCAGTATGGTTCAAATGGGCACAACTGATCTCATTGCGAAAGGAGCGGAACTTTATGAAGCTAAGATTAATGAGACTGAGTTTATAGATTTTATTAACATTATCAACTTATCTGCTAAAATCATAAATGAACAGCAATATGTTAGGGAAACATTAAAAAGTCAGTTTCCTTGGCTATTAGTGGACGAGTACCAGGATTTAGGTAAGGCATTACACGAAATGGTGCTTGAACTAGTATTTAACGCTGGAATAAAATTATATGCGGTTGGTGATACAAACCAATCTATTTATGGGTTTAACGGAGGGTATCCAGATTTCTTATTGGAACTAATGTCAAATGATAATATAAAAACTATTAATCTTGTTTCAAATTATAGAAGCTCCCAACACATTATCGACGCTTCCATTGAAGCATTGCAACCAGTTCCTCCTTATCCAAAATATATAGCAGGGAAAAGAAATGATGATATAGCTGATTTCACTTTTATTACTTGTGACAATGGGATGGAACCTCAGTATGAGATTGTAGCAAAAAAGATAATTCCTAATTTGTTAGCTAAAAGTGTTCCTCTAAATGAAATTGGAATTATAACTAGTTCTAATGCTCAAATTCAGCATATGGCAACTTTTATGAAACAAGAAGAAATCCCTTTCTTTATTGTTAAATGGAGTTTTGAAAACAGTGCAGTTGTTGTATGGTTACAAGATTGTGCCCAATGGAGTATTGATAAAGAAACACAATCATTTGATGAATTGTTTAATTTTTGGAGAAGATTAATAAATAATCATAATGATGCTAGGAAAGATAAAGAAGAAATATATTTAAAAACAAGATTTTATAAAGTACTTGCTAATAGTTTGGAAAGTAATAATTGTTTTGAATGGTTAAGCCATATTATAAACCAATTAGAGCTTAAAGAGACGCTTAGTAATTCTGAGATGTATCCAAATGAAGTTGATAATTTAAATAAGCTATTAGACGAAGCTAACTTACGCAATTTAAAAGATGCAGAGATAAAAAGATTTGCAAATCTTGGATCTCCCGAAAACGAGGTCACTATTACAACCCGGCATAGCTCAAAAGGATTAGAATTTGAGGCCGTAATATTATTAGGAATGGAGGAAGGAAACTTCCCATATTATTTAAATATAGGTAATGAAATTGCGCTAAATGAAGATCAAAGACTTTGTTATGTTTGTATTAGCAGAGCAAAACAAACATGTATCCTTCTGAGATCGGAGTCATTTACTAGGGAAACTAAGTATGGTGTAAAGACCTTTCCTTATCCTCCCTCTAGATTTTGGGTTAATCTACACGATAAATTTGGAAATGAAAATAATACATTTACCGCGGAAAATTATAAATAATTAAATTTTTATTTATCATGTAATCACCAATCATTAACGCTCCATCAGATTAAAAGAAACCGTTCAATTTTGTCTAATCCTAAAAAATAATTCCAACAACTCCCCGAATTCTTACCAAAAATGAACTACGAAAAAGCGCTCTCCCTCTACAAAAACGACAAAACCCTTCAGCTCCTGCGGGCTGAACACTTTCCGCTGCTGGTGAGCTTTTTCCACCTCGTCTTCAAGCAGCAGGACAGGATTTCGTACCTGCAAACCGAATTGCAAAGCATCCTGGGCGATTACATCTTTTCGCTTCAACGGCTGGGCATTGAGGATTACCAGAAAGCACCCGTAGATTATTTACAGAAATGGGCGGAACAGGGGTATCTTCGTCGATATTATGAAAGGGCCGACGAACCCATGTACGAACTTTCCCCGGCGACGGAAAATGCGTTAAAATGGCTCGAAGATCTGAATAAACAACAGTTTGTGGGCACCCACAGCCGGCTCATCCAGTTTTTTGATCTGCTGCAGCGCATTGTCAATACCACTTCCGGGCCTTATGAGCGCATCCAGCAGTTACAGGAAGAACGCCGGAAAATTGATCAGGAAATCGAACAGATCCGCCAGGGCAATTATGCGAAACCTTCCGATACCCAGCTGAAAGAAAACTATTTTCTGGCCGAGGAAACTGCGAAACGTTTGTTATCCGATTTCCGGCAGGTCGAAGAAAATTTCAGAGAATTGGATAGCCAGACCCGCCAGACCATCATCAAAAGCAATCTTGCAAAAGCAGATCTGCTCGATAATGTTTTTCAGCAGCAGGATTTCCTCTGGAATACCGATCAAGGAAAAAGTTTTAAGGCTTTCTGGGAATTTCTGATGAGCGAGCAGATGCAGGAAGAACTCGAAGAATTGCTGGATAAGATCAATGCCATCCCGGCGATTGTCGAAATCAAAAAAGAACAGACTGTAGATCGTATCAAAACCAACCTGGTGGATGCCGGTGATAAAGTAAACCGAAGCAACGACGGCCTGATTGAGCAACTCCGGAAATTTGTGGAACAAAAAAACCTGTCCGAAAGCCGTCATATCCTCCAAAGCATCGAAGAAATGGAAAGCTTGCTGCTGGAGCACAAAGAAACGCTTGATCAGCAAGCCGCATGGATGGAAATTGATGAGGTTTTTAAACCCTCCTTTACCATAGACCGCCCTCTTTTCAATCCGCCGGTTAAAGTTACCTTTGCAGCTACCGAAATTGCCGATGGCGTGGCTACGGCTGATACCGACCTACTGTTTGAACAGTTTTACGTGGATGTGGAAGTCTTACGAAATCATGTGAAAACCCTTTTGAAAAGCCGTTCACAGGTTGCGCTTTCCGAGTTGCTCAACCATTACAAACCCACCAAAGGCGTTGCTGAAATATTAGGCTATATGCAAATCGCAACTAACGAAGGTAAACATTTCGTCAACCGTGATCAATTCGAATATCACATCATCGAAAACAAATCCACCGGAAAAACCTATCGCATGCAAACCCCTATCATCATCTTTAACCGATAAAAATGGAATACCGTTACTCTGCAAGCCTCATTGCTTTATTGAAAGGAATTGTATACAGCCACCAGAAGGAAACCTGGGAAAACCTGCTGCAATATGAACCCGATGTCAAAAAATATTTTATCCCGATCGGGCTGGAGCTCTTTCTGGATAAGAGCGAAGGCTACGCCTTTCTCCGCCAGAAGGAATGGGAAGAAGACGAAAGACCTTTGCCGAGAATAGCTGAAAAACGATCGCTCAATTTCATGACTTCTTTAGTCTGTATTGTCCTGAGAAAATTCTTACTCGAACACGATGCACAGGGTGGCTCGGTGCGCTCCATCATCGGCGAACACGAAATCATCAACCGGATGAAAGTATTCTTGCCCAATGTAAATGATGAAGCCAAACAACAGGAAAAGATCAACACCGCTATCAACCGCGTACTCGACATCGGATTCCTCAGAAAACTGGAAGACCAGGAAAAAAACTACGAAATACACCGGATCATCAAAGGCTTTGTGAATGCCGATGTGATCGATGAAACCCTGCAGAAGTTCAGGAACTATGCTGCTGAAAACCAACCTAAAGATTAAACTCATTTATGGAAGAACTATTTGATACCCATCCTGAAGAACTCAATCTGGCCGGTTACCGGCTTCAATACCTGGAAGTACTCAACTGGGGGACCTTTAACCAGGTGCGCTGGCAGATCCAGCCCAATGGACAAAATGCCCTTTTGACAGGCGATATCGGTTCAGGAAAATCTACGCTGGTGGATGCCCTGACCTGCCTGCTTGTGCCACACCATAAGATTATCTTTAATAAAGCCGCCGGTGCCGAAGGAAAAGAGCGCAACCTGCTGAGTTACGTTAGAGGAGAATTTAAAAAAGAAAAGGAAGAAATCACTAAAACCGCAAAGAAGGTTTACCTCCGTCCGGATGATCATACCTATACCGTTATTATCGGGAATTTTTATAACAAGGGCTATAATGAACACATTTGCCTGGCCCAATTTTTCTGGATCGGCAAAGAGAGAAAAGTAGAAAAGTTGCTGATCATCGGCACGATTCCTTTAACTATTAAAGATCATTTTCAGCATTTCGGCGATATCACTGAGTTGCGAAAGAACCTGCGTAATACGCCGGGCATACAATTATTCAATGATAATTTCTTGCAATATAGCGAACATTTCCGCAGGCTTTTCGGCATGAACAGCGACAAAGCGATCGACCTGTTTTATCAGACTGTTTCCATGAAGTCCGTCAGCAGCCTGACCGATTTTGTCCGCGAGCAGATGCTGGAAAAAACCGATGTCAAAGAACAGATTGATGCCTTGCTCAAACGTTTTGATGACCTTAATAAGGCCCATGCCGCCGTAGTGCATACCAGGGAACAATACCAGATACTAAAGCCTTTGGCAGAGGCCAGTGAAACCTACGAAACGGTTACCCGCGAAATTGAAGATATAGAAGCCATGCTGGAAGTGATGCCGGTCTGGTTTGCCGAAAGGAAATGGGAATTGCTGGAACAGGCCATTGCAGATGCCGGTCAGGAACTCTCAACAGCAGAACAGCAGCTACACGCCATCACCCAGGAAATTGAAGCTTGGGAGGAGCGGCGGCAAACTATTGTACAGGACATTGCGAGCAACGGAGGAACACGGATCGAACAAATTGCCGGAGAGATAAAACGGCATGAGCAAGACAAAGAAGTCAAGCAAAAGGAATTCGATGATTATGAGCGTCTTGCCTTGCAGACCGGGTTAGCAAGTATAAAGCAGGAAAGTGATTTTCAGAACAACATCAAGCGGGCTAACGAATCAATGGAGAAATGTGATCAGATAGAAGAAAAACTTCGGGAACAGCGCGATAACGAGGTCAGTGAACTGCGTAAACAGGAAGCGGAATATCAGGCAGAGCGAAAAGAACTGCAATCACTCAAAGAACGAAAAACCCAGATCCCGGCATGGCTGATTGCCTTTCGGTCACAACTTTGTGCCGATTTGCGGATTGACGAGGAAGATTTGCCTTTCGCTGGGGAATTACTGAAAGTGCATGAACAGGAAACCGAATGGGAAGGCGCAATCGAAAAACTGCTCCGTGATGCAGGAATCAGCTTACTCATTCCCGGAAAGCATTACCGGAGTGTCAGCCATTACGTCAATAGCAATCCGTTAAAAGGTGCTGATGGAAGAGGTATCAAGCTTACTTATTTGGAAGCAGATCTGAATGGTAACACTCGACTTCTAAAAGAATTGGATGAAGACAGCATCGCTTATAAAATAAATATTAAACCTGAAACGCCTTTTTACGATTGGCTGGAAAATTACCTGCAACGCAGCTTTGGCGATTATATCTGTACTGATGTTGACGGTTTGCCACATGTTCCTTTTGGCATCACCCGGCAAGGGCTGATCAAGAGCGGGCGCATCCGGCATACTAAAGACGACCGCAAACGGATTGACGACCGGCGTAATTATGTATTGGGCTGGAGCAATGCCGAAAAGATTAAAGCACTGGAAAATTCAGTAGATAAGCTGGAGCGAAACATTTATGAGCTAAAATCCACACTAAAGGAGATTGAAGAAAAGGAGAAAAAGAATAGCGAACAGAAGCAACTGCTGGGACTTTTACTTTACGTAAAAGACTTTTCCCGCATCAACTGGCAATATCATGTCACTAAAATGTATGAATTGGAACGGGAACGCGATCAATTACTGAATAACAATGATAAGCTTGCGCAGTTGGAGTGCAATAAAGGTGAAGTAGACCAACAGATTAAAAATGGAAAAGCTAAAGAAAAACAACTATCTCAGGACATTGGCGGATTAGACGCAAAGATTGAAGGCTACAAGGATCAACAACACCAGGCCATACAGCAAAAGGAACAATTAGCCCCTCACCTGAAAGAAAAATGGTATCCACTGATCAACGAAAAACTCAGTGGAGTAAAAATCAACCTCAGAGGCATAGAAAACAGGCAGGAAGAATTCCGCAAACAATTTCAGGGTGAAAACGGCGAATTGAAAAGGCTTCGTGGACGTCAGGCTGGTCATCGAACCCACATTGAGAAAAAAATGCGGGAAATCAAGGAACATTCCCGGGCCGAATATAGTGAAGTTACCGACAACATCGATGCCCGTACCGAATACATTAAAAAATTCAGACAACTGGAATCCGAAGATTTAAAACGGCACGAAGAGCGCTTCAAGGAAGAACTAAATAAAAACGTGATCAACAGCATCGCTGTCTTCGACAGCCAGCTACAGAAACACGAAAAAGATATCAAACTGAAAATCCGGACGATTAACGAACATCTTTCAGAAATTGTTTACAATGCGGTGCAGGATACCTATATCACCATTCTGATGGATACCACCCCTAATAAAGAAGTACGGCTATTCAGGGAAGAATTAAAAAAATGCTATATCCATTCCTTTAGCAGCCATAATGATCTGTATACGGAAGAGAAATACGAACAGGTAAAAAGGATCTTAGACCGTTTTGCCAGTATGGAAAATGCAGACCGCGACTGGACTTCAACTGTTACCGATGTGCGCCAGTGGTTTGAGTTCAACGCCAGTGAACGTTACCGCTCCGATGAAACAGAAAAAGAGTTTTATGAAGGTTCTGGCGGAAAAAGCGGTGGACAAAAGGAGAAACTGGCCTACACCATTCTGGCCAGTGCTTTGGCCTATCAGTTTGGGCTGCAATTCGGAGAGCGCAAAAGTAAAAGTTTCCGTTTCGTGGTGATTGATGAAGCCTTCGGCAGAGGCAGTGACGAAAGTACCCGTTACGGACTGGAATTGTTTAAAAAACTGAATCTTCAACTGTTGATTGTGACGCCATTGCAAAAAATCCATGTCATAGAAGGTCATGTCAGCTCCTTTCATTTTGTGAGCAATCGGGAAGGCAACAATTCGCAGGTCAGTAATTTTACCAAAGAAGAATATGAAATCGAACGCGACAAACACAACGGAATCTTTCCTAATACCCCTGAAAAATGATTAGCCCGGCAGAAATAAAAAAACAGACGTTGAAATGGTGGAAGCCCTTGCTGCAAAGCCATATCCAGGAAGAACCGTTTTTCCCGAAAATAATAGACCGTATCGGAAAAGTGAAATCAGGTCACATTACGGAACGCTTTGAAATCCTGAAAAAGGAGATAGAAGAGCTATACCGCTATTCCAAAAACCAGACAGGTAAAGGCTACCTAGTACAGACTGCCGGTCGGAATTTCAGACGGACAGGCAGCCATGATTTGCCGGATACCGTTATTTTTGAAAGTCTTGAAGATTACCTCTATTTTACAGGCTATCAAAAAGATTGGAAAGTTTTTTTGAAGTATTATGACACGATAATTAGCACCATTCCTGTGTTAAAGAACTGGACGTTGCACCATTGTTTATGGTTAACGGATCATCATATTAACTGGGATGATGTGCTGAAGGTTTGCCAATATTTTATGGAAACGCCACGGCCTAATCTATACCTGCGACAGCTGCCCATCGAGATCCACACCAAATTCATTGAAGAAAACAATACGCTAATTCAATCCTTACTCGATTTCCTGATTCCGGATCATGTGCGTTCGGCTCAACAAAAGCGTTTCGCCGAGCGTTTCTTTTTACGGTACGATGAGCCTTTGATCAGGCTCCGCTTTCTGGATGAAAACCCGAATCCAGATTTTAAATTTAGGGACATTAGCATCCCGCTCTCCGATTTTGAAACCCTTGAACTTCTGGTGGAAAATATCCTGATTACGGAGAATAAAATGAATTTTTTAACTTTACCGCTGTTAGGATCTACTGTCGCCATCTGGAGCGGAGGGGGCTTTAATATTTCTTTTCTCAAAAATGCGGCCTGGCTGTCAGACAAAAAGATTCGGTATTGGGGCGATATCGATGAACATGGCTTTCAGATTCTGCATCAGCTACGGTCATACCATCCGCATGCCCAAAGCGTCATGATGGACCGGACGACTTTTGAAACTTTTCAAAACTATGCAGTAAGTGGCGCAAGAAATAAATCCCAAAATCTAAACCTCTTGAGCAAAGAGGAAAACGACCTTTTCCAGTATTTAAAGGCTTTGGAAAAAAACAGGCTGGAACAGGAGAAAATTCCGCAGGTGTATGTAGATAGATGTTTGAGGAATAGTATCGAATCATGAAGTGGTTGCATAAATCTCTATTAGCAACCATATTTAAAGCCAGTATTGCTTAATAACAGTAGAGTTGATGGAGTATAAATCTCTAATTTTCGATGAGTATGTAAGTATCCCATTTTTCTGATAATTTTTCCAAGTCAACCCTACTACAACATCTCAATTTACAGTTTCATCAATATTTTTTAACATTGTTTTATGGGGACAACAATGGATAATAATATATAATATGCTTTAATATACCAAACTATAATAAGCAGTAGAACAATTATTCAGATTTTAATCAAAATCTAACTTAATTTTTAATGACGCTTCTCTGGCAACGGAATCTATTATTTTAGTATAAATTTCTGTTGTCTTAAGGTTTCTATGACCCAAAAGTTTAGAAATTGTATAAATGGATGTGCCTGATGCGAGTTGTAATGTAGCAAACGTATGTCGAAAACCATGAAACGTAAAGTATTTGTTGATGCCGGCATTCTTTAGCCATGGTTTAAGAAACTTAATGACATCATCATATTTAATTCCTTCAAAAACGTTTTCATTATTCTCTTTCGGAGGTCCCAATATTTCTAATGTTTTATCTGATATAGGGTAGTATTCTGCGTTTCCGGTTTTACTTTGTTTGTATAAAATATAATAACTACCCTTAAAGCCTTGTATTTCACCCCATACAAGTTTTTTTATATCGGAAAAACGAAAACCGGTTAATGCAGAAAATAAGCCAGCTTTCTTAACTAATTGTGATTCGCATTTTGCGTTGGCCATACTTTGTAGCTCATTTAAGAAAAGGAAACATCTATGGGTTTCTTCCAATTTTATTCCTTTTACTCCAGTACTGAAATCTGTGAAAATATATTTATTAATAAAAGCGTTCTTAAGGGTGTTTCTAAATTTATCAAAATAAGATGACGCAGTATTAAGACTGATTTTTCTTTCATCTCTACCAACTGATGGATTAGACATCATAAAATTTTTAAACTGCTCACATATTGAACAGTCAAGCTCTTTAAAAGGTAAATTTTTTCCACAAAATTTCTGAAAATACTTTACAGCCATTTGCCAATTGTATGAATCTGGTCGTTTGTTTGCTTCAGCTTGAAAAAATTCTGTAAAATCAGGTATCCTTTTTTTGATTAAAAAATCATAATTTTTATTTTGAATATCTATTAAACGTTCGGCTTTTCTATATTCCACCAATTTCAAAGTTTCAATATTATGTTGTTTTTCTACATTATTTTTAGGATTCAAATAGGTATGTAAATGTAGAAAATACTTTCTCTTAAGGTCTCCTGTTATTGGATGTGGTATGGGAGGATTTATATCCAAATAATGAGATTCTTGTCCATTACTTATGGGCTTTTGTCTTAGTGTTACCCTTGTCATCGCCGTTTATTTTTCTCATTAATAAATAGTTGAAACAGTCAAAAGCTATTTTACAATTACAGCTTATTTCGACTGCTAATTCTCTTTGACTTTTAGAATACTAATCTTAAAAAGATTGTCAATTTCTATTCTACTAATTCTGGTGTTTCTTACTGATAGATTTATTGATTTTAAACGACCCGAATTAACTAGATTATAAATCATTTGCTTACTGCATTTCAATAAGCAGGCTGATTCTTTAACAGTTAGAAAAGCAGAATTATTTATAATATCTATAGAAGATTCTTTAAAAAGACGGGTGTTGATATTACTCTTTTCTATCTTTTTTGTTTTTAGCTGTGCTTTATATGCCTTCTTATTGCAGGTATGGCTGCAGTATCTTG
Source organism: Chryseobacterium hilariae (assembly GCF_051400735.1). Classification (NCBI taxonomy): domain Bacteria; kingdom Pseudomonadati; phylum Bacteroidota; class Flavobacteriia; order Flavobacteriales; family Weeksellaceae; genus Chryseobacterium; species Chryseobacterium hilariae. The sequence goes on from NZ_JBLFFJ010000010.1 coordinate 27,636, forward strand.
TGACAGTTGTCTTTGCGATGAATTCTTTGCCACAATATTGGCACATTCTTATGGTCTCAATGTTAGAACTCATATCATTGTTTTTAAAGTGAAAGACTGGTAACCAAATAATAGAATATGGGATTAATCCATAATATTTTGCAATGTGTATCCATAATAGTAAGATACTTGTTCTCTAAAACCCAAGATGATTAGTGATTTCCTGATAATATACTCATTCGTAGTTTATTACTGATCCTATTATTATATACTTCAAGCATCATTTTGACTCTTAAGTTCTCTGCCATAAACAATGTTTGGTCATTGTGTTTTTTTTCAAGTTGTGATTGAGGAATGCTATACAGAAAAAGTTTTAGATAAAACTTTCGCTGTGATTTTCCAGTTATTGGATCATATATAGGAGGATAAGCATCTAAATAAAGTCTAACAGTATTTTTAGCAGCTGGTTTTTTACGTAATTTAATAAGAGTCATAATGTTATATTTTAATATTGTCTTCAAAAATATTATGAACTCTCTCTAGTTGTAAATTATGTCTTTGAAAGGCCTAATTTGTCTTTTGCTGACCTTTTAATAAATGAAATCAACTATTTTAATTATTATTTTAGATAACCGTTAAATAACCTTCGTATTATTTCTTTAGATACATATACAGATTTTCCCTTCCTTATTTTAATTATATTATATGCTTTCAACTTATTATACAGAGCACTGGCAGAGATCTTATAAAGGTTAATAATCTCATTGATTGTCCAACAGTTTTTTACCTTTGTATTTTCATCTCTAAATATAAAAGGTTGTAGCCCTGTTTTGCTTCCATATAATATCTGTTCAATTTCTTCTCTAAAAACTCTAGTTTTCCTTTGACTGAAATTAATGTAAGCTAGTCTTCCTTTTTTTATCATGTCATAGATCGTACCAGGAGCACAGCCTATAAGGTTGGAGGCTTCTTTTATTGTAAGGTGTTCAAAAGGAGAATAGGTTGGTGTATAATAACATAATGTCTTATTTTCTTTTGTTGGAAATAAGTTCTTATTATATTTCTTATACATTTTTGTTCTACACCTTTGGCAGCAAAATCTTGTTACAGTAGTTTTAGCTTCAAATTCTAATCCGCAATATTCGCATGTTTTTAATATATGGATATTGGTACTCATTGCCTTAATTCTAATTAGTTCTAGCTTATTGAAGATATAGTCAAGTTTTAATGATCAATATATTTAAGTAACTTATTGTAAGTGAATGCAATAATTTGTCCAAAGTCTCTCAATTTATTAAAAAAAATAATTGAAGAAATCTTAAAGATTTGCCTTTAAATCATTGTTAATCAGTTTGTATATTAATTAGACTGGTTAAGTGCAGTGAATTAACCTTTAGATGAGCGTAATAAATTGTTCAAAGTAAAGAATAGCTAGATAGCCAAAATTAAACTAATGATATGCTCCTAATGAGGTATTTAAAAAAGTTGATAAAAGTCCTAAAGAATTACCTTTGAATAAATAGCAATTATTTTATTTATAGTGTGATAGTATCTGTTAAGTGCAGTGAATTAACCTATAAAATCTTGAAGCTTTTACTTTTAAATTGAGGGACAAAACTGGGGACAAATTCAAGTGATTTTTAACGTTGATTCTTTATTTAAAAGACGTAAAGCGCTGTAAAATAGCGCTTTATGGGACATTTTCTAAATTTCATTCTTTTAGTGTAAGTTGCTGATTTTCAGTGTTTTATGTAGATTATTTCCCAATGCAAAAAGTGAATTATCTTGATTGTTAGTAGTTTAATTCACCACGAGGGGTAAATAGGGTTTTAATTTTTTCCAACTATTAATAACTATAACAAAGTTACAAATATTTTGAAAACAAACCAATTATAGCAGAATTGTAAATAATTCACTTTCTCAACTGGACCTTAAATTTTACTTCTAAATTTCAGGGGCAAAAAAATGGCAAAATGACGAGATATTTATTGGAATGTGTTTGAATTATTTCCGAAAATCTATTAACTATGTATCTAATAGTAAATTTTTCTATTCACAATTTTAACAACTTCCTCCAGCTCCATTTTTTTAAAAGCCCTAATGACTGTTTCGACACGTAAACCTGTAAATGAAGCTAACTCCTGTCTCGTAAAAGGTATTTCAAAAGAATATTTGACGTTACTTTGATTAAAACTTTTGTAATAGCTCATAATTCCTTTAAGCCTAATTTCAGGGTTTAA
>NZ_JBLFFJ010000011.1:0-19338 GCF_051400735.1 Chryseobacterium hilariae
TTAAACCCTGAAATTAGGCTTAAAGGAATTATGAGCTATTACAAAAGTTTTAATCAAAGTAACGTCAAATATTCTTTCGAAATACCTTTTACGAGACAGGAGTTAGCTTCATTTACAGGTTTACGTGTCGAAACAGTCATTCGGGCTTTTAAAAAAATGGAGCTGGAGGAAGTTGTTAAAATCGTGAATAGAAAAATTTACTATTAAATGTAAAATAACCCCAACAGGATAAGTTGCACAATAGATTGCGTAGTAAAAATATATTTTGAAACTACATATATTAAACGTAAATTGTAGATTAATTGGTACAGAATATACGATGAACTTTGCCCTGAAGCTGAAGAATCCGTTTTCCATCTTTCATACCTCTCAATGAGTGGCCGCGGCATTAATAATTCTGTAGCCGAAGTTAGCGGTCATAAAAGCTATCTTTAACGCCTTGAGGCTTAGCTACGCCGGCAATCGAAGCATAAACCTGAGCTGAAAACTTTTCGCCCCTATTACCGAACCCTATAGTAGAAGTGCTTTTAAATTCTCACGATATCGAGTTTAGCTATCTACTTTTAAAATTGCATACATAATCCATTTATGCATTTCCAACTCTGTTGCTTAAAAGCTTTCAGAAATATTTGTTAACAAATTAAATGAAATATTTTTTAATTGCTGCAAAAAAATGTTCTTTATAGGCGGGGCCAAGTGGGATTTTTGTCTCTTGAATTAAAATCTGATAGGTGTCTATTTTGCTGATATGGTGAATATTGATAATAAATGAGTGATGAACTCGCACAAAATAATCAGGTAATCGTTCAGCCATTTCTTTCATTCTTTTGTAACACATATGTTTTTCTTTATGGGTATGTAAAAAAATGTATTCCTTTGATCCTTCAATGTATTTAAGGTCCTTAAAATTGATCTGAATAGTTTGGTAACCGGCTTTTATAAAAAATGATTCCTGTAAAATTGTATATTCAGTTGTTTTAGAATCTGTACTTTTCGGACTAAGTGATTCCTTGACCTTAGTAATAGCCGAAAGAAAGCGGTTAAAAGAAATGGGTTTTAACAAATAGTCTACCGCATTTTTTTCGTAACTATCTACAGCATATTGAGAATAAGCAGTTATAAAGATAATTTTTACATTTTTCGGAAGTAAATTTACTAACTCAATCCCTGTAAGACCTGGTAAATTAATATCTAGAAGAACAAGTTCAATATTACTATCTATCTTTTCTAACGCCTGCTCACTATCCGTACAAATCCCACGCAAATCTAAAAAAGGAATTTTGTTTACATATTCTTCCAGAAGCTTAGCAGCATTAGGCTCATCTTCTACTATTATACATTTTATATTCATATTTTAGGGATAATAAGAGTTGCTTTATACTCATCTTCATTTGTACTGGTCTGAAGTTGATATTTATCACCATAAATTAAGACCAATCGATCTTTTAAGTTCTTTAAACCAGTACCAGAAGAATTATTTTCTGTTCTTAAAATTTGAGCACGATTTTTTATCTGAAAAAAAATGTTTTCAACATCAGTATATGTTTCTATAAAAAGATAATTATCATATTTTTTTTTATCAATCCCATGTTTCAACGCGTTTTCAACTAAAGGTGCCATTAGCATAGGAGCGATCAATACTTTAGGGTCAGTATTGTCTTTAATTTCAACCTTAATTGCATTGTAACAGCGTAGTTGTTCCATTTCTATTATTCGTCTTATAAACAATATTTCATGGGAAACAGGAATTTTTTCTTTTGAAGTGATCTCTAAAAAGAAACGCATGATTTGTGCCAACATTTCAATTAACTGGGCTGCTTTAGGGCTTTCCTTATAAGCTTCGTAATAAATATTATTTAAAGAATTGAAAAGAAAATGTGGCTGTAATTGTGCTTTTAATAATTTCATTTCGGTTATTAACTGCTGTTGTTCTAATTTCTTTTGCCTTTTGGCCATCATTAAAGATACTGATGCTCGCTTCAATAAAACACCTAATATTAATGCCACAAAATTAGTAACTACCACATAAGACATGTGTGCCCTTCCCATACTAAAAAAAGATTTTCCATCGAACAATTTGCTAATAAATTGAAACTCAATATATGCTCGGGACAAAGATGTTGCTGACATAAGCAGGGCTAAAGCTATAAAAAACAGCAGTCTATTTTTAAGATACCATTTCGGATGTATATACAAAGAATAGCTGTATATAATAACAGCGAAGAAAAAAAAGGCACAGGTAGCAATACCTAAAGCATATTCTTTATCTCCCACACGTAAGTAGATATAAAATGTAAACAAAAGATAAGCGGCAAACCAACCGGCTAGTTGGTACCATAAGAAGATATACTTATTAAACATGCTATACTTAGATATAAATAATCCTAAAGTTAATCATATAGAATTTTCTACAGGTAAATTCCGCGACAAAATCTGCTCAATTTCAATACATACTATTTTATATTCAACAGATACCTGTTTAGACTGAGTAAATTGTTTTATTGTTTCAATTGATCAATCTGTTAAAATGATCATGGCTTCTGTTGAATGTTAGTGAAACATAAGGAGGGGTGTGTTTAGATTTGTTAAAAAAATAAACAATGAAAAACTTATTTTGGTTATGGCTTATTCTATTTGCTTCATGTAAAATATTTGCTCAAAACAGTTCAGATCAGCAAGCCGTACGCGAAACGCTCATGAATTATTTAAATGGTCGTAATAATGGCGATACTTTAATGCTTTCTTCTGCATTTCATCAATCTGCCGATTTGCGTTATATTAACAAAGACCGTTTTACTATTTGGCCTGTCGCAGACTATATTAAAAAGATTAAACCTGGTAATAAGCAAAACTGCATTTCGAGAATCATTAGTATTAATATAGCTAATAACGCGGCCCAGGCATTCATAGAAATTGAATATCCTAAACGATTATTCTCAGATTATATTAACCTCTTGAAAATTGACGGAAAGTGGTTAATTGCCAACAAAATCTTTTCAAATAGGGAAATCGAAACAACGAAACGAATTTTATTTATCACTACTAGTCATGAGGACTTAGGCAATACAGGAAAAAAAACGGGATTGCATTTGGGTGAAGTTGTAGATGCCTATAAAGTATTGCATGAAAATGGTTTTGAAATAGATTTTGCAAACCCCGCTGGTAAAAGGTCAAGAATGTATGGAGCCGATATCAATAATCAAGCAACACTTACATTCCTTCAAAATCCTGTTGCTTTTTACAAATTCAATAATCCTTTAAAATTGTCCGAGGTAAGCGCTCACCAATATGCAGCAGTTTATGTAGTCGGGGGACATGGTGTGATGTGGGACCTGGCTTTGGATCAGTCAGCAGCCTCAGTTATAAAAACAATTTATGAAAGAAACGGAATTGTAAGCGCTGTTTGTCATGGTCCGGCAGCGTTGGTGAATATCCGATTGAAAGACGGATCATTTTTGGTAAAAGGTAAAAAATTGACCGCATTTACCAATGATGAAGAAAAAGAAAATAGCACTGAAAAAATTGTTCCGTTCTTATTGGAAAATGGATTGAAAAAAAGTGGAGGTATTTTTAGTTCCGCCCCATTATGGCAATCTCACATCGTCAAAGATGGGCGGTTAATTACAGGACAAAATCCGGCTTCTACCACTGCATTGGCAAAAGAAATAGTAAAAACATTTAATGATGAAATAATACCTATAAAACAATAGATTTATTGCTTGCAAGTGGTAAGAATAATATTCAACAGATACTGGCTATAGCGATAGAAAGAGAACAAGCTTCTGAATATACTTAACATAATTATGTTGTATCTTTTAAATGAAGCCTCAAAATGATACAGTATTATACTTTTTAATTAATATATCGGATATCAAAACCATTTGCAAGATAAAATTATTTAACTAATGAAAGCCTACCCACTTACTTTCACATTTTTGTTTTGCTCTATAAAAATAATAGTTAATTTTAACTCTTAATAAAATAATATGAAAACAAGATTAATACTTTTGACGTTCTTAATATGTACATCAATATATTATGCCCAAACAAATCAAATAAAATTAGGAACTGATAATAGTTTGAAAACTGCGTTAGATTCTTTAGTGCATCAATCTGTTTCTTCATTTATGGAAAACAATTCTAGAGTTGGAATTTCTATAGGTATCATAAAGAATGGAAAGTCATATCTATATAATTATGGATCAACTAAAAAGGAGAAATTAGAATTACCGACAAGTAATACAGTTTACGAACTCGCATCAATTACTAAGACATTTGGAGCTACATTGCTTGCTAAAGCTGTGCTTGATAATAAGGTAAACCTCAATGATGATATTCGTAAATATCTGAAGGAAGATTATCCTAATTTGAATTATAATGGAAAACCAATAACCTTACTTAATTTAGCTAATCTCACGTCCGGATTACCAAACTGGATGCCGGATAAAGATATCTTTGGAAAAGCAGACCCAGACTCCATTCCCTATATTTTAGACTCAGTTCATACAAAATATAGCAGACAAGATTTTTACCGAGATCTACATCAAGTGAAATTACAGGCTGAACCAGGCAGCATTTCTCGTCATTGTAACACTGCCGCTCAATTAATAGGATATATAATGGAAATCGTTTATAATGATTCATATGAAAACCTACTAAAAATACATTTCGTAAAACCACTGAAAATGAAAAATACATTCCTATTAGGATCTGGTAAACTGCCTGTGAAAATGGCAAATGGTTATGATGGCAAGGGACGTATTATGCCAATAATCGATTGGGAGGATTTACAAGTAGCTGCTAGTATAGCCTCTTCAAGTTCGGATATGTTGAAATATATGGAATTTCAACTTAAAGAAGAAAATGCTATAGTGAGACTAAGTCATCAGCCAACTTTTGGTACGCTTGAAAATGGTGCCATTGCACTTAATTGGAAGGTAAAAAAAACAGAAGATGGCAGGAGAAGTATTTCGCATACAGGGGGAAGTCTCGGATTTAGTAGCTATATGGTATTTTATCCAGATTCAAATTCAGGAATTGTGTTACTATCTAATGAAGCAGACCAAGGTACTCAGAATGAATTGATTGCATTGGCTGATAAAATTATAAAGCCATAAAAAAGGTGCTTACTTAATAAGAAGTAAGCACCTTTTTATTGCAACCGTTATTGAAACACCTGCTGACTGTATAAATTCATTCTCAGAAACTCTTCGAGGTCAATGGAGCTGTCAGGAATCTCTCTTCGGCATTTTTTTGCCATGATTCACGTGTAAAATCCGCATCAGTAACAGGCCATAGTAATAATTGGAATTTTATTTCTGGTCCACCTTTATCTTTTGCCATCAACGCCAATTTCAGCACCGTTTTCTGACACCCATTTTGTAGCGGCGTATATCTGATTAATCGCAACAGGATATTTCGCTTCTGGTGATGGGGTATAATCGATAAAAATTTTGTGCATCAACCAAAACCTGTCTTACTTCCTGCGGGGTCAATGTTTCCAGTGGCTTACCACCGCTATTATTCAGACGTTTCAAAAATTCTCTAATCCCTGAAAGGATCTGAGGATCGTTTTCAGCTTTAATGTTGTTTGCCATAATAAAAATTTAAATGATTAATGTATGAGCAATAACCTTATTCAAGTCATCAAAGTTTATATTTTTTCAAGTTGTTCAACAACCACTTTTGCCATTTCCTTTGAGCTGAACGGATTTTGGCCTGTTATCAAATTGCCATCAATAACAATATTTGAAGTCATAGGAATAAAAGCTTTTTTAAGATTTGCACCCCGCTCTTTAATGACCGCTTCAAGATTGAACGGTACTTCCCGTTTTCTTCTGGCAATAGTTTCCTCAAACCAGTCAAATCCTGTCATTGATTTACCTTTGATCATATACTCACCATTGGGAAGCCTTACATTTAACAATCCACCAACTCCATGACAGATTGCGGCGACCATTTTTCCACTTTCATATTGTTGTCTGATGAGTTTTTTAATATTTTCATCATCTGGAAAGTCATACATGGTAGCATGCCCTCCGGCAAGATATATGCAATCAAAAGATTCATGAATTACTTCATTCAGTTTTATTGAATGGTTCAATTCATCCATAAATAATGGATCTTGATAATAATCTTTTGATATTTTATCAAGAACTAACGGTTTAAGGCTTTCAGGATCAATGGGTACATTATTTCCCTTCGGACTCGCTATTGTTATATTCCATTTTTTCTCTTGGGCCTTATGATAAATATGGGTCAGCTCACTGAGCCATAGTCCAGTTGGCAGACCGCTCGCGTACTTATCGACATTGGTGACTATTAATAAAAGCTTTTTCATGGATCACTTATTTGACTACCTTAAAATTCGCACTATCGGATGATTTGGCAGTAGCTTAATTACGGGAATTAGTAACCGAATCTCTGTATTTCAACTTTCATTTTAAACCAACCTCATTAATTTAATGATGATCTGAATTCCAGTGGAGAAAGTGATGTTCGGCTTTTAAATAAACGGTGAAATGATTGCGGATGTTCAAATCCAAGCTGATAGGCAATTTCAGAGACCGACATTGAGGTAGTTGACAGTAATTCTTTTGCTTTTTCGATCAACCTGTTCTGGATATGCTGCTGCGTGGTTTGCCCTGTTTGCACTCTTAACATATCACTCAGATAATTTGCACTCAGGTGTAATTGATCAGCAATGGAATGAACGGAGGGTATACCGTTAATGGTTAACTTATCATTTTTGAAATAGTCATCCAATAATAGCTCCAACTTGGAAAGAAGGTCACTATTCACTTTCTTTCTTGTCAAAAATTGACGGTTGTAATAACGGTCACAATATTTTAACAGAAGGTCAAGGTTAGAGACAAGTAGATCTTGTGTAAAAGAATCCATGTTGATATCAATTTCCTGTTCAACATTCGCTATGATATCAAAAATGGTTTTCTCTTCCTTTTCAGAAAGATGCAATGCCTCATTAGCTGTATAGGAAAAATATCCATATTCTTTTATGCTGGATGCCAGTCCATAACCATGCAGAAAATCCGGATGTACTACGAGAACAAACCCTCTTACTTTATTAAGCAGTATATCATCAAACTGAAGGACCTGATGCGGGGCAATAAAATACATAATGCCCTCTGCAAAATCATAATATTGCTGGCCATACCTGCATTTTCCACTGGCACAGTCTTTTTTTAGTGCAATGACATAAAAGTCAGTGGTGATTGCACTGAGAATAGTTTCCGGTTCCAGTTTGACATCATCAAAATTAAATACACTGATCAGCGGGTTGGCAGGTTTCTTTAACCCCAAGAATTGATGAAGTGTATTTATTGATGATACTTTTTTCGGAGTTTTCATATGCTGATTTTCAGATTTATACATGACTAATTTACTTATTTATTTTGTCTCCTGAAAGCTGCTCATCTTTTATAATACTGATTCCTTGTTTATACGTGGTGACCTGGAAATCCGGAAATTTCTTTCTGAATTTTGAATCGTCAAATATATTATCATGTTCATACCTGGGAAGAAGCTCCAGTAATTCCTTCGCAGTTTTGTTGAAAAGTGAACCTACTTTGAACATCAATTTTGGGACAACAGAATATTTCAGGTCTCTGCTGTAAATTCCTGATGCTATTCGGATAAACTCTTTATAAGTGGGATGGCTTTTATCCACCGGGAGATGCCATGTCTGACCAAATGCATCAGGGGTATTACCAATCAAGGCAGTAGCTCTACTCGCGTCTGGAGTCCATATAAGACTTCTTTTCTTATTTGCACTCAGTGGAACTTTCAGCTTTTTACCTTCTTTGATATTGTTAAAAATCAAGGTATTGGTAATACTCTGCGTTTTGCCTGGGCCGTAAAATTCTGGGGCACGGCAGATCACGGCTTCAAGTTCACCGGATTCAATTTCTTTCAACACCATTTCGGCCATTTTTCTTCTCACTCTTCCTTTTCTTCCCACAGGAGCAAAAGCTGTTTTTTCTGTTAATACCCGATCGTCCTGGGGATACATATAGGTATTGTCAAAAAATACGAGCTTTGTATGATTGATCTTACAGGCATCAATCACATTACGAAGGATCAGCGGAAACTGTTTTTCCCAAAGATCTGAACTGATTGGAAGTCCTAATGTAAAATAGGCAATTTCACTGCCTTTTACCGCCTCTATCGCTTTCTCACGAATCGATAGATCCGCAGAAAAAACTTCATCCGTGTCATTTACTTTTTTCGCACCTCTGCTGACAATTCGTATTGATGAAGTAAAATTTCTTTTAAGTTCTCTTGCGAGCTCTTCGCCAATCTGGCCGTTAGCTCCTAATATCGTTTGCATGTCTTTTACTGTTTTAAATTATTCTACAAAGTTCAGTAACCAGCTTAATAGCAGTGTATCTGAATTAACGAAAGTTGTAACATAATCTCTGTTACATCACCTTTTTCAACCAATACATTTTTTTATCTGTATAAGGTGGGTATTTCCAGTCCGGTTCACCCCAGGTTGTTTTTTCGATCACTGATTTCTGATGGGAGAATGTAAGAAAGCCGAACTCACCGTGATAATTTCCAATCCCAGAATGTCCAATACCTCCGAACGGGAGATAATCACTGGTAATGTGCATCAGTGTGTCGTTGATACATCCACCACCGAAAGAAACCAATTTCAAAAGCTTATTTTTTTCTCCTTCATTATTACTAAACAAATAAGCAGCCAATGGTTTTTCACCTTCGATTATTTTATTGAGAACATCATCATAATTACTGTAAGTGATGACTGGTAAGACCGGACCAAATATTTCCTCCTGCATAACAGCATCTTCCCAACTTACATTATTCATGATGGTAGGTTCAATGTAAAGGGACTCTGCATTGAAATTCCCTCCATATATCACTTTTGACTGATCTACCAGACCAAGGATCCGGTCAAAATTCCGTTTATTGATTATACTTGTATAATGATTAGCACCATCGGAATAATCGATTTCCTGGAGTTTTTCCGCAATCAATCGAAGGAATTTAGGCTTTACAGATTCCTCGACAAGCAGATAATCAGGTGCAATACAGGTTTGTCCGCCATTCAGGAATTTTCCCCAGACCAGTCTTTTTGCCGCAACATCAAGGTCTGCACTTTTTGTGATTATGGCAGGTGATTTTCCTCCAAGTTCCAACGTAACGGGAACCAGATTTTTTGCGGCAGCTTCATATACGATCTGTCCCACTTTTGGACTTCCTGTGAAAAATATTTTATCAAACCGTAATTTTAAAAGTTCTGTTGTTTCAGGAATGCCCCCACGCACAACATGAAGATAGTTGGATGGAAAGTTATTGTTAATAAGATCCCCTAACAAATGCATCGTGTTTTCAGGAAGTTCGCTGGGTTTTATGATACAGGTGTTTCCCGCAGCAATGGCACTCACCATAGGGCTCAATGTCAATTGATAAGGATAATTCCATGCCCCAATGACAAGTGTAACTCCTAAAGGGTCGTAATGGATATAACTCTTTCCAGGCTGTAAACTCAGCGCTGTTTTGACTTTTCTAGGTTTGCTCAGTTTCTTTAGATTTTTCAGGAAAAAATCTATTTCATTATAGACCAGATTGAGCTCCGTTAGAAAGGTATCAGATTTTCCTTTTCTAAAATCTTTATAAATTGCTTCATAAAGCTGATCTTCATTTACGTTCAAAAGATTTTTTAGCTTTACTAGCGTATCCTTACGAAAAGCTATATCTTTTGTCTGATGCGAATTAAAAAAATCTTTTTGTGACTGAAATATTCTTGCAAAATCCATTGGTATAGTCTTTAAAGATTAAAAAGTTATTTTTTATTGCCTTCTACTGGCTCAGGGGTATATAATGCGGCTTGGAATTCCGGCTGGTAATCATATCTCATTAATTTACCTAGATCCAATGATTTAATGAATTTTGATAACGGGCCATCGGTAAGATGAAGTTTCACATCTTCTTTCTTTTTACTTGTTGCTTTTTTCAGTGCCCGTACATCAGTATAACCGTGTGTCAGCTTTCCATTTTTATCCAGATTGATGAAATTCGAACGAACTATTTCAGGTTCTGTGTTCCCTATATTCAATTTCTTTCCTCCTATTTCAAGATCCAGTTTACCTGATTCATCATAAAAAGTAAAGGTCATAGCGTCTCCATTATCATTATAATCAATCGGGATCAACCATTTCGGTAAGTTATAGCCAACTACTCCCCGTACTCTGGCTAGCTCTGTATCAACGGGAAGCTTTAAAATGTACCCCCAGAGGTTTTTGTTTTTTACTTCTCCCAATAAAGAAAATATACCCCAGTTTCCTGCATCAGGTTTAGTTGTAACAATCGAAATAGATAACTCGTTATACGAATCATTATCACAATAATGATAGGCATAAGCGGTTATCGCAATCAGACCTCTGCCGGGTGTAATGGAAATAAGTTTTACAATATCACGAACCTCTTTCGGAATCAGTTTTTTTAATGTTTTCATATCAGCGGTATAGATTGTGGTAATACTGCTGTTGCTGTAATAAAAATTTGGAGAATACGTCGTAAATCCAACGTCTTTTTTCTGTTTCTGAATGGTCTTGAACCAGCTAAGATCAATATCTGGTCTTTCTTTTCCAATGACCGATAATGGAGGGTTTGAGCTGTATCGGTCATAAAGTCCATCCTTTACTACAGGAACCTGATGACCTCCAAGATCAATAATTGTCTGCTGTGGTTTGATAGTGTCCATAGTGATTTGATTTACAAATTACAGAATTTAAATCAAAAGATTTTTGATAGGCAGTATCATCAAAACTGCCTGCTATCGCTTGTGGGTACATACCTACAAGGCCTGCTGTTGTCAATATTTTAATAATGTTCATACTTCTTTATTTGTAATGACAAAGTTCCGAAGTATGAGAGGAGTGATAGTAGCTGGATTAGGGCAAGTTGTAACAGAATCTCTGTTCTTGCAAATCTAATAATATATGGAATGGGGAATAATCCGAGCAAAAACTGAAAATCAATCACTTCATAAGAAGAACAAAAATATAGAAAACACACTATAAAGCAATATTTTACAGCGCTTTACGTGATTTAAATAAAGAAATTATCGTTGTGAATCACTTGAATTTGTCCCCAGTTTTGTCCCCAAATTCCAAAGTAAGAACATAAAGAAAAATATGCTAATTCTATTCCCAATATTTTATATGAATTTGATGGCACAGCAAAATTTTAGAACCATCGAAACAAATTTTTTAATCCTAACCTTGAAGTTTTGGGCTGAATGATGGCCCTTAGGCGTTAAGCACTCCGGGACAGATGTTGTTAAGATTGAAAGATGAAACGTTTTATAAGGGCTTATTTAAGGTGACCTTGAAACTTAAGGGATTTAATAATATCGCTGACAATGAGGATATACAAATAATCCATAAGTTTGCATAAAGCTGTAAACTTATTCTACTACAAATTTAAAACAATGTGATACTGCTATGTATGATATCTTAAGAATTCATATCGAGAAAATTATTCCTTTGACCGACCGGGAGGCTGAACTAGTATCTTCCTTCTTTATTATAAAAAAATATAAAAAACATCAGTTTCTGATCCAGCAAGGAGAACCGGTAAAATATAATTATTTCATAGTAAAAGGTCTTCTCAAACTAGTTCTTACTGAAGAGACAGCAAAAAGTCATATTGTGGGATTCGCAATGGAAGACTGGTGGGAAACTGATTTCCAGGCTTTTTATAATCAGACAAATGCAACGATGTCGTTGGAATGTATAGAGGATACTGAAGTATTGTGCCTAAACCTAGAAGAGTATAAAAAGCTATGTAGGATGCTTCCAAAAATAGAACATTTCTTTCTTGAAAAAGCATATTCAGGTTATATTGCTGCACAGCAGCGTGTCATATCAGCAATGATCTCGAATACAGCAGAACGGTATAGTCAATTGTTAGAAAAATATCCGGAATTGATCCAACGCGTCCCTAAATCCCTCCTTGCTTCCTATCTTGGTGTATCAAGAGAAACACTTAGTCGTATGAGATAGTATAGTGATATACATCACAGGATAATTGTGATTTCAGTCACTCGTGTAAACACAAACTATTCAGCATTTTTGCAGGGTAAATATAAACAGCGTTACACGACGTTATAAAAATCAATATTATGGAAAAAAGAACAGTCAATCCGTGGAAGTGGCAAGCAGACCGCAGTTATTCCCAAGCTGTGGAGGTGAGAAATGTACAAAGCACGTTATACTGTGCTGGCCAGGCAGCGATAGATCCGGCAGGAATTTCAAGCAATGGAGATATGAAATCCCAACTGCTGCAAGCAATAACCAATCTTGAAGAAGTAATATCTTTGGCTGGATATGAATGCAGCAACATTATCAAATTGAATGTTTACTCCACTTCAACAGATGAACTGCTACCTCATTTTGAAATTTTGCAGGAGTGGATATCTCGCCACAAAATAGAGCAGGCTCTAACAGTATTAGAGGTTAGCGGGTTATTTGAAACATTGAAAGTGGAACTACAAGCAACTGCAGTGAGATAATAGCAGTGTTGCGGAATCAAAGAAGAAAAATACCATCCTATTAATTACTTTTCGGTATTTTTCATGCCAAAATATTAGATTTGTTTGCAAGAGTTGGATCCTCATTCATGCACCAATTGAAGTGACTGTTTAATATCATTGTTTATAATTTGCCTCACACAATAAAATTATGCTTGATAATGAATTTAAGTAGATGGCTTCAAAAGAACTCCCTGGTACTATGGCTATGGCAAACAAGCTTCTTTCGGAGATTACGGAGTAATGGTAGGAGAAACACTTTAGAGGTCGGAATTCAGAATTATGCATGACTTTATAAAAATAATTTTGATGAGACGAACCGATAAAGCTTAACAATACTTTCATTGCTAAAATAAATTTGTGATTCCTTAACAATTTAAGTAAAAAAAAATATTATTTTAGCGATTCGAAATATTTTTTTATCATTTGTGTTTTTATCTCCGGATTTTCCGGGGATTTTTGTATTTATTCATCACCGATCATTTTTAAGTCAAGTAATATTAAATATTTTGAGAAGAAAGTGGTTGAGGAAATATTGCAGAATAGTATGATATTTTAGACCTCCAAAAAATTACTCGGCTTAACTAACTGCCTCTAGCAGAAAGCTTAACATTGAAAAAGCGGTGCAAAATACCTTGACAGAGCAATCAATAGTGTTTGAGAAAGTGATGGGCATTATTATCCATAAGGAAAAAATTACTTAAATCTAAACATATATGTCCAGTTTTAAGCTGTTTGACTTTCAGGGATAATTACAAATATCCTTTTATAATTGGGGCATCCATAGGGCCTAGTAATGAAATATTGTCAACTAACTGAATTTTTGTCTTTGTTTGCAAAATAAAATGAGTTCTCGATTTTGCTGTAGTCGCTGTTGCTTAGATAAGACGAAGAGAGTTTTAGCTGTAGAGATCTCTCTTTCTTCTGCGAATAGATTTCCAAGACAATACTGTTATTGAATAAGAATCGGTCTTTTTTTAATGTCTGGAGCATTTGAACCGGATATTCAATAACAGGAAAAATAACCCCTTTTTTAAGTGGATGATAGCACTTTATCGAAAAAATTATGCCTGTGTTTTCGAATAGAAATATTCGAAGCTTTAGAAGCTGAAAAATTAAAAAAAGTGCTATAACCAGCAATATTAAACATATTGACCAGCGATATTGCTCTAAGATTAAAATGTTAAAAATAAAACAACTAAGGCTTAAAGATATTGTAGCAATCAAAAGTCCAATCAATAGGTTCATCATTCTGACTACTTTACGTTTATTAGTTACAATCATTAAATTTTTAAGATAGGGTTTGTTTACTCGATTAGCAAAAATAATAAAATATAAAAGAAATATTGATTAACATATAAGAATTATGTGTAATTAATAATAAAAAACTACTGTTGTATAGATATGTATAGTGGTATTAGCAAAGTAAAGAGCTGTTGTCAGTGGAGTAGTGATGTAATAGTTAGACTGTACTTTTATTCAGCTTAAACTGTTATTAAATTGTGTGATTCATACAGATATTTTCAATAACTTGATGTTAAAATGATGGTAGAACCACAAATTTACCACATTCTAACATAAATCAACAGTAATGAAAAATGAAGTAAAAAAGCGTCTTGAATGGGGTAAAGCTGAGACCATTGGT
Source organism: Chryseobacterium hilariae (assembly GCF_051400735.1). Taxonomy (NCBI): domain Bacteria; kingdom Pseudomonadati; phylum Bacteroidota; class Flavobacteriia; order Flavobacteriales; family Weeksellaceae; genus Chryseobacterium; species Chryseobacterium hilariae. Next base: position 14,223 of record NZ_JBLFFJ010000011.1, read on the forward strand.
AATGCAGGGGTTGTATGTTTAAGGTGTGGCATAACTAGGCCGACACTGAGAAAATGGTTTAAACGATTTAAAGAATCTGGTATTGATGGTCTATGTGAACTTAGTAGAACACCGCATAAAATCCACTACAAAATAACAAAAGAGGACGAACATCGAATTCTTGAGTTAAGGACAAAGCGCAATTTAGGACATCGTAGTATAGTCAGTGAGATGAAACGCTTATATGAGTCCTCAATCTCGACTGCAACTGTTCATAAAGTTCTTAAAAAGAATAATAAACAATATTTAAAGCTTAAACGTTACTATCGTAAAAAACAAACACGCAATAACCGACCAATACAGGGGGATCGCGTACAAATGGACGTCTGTAAAATAGCCCCAGGCATTTATCAATACACGGCCATAGATGATTGCAGTAGATTTAAAGTGCTTCAATTATTTTCACGGCGTACAGATACCAACACCTTGTAGTTTCTTGATGCATTGCTGGAATAGATGTCATTTGCGATACAGCACATTCAAACTGATAGAGGAAAAGAGTTTTTTGCTTATTCAGTTCAGGATAGATTAATGGAATGGGCATTAAATTTCGGCCCATCAAACCTGGGGCTCCGCATCTCAATGGAAAGGTTGAAAGAACACAGCGAACCGATCTTGATGAATTTTATTCCACAGTTGATACCACAATGGCAATTTCATTATAATTGGCTGAGATCTCACAGTTCTTTAAAGGGCCGCACGCCGATGCAGGTAATTAATGCTTTATCAAATAAAACTCCCTTGGGAATAAGTTGATGATATGTACGATCTAAATAAAGAACAAATTAGAGATCAAAATTATTGGTTGACTGTCAGTTAAATAAGTGAGACGATGTCTGTAAAACCCACAGTTAAATGTTATTTTCAGAATAATATTCTGCAATTTTGTCGCTCTAATCATCCTCTGAATTCTCCCTAAATTGGAAAACATAATTTAATGTTACTGGTTGGTCTAAAAGAGATAGAGCAATAGATAAAAGATCATCCATGCTAATTGCTCCGCGGCCACCTCCGGCTTTTTCATCAGTAGGGTTGTATATGTGGACAATTCTTTTTTAAAAGGTGAATCAAAATTCAGTCCAAGGCAATTATTAAAATCCTTCATCTTACTGTAGAGATCTTTCTTTCTTCTACGAATAGATTTCCAAGACAATATTGTTATTGAATAATAATCGGACTTTTTTTAATGTCTGGAGAATTTGAACCGGATATTCAATGACAGGATGTATATTCCAGATAAAAAGGCCAGCATAGCTGGCCTTAGTTTGTGTTTTTAGAATCACGGCACCTTCAGTATTGCATTGAGGCTATTTCGAATTAATGTGTTTCAAACTGTTTTCTCCACTTGGAGACTGTGTTTCTACTCAGATTAAAATGATTAGCGATTTGTGTGTTGTTTAAGTGGTTTTGTGTTTGGTAACGCAAAATTTCTACAATGGTGGATTTATTATATGCTTTAAATTTCTGATTGATTGTCGAAACTTTTGATTTGTTTCCAAAAATTATCTGATTTAGATTGATAACATCCAATTCATTAATTTCTGTCTTGTTCAATATATTTTTACAGTATTCTTTCTTTTGAGGGTATTTTTGGTCTAGAATATCTGTGAAGATCAGTTTATAATTGGGTATCATATTATATTAAGTGATAAATATTGTTAATTGATGAAATCAGCTTCTATATTTTGAAATTTTATTAGCCATCGATAGAGTGTAGATCTAGGAATATTATATTGTTCCATAACCTGAGTTCTAGTTTTCTGGCCGGAAGTAATTTGTTCGATGATGAAATTTATAATTTCAACAGTATAAATGTTCTTTTTAAACTCAGGAAGCTCCGATTTCAATGCCGTTTTGATGGTATTTAATCTTGCATTTTGTTGAGGTGCAAATAGAATTAAATGCTGAGAATATATTCTGAAAAAATCATATTCTAATAATTTACTCCACCTGAGAACGATATCACAATCAAGGTTTTGGGCATTGTACATTTTTTGTACTTCGGTTTCATTGCAACGGAGAAATTTACAGATTCGATCTTGGTCTATTTGGCTTTCTTCAACTTTTTGTTTGATTAAATTTCCAATATGGATGTGCTTAAAATTCATATTCTACTAAAATTCTATGTCGTTCAACACAATCCAGATGTTATTCCGAAATTTTATAAACATTTACAGATACTTTACCGTCCGTTAATAATCCTAAATTTACACCTCCGGTTTCAACAGCAAAAGTTAAAGTATCACCAGTGTTAAGTTGGACTACCGTAGTTAGGGTAGTAGAGGTAACCGGAACAGCTGCCAATGTTACATTTAATAAGGATACTCTTACCGCATCAAAAATCTTGCGATCTATTATAGTGGCTCCGTTTTTTATAATACCCAGACTTTTTCCACCTAAAACATTTAAATCTACACCACCTTCCAGCTGAACATCATATTTAACTTCATATAATCCCGGTTTTGGAGCAGTGTATACACCATTATTAATTAATGAAGCAACTCCTGATTTGGTATCTGTAGAAGTTAAGCTAATTTTATTCCAATTGGTACCTGCAATTCCTAAGTTGGCTAATGACCAGGCACCGTCTCTGCTTGCATATAAAGCAGTTCCTGTTCCGCCAGCCTGACCACTGCCCCTTAAAGAGAGCCAAGAGCTGTTTGGTGCATCATAATAATAAAAACCCGGAGCGGTAACATTTATTGTTTTAGGAGACGGAGTTGTTACAGCGGCAGTAGCATAAACTATCACTCCATTCTGCGAAGTTGTGTATATGGCATCTTTTGCCTGTAATTGATCACCTGTTATGCGTGGAGGTAGAATTCCATCAACAGTTGTAGCGATTGTAGGTTTTCCAACAACATCCAATGTTGCAGTTGGTGTTGCTGTATTGATCCCTATTTGGGCCAAATACATTGCTGAAAGCCCTAGTGAACACATGAGTAAAAAAATCTTTTTCATAATAATATTAGTTTTGATTTTTATCTAAGTAGAGAATACCGTTATAATTGATTATTAATGAACATTTGAAATTCATAATGTAAATATATCTTCAATTTGCTAACAATAAAAGATTTTGCTTATTCATTTTCTGCAAACAATATATTGTTTTCGGAAACTTTTGAAATTTTTCATTCTGATAATCAGTTATTTACGATTTTAATCCACCAAATAGTGAAGTAGCTATAGTAAATGTGCAATTTTAATAATTAAATTTGTTTTTCAAAGCGAAATAATTTGTTCCCAATTAGCTTTACCATGAAAAAGAATTGTCATTTTATTTTCGGAATCCTTCTTTCGAATTTATTTATAAATCATAGTACAACGGACAGTTTGTTCAATGTTTTTCAAAGTGCTATCCTACTTCATGAAACAAATATGTCCAATATTGTAAGTGGTGGATCCGAAGCATTAAATGTGAAATTTTATGAGCCATTGTATAAGTACTTATTGATTGTTTTATTGGGACTTTTAGTGTTATTTATAGTTCTCAATCACAAAAAGCCACCTAAAACATCCCTTGGATTTTCATATTTATCTGGTAATTCAAGTTCTCATAAAGGGAAAGAGGATCTTTCAGTTTCAAAAAATACACCGAAACTACAGGACGCGATAAATAGTGATACTGAAAAACATATCTTAAACGGGCTTAAAAAGTTTGAAAATAGGAAAGAGTTTACAAACAAAGGCATTACTTTGGCATATCTAGCCGTACAATTGAATACAAATGTCAGGTATTTGTCGGAAGTCGTCAAAAAGCATAAGGCTGAAAATTTTAAATCCTATCTTCATATTTTAAGAATAAATTTTGTACTTCAAAAAATTGAAAAGGACTCTTCATTCAGTAAATATAAAATAAGCTACCTTGCGGAAATCTCAGGATTCCCGACGGCAGCTTTATTCACCAAAGTTTTTAAAGAAATAACAGGATATACTCCTACCGCCTACCTTTTAATGCTTTCTGAAAGAGAAAATGATGAGAGGGATAATGAGAGCTAACATACGGCCATTTGATGAATCAGAATTCATTAATGATTGTAGATAATTACAATTTAGATTTTGAAAATGAGTTTTTTATATTGCTGTAATCGTTATAAGATGTAAATTTTGATTAAACTGACCACGTGATTCTGGAATAAATTGACCATAGTAAAGAAGGTCAACAATGCGGTCTAGAAAATATTGCTAAAATCCAAAATTACAGAGTATTAATTTCTTACTTATTTTCTCCTCTCTTTTCTTCCAAAAATTCACCCTTTATGCCGCATTCAATATGCCACAATTATCATAAATATTTAGGGAAATAAAAGTTGTAAATAACTGATAAGTAGCAGGTTATAAGTTTTAATATTATATGACATATTGATTTAATGCAACTTATGTAATTTTGAAGTTTCTAATACTACAATTTTTGTCCCTTTTCTTGTCCCTTTGGCATAAAATTACAAAAATTTGAGCAAAAGAAATTGGAATGGTTATAGAATTCCTTGATCTAAAATAGTCTAATGATTATTAAATGATCTTTAGAGGACTAATGGATACCCTTATTACGCTTAAAACAATTGAAAATAGGAAAGAAGAAGTAAAGACTATGAAAGCATTGATGGAAGTCGGAACTGTCAATGGAGCGGCAGAAGTGCAGAGCGAGGCTAACCTATACGCAACTGAAGTAACGGTGCCCGATCTACAACAAAGTATCAGGGAAACGGAAAATATCATTTCACTTTTGCTGAGTAAGACACCCGGTCCAATAGAAAGATCAACGCTTGATGAGCAAAAAGTATACGAGCATATAAATACTGGTATTCCGATGCAGTTGTTGCATAACAGGCCCGATGTCCAAAGTGCTGAATTGAGTTTTAGGGCGTATTTTGAAAACACCAATGTTGCCAGGTCAAACTTCTATCCAACTTTATCAATATCTGCCGCCAGCGCAGGATTATCTTCTCTATCTATTGAAAAGCTTTTCACCAATTCAATATAGCCGGTGGACTTACACAACTGTATGTCTTCAAAAGAAAATGGACTTTCTCTTAGGGAGTATTTGTTAGTTTAAAGTTATAATAAAAGTTGATTT
>NZ_JBLFFJ010000012.1:0-8901 GCF_051400735.1 Chryseobacterium hilariae
ATTTAAAAATTAATCTCTTATGAAACACTCCTTAAGTGAGAGCCTAAATCAGTACACTTTTTGCTGACGATTTACAGAATTAGCAGCAAATTGAGTATCCCCATTTAACATTAATGGTAATCCCCAAAGACCACGGGTTGCTACAGTACCAACGGTAGCATAAAGTTCTGCATTTATCTGAATTATCTCTCCAATCTGAATGATTCTACTAAGCCTACTAACCTGTGCTCCGGTAGCAATACTTGTAATACCAGCACCTTTTTCGTTACCTCCGAAGATACCTTTAAAGAAGCTACCAACTCGGTTCCAAAAACTCGGTCTTGGAGGATTAGTATTACCAGACATTAAAGATGAAAAGGCGTTTGTAGCTGCACTTCCTGTATATACAGTTCCTTCATCAGTCTGATAAATAAGACCTCCTCCTCCTCCAACAGATGCTAATTGATCATAGCTTCCGCCTCTATCTCCTAATCCCAACCAGTTTGGATTGGTCCAGCCAGAACTTACATCCACATTACCGAATCCATCACCTGCCATTGCAAACTGTCTTGGCGCCATGCCATCCGGATCTATAAAGCTTACAGGATTATTAAATGCATAGTTATACGGAGAATATCTTCTCATCTGCTCAGCCAGAGGGTCTATCACACCCCATCTGCCAATATCTGCCATATACATCCTTGCTCCGTAATCACTCCAGTCGGTTTCTTTCTGTAGTTCCTTGCCGTTGTACCCATAAGTATATGAAGTATTCCCGGCTAAAACATTATATCCTTCATGTTTTAATCCAAAAGGATAATAGTTGTTTTTCTTCAAGAGCTTCTGCGCTGTCTTAGCGAAACTTATTTTAAATTAAAATTAGGGTATTGAAATCAGTACCCTAATTGTTTATAAAATCCTCTCAAATAGAGTATAAGAAGGATAAACTTTTGTCCTAATAAGATAGAAATTACGAAATATTAATTCTATTTAATCTGTACAATAAACTGAGCTTGATTTTGGTATTTTTTTACCTTTATCTGTGTAAATGTAGTTTACAGATTGTTTTGCTCCTATATCTCCCATTTCATAAGACTTTAATAAAGAATAACTCCCATACTGACTAGTAAAATGAAATTGTTTTACTAATGGGTCTTGAGTTTCAAAATCTAAAATCGCTGAAATGTCCCAATAGGCCTCTTTACTATTATTCTTTTCCGCCATAACTATAGCATAATATAAAAATTCTTTATAATGACCATTAATTATATATTGTTTACTAGCAGATTTATACGCTTGTATATCACCTTCATATATCGCTTTTCTTAAATTATTTTGTAATTTTTTATCGTTAAAGTTAAATTTATTATCTTTATTAGCGCTATACTCATCTCTTATCAATTGATTTTCTGATACAGATTCAAGTTTTATATCTTCCTTCTTACTCTCATTATTCTTTTGTTTGTTTTCTTTATTACAGTTACTTAAGAATATTAATAGCATACTTATTAGTAATTTTTTCATATAATATTTATTTAAAGTTCGGATATTTTTTAAGAAATTGGTTATATCTATAACCTGTCAAATATTCTCCATTTTTATAAAATACAATAACACCATTTCCATCTCTTTTATCCTGACCAATGTTAATGTTTTTTAATACCATTTGCTGTTGTATCATAGGTCACGAAGCCATTAAATGCTATAACAGTTAAATTGGGATGAGCTTTGGATATTTGTTTACCTATAGCTTCATTTGCTGTTGTACTCACCCCAGATAAACACGCATACAAAATTAAAATTGGATCTTTCATTTTATCTACATTCTTCCAATTACTATTTTTAGAATTCATTACAGTATCAAAAGTTTTGGCATCTCTTATTCTTTCTTCACCATTAAATAGTGTTCCAAAATTACCGTGTGAATAGACTCTGAAGACTCCATCCCCTTTTGTATCTTTAAAAAGATTATTCATCTGCTTATAAACCTGATGGAAAACAGCATCATCTTCTTTTCCAAAGAAGCTTACAGGCTCCTCCGGATTAAAATCATTTAGCTTAAACTGCATAGCATCAAACGGATTAAAATTATATTGAGGCATTAGTTTCCTGAATGCATCTGCTGCTTCACTTCCTTCATATATTTCTATATCTCCTCCTATTCCTCCTCCAACAGATGCTAATTGGTCATAGCTTCCGCCTCTATCTCCTAATCCCAGCCAGTTTGGATTGGTCCAGCCCGAACTTACATCCACATTACCGAATCCATCACCAGCCATTGCAAACTGTCTGGGAGCCATTCCATCAGGATCTATAAAGCTTATAGGATTATTAAAGGCATAGTTATACGGAGAATATCTTCTCATCTGCTCTGCTAATGGATCTATCACACCCCATTTGCCAATATCTGCCATATACATTCTCGCCCCATAATCTCCCCAGCCGGTTTCTTTCTGTAGTTCCTTGCCGTTGTACCCATAAGTATATGAAGTATTCCCGGCTAAAACATTATATCCTTCATGTTTTAAACCAAAAGGATAATAATTGTTTTCTTCAAGAGCTTCTGCGCTGCCAGATAAATTTTTGGAGTAGCTTAAACGCACATTTCCCAAATGGTCTGTATAACTATGAATATACTTATTATTTTCAAAAATTATTCTTCACTAACTTTGGAACACGAGGAATGATCTTCAATTATTTAAGACATATTTTATCCACTAAAACAGTAAGAGCAGGATAACCTGCGCCTACTGTTTTAATTTTAATATTTAATACCAGTTGATTTTCAATGAGTTAATCATTGGAATAATCGAATCACTAACTTTGATACATTACCTACATTATCGAAAATCTAATCATGATACCCTGTAATACTGACAAAATTAACTTTGGGTTTTTTGTTCAGCTTCTCAGTTTTAAAATCAGATCTCACCCAAATACACTCGTTTTTACTATTAATGATGTAAATTACACTTTTGTTGTTATTTATATATACACTGTCTATATCATTAACTATTACTTTCCCATGGATAAAACTATCTTCTCTAATTTTATGCATAACAAGTATTGATCTTGAAGGTTGATTTAAATATATACTATCCTTTAATTGAAACATAAAACTTTCCATATTTTCAGGAAATATTTTATTGCATGATAAACATAGCAAACTAATTAATATTATTAATAAATATTTTTTTGTATTCTTCATATCTTTATTTTGTTTTTATCCATTGATAATTAAAATGAATAGTAATTGTTGTTGTTCCTAATGGGGTAATTGTCTTACCTCTATTAAATGAATCAGCGTCATTTCTAGATATCCCGGAGGAAACTGTATATTTATCAATAACATTTACATACAATCTGTTTCCTCTTTTTTGCATATTATAAACCATTCCCCCTCTCCAAATAGATTGATCTGCCAATCCTTTAAAGTGAGCGTCTATACTTCCACTTATTCCAATTTTGTCAGGGCTTGTACCTATATAATATTGAATAGTTTGGCCATCTTTTATTTTTCCTGCATTATAGTCACTTGCAAACATTGTAGTCGCTCTTGCTGATGAATTTGACCATTTTATATCTTCAGTTAAAGCATCTCCGGGAAAAAAGTTTCTATGTTCCGGACCTGTTCCTGAAGCATACTCATACATTAATATAGCTGTCGTTTTTCGTGCACTTTGTTTAAATATACTTTGCTTTTCAGATTCTGTTAATTTATCCAATGTAAATGGAGAACCAAACAACTTATTGGCAAATGTAGATAAACCTTGAATAAGAGCATAATGCTTAGCTGTGTAAGTTGGTCCGGGGTCATTTAATCCAAAATTTGAAAAATTGAATTGTGAGAAATTATACTGAGGATTCATAAGTGTCCTGAATGCATCTGCAGCTGCAGCTCCTTCATAAATTTCTAAATCTCCACCTATTCCTCCTCCAACAGATGCTAATTGATCATAGCTTCCGCCTCTATCTCCTAATCCCAACCAGTTTGGATTGGTCCAGCCCGAACTTACATCCACATTACCGAATCCATCGCCTGCCATTGCAAATTGTCTTGGCGCCATGCCATCAGGATCTATAAAGCTTATAGGATTGTTAAAGGCATAATTATAAGGCGAATATCTTCTCATCTGTTCAGCAAGAGGATCTATCACACCCCATCTGCCAATATCAGCCATATACATTCTCGCTCCATAATCTCCCCAGCCTGTTTCTTTCTGTAGTTCCTTGCCGTTGTACCCATAAGTATATGAAGTATTCCCGGCTAAAACATTATAACCATCATGTTTTAATCCAAAAGGATAATAGTTGTTTTCTTCAAGAGCTTCTGCGCTGCCTGCTGAGTTTTTAGCATAGCTTAAACGTACATTTCCTAAATGGTCTGTGTAGCTGTAAATATACTTATTATTTTCAAAATTGTAATAGCCTTCAGCTGTAGGAACAAATTTTAAAGCAACAGTTTTGCCTTTTTTGCCATTCATAATTTCATACTGAAAGCCATCTACATATTCTGTAACTGTAGATTCAAGGGAAGTAGCAGTACCAAAAGGATCGAAAGGAGTGTAATTATAAATTTTCCTGAGTTTAGTACCATCCGCACGATAGGTATAGTATATATTTTCATTAATAATTCCTTCGCGTGTCGGTAATCCTTTATCAAACTTGATGTAATCAGGAAGATTCAAAAAATTATAATCAATCTGTAAAACACCCTTGTCAACATGATCCTTCATATTCCCGTTATCATCATAAGAAATGGTGTTCCCGGAGGTATCAGGATAGCCACTGTAGTTTCCTGAAGTGTCAGTAACGGTATTGAGCTTATTTCCTGTATAATTGTAGGTAAGATTGTCAATAAGCTGCGCTGTTCCTGAACTGCTTTTCCCATTTCTCTGCAATGAAGTCATATTTCCGTTCAGATCATAGGCTAAAGTTTCATTAAACAGTCCATTCTGCGGAACAGAAGCCGCCGGTTCAGAATAGATTCCTTTTTTAAGCCTGTTCAGGCCATCATACTGGTAATTATACTGTCTTAAAACCTGGTCCGTAGCCGTTTTCCAGGTCACTTCCGTAATATTGCCGTTGTATTTCCCTGTAGAGCCCTGAGAGGTATTCTGGGGATTAAAATACTTCAGCTCATAGCCGAAAAGCTTGGTTCCGAGTGCAGCCGGATCATTAATTTTGGTAAGCGCACCACGGATGTCATACTGGTAATCGATGCTTTGAAGTCCGCCCCCCACTTTCTTGTTGGATAGCTGCGAAAGCTCATTATAGGTATTTTCCGCCAACAGTTCCACAGGACCGCTGTCTACCTGGTGACGGTGCTTCGTTACCCGGTTCTGGTTGTCAAAATCAAAGCTTTGGGAAATTACCTTTTCGGTATCTGTAGCCAGTCTTTTATGATAGACCTTGGTCTGTTTGGCTACTCCCACAAAATCCAATTCTGATTCTGTTCTGGTGTATCCACCCAGATGGTTAATGGCATAGGTTCCTACTGCCCTTCCTTTGGTATCGTAATAAATGTAGCTTCTGGTCCAGTTATCATCCTCGATATTCTTTACCAGGCTCAGTAGAGGAAGTCCTTTTGCATTTGAGGAGTCTCCGGTTAAAACAGGCTGTCCAAAGATTTGTGTTGGTATCGTAGATGGAAAAGCCGGATTAAAACTATAATCAGGATAGCTATCATAATAATTTACAGACAGGATTTTTTCCCAGTTTGTATTGGGATAAGTGTTTATAGGATTATAAAATACATCCATTCCTTCTCTATAGAAAAATTTAGCAGGGGTTCTGGACACATTGTTACTGCCGTATAGCTCTGCTATATTCTGCTCCGCTACTCTCGACCCATTTCCGCCTGATGTGCAAATACCAGTGATTACAGCTCTTCCAAATTCATCATATTGAGTATATAACCACTGTCCTTTGGTTCTTAGATTGGCATCTTGAGAAGCTATCAATCGGTCCTGTTTATCATATAGCATATACTCCCAGCCTTTCCCAGGAACTTTTTTCTCTACCAGTCTTCCCAATCCGTCATACCGGTACTGGTAACACAGCTTGTCCAGCATCGTCTGATCGGGAGCAGAAGTGCCTACCGCCAGTGGTGGAATGACATAGACCAGCTGGCCGTATTCATTGTACAGGTAATAGGTATCTACATTCTGGGTACCGTCATTTTTTCTGACCAGTATGGTCTGTCCTTTTCCATTTTTGAATTCCGTGGTGATATTTCCATCCGGATCGGTAACGGAAGTTTTCATCAGCTGGTTAGCAGCATAGGAAGCCGAGAAGGAAATACCTGAATCTGTTCTCCCTTCTGTCCAGCTTGTTGTGATCCCATATTTCTTTACTTCACCAGATGCGTTGGTGCCGTAAGCCATATTGGCGGGCTTCTGGGACCAGGCGGTTCCGGCCGGCACAACCTGGCTTACTCTTGTGGTAAACAGGTCGTCGTAGCGTTTTTCTGCATAGATCTTTTCACTTCCGTATCCGGCAGAAGGTGCATTCGCAAGCGGATTGGTATAGATGGCTCCATTCGCTGTGCCCGGCTGGGGAACAGGAAGATAACTTTTGGCCTGTCTTCCTTTTGCATCATACTCTATAGGAACCACCACATCTCTTCCAAGTGGCGTTGCTTTGATGGCAACACTTTGAACGGGTCTTCCTAATCCGTCAAAATACTGCACAGATTCTGATTTTTTAATACAGTCTCCATCCAGACAGTTTTTGGTATAGATATAGTTCTCAGCAGTACTTAGGTTCGTTTGTGCGAAAGAGAGCCCCGCCACAAACAATATATGGAATGCTGTTATAATTTTTTTCATGATTTTTAGTGTTTGTAGTTGTACTGGTTTTCCTGCAAAGTTTTTCCGTCCACATCCTTTATTTTGATCAGTCTGCCTGCATTATCATAGATATTTACCGTTCTGATGCCGTTCGCCGAAATGGAGTTCGTTACTCCCACCAGAGGATCATACGTGGTTGCCGTGACCGTGTAATTCTTCAGGGCAGGATCTTTTCTAAGATTTTCCAGAGCTTGTATAAGCGCAGGTTCGTTAGCCGGATTATCACGATCCGCATTGGAAGCGGCTATGACAGCTGTTACTGTCGAAAGGGAGGCTACCTGGGAATAGGAGGCCCCTGAAATAACAGCAATAGGCAGGGTCTGGTAATATCCCCAGATTGTGGTTGTAGGAATTCCGTTTTTCCCGGTTACCTGTACCAGATTCCCTTTGTTGTCATAAACATCCAGTGTAGAAGCGGTAAAAGGACTCTGGTTCTGCCTGTTGTACCCGATGACAGAACTCGGGTATACATTAGCTGAATGATCAAATTTAGTTTCAGATTTTCCGATGGTTTTACCCGCTTCCTTAACTTCTGTTTCTACCGGCATTCCTGTCATATTAGCAGCCAGCAGCTTGGTGAGATTTTTATCCTGGGCGTATTTATAGAAGCTTTCAGTTACCGTTCCGTCTGCAGCTGTAGTTTTTGAAGAGGAAGGTTTGTAATTATCCGACCTTACATTGTTTTCACTTGAAGTTTGCAGGAAAGATGCCGCAGATCCTGAAGGATAGGCTATGGAAGTGCTCTTTGTCTGGCTGATAAATGCTGTTTTGGAATAAAATCCTTCATCGGTCTGATAATCAACATTATCTGCAATTCCAAATGTGTACTGATAATCATCTTTTCCCAGAAGCTGGTTAGTCTCACTATACATTTCTTTTTTCTCCAGAATCCCTGATCTTAAAAGGTTGTAGTAAGGCTGGAAATTAACGGTATTGCCACCTACCGTAGTCTGATACGATGGATAATCCTTATCCAGTTTGAAGAAATATTTTGCATATCCGTTTCCTGAACCGTCCGTTACTTTTACATTTTTGAACAGGATTCTGCTGTCTTTAGAAGTATAGCCGCTTGAAGCGTTTGGAATGGAAAAATCATCATACTTGTATGAAATTTCTTTTACCGGTATGCTGCTGTTAATACTATTGAACCTTTTAATGGAACGTATCCTGTATGATGTAGATGGACTAGCATTACGGTAAGGTCCAGGCTTTGCCACGACTTCTATCAGCCCAAAATTAACCTGACCATTCTGTAGGGGCACGTTGGCAGTAACGGTATACTGACCGGGATAGTTATAAAATTTTATACCGCTTCCTTTCTGGTTGGTGGTTAATACCTCAGTTCCTCTTTTAAGGGTATAGGTAATTCTTTTATTCTCGGGTACGGGAGGAAGAAGAATAGGCTCTCCGGTATTGGGATCGACTGAAGTATAAACGTCGCCGTAATTTACCCAGAATGTTTTTTTCTTTGAAGAATCCCCCGGTATGGTAAAAGAATAAGTCAGGGTTTGATGGGTATCAAAGCTAAAATTTAAAACTCCTGCTGTTCCTGTGTACATGAGTCTACATAATCCAGGGTCAGTGATTCCAGATAGGCAGCAGAGCTTTTATCGGCATAAATTTCTGAACCTTCGTAAAGGTACTGAGTAACACCTTTTGTAGGATAAATAATCTTGTTAAGAACACCGGATGGATCGACCTGTACGCTTCCCTGACACGATCCACCTGTTGGAACCTCCAGGCTGAGAGGATTATAAAGAAATGCGGTCTCTTCAAGGATATTCTGCCCGTCCATTTTCTTTATTTTGTCCAGCTGTCTTTTTTTGTAGGTAGCATCCCCCGGATTTGAAGGGAAAGGATAGGAATAGTCAAAGGCATATTCCGCCACTTTACCGTAAAAATTATTCAGCATTACTTTTTTAATGCTGTAAGGATCATTCATGGTTTTTTCCAGGGTCTGGTCGTAATCATAAACGATCTCGATATTTCCCAGTGCAGTATTTATTTTCTGAAGCTGGCAGCTTTTATAAAGCAATGTGGTAGTATCAGTATCATACTTTGTATTTTTCTG
>NZ_JBLFFJ010000013.1:0-5481 GCF_051400735.1 Chryseobacterium hilariae
AAAAAAAGTCTCATACAATCTGTGTTGTATGAGACTTTTAATAAAAACTGGCGGCGGCCTACTCTCCCGCTTGTCGCAGTACCATCGGCGCTGGTGGGCTTAACTTCTGTGTTCGGAATGGGAACAGGTGAGCCCCACCGCTAAAACCACCCTAAAGGCTTTATATAAGAGGTTAGATTTTAGTATTTAAAGATTAGTTATATACTAACTTCTAATATCTAGATTCTAACTTCTGATTTTAATCGATAAAAACGTTCACAAAGACAAAACCTTGACTGCGCATAAAAGGCTTGTATAATACTATTATATTGATATAGCAACCATAGGCTATAAATCTACGGGTAATTAGTACTACTCGGCTATGACATTACTGCCTTTACACCTGTAGCCTATCAACGTCGTCATCTCCAACGACCCTTAAAAGATGTCTCATCTTGAGGCGAGTTTCGCACTTATATGCTTTCAGTGCTTATCTCTTCCAAACGTAGCTACTCAGCGGTGCACCTGGCGGTACAACTGATACACCAGAGGTTTGTTCAATTCGGTCCTCTCGTACTAGAATCAAGCCCTCTCAAACATCTAACGCCCGCAATAGATAGAGACCGAACTGTCTCACGACGTTCTGAACCCAGCTCGCGTGCCACTTTAATGGGCGAACAGCCCAACCCTTGGGACCTTCTCCAGCCCCAGGATGTGACGAGCCGACATCGAGGTGCCGAACCTCCCCGTCGATGTGAGCTCTTGGGGGAGACTAGCCTGTTATCCCCGGAGTACCTTTTATCCTATGAGCGATGGCCCTTCCATACGGAACCACCGGATCACTATGTCCTGCTTTCGCACCTGATCGACTTGTTGGTCTCACAGTCAAGCACCCTTATGCCATTACACTCTACGCACGGTTACCAAGCGTGCTGAGGGTACCTTTGAAAGCCTCCGTTACTCTTTTGGAGGCGACCACCCCAGTCAAACTACCCACCACGCAATGTCCTTCTAAAAGAAGTTAGGCTCCAAGTAAGTAAAGGGTGGTATTTCAACGTTGGCTCCACGAACACTAGCGTGCCCGCTTCAAAGCCTCCCACCTATCCTACACATTACTTACTCAAAGTCAATACGAAGTTATAGTAAAGGTTCACAGGGTCTTTTCGTCCCATTGCGGGTAATCGGCATCTTCACCGATACTACAATTTCACCGAGCTCGTGGCTGAGACAGTGCCCAGATCGTTACACCATTCGTGCAGGTCGGAACTTACCCGACAAGGAATTTCGCTACCTTAGGACCGTTATAGTTACGGCCGCCGTTTACTGGGGCTTCAGTCAAACGCTTCGCTTACGCTAACGCCCTTCCTTAACCTTCCAGCACCGGGCAGGTGTCAGACCCTATACAGCATCTTTCGATTTAGCAGAGTCCTGTGTTTTTGATAAACAGTCGCCTGGGCCTCTTCACTGCGGCCACCATTGCTGATGGCGTCTCTTCTTCCGAAGTTACGAGACTATTTTGCCTAGTTCCTTAGCCACGACTCACTCGAGCACCTTAGGATTCTCTCCTCGACTACCTGTGTCGGTTTTGGTACGGGTTGCTTCACTTCGGCTTTTCTTGGAAGCACTTTCCCTGCAGCAGCTTCGCCCGAAGGCTAGGCCTTGACTATTCCGTCAGTCTCCAGCAGGTACGGCACTCCGTCCCCTTTTTAGTGTGAGCAAGTATGGGAATATTAACCCATTGTCCATCCACTACCCCTTTCGGGTTCGCGTTAGGTCCCGACTAACCCTCAGCTGATTAGCATGGCTGAGGAAACCTTAGTCTTTCGGTGAGGGGGTTTCTCGCCCCCTTTATCGTTACTTATGCCTACATTTTCTTTTCTGTCCGCTCCACAATACCTCACGATACTGCTTCGGCGCAAACAGAATGCTCTCCTACCAGATATACCCCTAAGGTATAAATCCATAGCTTCGGTAATATGTTTATGCCCGATTATTATCCATGCCGGACCGCTCGACTAGTGAGCTGTTACGCACTCTTTAAATGAATGGCTGCTTCCAAGCCAACATCCTAGCTGTCAATGCAGTCCAACCGCGTTGTTTCAACTTAACATATATTTGGGGACCTTAGCTGTTGGTCTGGGTTCTTTCCCTCTCGGACATGGACCTTAGCACCCATGCCCTCACTGCCGCAGAACATTTATTAGCATTCGGAGTTTGTCAGGAATTGGTAGGCGATGAAACCCCCGCATCCAATCAGTAGCTCTACCTCTAATAAACTTTGTTGCGACGCTGCACCTAAATGCATTTCGGAGAGTACGAGCTATCTCCCAGTTTGATTGGCCTTTCACCCCTACCCACAGGTCATCCGAAGACTTTTCAACGTCAACCGGTTCGGTCCTCCACTCTGTGTTACCAGAGCTTCAACCTGCCCATGGGTAGATCACAAGGTTTCGCGTCTAATCCTACTAACTAAGCGCCCTATTCAGACTCGCTTTCGCTCCGGCTCCGGACCTGAAGTCCTTAACCTCGCTAGTAAAATTAACTCGTAGGCTCATTATGCAAAAGGCACGCCGTCACCCAACTTGTGGGCTCCGACCGCTTGTAGGCGTACGGTTTCAGGTTCTATTTCACCCTTCTATTCGAAGTGCTTTTCACCTTTCCTTCACAGTACTTGTTCACTATCGGTCTTTCAGGAGTATTTAGCCTTGGAGGATGGTCCCCCCATATTCAGACAGGATTTCACGTGTCCCGCCCTACTCATTTATCATCAAAATATGCCTTTCAAATACGGGGCTATCACCCTCTACGGCTGTTCTTTCCAGAACATTCTTTTAAACATATAAAGACTTTTGGGCTAATCCGCTTTCGCTCGCCGCTACTTACGGAATCTCTTCGATTTCTTTTCCTCCGGGTACTTAGATGTTTCAGTTCTCCGGGTTTGCTCCTCCTAAGAGGTGACATGTCTTCAACATGCCGGGTTGCCCCATTCGGACATCTGCGGATCAATTCGTGTGTGCCGATCCCCGCAGCTTTTCGCAGCTTACCGCGTCCTTCTTCGCCTCTGAAAGCCTAGGCATCCGCCATACGCCCTTAACGATTTCTTTCCTATTTTTGGTTACTCAAGCGCTCTTATGCGCTCGGTTTTCTCTTTGTGATGTCTTTACCGTTAATGTCAATGATCTTAATGTCTTCTTGTCAACTTAATGAACAGATGTTGTTTTTGGCTCCATCCGTAACTTTTAAATCAAGCTTCCAAAACTGTGGAGAATAAGGGAGTCGAACCCTTGACCTCCTGCGTGCAAGGCAGGCGCTCTAGCCAGCTGAGCTAATTCCCCCTCTAGTTAAGATGTTAGATGTGAGTAATTAGATAGTAGTAAAAACTAACTTCTAACTTCTAATCTCTAACCTCTAATTCAATTAGTAGTCTCGGGCAGGCTCGAACTGCCGACCTCTACATTATCAGTGTAGCGCTCTAACCAGCTGAGCTACGAGACTCTGTTATGAGTAATGGGTGATAAGTAATATTTTCATATATCTTAACCTCGCCATCATACTCCTCTCTCTTCCCGTTTACTAATTTCTAGTGGGTTTTGTATTTTTATAATATATAGCAACCAAATAAAAAACTAAAGCTTTACTTTAAGCAGAATCAATGGTACCGAAGTACCTAATTTTGTTTATCGTCCCGAAAGACGCTCTAAAATGAGATGTTCCAGCCGCACCTTCCGGTACGGCTACCTTGTTACGACTTAGCCCTAGTTACCTGTTTTACCCTAGGCAGCTCCTGTTACGGTCACCGACTTCAGGTACCCCAGACTTCCATGGCTTGACGGGCGGTGTGTACAAGGCCCGGGAACGTATTCACCGCGCCATGGCTGATGCGCGATTACTAGCGATTCCAGCTTCATAGAGTCGAGTTGCAGACTCCAATCCGAACTGAGACCGGCTTTCGAGATTTGCATCACATCGCTGTGTAGCTGCCCTCTGTACCGGCCATTGTATTACGTGTGTGGCCCAAGGCGTAAGGGCCGTGATGATTTGACGTCATCCCCACCTTCCTCTCTACTTGCGTAGGCAGTCTCACTAGAGTCCCCAACTGAATGATGGCAACTAGTGACAGGGGTTGCGCTCGTTGCAGGACTTAACCTAACACCTCACGGCACGAGCTGACGACAACCATGCAGCACCTTGAAAAATGTCCGAAGAAAAGCCTATTTCTAAGCCTGTCATTTCCCATTTAAGCCTTGGTAAGGTTCCTCGCGTATCATCGAATTAAACCACATAATCCACCGCTTGTGCGGGCCCCCGTCAATTCCTTTGAGTTTCATTCTTGCGAACGTACTCCCCAGGTGGCTAACTTATCACTTTCGCTTAGTCTCTGAACCCGAAAGCCCAAAAACGAGTTAGCATCGTTTACGGCGTGGACTACCAGGGTATCTAATCCTGTTCGCTCCCCACGCTTTCGTCCATCAGCGTCAGTTGTTGCTTAGTAACCTGCCTTCGCAATTGGTGTTCTAAGTAATATCTATGCATTTCACCGCTACACTACTTATTCCAGCTACTTCAACAACACTCAAGACCCGCAGTATCAATGGCAGTTTCACAGTTAAGCTGTGAGATTTCACCACTGACTTACGAGTCCGCCTACGGACCCTTTAAACCCAATAAATCCGGATAACGCTTGCACCCTCCGTATTACCGCGGCTGCTGGCACGGAGTTAGCCGGTGCTTATTCGTACAGTACCTTCAGCTTCCCACACGTGGAAAGGTTTATCCCTGTACAAAAGAAGTTTACAACCCATAGGGCCGTCGTCCTTCACGCGGGATGGCTGGATCAGGCTCTCACCCATTGTCCAATATTCCTCACTGCTGCCTCCCGTAGGAGTCTGGTCCGTGTCTCAGTACCAGTGTGGGGGATCACCCTCTCAGGCCCCCTAAGGATCGTTGACTTGGTAGGCCGTTACCCTACCAACTATCTAATCCTGCGCGTGCCCATCTTTATCCACCGGAGTTTTCAATATCTTCTGATGCCAAAAAATATATTATGGGGCATTAATCTTCCTTTCGAAAGGCTATTCCCCTGATAAAGGCAGGTTGCACACGTGTTCCGCACCCGTGCGCCGCTCTCAAGATTCCGAAGAATCTCTACCGCTCGGCTTGCATGTGTTAGGCCTCCCGCTAGCGTTCATCCTGAGCCAGGATCAAACTCTCCATTGTATGTTTTTCCTGACCCACTCAAAGTTTTTTTACGCTTTAGTTTTTTCCTTACTTGGTTGTTATATTGTATGTCAATGATCTTTTTTCTTTCCGCATTTAATAAAGAATCTTTTCTGTCGTTCTGTTCTCTATTTGCGGTTGCAAAAGTAATTATTTATTTCTAAATGACCAAATGTTCCGAAGGAAAATTTTAAAGTTTTTTAATTAACCTTAACCCCTTCTATCACTCCAATCTTTACTCACTCCTGCGCCCCGTTTAACCGGACTGCAAAGATACAAAAAAAA
>NZ_JBLFFJ010000014.1:0-2109 GCF_051400735.1 Chryseobacterium hilariae
GGAAATAACCATGATTACCTTTCAGCCTCAGTATCTACTCAGGACGGAGGTTTTTTGATCTCAGGTACTTCTTATTCAGGGAAAGGTCTGGATAAGAAAGACGAATCTAAAGGTGGATCAGATTTTTGGTTGATTAGGCTCAACGAATTTGGTGATGAACTTTGGCAGAAAACTCTAGGATCAGCATCCGATGAAGAAGCAAGATCTGTTATTCAAACTACAGACTTAGGATTCTTTGTAGCTGGAAATGTCACCCTTCGACAGGCTCAGGGTACTACTAAAGGTTATGGCTCCAAAGATGTTTTGATTGTAAAACTGGACAAAGACGGCAAAGAACTCTCTCAGTCTATTTTAGGAGGAAAAGGTCTGGATGAAGTTGAAAAAATGATTCCTACTAAAGATGGTGGAGCCTTGCTAGGAATTTATTCCAGAAGCAACTTGGGCGGTTCAAAGAAAACCGAAAACTATGGTGAAGGAGATTTTTGGATAATAAAAATTTCAAAAGACGGCAAAGTAGAATGGGAAAAGAATTTCGGAGGAAAAGATGATGATCATTTGAGAACGCTGGCTCTGACTTCGACCGGATTTTTGGTTGGGGGTGAGTCAAGAAGTAAAATTTCCGGAAATAAAACTGTCGGTATTGAAGAAGGAACCGACCTTTGGTTGATCTCCCTAAGCGAAAAAGGTGAAGAGATCTGGCAGAAATCATACAATTTCGGAAACCGTGATATTCTGATGGGAACAAGTGTGCTTCATTCGGCTGATGATAAAACTTCCAAAGGAATTCTATTAGGAGGCTATACCCAGGCAGAAGGAAAAATAGAATCGGACGATGAAACCTTCTGGATGCTTTATTTGGACCAGGAAGGCAACGAACAGTGGAGAAAACATGTAAAAGGCGAATCCAGAAAGAGAGAAGAAAGGCTTTCCGATATAAAATTAAACAGAGACGGCTCAATCATTCTGGCCGGAACCAGTGCCGAGGAGCTCGGAAAAGAGAACTGGAAGATCGTAAAACTTGGAGACAAGCAGCTTGACCAGTTGATTGAAAAACAGGACATTAAAATCTATCCTAATCCAGTATCAGATTATGCTTATGTGGAAATTGGCTCCCAGTTTAAAGAAGCTGATATTATTCTGTATGATATGGGAGGAAGACAGCTTCAGAGTTTGAAAACTAAGAATAAAGTGACGAAGATTAATACTCAGAATTTAATACAGGGAGCTTATTTGGTGACCATAAAAACAGATACCAATAAAACAGCAACTGCAAAACTCATAAAAAAATAAACATTAAATAATGAAAAAAATCTACATGTGTCTTATAAGCCTTGTAGGCTTATTTGGTCATCTCCAGGCACAGCACCAGTTTCAGGGTGTTAACTTTGGAGATACCGCCAATCCCGTTCCTTCACTTACTTCCCTTGCTGATTTTACGGATAATCCGCCATCATTAGCATTGGGCATACCCGAAATTTCAATACCGCTGCTTAGTATCTCAGGATTTGGAGGTTCCAGCTTTGGTTTGCAGCTGAGTTATAATCCAACAGATGTTTCTTCAGACAATGCAGCAGGTGAAGTTGGAGCAGGCTGGTCCATGTTCAAGGGCGGGGTGATTTCAAGAAAAATCAACGGGATTATGGTGGATGAAGCTTTTCAGAATACGGCTAGTCCTCACTATGAAAAAAATGTCTTTGATGATGAATATTATTATAATCTTCCGGGATTTTCCGGGAAATTTAAAATAGAAAGAGATACCGTACAAAACACGTTCAGAATAGTAGATCTTTCTCCTCTGAACCACGTCAAAATAGCCTATATCAAACAGAATAATACTGCTACGCTGGTTATTGACTCCTTTATCATTACGGATGATGATGGCAGCACCTATTATTTTAATGATTATTCTACAGCAGCCGTGTATGATCATTTTTATGATGAAAAAGGGCTTTGGGGATGGGAATACAAATCAGCCTTTTTCCTGACCAGAATTACCAATGCTGATGGGGTGGAAACCGCGAATTTCACCTATCAGAAAAATACAAAGTATGATACTGATACTACCACATTGCTTTATAAAAGCTGCCAGCTTCAGAAAATAAATACTGC
>NZ_JBLFFJ010000015.1:0-1569 GCF_051400735.1 Chryseobacterium hilariae
TGTAAATCGTCAGCAAAAAGTGTACTGATTTAGGCTCTCACTTAAGGAGTGTTTCATAAGAGATTAATTTTTAAATTTGATATTATGAACACCAGGAAAAAACCAACTCCTGAAACCTACATTAAAGAGATCAGGAGAAAAACCAGAAGAATCTTCACTGCCGAGCAAAAGATCCTCATCGTAATGGAAGCCCTTCGTGCAGAGACCTCTGTAGCAGAGCTCTGCCGTAAGCATGGCATTCAGGAATCCACATTTTACAAATGGAACAAAGAATTTCTTGAGGCCGGTAAGAAACGCCTTTCTGGTGATGTAGTTCGTGAGGCTACTTCTGATGAAGTTAGCCAGCTTCGTGAAGAAAACAAGAAGCTAAAAGAAATGGTTGCAGATCTCGTTTTACGGTATGATATTGTAAAAAAAAGCTTGGACATGCTGGACTAACCCAGAAATATAGAAGATATATGAGGTTATCCGCCGGTGAAAAATTAGAGATCATAGAACTCGTTACGCGCAGTGAAATAGGTGTTAATAAGACTTTGAGGGAACTCGGCATCCATAAGAGCACCTTTTACAATTGGTATAATCTGTATCTGAAAAAAGGATATGAAGGATTTTTTTCTTCCCCCTCTTTTAACAGAAAACAATGGAACAGCATTCCTGAGAAACAAAAAAACCTTGTGGTCGAGATCGCATTGGAGCATCCTGGACTTTCCAGCCGAGAACTGGCTTATAAAATCACCGATGAGCAGGGTATTTTTATTTCAGAATCAAGTGTGTACAGAATTTTGAAAAAGCGGGGTCTGATTACCGCTCCTTCTCATATCCTGCTCTCAGCTGCTGATGAATTTAAAGATAAAACCAATTTTGTACATGAGATGTGGCAAACAGATTTCACTTATTTTAAGATTATTGGTTGGGGCTGGTACTATCTAAGTACCATTCTAGATGATTACAGCCGTTATATTGTTCATTGGGAGCTCTGTAGAAACATGAAAGTGAATGATGTAAAAAGAACGGTAGATTCAGCTGTAATAAAGTCAGGGCTTAAAAAAGGACAGGTTCCTAAACTTTTATCTGATAATGGCTCCTGCTACGTAGCTTCTGAGTTGAAAGAGTATCTGCTGAAAAAGTATGAAATCAATCAGCTTCATGGAAAACCTGCTCATCCGCAGACCCAGGGAAAGATCGAGCGGTACCACCGAACGATGAAAAATGTGGTAAAACTTCATTTTTATTACAGCCCTGAAGAATTGGAAAAAGCACTGGAGGAATTTGTTAACCGTTATAATAATCAGCGGTATCATGAGTCTCTGCAAAATCTAACTCCTGCTGATGTATATTTTGGAAGAAGCGATGAAATACTCCGGGAACGCAGGAAAATAAAAGAGAAAACACTGCAACTCAGAAAACGGAATTACTTTAAAGAAAAAGTAAAACGCTAAGAAAAAGTTGTTCTAGAAAATTTTTGAGCCCTCAAAGCTTAGAAAAATTTTATGGAAATCAACTTTTATTATAACTTTAAACTAACAAATACTCCCTAAGAGAAAGTCCATTTTCTTTTGAAGACATACA
>NZ_JBLFFJ010000016.1:0-821 GCF_051400735.1 Chryseobacterium hilariae
GCAAAGATAACAACTTATTCAAACGCAAAACAAACTTATTTAACATAAATATGACATCCTGTTCATATTGGGGATAAATAGCAATATACCATCCTAAGTATTAATACTTTATAGAGATACCATAGTTATCCACAAGAGACGTGGAGAAGTGGTGTAAATAGAAAAGTATGAAAAGAATGAGGTCATAAGGCCGCTAATAAGATTTAGCGGAGTGATAGAGCGTCTCAAAATGAAGACCAGATATCTAATTGAAAAAAGAAGATGGATGGCCGGGAATGATATTGATTGTGTTATCCTGGAATATCAGCTTTAGCTGAGCAGAGGAAAATTGTAGAGACAGAACCGGAAAGGTTGTAAGGTAAAGACTATGGTTAAAAATGAATGGATGAGTTTCAGATTCCTCAGATCACGCGGAGTTTTAGGATATTGTTTAAACCTCGATGAAGGTTATAGTGTTTTGTTGGCAGTGTAAAACCCGGATGAATTTTAAACTGAACAGCCTCGCTCTCGCAGATTGAGCAGATCAAGCAGATTTTTAGAAAGTTTTTTTTTATATTATAGAGGAGAAGGTTCTACAAAGCTAAAGACAGCTAAAAAGAAGTAATCTTTTCACACAGATGGCTCAGATTGGAACAGATCTTTAAGCCGTGTTTTAAGGGATTAGGCAGTAGGCTTATTGCTTATTGCTTATTGCTTATTGCTTATTGCTTATTGCTTATTGCTTATTGCTTATGCAAAGATAATGAGTAATGAGTAATGAGTAATGAGTAATGAGTAATCTGGGTGGGTTTGTATTGTATTGTATTGTATTGTATTGTATT
>NZ_JBLFFJ010000017.1:0-750 GCF_051400735.1 Chryseobacterium hilariae
TACCATTATGCAGGAATTGACGTGTCCTTGGAATGCTCGAGCATCTGCCTTGTCGATGGGACAGGCAAGATTTTGCGCGAGACGAAGGTCTCCAGCGAGCCGGAAGCGCTGATCGCCTGGTTCGGTTCGTTGGGGGTGACGTTGGATCGGATCGGGCTGGAGGCGGGCCCATTGTCGCAATGGCTCTATGCGGCTCTGCGGGACGCTGGTCTTGCGGTCGAGCTTCTGGAGACGCGGCACGTTCGCGATGCCTTCAAGGCGATGCCAGTCAAGTCGGACCGCAACGATGCACGCGGGATAGCTCAGCTGATGCGCCTCGGCTGGTTCCGGCCGGTGCATTGCAAGTCGATCGGGGCACAGGAGACGCGGGCCATTCTGACGACCCGCAAGCTGCTGCAATCCAAGCTCCACGACATCGAGAACAGCCTTCGCGGAGTGCTTCGCGGCTTTGGGCTGAAGGTCGGCAAGACTACCGAGCGTACCTTCGCCGAACGCATCCGAGAACTCGTTGCAGGCCATCCTGGACTTAAGGTCGTGGCGAAGGCGCTGCTCGAAGCCCATGCCGTGTTGCGGCGCGAGTTCAACAGTCTGGACAAGCAAGTGGCACGGCTCGCCAGATCACACCCGCAGGCCAGTCTTTTGATGACGACGCCGTCGGTCGGCCCGATTGTGGCGCTGACTTATGCCTCGGCGATCGACGACCCGATGCGCTTCCGCTCGTCGAAGGCGACAGGAGCGCATTTTGGCCTC
>NZ_JBLFFJ010000018.1:0-574 GCF_051400735.1 Chryseobacterium hilariae
CGCACCATCGATGCGACCTTGCGCGTGACCGCGCTGCCCGCCGCCTATATCGGCAAGACAAATGAATGGGACTCGGCGCTGCTGACCGCGGGCGTCGCCGCGAGCTTCTATCAGCAGTACCAGGAAGCCAACGAGCACAACGTCGTCGAATACCTGTCGTTCTCGCCGAACAATCCGTCGTCGATCCGGAACTGCATTGAGGCAGCACGGCTCAACTCGCGCTCGGTGCGCACCGCGCTCACCAGCGAGATGTGGGACACCATCAACTCGGCCTGGATCGAATTGCAGGAGGTCTGGAGCAAGGGCACCTCGACGCGCGAGGAACTCGCAAAATTCCTGCGCTTCGTGCAGGAGACCTCGCTGCGCTTCGACGGCTCGGCCTACCGGACCATGCTGCGCAACGACGCCTACTGGTTCTCGCGGATGGGCGTGCATCTGGAGCGCGCCGACAACACCGCGCGCATTCTCGACGTCAAGTATCACGTCCTGTTGCCCGAAGAGGAGCATGTCGGCGGCCCCCTGGATTACTACCAGTGGACCTCGATCCTGCGCTCGGTGTCGGCGCTAACGGCCT
>NZ_JBLFFJ010000019.1:0-514 GCF_051400735.1 Chryseobacterium hilariae
AAAGAATATTTGACGTTACTTTGATTAAAACTTTTGTAATAGCTCATAATTCCTTTAAGCCTAATTTCAGGGTTTAATGACGCATTATTTTGAAGCATAATAAGCTTTTGATATAGTCTACCCGCAAAAAAAATATTAAGATCCCGAGAAATTGTTGGATGTTCATTTAAGAGTTTTTCAAAATTAAGTTTTGATAGTTTTAAAATTGTAGTACTTTCAAGTGCAACAGAACTAACGGGATAGTTATAGTCAATAAAAAGCAATAACTCGCAGGCACTTTGCCCGTCTGTTAAAATCGTTTGAATAAACTCTTTTCCTTCTTCGTCATTGTGGGATAATTTTACTCTACCTTCCAGGATCTGGTAATAGTTTCTTGGTAAGTCGCCTTCATGGAAAATATACTCTTGCTTTTCAAAGCTTTGTGTGACTGCACCATATTGGTATAATATTTCTTCGTTAATTAACATTCAAAAAGTGTTCATGAATAGAGAACTTTAGCAAGTTAGTTTATTTA